>NZ_FOKZ01000051.1 GCF_900112285.1 Polaromonas sp. OV174 | reverse complement strand
CAGCCTCTGACCATACTGCGCATGTCTGAGGCAAGTCGCTAATCAGGTGAAATAGGCCTCTAGCCCAAGAGGGACGGGCGCCTCCAGCTATTAAAAACATCGTTCCTGGGGCTGCTCGCGGCCTGATGCCCATCAACGATCCCGATGCTGCTGGCATCGCAGTGATGGGGCTTTCTTCTTATATTCTTTAATCGCCATAAATTAAGAGCTATATATTCTTTTGAGTTTTAAGGTTTGCTGCCCACAATGGCTAATCCCTAGCAAAAACAAGGCGCAAACCATGACGACTCTCAGACTCGGCGACACCGCTCCTGACTTCACGCAAGACTCCACCGCCGGTAAGATTTCCTTTCACGAATGGGCAGGCGACTCCTGGGTGGTGCTGTTTTCGCACCCGGCAGATTTCACGCCGGTTTGCACCACGGAGCTGGGTAAAACGGCGGCGCTGAGTGGCGAATTCGCCAAACGCCATGTCAAGCCCATCGCCATCAGCGTGGATCCTTTGGACGCGCACGGCAAATGGGTCAAGGACATCAACGAGACGCAGAACACCACGGTGAACTTCCCCATCCTGGCCGACGCCGACCGCAAGGTGGCCACGCTCTACGACATGATTCACCCCAACGCCCTGAGCACAGGCGCCACGGCCACGGTGCGCAGCGTCTTCATCATCGATCCGAAGAAAGCCATACGCACCACCTTCACCTACCCCGCCAGCACCGGCCGCAACTTTGACGAGATCCTGCGGGTGATCGACTCGCTGCAGCTGACCGACGGCTACAAGGTGGCGACGCCGGTGAACTGGAAAGACGGCGACGACGTGATCATCGTGCCCAGCCTGCAGGATCCGGCCGAACTGGCTCAGCGCTTTCCCAAGGGTTTGAAGGCCATCAAGCCTTACCTGCGCATCACGCCCCAGCCGAACAAGTAATCGCGCAACGATCGGTCTCACAGCGTGCGCTACATCATCGTCCCCGGCTGGCAAGGCTCAGCCCCCGGTCACTGGCAGAGCCTGTGGGCCGAGCGCCTGAGCGGCGCCGTGCGGGTCCAGCAAGACGATTGGGTCACGCCCAGCCGCAAGGCCTGGGTGGCCAGCATTGCCCGCACCATCTTGCTGCAAAACGAGCCGGTGGTGGTGGTGGCGCACAGCCTGGGCTGCATCGCCACCGCGCATTTGCCACCCGAGGCCGCAGCGCGGATTCAGGGCGCCTTGCTGGTGGCGCCGGCCGACCCGGAACGCCGTGCCATCCTGAGCGACTTTGCGCCCGTGCCCTACCAGCGCCTGCCTTACCGCAATGTGCTGGTGGCCAGCAGCAACGACCCCTTCTGCCCGGTGCGCCTGGCCGGTGCCTACGCCAGGGCCTGGGGCAGCGAGTTTGTGCGCCTGCAGGATGCCGGCCACATCAACATCGAATCCGGCCACGGCGAATGGCCACTGGGCCTGGCCTTGCTGCAGTCGCTGACCGGCCCGGTGGCGCTGGCAGATGCCGGCCCTGCCGCTTCAGCTTCTTTCACTTCTAGTTCTTCTTCATTTTTTGGATCTTTGGAAATAGCATGACCTCAAAACTCAAACTCGCTTTGGCAACCCTTGTTCTGACGGCGGGTGGCATGGCTTCGGCACAAACCCTGCTGAATGGCTCGTATGACGTGGCACGTGAGTTTTATAAAGAGTACAACGCGGCCTTTATCGCCCACTACAAAAAGACCGGTGGCAAGGACGTCAAGATCGACCAGTCGCATGCCGGCTCCAGCGCCGTGGCGCGCTCGGTGGCCGACGGCCTGGATGCCGATGTGGTGACCATGAACACCTCTACCGACGTGGAATTCCTGGCCCGCGCCGGCGTGGTCGCCAAGGACTGGAGCAAACGCTTTCCCGACAACGCCTCGCCCACCACCTCAACCATGCTGTTCCTGGTGCGCAATGGCAATCCCAAGCGCATCAAGGACTGGGATGACCTGATCAAGCCAGGCGTCCAGGTCATCGTCGTCAATCCCAAGACCGGTGGCAATGGCCGCTACACCTACCTGGCGGCCTGGGGTTATGCCAAGAAAAAGGGCGCCAGCGACGCGCAAGCCGCCGAATTCGTTGGCAAGCTCTATAAAAACGTGCCGGTGCTGGGCAAGGGCGGCCGCGACGCGACCACCGTCTTCCTGCAGCGCAATATCGGCGACGTGCTGATCACCTTCGAATCCGAAGTGCTGTCAGTCAACAAGGAGTTTGGCGAAGGCAAGGTCGATGCGATCTATCCGTCCATCAGCATCCTGGCCGAAAACCCGGTTGCCGTGGTGGAGCGCACCGTGGCCAAGAAGGGCACGGCCGATCTGGCCAAGGCCTATCTGAACTACCTCTACTCGGACGAAGGCCAGGAAATCGCCGCCCGCCATGCGCTGCGCCCACGCTCGCAGGCGGTGCTGAAGAAATACGCCGCCACCTTCAAGCCGGTGCAGCTGTTCACGGTGCAGGAGTTGTTTGGCAGCCTGGATGAAGCGCAAAAAGTGCATTTCAACGACGGCGGCCAGTTCGACAAGCTCTACACCGTCAAGTAAGTCATGAGCGCTGCACTTTCCGCCACGCCGCCTGCTGCGGTGGCGCTGGCAAGGCACGTCGGTAGCAAGCGAACGGCCAAACGCGTGCTGCCTGGTTTCAGGCTCACGCTGGGCTACACGGTCTTTTATTTGAGCCTGATCGTCCTGATTCCGCTGTCGGCACTGTTTTTCAAAACCTTTAGCTTGAGCTGGGAGCAGTTTGTGGCGGCCGTCACTTCGCCGCGCGTGCTGGCCTCTTACCGCCTGACCTTTGGCGCCTCGCTGTTTGCGGCCGTGGTCAATCTGGTGTTTGGCCTGCTGTTGGCCTGGGTGCTGGTGCGCTACAAGTTTCCGGGCAAGAAGATTGTTGATGCGCTGGTGGACTTGCCCTTTGCCCTGCCCACCGCCGTGGCGGGCATTTCGCTGACCGCCTTGCTGGCCGGCAACGGCTGGCTGGGCCAGTATCTGGAGCCCATGGGCATCAAGCTGGCCTTCACGCCGGCCGGCGTGGTAATTGCCCTGATCTTTATCGGCTTGCCTTTCGTGGTGCGCACGGTGCAGCCGGTGCTCGAAGACGCGGAAAAAGAACTCGAAGAAGCCGCCACCTCGCTGGGCGCCACGCGCCTGCAGATTTTTACCAAGGTGATTCTGCCGTCCATCACGCCGGCCTTGCTGACCGGTTTTGCCATGGCTTTTGCCCGGGCGATTGGTGAGTATGGCTCGGTCATTTTTATTGCCGGCAACATGCCCATGATTTCCGAGATCACGCCCCTCATCATCATCGGCAAGCTGGAGCAGTACGACTACGCCGGCGCCACTGCCGTGGCCGTCGTGATGCTGGTGCTGTCCTTCATCCTGCTGCTGGTCATCAATGCGCTGCAAGCCTGGCAGCGCCGCAACGCGGGAGCTGTCGCATGAACGATAAACAGGCCCCCACGCTTGTCGCTTCGCGTACTGCGCTGCCCCCCGAGGGGGCTGTGCTTGCTCGGGGCGGCCCTTCGCTGCGCACATCTTCACAAGCGGTGCGCCGCGTCAGGGCCGGCACCACCGAAGCGCCCTGGGTGCGCTACTCCCTGATCACGGTCGCGCTGGTCTTTGTGTTGCTGTTCCTGGTGCTGCCGCTGGCAGCGGTGTTCACCGAAGCCATGCGCAAGGGCTTTGGTGCTTACCTGGCCGCCTTGCAGGAGCCGGATGCCTGGAGCGCCATCAAACTCACGCTGATTGCCGCCGTGATTGCCGTGCCGCTCAACCTGGTGTTTGGCGTAGCTGCGGCCTGGGCCATTGCCAAGTACGAGTTTCGCGGCAAGGCCTTTTTGACCACGCTGGTGGACCTGCCGTTTTCGGTGTCACCCGTGGTGGCCGGCCTGATGTATGTGTTGGTGTTTGGTGCGCAGGGCTGGTTTGGCCCCTGGCTGCAGGCGCACGATGTCAAGATCATTTTTGCGGTGCCCGGCATCGTGCTGGCGACCGTCTTCGTGACCTTTCCCTTCATCGCCCGCGAGCTGATTCCGCTGATGCAGGCCCAGGGCAATGACGAAGAGCAGGCCGCCATCGTGCTGGGCGCCAGCGGCTGGCAAACCTTTTGGCATGTCACCCTGCCCAACATCAAGTGGGGCCTGATTTACGGCGTGATTTTGTGCAACGCGCGCGCCATGGGCGAGTTTGGCGCGGTGTCCGTGGTCTCAGGCCACATTCGCGGCCAAACCAACACCTTGCCGCTGCATGTGGAAATTCTCTATAACGAATACCAGTCGGTGGCCGCTTTTGCCGTGGCCTCGCTGCTGGCCATCCTGGCGCTGGTCACGCTGCTGATCAAGTCGGTCGCCGAATGGCGCCACGAAGCAGAAATAAAAGCGGCGGCCGAGTTGCCGCCAGAGCGCCCCCGGCCCCAGGCCGCCCTTGCCGCCTAAACGCCTAAAGGAAACCCCATGAGCATAGAAATTCGCAACGTCAGCAAGCAGTTCGGCAACTTCCAGGCGCTGGGCGACGTCAGTCTGGACATAGGCTCGGGCGAGCTGGTCGCCTTGCTGGGCCCTTCGGGCTGCGGCAAGACCACTTTGCTGCGCATCATTGCCGGCCTGGAAACGCCAGACCGCGGCAGCATCCTGTTCAGCGGCGAAGACACCACCGATGTGCATGTGCGCGAGCGCCAGGTAGGCTTTGTGTTCCAGCATTACGCGCTGTTTCGCCACATGACGGTGTTTGAAAACGTCGCCTTTGGCCTGCGCGTCAAGCCGCGCGGCCAGCGCCCCAGCGAAGCGCAGATCAAGGAGAAAGTGCATTCGTTGCTCAGTCTGGTGCAGCTCGATTGGCTGGCCGACCGCTTCCCCTCGCAGCTCTCGGGCGGCCAACGCCAGCGCATTGCCCTGGCGCGCGCGCTGGCGGTAGAACCCAAGGTGCTGCTGCTCGACGAGCCCTTTGGCGCGCTGGACGCCAAGGTGCGCAAGGAGTTGCGCCGCTGGCTGCGCCGCCTGCACGACGACCTGCATGTCACCAGCATTTTCGTCACGCACGACCAGGAGGAAGCGCTGGAAGTGGCCGACCGCGTGGTGTTGATGAACCAGGGCAAGGTCGAGCAGATCGGCTCGCCGCAGCAGGTCTGGGACCACCCGGCCAGCCCCTTTGTCTATGGCTTTCTGGGCGACGTGAACCTGTTCCATGGCCGCGCTCACGAGGGCGAGGTGCACCTCGAAGGCCTGCGCATCGATTCGCCCGAACATGCCGACGCCCAGGACGCCAAGGCCTTTGCCTATGTGCGCCCGCACGACCTGGAAGTGCAGCGCTATTCACCCGGCGCCGAAGGCATAGTCGCGCGTCTTGAGCGCGCCATCGTCATCGGCCCGATCGCGCGGCTGGAGCTGCTGCCGGCCGAAGGCTACGCGCAAAAGGGCAGTGCGTCGGGCGATTCCATCATCGAAGCCCAGATGCCTTCGCAGCAGTACCAGGAGATGGGTTTGCGGGAAGGCGACATGCTGGTGGTGACGCCGCGCAAGGCGAGGGTTTTTGTGGCGGGTTAGGCGCCTGGCAGGCTTCCCGAAGCAAGCCTTGATGCGTACGAGAAATATAGAATTGATGGGTCCTTTTTGCGAAAGGATCCGACATGACGATCACGTTCTTTGAAGAGAGCAATGCGGCTACACGAACACTGCCGCGCTCACTGGTGACGAAGGCTGACGGCTTTGTGTTTGTGTCCGGCCAAGTCGCCAGGGACGAAAGCGGCCGCATTATCGAAGGGGGAATAGAAGCTCAAACCCGCCAGACGATAAAAAATGTAGCTCACGCACTTGCATTGGCCGGTTGCACGCTAGAGGACGTGGTGAAGACCATGGTCTGGCTTGATGACGCACGCGACTTCCATGATTTCAATCGTGTTTACAGTGAGTTCTTCCTCGGAAACAAGCCGGCGCGCTCGACCATACAGGCGACAAACATGGTCGGCACCAAGATTGAGATCGAGGTCATCGCCTATAAGCCGTAAGGCTGATGCCTATCCCGTCTTCGACGGTTTCTTTGCTTGACCTTGCCCCTGGAAAAGGAATCCCTTGCCGAGTGCTTCAATTCGGGCAAGGTCAGGCGGGAAGTCTCTTCACCACTTCCCATTCAAACCAGAAAGGGGGCGCCAGGGTTTGCGTTGGCCGTACGCATCATTTACATGCGCAAGGTCATGAAAACACTGTTCGGGTCTTCAGCGTAGTCGCCGAACGGCCCGCAGTAGACGAAGCCAAAGCTCTCATACAGCCTTTGCGCTGGCTTGAAGGCGTCTATCGTGCCGGTCTCAAGGCTCAAACACTCGTAGGAGCGGGACTTTGCAACCTCAATGACATGCGCCAGGATGGCGCGTCCCGCACCTCTGCGCCTGAGTCCGTTGGGCGTGCGCATGGACTTCAACTCGCCATGCTTAGGGTTCAGCTCTTTCAGGGCGCCGCAGCCAAGCAGCAGCGAGCCGTCCCAGGCCGACCAAAACGTGATCTCGGGTTGGCGGAGCTTCTCAAGATCAAGGGCATGAACGCTTTCAGGCGGGGACAGTTCATACATGCTCTGCAAGTGCTCATTCAGCAATGCCTGTATTGCCGGGCGAGAGAGGTCGTCGATTTCAATTTTCATGGGTGGAATCTTTGAACTGGTGGGGGCGTCCATATACGCCTTGTTAGGTTCTGACACTTTCTAGAAGGGCGTTAGATGTTTGGCACTCAGCAACGATTTGATTGATGACCCGGGCATGAAGCTCATCATGTTGTCTCAGGTAAGGGATCAATTCAAAACGATAAATTTCTGCTCTATTTTCGAGCTTTATTGCTCGCCTTAGCTGAGTTGTTTCCAAGACAAGCCGTTCTGCTTGGCTGCTTAAAGATTCAATTTTCTTAAGAGAACTCCACAGCTCAACGCTTTTCTTAAATTTGAAATTTGACACTAAAAGAAGTAGATCTGCAGATGTTGGGATGAAGTCTGTGTGCGGCTCTAGAGTCAATTTTTCTAAATGTAGCCGGGTTAACTCGTTGTCAACTATCCCGAGATTCTGAGTTGCTATTCTCGATGTTTCTTGGATGGCGGCACGGATGATTGAAATTACCTGCTTATTTTTTTGCTTCTGTTCTTCTGCGCCAGTGACTCGATACCAGATAGCACTGCCTGCTGCGCCAACGCAGAGACCAATAATTTCTTTTTGCCCCCAAAATTCAATGAATGATGTGAGTGTTGCCAGGGCGGTATTAGATAGGCTTTCCAATTTTCAGTCCTTAGATCTGGCTGCTAGGAGTCTGCGCGGCAGAAGGATTTGAGGCTCGATGAGCTTGGTCATTTGCTGTTTTCGTTGCTACCGTGGCAGTCGATCATGGTTTTGGCGCGGCACGACCGCGCTGGGGCGGCTCCTTGAGCCCTGCTGCGGGGCAGGTGCGGGCATTTTTTGCTGGTTGTTGCCCTCAGCCGCTTTGCATTGAACACATCCGGCGCAGATTGAGGGCCAGGCACACGAGCTTGAATTCGGCGCGTACCCGGTGCAGGCCCCTCATACTGAATTGGCGCAACCCCAGCACGCTCTTGATCCAGCCGTTGGGCGGCTCGGCAATCCATTTGCGTTTTCGGTACGCCGTCTTGGCTTGGTCGGTTTGCAGCTTGGCGGCCATGGTCGCCGT
>NZ_FOKZ01000016.1 GCF_900112285.1 Polaromonas sp. OV174 | reverse complement strand
TATCTGGTGATGGAAAAATGGGCTACCTGAGATAAACGTTGGAGCTTGCGTATTGGCGGACTCCGCTCCGAGGTATTTCAGCAGCCTGCTAGCCCAGGTGTAGCTTGCGCAGAAAGCTATTAATTAAATAGCAATCCGATATCCCCAAAGCGGCCGGCCTTTGGTCGCCAAAGGCCGGCCAAGGCTTTAGCCGCGCGCTGCCAGCACCTGGCCCCGGCAGTCGCCAAAGCCTATGCGCCTGAAACCGCTGCGCTCGCAGTGGCCGCGAATGATGATGGCGTCGCCGTCCTGCAAAAAGGTGCGGGTTTCGCCATTGGCCAGCGTCAGCGGAGTTTTGCCGCCCGATGTGAGCTCCAGCAGCGAGCCAGCTTGCTCGGGCTTGGGGCCGGACTGGGTGCCCGAACCCAGCAGGTCGCCCGGCTGCAGGTTGCAGCCGTTGACCGTGTGGTGCGTCAGCATTTGCGCGACCGTCCAGTAGGCATCGCGGTAGCTGGACTGCGACAGGCGCTGCGGCGCCAGACCGGCATCGCGCATGGCCTGCGTCTCGATCAGCACTTCCAGCTCCACATCCAGCCCGCCCTGCTGGCGGTTGCTGGCTGAATCCAGGTAAGGCAGCGGCTGCGGATCGGTCTCTGGGCGTTCAAAAGACGCACGAAATGGCGCTAGTGCTTCCATGGTGACAATCCAGGGCGAGATCGTGCTGGCGAAGTTTTTGGCCAGAAACGGGCCCAGCGGCTGGTATTCCCAGGCCTGCACATCGCGCGCCGACCAGTCGTTGAGCAGCACCAGGCCAAAGGCGTGGTCTTCGGCGCGGTCTATGGCGATGGGCTCGCCAAGCGCATTGCCGCGGCCCACAAAGACGCCCAGCTCCAGCTCGTAGTCCAGCCGGTGACTGGGGCGCAGCTGAGGCACTTCCTCGTTAGGGCCTTTGGTCTGGCCCAGCGGGCGGGGAAAGGTCTGGCCGCTCACGCCTATGGAAGACGCCCGGCCGTGGTAGCCGATGGGCACCCACTTGTAATTGGGCATCAGGGGCTGGTCGGGGCGGAACAGCTTGCCGACGCTGGTGGCATGGTGGATGCCGGTGTAGAAGTCGGTGTAGTCGCCGATGCGGCAAGGCACGGCGTATTCGGCTTGGGCCTGGGCTACCAGGCAGGCTTGCAGGCTGGCCTGCTGGCTGCTGCCCTCGCTCAGGCCCAGGAACAAGGCCTGGCGCAAGGCCACACGGGCGCTGCGCCCCTGGGCCATGAAGGCGTTGAGCTCGCCGCGCTCGCAGCCATCCAGCGTGGCGGCGACATCGGCGGGCAAGGCGCCGGCGGCGCGTGCCGCCAGCAGATCCACGATCTGGTCGCCTATCGCCACGCCGGGACGAAACGCCTCCTGGCTGCCGGCGCGGCGAAACACGCCCAGCGGCAGGTTCTGGAGAGGGAAATCGCTGTCGGGCGCGTTGGCTGACGCAAGCCAGGCCTTGGCTGAGGCGTCGTGGGTGAAATCGAGAGTTGTAGCGGTCGGGCTCATCATGGGTTTCCTTTGAAGTTGTCTTTCAGGCCTTGCCAGCAATTGGCATAGGCCGCATCCAGCGCCCCGCCCTGCATGGCGTAAGCAGTCGGTACAAAGGTATAGCGGCTTTCAAACATGAAGGCCAGCGTGTTGTCCAGCTTGTGCGGTGCCAGTTCGGCGCTGCTGGCTTTTTCAAAGGCTTCGGTGTCGGGGCCGTGCGGCACCATGCAGTTGTGCAGCGAGGCACCGCCGGGTTTGAAGCCTTCGGGCTTGGCGTCATACTGGCCGTAGACCAGGCCCATGAACTCGCTCATGAGGTTGCGGTGGTACCAGGGCGGACGGAAGGTGTTTTCGGCCACCATCCAGCGCGGCGGGAAGATCACGAAGTCGCAGTTGGCCGTGCCGGGGGTGTTCGAGGGCGAGGTCAGCACCGTGAAGATAGACGGGTCCGGATGGTCGTAGCTGATCGAGCCTATCGTCATGAAATGCGCGGTGTTGTACTTGTAAGGCACCAGGTTGCCATGCCAGGCGACCACGTTAAAAGGCGTATTGGCCTGGGTCGTGGTCCAGAAATGGCCGCCAAATTTCTTGACGATTTCATAGTCGCCCGCCGCCGCCTCAAAGGCCGCCGTGGGGGCCAGAAAATCGCGCGCATTGGCCAGGCCGTTGGAGCCAATCGGGCCCAACTCGGGCAGGCGGAAGGCGGCGCCATAGTTCTCGCAAACATAGCCGCGCGACGGGCCATCGGGCAAGGCCACGCTAAAAGCCATGCCGCGCGGAATCACGGCGATCTCGCCCGGAGCGACCTCCAAGATGCCCAGTTCGGTGGTCAGCAGCAGTCGGCCCTGTTGCGGCACCAGCAGCATTTCGCCATCCGCATTGACAAAGGCGCGCTGCGTCATGGAACGATTGGCCAGGTAAACATGAGCGGCGATGCCGGTCTGTGCGTGGGCGTCACCGTTGGCAGCCACCGTTCGCATGCCGTCGACAAAATCCAGCGCCTCGGCGGGCATCTGGAACGGACTCCAGCGCAAGGGATCTGGCGGCACCACGACGCCGCCGGCGGCACCCGTGGTCCACAGGGCTTGCGCATAGGGCTGGTAGCCATTCGTCACCACCGAGGGCTGGCGCCGGTACAGCCAGGTGCGGCGGTTCTCGGCGCGCGGCGCGGTGAAGGCGGTGCCCGACAGCAGCTCGGTATACAGGTCATGGGGGGCGCGCTGCGGACTGTTGCGCCCCTCGGGCAAGGCGCCGGCAATGGCTTCGCTGACAAATTCGTTACCAAAACCAGACTGGTAACGCAAACTGGCTGTACTCATCAAATTACTCCCGGGGTGAAATTCATTCGTCTTGAGCGGCAGCACCATCGCCGCCCGCTTTGCACTGTGCAATCACGCGGTCAAACAAGTGGCTGAGCTGCTCCCGCTCGGCGTTGCTCAGCACGCCAAAAATTTCGTGGTTGCGCCGCTCCACCACCTGCATGGCGCGGCGCCATGCCGTGTCGCCTGCGGCCGTGAGCGTAAGCACCACGCCGCGGCCGTCAGTCGGACTGGCGGCCTTGCGCACCAGGCCCTGATCCACCAGCGACTGGGCGGCCCGGCTGGCCTGGCCCTTGTCCAGGTTGGCCTTTTGCGCCAGGTCATTGACCGACAGCGGCGCAAAAGAGCCCACCGCGGTCAGGCAGCGGGCAACGCTCATGGACAGCCCGGCTCCAGCCACAAAGGCGCGCTGACTTTCAATGTCGCTCAGCTTGTGCAGCAGGTGCAGGCGATAGGTCAGGGTCCGGTCAAGCTCGAACATGCTCAGTCCAGCTTGATGCCGCTGGCGCGAATCACCTGGGCCCACTTTTCACGCTCGGCCTTGGAATAGGCGGCCATCTGTGCCGGCGTGCTGGGGATGGGCTCCAGACCCAGTACCTGGAAGCGCGCCTTCACGGCGGTGGAGTTGAGCGCGTCCACCAGCGTCTTGTTCAGCTTGGCAATGACATCGGCCGGCGTGCCGGTGGGCGCTACCAGGCCTTGCCAGGCATAGGCCTCGAAGCCTTTGAGGCCTTGCTCGTTCAGCGTGGGAATGGTTTCAAAATTTTTCACGCGCTGCGGGCTGGCAATGCCGATGGCACGCAGGCGTCCGGCATTGATGAAGCCCATGCCGCTGGCCGTATCGACAAACATGAAGGGCAACTGGCCGCCGGCCACATCCTGCACCGCAGGTGCGGCGCCCCGGTAAGGCACATGGACCAGGTTCAGGCCGGTTGTGCCGCGAAACAGCTCGGTGGCCAGGTGGTGCGGGCTGCCCGCGCCCGGCGTGGCATAGCTGACGCCACTCTTCTGGGTCTTGGCCCAGGCCATGAATTCGGCCAGGTTCTTCACCGGAATGGCCGGGTTGACCACCAGAATCATGGGGAAACGGGCCAGCAGACCGATGGGCGCGAAGTCTTTTTCGGCGCTGTAATTCAACTTGGCGTACAGCGCCGGGTTGGCCGCCAGCGTGGCGGTGTCGCCCGTCAGAAGCGTGTAGCCGTCGGCTTTGGCGTGGGCCACATAGTCGGCACCGATGTTGGTGGCGGCCCCCGGTTTGTTGTTGATGATGATGGGCTGGCCCAGGGCCTGACCCATGGTTTCGGTCAGCGAACGCGCCACCACGTCGGAGCCACCGCCGGCGGGGTAAGGCACGACCCATTCAATCGGCTTGACCGGGTAGTTTTGGGCCGAGGCCGCGGTGGCGGCGAAAGCCAGCAGTGCCAGGGAGCGGCGGATGGTGGTGGGAAGGGCTTTCATGGAGTCTCCGGTGATGGTTTTAAGTGTCAAAACAGCGAACTTGAAACAGGTCAAATCAGGTCAGGGCCAGCCGTTCGGCCTGGGAAATCAAGGCCAAAGCCTCGGCGGCATCGGCCTGTCGGGTTATCAGCGCCAGCGACAGCGTCGCCAGAAACAAGGGCGCCTTGGCTTCGCCGACGCGGGCCGTGGCTTGCGCCAGCGCGGTGTAGCTTTGGTCGAGTTGGTGTTCGGTCATGGTGATCTCCAGGGGCATCAAAGGGCTGCGGCAGTCAGTGGTTTGAGCGCGGCCTGCACCGCCGCTGCGCTGCCCTCACGCCAGCGTCCCATCACATAGCCGTCGGGTCGTATCAGGTACATGGTGCCCTTTTGCGCGTCATAGCGCTCATGGGCCTGGCCGAGTTCATCCACCAGCGTCGTCACATCGGGCTCACCCTGGCGGGCGATGACGATCACCTTGAGCGCGGCGGGGCCGGCCAGATCTGGCCTGGCCAGGGCCTGCAGCGCCGCTGGCAAGCCAGGCTGATCGGCGAAATAAAGCAGCACAAATCCGGCGCCAAAGTGGGACGTCAGATGGGAATGCGCTCCTGAGGCGCGCAGCCTGGCCTCGGGCGCAGGCATGCCGGCGCAGGCACCGGCCTGGAAGGCTTGCTCTTGCGCTTCCAGGTTTAGCGGCGAGTTCAGATACTCCACCGGTGTGGATTGACGCGGGTTGATCAACGAGCTGACGGCCGGGTTTTCGGTGGTCAGGCGCAGCGCAGCCTCGCGCAGCAGCCTGAAGCCGTAGTCGGGCGGCGCCATGAATTCGGTGCTCTTGGCGCCGTAGGCGATGTTTTCGCGCGTGGCCTGCACGCGTTCGCTGGAATAGCTGTCCAGCAGCGAATCGGCCGCCAAACCCTGATGCACCAGCGCCAGCTTCCAGGCCAGGTTGCCGGCGTCGTCCAGGCCTGAGTTGAGTCCGCGCACGCCAAAAATCGGCACCAGATGGCCAGCATCACCGGCAAACAGCACGCGGCCGTGACGGTAGCTGGGCAAGGTCAGGCACTTGGCGTTGTAGATGGAAATCCACAGCGGCTCCCAAGGCTCGTTTTCGCCAATCATGGAGAGGTGACTTTGCACGCGCGGCAGCACGTTTTCGGGTTTCACCGCCTCCACCGGGTCTTCGTCATCACGAATCTGGTAGTCGATACGCCAGACATCATCGGGCTGGCGATGCATCAATATGGTCGAGCCGGGGTTGGACGGCGGGTCAAACCAGGCCAGGCGCTCCACCTCGCGCTGGGTTTTCTGCACCACGTCCACGATCACGTACTTGCCTTCGTATTGCGTGCCTTCCAGCTGCAGGCCGAGTTGCTCGCGCACGGTGCTGCGGCCGCCGTCACAGGCGACGACCCAGTCGGCCTGCACGGTGTGCATGCCGTCTTCGGCCTGAATCTCCACCTCGGCGCCGTCGGCCCGAGGACGCACAGCCGTCACCTTGCTGGACCAGCGCACATCGACCAGCTCGCCCTGCGCCAGCGCCGCCTTGTGGGCGTACTCCTCGGCGTAGTACTGCTGGATGTTGACCATGGGCGCGTAGCGCTGGGTTGGTTCGCTGGGCATCTGGAAATGCAGCACTTCGCGATCGCGAAAATAGCTACGCCCACCGACCCAGGACAGGCCTTTGTCGACCAGCGCTTGGTCGGCGCCCACCCAGCCGAGGATTTCCTGCGAGCGGCGCGACATGCAGATGGCGCGGCTGCCGGCGCAATAGCCTTCGTCGGCTTCGATCACCAGGCTGGCAATGCCGTAGCGCGCCAGCAAGGCCGCCAGCGTCATGCCGACGGGGCCGCCGCCGGCGATCAGGACGGGCACCTTGTTGGGCCAAGGCTTAGAGGATGGGTTCATGGGGATGTACCTGCATTCAAGAGAATCATATTGTTGCGAACGCAACTATACGAGCACTTGGTTGCGCCCACAACCACTTAAGACTAAGTGGTTTCCCTAGGATTTACCAGCCATATCGCGGCGCTTGCCGTCTGGAAACCGATCAAGCGCCATGCGCCATCAATAGCGCGCCGTCATCTGGCCGCGCACCTCACCACCGGGATTGGCCGCCGTATGAATATTGGCGTACCAGCGCCCGGCAATCAGGTCAGCGGCTTGTGCCGGTGTCAGCGTGGCGCTGCCTTCCATAGGGCTTTTAATAGGGCCAGCCCAGGGCAGGACCACGCCGGCATTGCTGCCTATGGCGGCGGGGCCATGGAAGTGGGCTGCCGTGGCGGGGCCGCTCAGCCCGGTGAAATTGACCTTCCAGCGCAGCAGATTGGTGTCCTTGTTAAGCACGGCATCTACCGAGCCTGAGCCCATGCTGGCATTGGGCGGAACCTCATTGGCAGCGCGCAGCTGCGTGGTGAAGGCCACCAGATTGGATTGCGGTTTCATCATGCCGCAGCCCGTCATGGCGGCCACAGCTGCCAGCGCGATGGCGGCAAGGGAAATACGGGTTACTTGGCGACGAGTCGGCATGGTCAGCTCCTGTTGGTTTTTGAATGATTTTCGGCGCCAGCTCTGGCCGACGGCTGTAGGACAACACCGATAACCGCCACGGCTCGGCATTCACTGACAGGCGCAAGGTCTACTGGCCGGCAGACAGCAACGCCCTGCCCTCGTTATATTGTTGAGAATTGTTTTGCAGAAGCAATGACGGGTGGACGCCATCAGCTCAAGCGCCATGGCTGCCCAGCCAATATGTACACACCGATGAGTGGCCACAGGAGTGATGTCCTATGAAACCAATCTTGCCCATGGTCTTGGCTATGGTCTTGTTAAGTGGGTGCCCCGATTCCCAGGTGCCCAAGATACCGCCTCATGTGCCGCAGCCCAAGGCAGTGACGAATGCGCCCCACGCGAAACAATTTGAGCCAAGCGAATACTCGAGTGCTGCGCCCGCTGTGGAGCGGCTCATGCCCAGGCCGTCAATAACCCTGAAAGCAAAGTACTCCTAGGCGGCCGCGGCGATCTGGCGCAAGGCCTGCTCAAACACCTCGGCAGGCTGGCCGCCGGAAATCAGATGCTTGTCATTGATGATGACGGCCGGCACCGAGCGAATGCCCTGCGACTGGTAGAACTGCTCACGTTCGCGCACTTCGTCGGCATAGGCGTTGGAGGCCAGCACTTCGCGGGCACGCTCCACGTCCAGGCCAACCTCACCGGCCACGCGCAACAGCACCTCGTGCGAAGCCGGGCTCTGGCCATCGGTGAAATAGGCCTTGAACAAAGCCTCTTTCAGCGCTTTTTGTCGCTCGCCCCCTTCAAGCTCGGCCCAGTGCAGCAAACGATGGGCGTCAAAGGTGTTGTAAATGCGGCTGCGCCCGCCGCCTGGCTCATCGGCCATGCTGAACTTGAAGCCCACTTGCTCGCCACGGGCGCGAATATTTTCGCGGTTGGCCTGGGCCTGCTCTGCCGTGATGCCGTATTTTTCGGTGATGTGCTCGGTGATCTCCTGGCCTTCGGGCGCCATCTGGGGGTTGAGCTCAAAGGGCTGGAAATGCAGCTCGGCGCTGATGTCCCCGGCCACGCGCTCCAGCGCTTGCTCCAGCGATTTAAGGCCTATCGCACACCAGGGGCAGGAAACATCGGAAACAAAGTCGATCTTGATTGAGGTGGTCATGCAAAGCAGTCCTGAAATAGTCCGTACAAAAGTGATTTTGTACATGAAGCGACTCAGGTGGTGATGGCGTCCCGACTATTCAAGGCCTCCACTGACGGGTAGCAGCGCCTGGTTTGGCCCGGGTGACTTTCATGAAACCGTCACATTGGTTTTCTAACATCCAGCAGCACAGGCCGGCAGGCACATCACTGGCACGCCCAGCCGCAGCGCCGCTCAGCCTGTTTGCACACGATCACCGCATTCAACAAGGACTCCCAGAATAATGAGCACACCCACTCTCCCCACACGCCGCAGCGCCCTGAAGTTCCTGGCCTCTGCTCCCATGCTGCCGCTGGGCGCGCTGGCATCCGGCTCGCTGCTGTCGGCCTGTGCCACCAGCTCGGGCACGGCGGCTGCGGGCAACTATCTGTCGTCCAGCTTCACCTCCATGGCCGCGCCTTCGCTGGCCAATGCCGCCGCCATGGCCACCACCACCGTGGCCTCCAGCCTCAAGGTCCAACTCAAGGACCAGGGCACGCGCGACTACCAGCTGGCCTACGAAACCTTCTTCGTCACCGGTGACATGGTGCCCAACGGCAAAGGCGGCCAGACCCTGGCCGGCGGCTACTACAACATCCTGAACCAGCCCATCATGGACAACTCCGTGCCGGCCAAGGCGCGGCACTTCTTCTCGGACAGCCCGGATGGCACGTCGCTGCTCAAGCTGCCCAAGACCAGCGTCAAGGGTGTCAAGGGCAATGCGGTGTTTGCCGTGGTGCAGTTTGAATACGCCACGCGCGATAACGCCGGCAAAGATGCCTACGGCATGCTGCCCTCGCCCATCGCCGTGCTGACGCTTGACCAGGACAAGGCCACCGGCAAGCTCAGCCTGGTGTCGTACCACAACGTGGACACCTCTTCCGTCAATGGCCTGTGGATCACCTGCGGCTCCAGCCTGTCGCCATGGAATACCCACCTCTCCAGCGAAGAATACGAGCCCGACGCCCACTTTGCGGCCGAGGACAAGATGTTCCAGGCCTATAGCAAGAACCTGTTCGGCGCCGCCGGCGTTGCCAACCCTTATCACTATGGCCACATGCCGGAAGTCACCGTCAACCCTGACGGCAGCGGCAGCATCACCAAGCACTTCAATATGGGCCGCATCTCGCACGAGCTGGTGCAGGTCATGCCGGACAACCGCACCGTGCTGATGGGCGACGACGCCACCAACAGCGGCCTCTTTGTGTTTGTGGCCGACAAGGAAAAAGACCTGTCCGCCGGCACGCTGTACGTGGCCAAGCTGGGCAGCGGCTTCTCGGTAGACCCGGCAGCGGCAGGCGCTTCCATCAGCTGGATCAAGCTCGGTCACGCCAAGAGCGCGGAGATCGAAAAAATGGCCGACACGCTCAAGCCCTCGGACATCATGACGGTCAGCAAGACCGACCCCAATGACGCCAGCTTCACCAAAATCTTCTACAACGGCGCGGCCAACTGGATCAAGGTCAAGCCCGGCATGGAAAAGGCCGCAGCCTTCCTGGAAACCCATCGCTACGCCTACCTGATGGGCGGCAGCATGGGCTTTTCCAAAATGGAAGGCACGACCGTCAACATCAAGGACAAGATCGCCTACTCGGCGCTGCAGAACATCCAGGACTCCATGGTCAAGACCGGCAAGGGCTGGAATGCGGCCAGCGGCATCGCCCTGGACAAACCCCTGGTCGCCGGTGGCGTGATGGCCCACAAACTGGCGGGCGGGCAAAAAGACCTGGGCGGCAGCGCCATCAACAGCGAATGGATGCCGGTGCACACCAAGGCCCTGCTGATCGGCGAGGACATCGCCCCCGACGCGCTGGGCAACAAGGCCAACCCGAACAAGGTGGCCAATCCCGACAATCTGAAGTTCTCGGAAAAAATGCGCACGCTCTTCATCGGTGAAGACAGCGGCTCGCATGTCAACAACTTCCTCTGGGCCTACAACGTCGATACCCGCCAGCTGTCGCGCCTGATGTCCATGCCGGCGGGCGGCGAAGCCACAGGCCTGCATGTGGCGGACGACCTCAATGGCTGGACCTACATCATGAGCAACTTCCAGCATGCCGGCGACTGGAACGCCCTGCACAGCAAAGTGCAGGCCACGCTGGACCCACTGGTGCGCGCCAATTACAAGGACCGCTTCGGCGCCGCCGTCGGCTACCTGACGGCCAGCCCAAGCAGCATCAAGCTGGCGTAAAGATCAAGCCGGCCATGCCGGCTGACAGCGGCATCTTGCGCTGAAGCAGACAAACAAGCGGGCCCATGGCCCGCTTTCTGCTTTTTAAGTAGAAAAGGGTTGTAACCCTTTAGTGGTCAGCGTATGAAGCTATTAAATTAATAGCATTTAACACCCAGGCGCTGCACGCAAGCCTTTACAAGCAGTCGCGGCCCCGGGCCATTTACACAAAGCAGCTGCTTTGCAAAATGCATATACTGCAGCAGCTTTTTCCATCCAAGCATGACCGTGGCCCTTCTCCGGGATGGCTCCAGGCTACCCGCCCGTCTGCTGATGTGCGCCCTCTTAAACCCAAGGACATTTACTTCCCATGCCAAGACTTCAGAACAAGGTCAGCCTGATCACCGGCGCCGCGCAAGGCATAGGCCTGGCCACCGCGCGCAAATTCGCCCAGGAAGGCGCCATCGTCATCGTTTGCGATGTGAAGCCGGACGCGGTCAATGCGGCGGTCGAGCAGTGCCAGGCGCTGGGCGCCCAGGCCGTCGGCTACCTGATGGACGTGACGCAGCGCGCCATGGTCGATGCCGTGGTGGACAAGGTCAAGGAGCGCTTTGGCCGCATCGACGTGCTGGTCAACAACGCCGGCATCACGCAGGATGCGCGGCTGCAAAAGATGACGCTGGAGCAATTCGACCGCGTCATCGACGTCAACCTGCGCGGCGTCTTTCATTGCGCGCAGGCGGTGAGCGACATCATGGTGGCGCAAGGCCAGGGCGTGATTCTCAATGCCAGCTCGGTGGTCGGCATTTACGGCAATTTCGGCCAGACCAATTACGCCGCCAGCAAATTCGGCGTGATCGGCTTCACCAAGACCTGGAGCCGCGAGCTCGGCCCCAAGGGCGTGCGCGTCAATGCCGTGGCGCCCGGCTTTATTGCCACGCCCATACTGAGCACCGTCCCCGACCAGGTCATGAAGGAAATGGAGGCCCGCGTGCCGCTCAAGCGCCTGGGCCAGCCGGAAGAAATCGCCAATGTCTACGCCTTTTTGGCGAGCGACGAGGCCAGCTATGTGAACGGCGCGGTGATCGAGGTGTCGGGCGGCATGTCGGTCTGAGCCGTTGCCGCCCCGTTTCATGATATTTAAGCAATTTAGGCCGTTTGTGCATACTGGTTGGGCGGCAGCAGCTACTATTTGTATAGCAAACTTCTGGCAGGAATTTCTCTTGTTCAAGCTTTTGCCCGTCAGCCCAAACGAGATAATTGCCGCATGAATTCCCTGCCCACGCCAGACCATCCACAACCCCAGTCGCTCAGCGATCTGTTTATTTCATTCACCCTGTTGGCCCTGCAGGGCTTCGGTGGCGTGCTGGCGGTGGTGCAGCGCGAACTGGTGGAAAAGAAACGCTGGATGACGCGCGAGGAATTCATTGACGACTGGGCCGTGGCGCAAATCATGCCCGGCCCCAATGTGATCAATCTCTCCATGATGGTAGGCTCGCGCTACTTTGGCCTGAAGGGCGCGCTGGCGGCACTGGCTGGCATGCTGACCGTGCCGCTGATGCTGGTACTGCTGCTGGCGCTGGTGTATGCCGAGTTCGCCGGCCACCCCGGCGTGGCCGGCGCGCTGCGCGGCATGAGCGCCGTCGCCGCCGGGCTGATTGCGGCGACTGGCCTGAAGCTGTTTGGCGCCTTGCTGAAAAACGCGCTGGGTTTGCGTCTTTGCGTGGCCTTTGGCGCGCTGTGTTTTGTGGCCATCGCGCTGCTGCGCTGGCCGCTGTTTTACGTGCTCTTCGGCCTGGGCAGCCTGGCTTGCGTGCTGGCCTTCCGAAAGCTCGCACCATGAACGAGCCGCTGCAACTGGCTTTTGGCCTACAGCAGTGGTTTGAGCTGTTCACGCATTACCTGACGCTGTCGCTGCTGTCGATAGGCGGGGCCATCACCACAGCGCCCGACATGCACCGCTTTCTGGTCGAGCAGCAGCACTGGCTGACCGAAGCGCAGTTCAATGCCTCGATTGCCATCGCCCAGGCCGCGCCCGGCCCCAATGTGCTGTTTGTCGCCCTGCTCGGCTGGAATATCGGACTGAATGCGGGCGGCATGTTAAGCGGCCTACTTGGTGTTGCCGTGACCATGCTGGGCATTTTGCTGCCCAGCACGCTAGTGACTTACGCCACCTCCCAATGGGGTCACCGCAACCGCGGCCTGCGGGCGGTGCGTGCCTTCAAGCAGGGCATGGCGCCCATCGTTGTGGCGCTCTTGATCTCCACCGGCTGGATTCTGGCCGCGGCCAACGGCAGTTCGCTGAAAGACTGGCCTGTCTGCTTGCTGACGGCGGTCACCGCCCTCATCGTCTGGCGCACAAAGATTCACCTGCTCTGGCTGCTGGGCGCTGGCGCCTTGCTGGGCTGGATGGGCTTTATCTAGCCCCCAGCTGTTGCAGCTTGCTGGCCAGCGATGCCGCCGACAGCTCACCCAGATGGGTGTCCACCAACCGGCCCGAGGCATCGTAAAACAAGGTGGTCGGCAAGGCCCTCGAACCTATGCTTTTCCCCAGCGCACCAGCCGGATCGAGCACCACATTGGCCAGCACCAGCTGACTGGTGGCCAGATAGCGCAATGCCGGCCCGGCTTCTTCCCCCTGGTTGGCAAAGACAAAGCGCACGCCCGGCGTTTGTTGCTGCGCAGCGGCCAGCACCGGCATTTCGCGGCGGCATGGCGGACACCAGCTGGCCCACAAATTCAGTACCAGCGGCCGGCCCTGTGCCAGGCCGGCCAGATCGACGCTTTGACCCGACAAGGCGGTTAAGGCCACCTGGGGCAACATCGCCTGCTCCGGCTGATTCAGGCGCAGCGCAGCATTCGTGCTGCCCCATACCAGAGCGCCGGCCAGCAAGCCCAGCAGCAAGGGCTTGCGCAAGGCGGGCCGGCGCCGACCCTGCCAGAGGGCGACCAGAGCGGCGGCCAGCACGCCGGCCCAGGCGCTAAAGCCGCCATCGCGAATGTCCAGCACGCCCCATGGATCGCTGCGATAGACCTCAAACCAGAGAGCCACGAAAGTCAGGCGTGCCACCAGAGCGCCTATGAGCAGCATGTCAGACAAGGTGGAACCTATGCCGCCCGCGCCCTGGCGCCGGCCCAACAGATGACCCACCGCCAGCGCGCACAAGAGCGCCGCCAGCAGTGTGAGCTGGCCCACCGACACCGGAAATGGGCCGACATTGACAGTAAGCATCTTCAATCCTTCAGCCGCGCAGGCCAGCGCCCGGCCAGGCGGCATTCAAACCGGCAAGCTCAGGTATCCACAGAGAAACACAGGGAGTCATGGCGACGCAGGGCTGATGCCAGGCCAGTGCTGCCGGCACCACCCGCGTCAAGAATGCGCCTAGCGGCGCTGGCGCAAGGCCTCGTACAGGCAGACGCCGCTGGCCACAGAGACGTTCAGGCTTTCCACCGCGCCCAGCATGGGAATGCTGACCAGCTCGTCGCAGGTCTTGCGCGTGAGCTGACGCATGCCATCGCCCTCTGCGCCCAGCACCAGGGCCACCGGGCCTTTCAAGTCCACGTCGTAAATCGTCTTTTCGGCGTCATCACTGGTGCCTATGCACCAGATGTTGCGCTCTTTCAGCTCGTTCAAGGTGCGGGCCAGATTGGTCACCATGAAGTAAGGCATGGTCTCGGCAGCGCCGCTGGCGACCTTGGCCACGATGGCGCTGATGCCGGCCGCGTGATCCTTGGGCGCAATCACGGCATGGGCGCCGGCGCCGTCGGCCACGCGCAGGCAGGCGCCCAGGTTGTGCGGATCGGTCACGCCGTCCAGCACCAAGAGCAGCGGCTGGGCCACGCCCGAGGCTTCCAGGTTTTCAAGCAGCTCGTCAAGCGAGGTGACCTGGGCCACTGCGTCCACGCGCGCCACCACGCCCTGGTGGCCGTGGCTGCCGCACATCTTAGCCAGGCGCAGGCCATCAGACTCGATCAGCCTGACACCGGCTTCGCGGGCCCGGTCGGTGAACTGGCGCATGCGGGCGTCGCGGCGTGAGGCATCAAAAAACACTTCCAACACCGACTTGGGTGCGGTTTTCAGGCGCACGCCCACGGCATGGAAGCCAAAAAGAACTTTGGGAGAAGAAGACATGCAGGGATTATCGCTGCTGACCCACAAGGCGAGATTCGGCCTACACTGACGGGGGCTACAACCGGCCCAGAACCTTCCGCATGGCCGTGAACGGCACGCTACATCACGACGTCTGATGCCGCGCTTTTCGGAGCCACGCTGCGCGCTGTCACAGAACTGCCGACGGCGGCCATCATGATGCAGCCAAGCGCCAGCCACTGCAAACCTGTGAGGTGTTCGTCGAGCAGGAACAAACCCAGCAAGGCCGCGACCGCAGGCTCCATGCTGGTCATGATGCCGAAGGCTTGCTGCGGCAACCGCTTCAAGGCCATCATCTCCAGCGAAATCGGAATCGCGCTTGAGATGGCGGCAACGCCAAGCCCGAACAGCAGAATATGCGGGTCCAGCAAGGCACTGCCTGCATGCCAGATGCCAAACGGCACCACGGTGATGGCCGCGACCGTTAAGCCCAGCGCCACCGAATGCCCGGCGTGCAAGTGACCCACGCGCTTGCCAAAAACGATGTAGGCGCCCCAGCATACGGCCGCAGCCATGGCGTACATCACCCCTTCAGGGTCGAGGCTGACCACACCATGACCTAGTGGCAACAGCAATCCCAGACCCAGGACGGCCAATATCAGCCAGACAAAATCAACCGGCTTGCGTGAAGAAAACATAGCCACGGCCAGCGGACCCGAAAACTCGATGGCCACCGCCACGCCAAACGGGATGGTGCGCAGCGACATGTAAAACAGCAAATTCATAAGGCCCAGCGTGGCACCGTAGCGCACGATGGAGATCGCATCGGCACGCGAAAGCGGCCAGCGCCAGGGACGCCACAGCGCCAGCAACAGCAAAGCGGAAAACCCTACGCGTAGCGCAGTGGTGCCGAGTGAGCCCACCAGAGGGAAAAGTTGTTTGGCAAAAGAGGTGCCAATGCCCAAAGCCGTCACCGAGCAAAGCACGGCCAGCAGTGGCAAAACATTCGAAAATCGACGCAAAATCATCCCTTGAACGTAAGCCGCGCGAGGTGGTGGAGCATGCGTGAGTGACATGAAAAGGGGCTAGTCATGCATGCGTAAGTCGTCTCGCTGGCGGATTATTTTGCTATGCATTTTATAGCGACATGGCCCCATGAAATGTGATCTAAATTTATTGAATCATCACCGTACGGCGTCAGGCACAAGCCGCCCTGCCTCTATGGTGATGCGCCGTTCGCAGCGTGCGGCAATCGCCGCATCGTGCGTCACCAGCACCAGCGTTGTGCCCAGCTCCTGGTTGAGCTCAAACATCAGCTGCATCACGGTTTCGCCGGTGGCGAAGTCTAGGCTGCCGGTGGGTTCGTCGGCCAGCAGCATGGCCGGCTCGACCACAAAGGCGCGCGCCAGCGCCACGCGCTGCTGCTCGCCGCCCGACAGCACCTTGGGATAATGGCCCAGGCGCTCGCCTAGACCGACTCGCTTGAGCATGTCGCTGGCCAGCGCACGGGCATTTCGCTTGTTGGCCAGTTCCAGCGGCAGCATGACGTTTTCCAGTGCCGTCAGATTGCCCATCAACTGAAAGCTCTGAAAGACGAAACCCACCTTCTGCGCTCGCAGGGCGGCGCGGTCGTCTTCGCTGATGGCGAACATATCTTGGCCGGCCAGCCGCACCGTGCCCTGGGTTGGCGTGTCCAGCCCGGCGATGATGGACAGCAGCGTGCTTTTGCCGGAACCGGAAGCGCCGACAATGGCGGCGGTTTCGCGCGCATTCAGGGCAAAGTCAATATCGCGCAAAATGGTCAAGGTGCCGGTGGAATCGCTCACCGACTTGAAAACATGCTCAACGGAAATAATTGGAGAGTTGGACGGCTTGGGCGGCGTTGAGGAAACGTCGCCACGGACGGAAACTGCGGGTTCAAACATGTCAGCCTTATCAGAAAACTTGAAATTCGCCTTATCGGCTTTTGCTGACTGTAGCAAGCTTGGCCTGGCGCGGCGAAAGTCCGTGCCAATGCACAGGATTTGGCCCTTGGGCGCGCTGCTGTTCGCGCTCTGGCTGGGCGCCGGAGTCCCGGCACAGGCCCAGAACAGCGCCAGTGCCGCCAAACCGCCCAACACCATCTTGGTGGTGGGCGACTCGCTGAGCGCCGAATACGGCCTCAAGCGCGGCACCGGCTGGGTGCCCCTGCTGGAGAAAAAGCTGCTCAGCGAAAAGAAGACCGCCACCGTCATCAACGCCAGCATCAGCGGCGACACCACCTCGGGTGGGCGCTCGCGCCTGCCGGCCCTGTTGGCGCAGCATCAGCCGGCCACGGTGGTGATAGAGCTGGGCGGCAACGACGCGCTGCGCGGCCTGCCGCTGGACATGACCGAGAAAAACCTGACGGCCATGACCCAGGCCGCCAAGAAAGCCGGCGCCAAGGTGCTGCTGGTTGGCATGCAGGTGCCGCCCAACTATGGCGCGGCCTATGGCAATGGCTTTGCCGGCCTCTTTCCCAAAATCGCCAAGGCCGAAAAAGTGGCGCTGGTGCCCTTTCTCCTCAAAGGCATTGCCGATGTCGACGACTCGGTATCCCGCTTCCAGGCCGACCGCATTCACCCCAACGAACAGTCACAGGCCGGCATGCTGGCCAATGTGTGGCCAGAACTGAAGAAACTTATCCCGTGAGCCTAGACCGTATCTCCGCTGAGCAAGCGCTCAGCACACTCGGCAGTTTTTCCGCCGTGATCGATGCCAGAAGCGAAGGCGAATACGCCGAAGACCACCTGCCCGGTGCCATCAACTGGCCCAGCCTGCATGACGAGGAACGCAAAATCGTTGGTACCCAGTACAAGCAGATCAGCGCCTTCGAGGCCAAAAAGCTGGGCGCGTCGCTGGTCGCCAAAAACATTGCCGAGCATATCCAGCGCGAGGTGCTGGACAAGCCCAAGGAGTGGCAGCCGCTGGTCTACTGCTGGCGCGGCGGCAAGCGCAGCGGCTCGCTGGCCTTGATCCTGGACCAGATCGGCTTCAAGGTGACGCTGGTGGACGGCGGCTACAAGGCCTTCAGGGCCGCCCTGGTGGCCGACATACCGCAACTGGCGGCGCGCCACCAGTATCGGGTGGTGTGCGGCCCTACCGGCTCGGGCAAGACCCGTTTGCTGCAGGCCCTGGCCGCGCACGGCGCGCAAGTGCTGGACCTGGAAGCGCTGGCGCATCACCGCAGTTCGGTGCTGGGCATGATTCCCGGCTTGGCCCAGCCCAGCCAGAAGGCCTTTGACAGCCGCATCTGGGCCGCCCTGCGCGGCTTCGACCCTTTGCTGCCGGTCTATATCGAAAGCGAAAGCAAGAAAGTCGGCAATGTGGCGGTGCCCGAAGGTCTGATCACGGCGATGCGCGCCAGCCCTTGCCTGAATCTGGAACTGCCCGAAGACGAGCGCGTGGCGCTGCTGCTGGAGGACTATGACTTTTTTGTTCAGAACACCGAGTTTTTCTGCGATCGCCTGGCGGCCCTGACCGAGGCCCGCGGCAAAGCCACCGTGCAGGACTGGCAGGCGCGGGCGCGCAGCGGCGAGCTGGCTTCCGTGGTGCGCGAATTGCTGGTGCTGCATTACGACCCGGTCTACCTGCAATCCATGCATCGCAACTTCACACAATATGACTCGGCGCAGCAGCTTTCGCCACGCGACCACAGCGTGGCCGCCATGAGCGAGCTGGCGCAGTCGCTGCTGGCCAAGGCCTGAAATGCAAAAACCGCCATGACTGCTGACAGTGATGGCGGTTTCTTGGCAAATTCGCTATTAAATAAATAGCGTTATGCGATCATACTTAAAGGGCTAGAGGCCTTTTTTGACGATTATTTGAAGAGTCCTATGGTCTCAGGGAGCCGGATCGGAAGCTGGCAGACCGGTTTCAGACTCATCGGGCGCATCAGACGTTTCGCTCTCGTCATCGGGCTTGCCTTCGGCCTTGCGCTTGAGCTTGTCTTCTTTTTTTCGTTTCTTCGCTAGCTCCTTTTGGCGCTTTTCATAGGAGTAATTGGGAGTTGCCACGGCATGCTTTCATGAATAATTAACCCTAACTGTAATGCATTGCCGCCAGGGCCTGGGCAATGTCCGCCTGCAGGTCAGCCACCGCCTCCAAACCCACCGCAAAGCGCACCAGCCCGCCCTGATGGGGCCAGGGCAGACTACGCACCGCCTGGATGTTGTAGGGCACGCACAAGCTCATAGGGCCGGCCCAGCTATAGCCGATCTTGAAGAGCTTAAGGCTGTCGCAAAAATGGTTGATCTGCTGCTGCGTGAGCTCGGGCTTGAACACCGCGCTGAACAGACAGGCCGCGCCCTTGCAATCCCGTTTCCAGGCGGCATGGCCGGGCGAGTCGGGCAAGGCCGGGTGCAGTACCGCGGCAATTTGCGGCTGGGACTGCAGCCAGGTGGCCAGCGCGCGTGCCGCGGCATCCTGGGCGGCATAACGCAGCGCCATGCTGCCCAGGCCGCGCAGCACCAGCTCGCTATCGTTGCCGCTGACACTCAGGCCCAGTCGCATGTGGCACAGCTGAATCGTGTCGTGCAGCGTCACATCGCGTGTCACTACCGAGCCCATCAGCACGTCGCCGCCGCCACTGGGGTATTTGGTGAGGGCCTGCACGGCAACGTCGGCACCCAGCTCGAAGGCGTTAAAGGCCAGGCCGGCGCCCCAGGTGTTGTCCAGTGCCGTGACTACGCGCAGCGGATGGGCTTGCGCCGCGTTCGCGTTGTGGGCCTTGACGACGGCCACCAGCGCGGGAATGTCGGGAAACTCCAGCGTCACCGAGCCTGGCGCTTCCAGCCAGACCAAACGCGTCTTGCGGTTGAGTTTGGCGGCCAGATCCGAGGGCTTCATGGCGTCGTAAAACTGCAGGCTGATGCCCCAGTCCGCCAGCTCCCCTTCGGCAAAGGTTTTGCCGGGGCCATAGGCGTTGTCGGGAATCAGCAGCTCATCGCCGGTTTTCAGGAAGGCCATGTCGACCAGCGACACTGCCGACAGGCCGCTGGGCGCCAGCAGGCAGTGCTGGCCGCCTTCCAGGGTGGCAATGCGCGCTTCCAGCGTGAAGGTGGTGGGCGTGCCGTGCAGACCGTAGGTATAGGCTTCCCGGCGCTTCCAGTCGCGGTCATGCATGGCCGCAACGTTGGGAAAGATGACTGTGGAGGCTTTGTGAACCCCTGGTGCGGTGGCTTCAAAGCCCTCGGGCGGGGTGTAGGGATGGTGAATCAGCTGGGTAGATAAATCGCTCATGCCGCCATGTTAACGGCATGAGCAACCAGGCGCTGGCGCTGTCGTTCAGCGCTGTCTTAAAACTTCCACTTGTCCATCAGCTGCACTGGCGTGAGCGTGTCGTAGCTCTCAAAGGGCTGATGTATCCAGGGATTCGTGGGCAGCAATTCCACCGAGTAATCGGGCTGGAAGCTGGACGCACCCTTGGTCCAGATGACGGCGCTGCGCAGCTCGGAGATCGGCTGGTAGTTGTTGCGCAACTGGTGAATCACCGCATTCAGGGTCACGCCGGAATCGGCCAGATCGTCCACCAGCAAGACCTTGCCGGCAATCTCGCCCTTGGGCGTGGTGATGTAGCGCGCGATGTCCAGCTTGCCCTGCAAAGTCCCGGCTTCAGCGCGGTAAGAGCTGGTCGACATGATGGCCAGCGGCTTGTCAAAAATGCGCGAAAGAATGTCACCCGGGCGCATGCCGCCGCGTGCCAGGCACAAGATGGTGTCGAACTCCCAACCTGACTGGTGAATCTTGATCGCCAGTTTTTCAATCAGATTGTGGTATTCGTCATCGCTGACGTAGAGATGCTTGCCGTCTTCGGTCAACATAAAATTACTCCTTATTCAATAGCTAGCCGCGCCCGTATTCATTGGGCTGACGGCCTGTTTGACTAAATTTTTGACCTCAGGCGGCGTAAGGGTTACGCAGCAAGATGGTGTGGTCCCGATCCGGGCTGGTGGAAATCATGTGCACCGGCACACCGGTGATTTCTTCAATCCGCTTCAGGTAATACTGGGCTGCAGCTGGCAGCTTGTCGTATTGCGTCACACCCACCGTGCTCTGGCTCCAGCCAGGCATGGTTTCGTAAATCGGCTGGCAGCGCTCGATGTCGTCCGCGCCCATGGGCAGGATGTCGGTGATATGGCCGTCCAGTTCGTAGCCGGTGCACAGCTTCAACTCCTCCAGGCCATCGAGCACGTCGAGTTTGGTGATGCACAGGCCGGACAGGCCGTTGACCTGGGCCGAGCGCTTGAGCAGGGCCGCGTCAAACCAGCCGCAGCGACGGCTGCGACCTGTGGTCACGCCTTTTTCAGCACCCACGGTGCTCATGTGATAACCCGGCGTACCTTCTTTTTCCCAGTCGAGTTCGGTCGGGAATGGTCCACCGCCTACACGTGTGCAGTAAGCCTTGGTGATGCCCAGGATGTAGTGCAGCATGCCCGGACCGACGCCGGCGCCGGCGGCGGCATTGCCGGCCACGCAGTTGCTGGAGGTGACATAGGGGTAGGTGCCGTGGTCCACGTCCAGCAAGGTACCCTGCGCGCCTTCAAACAGCAGGTTGGCGCCTTCAGCGTGGGCATCGTTGAGCTCGCGCGAGACGTCAGCCATCATGGGCTTGAGCAGCTCGGCGTGTTTCATGGCCTCGTTGTAAACGGTGTCGAAGTCGATTGCCGGCGCATTCAGGTAGCCGGTCAGCACAAAGTTGTGCAGATCCAGCAGCTCGCGCAGCTTGGTGGCGAAACGCTCGGGGTATTTCAGGTCTTGCACCCGCAGCGCGCGGCGGGCGATCTTGTCTTCGTAAGCCGGGCCGATACCGCGGCCGGTGGTGCCGATCTTGGCGATGCCGCCTTTTTCGCGGAAAGCCTCACGTGCAATGTCAATCGCCGCATGGAAGGGCAGGATCAGCGGGCAGGCTTCGCTAACGCGCAGGCGCGAACGCACTTCGACGCCGGCCTTTTCCAGGCCTTCGATTTCCTCAAACAGCTTGGCCGCCGACAGCACCACGCCGTTGCCGATGTAGCACTTGACGCCGGCGCGCATGATGCCGCTGGGAATCAGGTGCAGCGCGGTCTTGACGCCGTTGATGACCAGCGTATGGCCGGCGTTATGGCCGCCCTGGAAGCGCACCACGCCCTGCGACATTTCAGTCAGCCAGTCGACCAACTTGCCCTTGCCTTCGTCGCCCCACTGGGTGCCCACGACGACGACATTGCGGCCCGTGGCTGCGCTTTGTTTGTTTGACATCTTCAATTTCTCGTTAAGGTTCGATGGGATAAAGCCGGCCGGTGTTTGACCCGTGATCTGGCTTTTCGTACCGCTTGTCACGCGGCTTTATTCAAGGGCTGGACCGTCCATTGTCCGGCCGTCCAGGCCAGTTCGCGGTCGCAGTCAAATTCATTGACTTCATGTTCATGGCCTGGCATCACGCAAGCCACGGTTTCGCCGCCAGCACGCAGGCCGGCAATGGCCACGCGCAGGCCCGCGTCTTCGCCCCAAGGCGCGCGAATGGCGGCCTTGAGTGGGCGCGGCGGCAGCACGCTGACCAGCTCCTTCAAATCCAGGCTGAAGCCGGCGGCCGGACGGTTGCGTCCAAAGACCGCGCCAACCTCGTCATAACGGCCACCGCGCGCCAGCTCGGCGCCTTGCCCGTAAATAGCGAAACGGGTGCCGCTGTAGTAAGCGTAACCGCGCAGATCAGCTAGATCGAAACTGACCTTGACCTCACCGCCCTGCGCCGTATGGGCCGCCAGCCACTTCAAATTTTGTAGCGCGTTCTGCACGCCAGGCATGGGCGGCAAGGCTTTTTCGGCCTCATCCAGGACTTTTTCGTCACCGTAGAGTTGCAGCAAGGCTTTCAGTCCCTCGCGCGCGGCGGCGGAAATACCTTGACCCAAGCTGGCCATCAGGCTGTCGAGCTCGCTCGCATCCTTTGCCGCCAGCGCGGCATGAATGCGCACCAGCGTGGGCCCGCTGACGGCCACCCCGGTCAGCAGGCTATTGACAATGCGGATGTCGGCCATGTCGACCGCCAAGTCGCTCACACCCGCCGCCCGCAGACCCTGCAGCGCCAGCAGTTGTGCTTCGAGATCGGCTTCCAGCCCGGCATGGCCGTAAATTTCGGCGCCAAACTGCAGCGGCTCGCGGGTAGCAAGCGGACGGTCGGCGCGGGTATGCACCACCGGACCACAGTAGCAAAGACGCGCCACGCCATTGCGGTTCAGCAAATGGGCATCGATTCGGGCCACTTGTGGCGTGGTGTCGGCGCGCAAGCCAAGGGTGCGGCCAGAGAGCTGATCCACCAGCTTGAAGGTTTGCAAATCAAGCGCCTCGCCGGTGCCAGTCAGCAGCGACTCCAGATGCTCCAGCAGCGGCGGCATGACCAGTTCATAGCCATAGCTGCGGGCGGTATCCAGAAACAAACGGCGCAACTCTTCGATGTGACGCGCCTCGGAGGGCAAGACATCGGCAATTTGATCGGGCAATTGCCAAGATGACGACCAGGCGGGCATTGTAATTTTCGTGGGCTGTTAAAAACGAGATTTTACCGGGCTTGGGGCCGCTTTTGCAGCCGCGCCCAGCGAGAGGCCTTAGGCGGGCTTAAATACCACGCCCAAAGTGGCCCTTGACAAGGGCCTTTTCGCTGCCAGTGCGTCAGGCCAGCAATACCAGCAGGACCAAGCCGATCACAATGCTGCAGAGCCCGAAAAAACGGATCTGCCCATTGCCCAGGGCAAGAAGCTGCTCAAACATGCGGCGCCAGCCCGAGGGCGAAATGAGTGGCAACAGCCCTTCAATCACCAGCATCAGCGCCAGCGCTTGCCAAAGGGTGTTGCCGTCCACAGGCGCTTATTTTTTGACTGGCGCAGCGGTGCTGCCAGAACCACGCATCGCCTTGAAGAAGTCGGATGAAGGGTCGAGTACCATCACGTCGCTTTTCTTGCTGAAGCTGGCTTTGTAAGCGTCCAGGCTGCGATAGAACTGGGCAAACTGGGGATCGCGTCCAAACGACTCGGCAAAGGTGCGGGCGGCCTCGGCATCGCCCTCGCCCTTGACCTTCTGAGCCTCACGGTAGGCATTGGCGATGGTGACTTCGCGCTGCCTGTCGGCATCGGCGCGAATTTTCTCGCCTTCGGCGGCACCGGTAGAGCGCAACTCGTTGGCCACACGCTGACGCTCTGCCACCATGCGCTTGTAAACCGAATCGGTAATGGCTTCCACATAGTCGACGCGCGTGATGCGAACGTCAACCACATCCACGCCCCACGGCTTGGCGCCCTGCACCACCTGCAGCACCTCGCGCTTGACATCGGCCATCAGGTCTTCGCGCTTGAGCGACAGCAAGTCCTTGACGGTGCGCTTGTTGATCTCTTCCTGGAAGGCGTTGCGAACCACCCGGTTGAGCTGATTGGCACCGGCCCTCTCGTCCAGCCCAACAACGCGAATGTATTCGGTGGGTTGCGTGATGCGCCAACGCACATACCAGTCGATCACGACGCGCTGCTTCTCCGCCGTCAACATGGGCTCGGCGTCCGCACTATCCAACACCAGCAGGCGCTTGTCGAGGTAGGAAACGTTCTGAAACGGCGGCGGCAGTTTCATGTGCAAGCCCGGCTCGGTGATCACATTCTTGATCTGACCAAGGGCGTACACCACGCCAAACTGGCGCTGATCCACCACGAACAGCGTGGAACTGAGCAGCGCCAAGGCCACCAACAAGGAAGAAACGATAAATCCGACTCTATTCACTTTTTTCTTCCTTAGCGGGTTTCACGGTCACGAGTGCGGGAGCTTTCGCGCGCACGGGCATCCAGCGGCAAGCTGCTGGCAGGCGAAGAGGACTGCGTCGCGGGAGGCGTGGAGCCAGCACCGGAAGCACCATCAACTGCGGCAGCGCCAGGTACGCTCATCTGCATGATTTTGTCCAGTGGCAGATACAGCAGGTTGGAACCCTGGCGCGACTCCACCATCACCTTGGTGACATTGCTGTAAACCTGCTGCATGGTGTCCGTGTACATGCGGTCACGCGTGACCTGCGGGGCCTTTTGGTATTCAGCCAGCACCGAGCGGAAGCGCTGCGAATCACCCTGGGCCTGAGCCACGATGCGAGCCTTGTAGGCCTCCGACTCTTCCTTCAAGCGCGAGGCAGAACCCACGGCCCGGGGAATCACGTCGTTGGCGTAAGCCTGGGCTTCGTTCTTGGAGCGTTCGCGTTCCTGTCCGGCCTTGAGCACATCATCAAACGCCGCCTGCACTTGCTCGGGCGGACGAACACCGCTTTGCTGGAGATTGATGCCCACGACTTCAACGCCAACCTTATAGCGATCCAAAATGGTTTGCATCAAAGCCCGCACACGTGGCCCGATCTGGTCGCGCTCCTCAGCCAGGGCTGAATCCATCTTCATTTTGCCAACCACTTCGCGCACCGCTGTTTCAGCAGCCTGAACCACAGCACTGGCGGGATCTTTGCTTTCAAACAGATAGGCGCGGGCATCGCTCAGGCGGTACTGAACGGCAAACTTGATTTCAACGATGTTTTCGTCTTCCGTCAGCATGGCCGAATCACGCAACCCGGTGGCTTTGATGATGACATCGCGGCCCACATCAACCGACCGGATCTGGGTCACCACGACAATTTCGTGGCGCTGAATGGGGTAAGGCAAGCGCCAGTTAAAACCCGCGCCCACCGTCGACTGGTATTTCCCAAATTGGGTAATGACAGCCTGTTGACCCTCTTGCACAATGAAAAAGCCGGTGCCCAGCCAGATCAGCACGGCCACGCCGGCAATCAGGCCCACGCCAATACCGGCATTCTTCATGTCGGGCTGAAAGCTGCCATTGCCACCGCCGCCACCAAAACCCTGGTTGCGACCTTGATCGGCATTATTTTTTCCGCCGCCGAACAATCCGCCCAGCTTGCGATTGAAATCGCGCCAGAGCTCATCAAGATCTGGCGGGCCTTGATTGGGGCCCTGGCCCTGCGGACGATTACCGCCCGGCTTGGGGGCTTGCCTGTCGTCTCGTGGGGACTCTGGCTTGGCCTCATCAGGGGATGACTTGTCTTCGTCCCGGCCCCAACGCGGGTCATTGAGGTTGAACATGCCTTGGGCGCGTTGCTTGAGTCGACCCGGAAAGGTCGTCAGCGTCTGCAGCACGGGATTCAGATTCATGGGATGAAACTCACTTTTTTTGTTACAGCAACATTGTGCCTAATGAATTTGCCAAATCGGGCAAGAGCTTAGGCGGATTGGGGGATTTCGTCTGGCGGAACACTGGCGGCCTGACGGGCCAGCAACTCGCGCAGCAAAGGCAGGCCCTCCCCTGTTTGTGCGCTGACAAATACTCTTTCTACACTGCGGCCCGCACCCTCAAAGGCGTCTCTGAGTTCGAACATGTCTTGAAGCTGCGGGGGCAAGCCTCCCTTTTCAATAGCATCAAGCTTATTGAAAACGAGTATCTGCGGCACATCAGCTGCACCAATTTCGGACAACACGCGCTGTACCTGCTCAATCTGCTCAAGGTAGTCGGGATTGGCACCATCCACCACGTGCAGCAGCAGGTCTGCGTCGACAGCCTCCTGCAAGGTGGCGGCAAATGCATCAATCAGCCCGTGCGGCAAGTCCCGAATAAAGCCGACGGTATCGGACAACGATACCGATCGATCTACCTCACCAAGATAAAGCTGGCGCGTGGTGGTATCCAGTGTCGCAAAAAGCTGGTCGGCAACATAAGCGTCGGCCTTGACCAGAGCATTAAAGAGCGTGGACTTGCCGGCGTTGGTATAGCCGACCAGTGAAATCGTAAAGGAGTTGCGCCGCTCTCTTTGCTTGCGCTGCGTTTTTCGCTGCTTCTTGACCTTGATCAGACGCTCTTTGGTGCGCTTGATGGCGTCGCCAATCATGCGCTTGTCGAGTTCAATCTGTTTCTCGCCAGGGCCGCCGCGCAAACCAGCACCACCGGTTTGACGCTCAAGGTGAGACCAGCGCCGCACCAGCCGCGTAGATACGTACTGCAGCCGCGCCAGCTCAACCTGCAGCTTGCCTTCATGACTGCGGGCACGCTGGGCAAAAATTTCCAGAATCAGCAGAGTTCTGTCATTGACCGGCATTTCCAGATGCCGCTCCAGATTGCGCTGCTGGGCCGGGCTGAGCGACTGGTCAAACAAAATCTCGGTGGCTCCGCTGTCCAGTGCGAGCATCTTGATCTCGTCGGCTTTACCCGAACCAATAAAGAGTGCCGCATCAGGTGCCTTGCGCTTGCAGATAACGCGCCCGACCGGCTGTAAGCCCGCCGTTTGCGCGAGCAAACCGAGTTCCTGCAAATCACCGTCAAAATTGGGAAGGCCCAGGTCGACCCCTACAAGAAGGGCGAGAGCTTGTGTTTTCACCGTGGCGTTGTATGAACTCAGCTGGTGGGAGCTTCTTCAGCGTCGCCAGTTGAAAAGCTCACCGCGCGGCCAGGAACAATGGTGGAAATCGCATGCTTGTAGACCATTTGGGTCACCGTATTGCGAAGCAGCACCACGTATTGATCGAAGGATTCGATCTGACCCTGCAACTTAATCCCGTTGACGAGATAAATCGAAACAGGCACATGCTCGCGACGCAAGGTGTTGAGAAATGGATCCTGCAATAGCTGGCTTTTGTTGTTGCTCACGATATTTTCCGTGTTCAAAGTTAATAGACCTTGACCTTACCACAGCGCTGTCCGCGCGTAGCTCGCTTTAGGTTGAGTCCTTGCCTGAGAAGGGGTTGTGCGAGGTTTTCAGCTGAATTCGCATAGGCGTGCCGACCAGATCGAATTCCTTGCGAAAGCGCCCTTCCAGATAGCGCTTGTAGGCCTCGGTGACATGCTCCAGGGAATTGCCGTGGATGACGATGATGGGCGGATTCATGCCACCCTGGTGCGCATAACGCAGCTTGGGGCGGAACACGCCGGAACGCTGCGGTTGCTGAAATTGCACGGCTTCGAGCAAGAGGCGCGTCAGCACCGGGGTGGACATCTTGCGATTGGCCGAGGCGTGAGCCTGAGCGATCGACTTCCAGACCGGCCCCAAACCCTGGCGCTTGATGGCAGAGATATGGTGGATGGCCGCGAACTTCAGAAAACCCAGACGAGTTTCAATCGAGCGCTCAAGCAGCTCGCGCTGATAGGAGTCGACAGCATCCCATTTATTCACGGCCAGCACCACAGCGCGGCCGCTTTCAAGAATGTAGCCGGCGATATGCGCATCCTGATCGGTCACGCCCTGCGTGGCGTCAAGCAGCAGCAAAACGACATTGGCATTCTCAATGGCTTGCAAGGTTTTCACCACGGAGAACTTTTCAATCGCCTCGAAAACCTTGCCTTTGCGGCGCAGTCCTGCCGTATCTATCAGCTCGAATTTTTGCCCGCCCTTTTCAAACGGCACGGAAATCGCGTCACGGGTAGTCCCGGGCATGTCAAACGCCACCAGGCGCTCCTCGCCCAGCCAAGTATTGATCAAGGTCGACTTGCCGACGTTGGGGCGGCCCGCCACCGCCAGCTTGATGATGGTCGGATCTTGCGGTTCGACCTCTTCATCGGGATCGGGCAGATTGAGTGGCGCCAAGGCCATGTCCACCAGCGTGCGCATGCCCTGGCCGTGGGCGGCCGCAACCGGCAGCACTTCGCCCAGGCCGAGCTCGAAAAACTCCGAGAACTGAACACCCTCGGTCATGCCCTCGGCCTTGTTGGCCGTCAGCACGGTGGGCTTGCCCAGCTTGCGCAAATATTTGGCGATGTCGTGGTCTTGCGCGCTGATGCCAGCCCTGGCATCGACGACAAAAATCACCACATCCGCTTCAGCCACGGCTTGCCGGGTCTGCTTGGCCATTTCCTTGTAAATGCCAGCCGTGGCATCGGGCTCGAAACCACCGGTATCGATGACGATGTACTCGTGCTGGCCCAGGCTGCCGTTGCCGTAATGGCGGTCACGCGTGAGACCGGCGAAATCGGCCACGATCGCATCCCGCGTCTTGGTCAGCCGGTTAAAAATGGTCGACTTGCCCACATTCGGGCGGCCGACTAACGCAATGACAGGTTTCATGAATCAGTTTCTGACAGGGCTGCGTTTATTCGGGCTTGAAGCCGTAAACGCCGCCATTATGGGTGAGCGCAACAAGAGTATTGCCGGCAAGCACGGGGGCTGCGGCAATCGCGGAACCGTCGGTGGACAGACGGTTGAGCAGGGAGCCGTCCTCGCGCGACAGGAGGTGAACAAAACCGGTGGCGTCGCCAATCACGACGGACTGACCGGCAACCAGCGGCGCGCTCAGGCTGCGATAACGCAGCTTGTCGCTTGACCAGGCGCGTTCGCCGTCGCTACGCCGCCAGGCGACAACCGTGCCATCGGCTTCGGTGCCAAACAGCAGGCGATCGTCGCCGCTAATACCTTGCACGCCTTGGGCTGGCTTGGACCAGAGCAGGCTGCCACGCGCAGCATCGACACAGCCAACGCTGGCCTGGAAAGCTCGCACGCAAACGTTGTTGCCGACCCGGCTAACGCGGCCAACCAGATCCACCAGACGCTCTACATCGTTGATGCCTCGCGGCGAGGCAATCGGCGCCTCCCATTGAATGCTGCCATTCGATGGGTTGAGGCCAGCAAGGCGACCGGCCAAGCCCACGACTAAGGTATCGCCGACTGCCAGCATCACGCCGGACTGGCGCAACACCAGGGGTTCGCTGGGGCGCTGCTGCGTCCACAGCTTGCGACCGGTCTGGCCATCAAAGGCATTGACCGAGCGATCTGCGGCCAACACAAAGACCCGGGCACCGGCCACAAACGGCGCGGTGAAGGCCTGGGCCTTGAGCTTTTGGCGCCAGAGTTCACGGCCATCCTGCATCGCCACGACTTCATTGGCCTTGGTCACCACGGCCAGCACCTTGCCATCGCCGCCGACACCGGCGGCAATAGGCGTCTTGAGATCCAGGCGCCAGAGGTCGCGACCGGTTTGAGCATCCAGCAAGGCCACGGTGCCGTCGCCGCTGGCAACGGCCACGCTGTTGCCGGACACGTTCACGTCCAGCGGAAAGTTCACCTGGCCAATGCGGCTGCTCCAGCTTTGACGCGCCGACACCAGGGCGGCCAGGGGTTGCAGTTCGGCCGGCTGGGGTTTGTTCGAGCCGCCAAAGCAGCCCGCCAGCATTGCTACCAAAAAAATAGCTAGTGGCACACGAGCAGCATACGCTAGAGGCCTAAAAGGCTTAAGAATCATTTATTGACTCCAGCGTTGGCGGCGTCAGCCGTCTTGACAGGCACAGGACTGGGGTCAACGCCCAGTGCGTTGAGCTTGACCTCCACCAGCCGGCGGTACTCGGCGCGCTCGTCCAGGCCTTTGTAGGCCTTTTCGTACTCGGCCTTGGCTTCGGCCTTTTTGCCCTGGGCCATCAGAACGTCACCGCGGCGATCCTCGGCCAAGGCCACAAAGTCTTTCGGGAAAGGCCCAGCCAACTGTTGCAGGGCTTCGTCATAGGCTTTCTTTTCCAGCAGCAGCCCGGCCAGGCGTAATTTGGCGATGGCCTGATAGCCTTCGTCGGAAGACTTGTCGGCGACCCAGTTCAAGGCGGCACGGGAGGCATCCACGTTGCCCTTGTCGTAATAAGCCTTGGCGGCCAGCAGACCCGCTTGCTGCGCATAAGTGGTGCTGCCGAAACGATCCTTCATGTCGGCCAGCGAGCGGTCTATCCTGGCCGTATCGCCAGACTGCACAGCGCGCTCTATCTCGTCATACATGACCGAGGCCTGTGACGCCTGGTTACGCTGCCAGTAGTGGTAGCCGTTCCAAGCCGCAAAAGCCCCTAAAACGACGATCAGCGCCCAAGTAATCGCATTACCGTACTGCTTCCAGAAATGCTTGAGCTCGTCAAGTTGTTCCTGTTCTTCCAAATCGAGGTGTTTTGCCATAAGTATCTGCTGGTGCTACCCCGTCACGGGGAGGATTGAGTTGGTGTGATTGTAGAGGCCTGAAACAGACTGTTAAATCGGGGCTTGCTCGCGCAGTAGATGGGCCCACGCGGCCGCCTCGTTCAGCGCTCGCAGCGTCTGGGCGGTCTCGGTTTTTTCGCCGCGCAGGGGCTTCACCGCCACACAGCCCTGGGCCAGCTCGGTGGCACCAAAAATCAGCGCAAATCTGGCACCACTGCCATCAGCCCGCTTGAACTGCGACTTCATGCTACCCATGCTGTCGGCGCTGGCGCCGGCATGCATCTGGACGCTGACGCCGGCGGCGCGCAAGGCCTGCAGCGTTTGCAGCACCACGGGCAGCGCCGAAACCTCAGGAATCACCGCGTAGGCATCAGGCACCGGCAGCGCGATCTCCGTGCCCTGCTCCTTGATCAGTTCCAGCACCCGCTCCACGCCCAGGGCCCAGCCCACGGCCGGTGCGGCCTTGCCACCCATCTGTTCGATCAGGTAGTCATAGCGGCCACCGGCGCAGATGGTGCCCTGCGCGCCCAGCCGGTCGGTCACAAACTCGAACACCGTGAGGTTGTAGTAGTCCAGCCCGCGCACCAGGCGGTGGTTGAGCGTCCAGGGAATGCCATTGGCGTCGAGTATGGCCTTCAGGCCATCAAAGTGAGCCAGCGACTGCGGGCCCAGAAAGTCGATCAATCGGGGCGCGCTTTCAACCACAGCCTTCATGGCTGGATTCTTGGTATCCAGAATACGCAAAGGATTGCTGTGGAGGCGCCGCTTGGCCTCTTCATCAAGCGCCTCTGCATGCTGCTCGAAATGGGCGATCAGCTGGGCGCGGTGCTGGGCACGCTCCTCGGGCTGGCCCAGGCTGTTGATTTCCAGACGCCAATCGCTCAAGCCCAGCTCTTTCCAGAGCGCTGCGGCGAGCAAAATCAGCTCGGCGTCCACTTCCGGACCGGCAAAGCCCAGGGCTTCTGCACCAATCTGGTGAAACTGACGGTAGCGGCCACGCTGCGGCCGTTCGCGGCGGAACATGGGGCCCATGTAATACAGGCGCTTGCCGCCTTCGTAAAGCAGGTTGTGCTCGGTCACCGCGCGCACCACGCTGGCGGTGTTTTCCGGCCGCATGGTCAGGTGGTCGTGGTCGCCATATTTATCCGAGCGGTCTTCGAAGGAATACATTTCCTTTTCAACGATGTCGGTCACCTCGCCAATACCGCGCACAAACAGCTGCGTGTGCTCCAGAATCGGCGTGCGGATGTTACGGTAGGCATAGCGCCCCATCAGGAAGCGCACCTTGTCTTCCAGCCACTCCCAACGCGCCGAATCCGGCGGCAGGATGTCGTTCATGCCTTTAACGGCAGTGAGTTTTTCTATTTTTTGCAAAGGCGATTTCTCCGCCCGGCCGGCAGTCATTTTTTCAAGCATGGGTTTCAGGCGTTTTCGGCGACGGCTACCGTACCGAAACGCTTTTCAATGTAGTTTTCAACGATGACCTGGAACTCCTGCGCAATGTGCTCGCCACGCAGCGTCAGTTTTTTCTCGCCATCAATAAATACCGGCGCGGCCGGCGCTTCGCCAGAGCCGGGCAGGCTGATGCCGATATCGGCATGCTTGCTTTCGCCCGGGCCATTGACGATGCATCCCATCACGGCGACCTTCAGGCCTTCGACGCCTGGGTAACGCTCGCGCCAGACTGGCATCTGGGCACGCAGAAAGTCATCGATCTGCTTGGCCAGCTCCTGGAAGGTAGTGCTGGTCGTACGACCGCAACCGGGGCAGGCCGTGACGCTGGGCACGAAATTGCGCAGTCCCAGCGCCTGGATGATTTCGGAGGCGATCACCACCTCCTGGGTACGTGCCTCGCCGGGCTGGGGCGTCAGGGAGACGCGGATGGTGTCGCCTATGCCCTCCTGCAGCAAGATCGACAGAGCCGCGCTTGACGCCACTGTGCCCTTGGTACCCATGCCGGCCTCGGTCAGGCCCAAATGCAGGGCGTAATCGCTGCGCTTGGCCAGCTCACGGTAGACCGAGATCAAATCCTGAACGCCGCTAACCTTGCAGGACAGAATGATCTGGTTGCGGCGCATGCCCATGGCCTCGGCACGCCTGGCCGACTCGACCGCCGAGGTAATCAGCGCCTCATACATGACCTGTTTGGCATCCCAGGGTGTGGCACGTGCGCTGTTCTCGTCCATCAGGCTGGCCAGCAATTCCTGGTCCAGGCTGCCCCAGTTCACGCCAATACGCACGACCTTGTCCCAGCGCATCGCCGCTTCAATCATCTGGCCAAACTGCTTATCGCGCTTGTCGCCCTTGCCCACATTGCCGGGGTTGATACGGTATTTGGACAGCGCCTCGGCGCAGGCCGGATAGTCCGTCAGCAAGCGATGGCCGTTGTAATGAAAGTCGCCTATCAGCGGCACATCGATACCCATGCGGTCGAGTTGCTCACGCACGTGTGGCACGGCTGCTGCCGCTTCGGGTGTATTGACCGTGATGCGGACCATCTCGGAACCGGCCAAAGCCAATTCCTTGACTTGAATGGCCGTGCCTATGACATCCACGGTATCGGTGTTGGTCATTGACTGGACGCGAACCGGCGCATCCCCACCAACAGTGAGCACACGAGAACCCCAAACGACCTGCGTCTGGGTGGAGCGCCGGGCTTTCGGAAAAGCCGATTCAATGGGGAGGCAGGGCTGCACTATTTCACCTCAAATCGGGCAACGTTATTTTTTGCAAATGCGGCCAGATCAAAGGCCACTCCGCGCACCTGGACCTGCGTGGCATCGGCCCGCCCAACCACGGCGGTCAACGGTAAAGCACCAGAAACGCTCACTTGCTCACCAGCGCCAAGGGTACGATTCAGTACCACAAGCCCTTTAGCATCCGTCACCTTGACCCAGGATTCACCCTTGGCGTGAAAAGCAACAATGCCATCGGGGGTAACGCGCTCAGACGGATTGACGGCAGTCGCTGCGCCATTCACTGGCACAACCGACGCTACCAAGGGTGCAACGGGCAGCGCCAACGATACCGGTGTTTGCACGATAGCAGAGGCCGGGGAAGTGGCTGGCACGGTCACAACATCACCTCCCGCAACTGCTGTCGAACTGTCCTGCGCTTGCTCTGCTTGGATCGGCAAAACGCCAGCCTCCGCCATGGGTGGTGATGGGGACAAGTCAGTCTGGGCAGTCACGACTTCGGCAGCTGCTTCACCCGATAACGTTCCCGGCTTGATGCGCGGCAAAAGAATCAACACCAGCGCGGCCAGCAAAAGAACCAAGCCGGCGAGCACAACGGGTCGGGAGAACTGCGCCCACGCAGACAAGCCCTGAGCATCGCCGCGCGAGCGAAATGGCGCATTGATGCCTCTGTTTTGAGTAACCAATTTGGAAGACTCGACCGAAGGCAGTCGATCCAGCACTGGCGCCGGATCAAGTTTGAGTATGCGGCACACACTGGAGGCCAGTGCACGCGCAAAAACAGCATCAGGCAAAAGGTCAAACTGACCCTGCTCAAGCGCTTCGAGTTTCTTGACGGGAACCTTGAGCGCTGCGGCCAACGCCGCAATGTGCAGGCCCTCAGCCTCGCGCGCCTGGCGAAGCAAGTCACCAGCCGTCGGTCCCGGAGTTACATCGTGGTCAACATTGACTCCGGCAGCTGGATCTGCACCAAAGTGCCCTGCCTGCATGAAGTTTCCCTCACTCATTAAACAAACCTTTTTCATAGGCCGCAGCTTCTGCAGACTGGGCAAAACGTTTTTTCAGCTGTTCGGCCAACTGCTGCACAGCCTCCCGATTATTCAGCTTGTTCTCAGTCTTGATACCCAGCCAAAGGGTTTCAGCATTGGCCAATTCACTATTATTCAAGCGGCGGACATAAAACTGCGCGCGCGTCAAATCACCGCGGGCATAGAGCAGATTTGCCAGGTTGTAAGCCGTGACCGGATTGCCCGCATCAAGCTCATAGGAATGCATCAGGCTTTGCTCCGCCTCGGCACGCTGACCGGCACGAACCTGACACACGCCTTGTGTCATCAAGGTTTTAGCCTTGCCCGTGTAAGTGGGGTTGGCAGCAGCCTGCGCAAACAAACGGAACGAGTCGCTATAGCGAGCCTGCTGGCACAGCAGCCAGCCATAGTTGTGCGCCACGTTGGCATCCGCAGAATTCAAGGCCAGCGCACGGCGAAAACTGTCTTCGGCCAGCGGAAGGTCATTGAGCCGCATGTAAATCAGGCCGCGCAGGTTGTACGCTTCCCCATAAGTGGGATCTGTAGCCAGCGACTGCTTGATTTCATCAAGCGCAACCTTGGTCTGCCCTTGTTCAAGATAGCCGCTCGCGAGCTCCATTCGCAGCCGCGCACGACGGCGCTGGTCGGACTCATCGGACTCGGTGACGAGGTCACTTCGGATGCCGGGTTCACCCGAAACACCCGGGCGTTGAGCACACCCCGCGAGTAATACAGCAGCCCAGCAGGCCGACAGCCAGACCACCCTAGAAGCAATACTCATACTTTGACCACCACCTTGATGCCACCCAACATACCTTGCCGTTGTGCAGCCATGCGCTGATCCACGCCGGTTCTATCCTGCACGTCGCCCGCCAACTGCCCGCAGGCCGCGTCAATGTCGTCACCACGGGTTTTCCGCACGGTTGTCACGATGCCCGCATCCATCAGGATTTTGGCGAACACCATCACTTGCGACATATCGGAGCGCGTCAAACCCGAAGCGGGAAATGGATTGAAAGGAATCAGATTGAATTTGCAGGACAAGCCGTTGATGGCATGGGTTTTCATCAATGCCACCAGCTGAGCCGCATGCTCAGGCTGGTCATTGACGCCGTCAAGCATGCAATATTCAAAGGTAATAAAGTCGCGCGGCGCTGCCGTCTGGTACCGCGCACAGGCTTGCAGCAGCTCGGCGATAGGATATTTCTTGTTCAACGGAACCAGGTTGTCGCGCAGCGTGTCTTGCGGTGCGTGCAGCGAAACAGCAAGCGCTACCGGGCAATCCTTGGCCAGACGGTCAATCATCGGTACAACACCCGAGGTTGACACCGTCACCCGACGACGGGACAAGCCATAACCATGATCATCAAGCATGACCTTTAGCGCCGGCACCAGTTGAGAATAATTCTGCAGGGGCTCGCCCATGCCCATCATGACGACGTTGGAGATGACACGTTCGTCGCGCCCCAGATGCTGGCGTAGAAAATGTTCGGCAAACCACAGCTGGGAAATAATTTCCCCTGTAGTCAGGTTGCGGCTGAAACCCTGATGCCCGGTCGAACAAAACCGGCAACCCACGGCGCATCCGGCCTGGGAAGAAATACACAAGGTTCCACGATCCGCTTCAGGAATAAATACGGTCTCGATGACATCGCCAGCGCCCACATCAAACAGCCATTTGATGGTGCCGTCAGTCGACTCATGACGCGATACGACGGTTGGCCCCTGCACATGGGCGGAGCCAGCAAGCTTTTCGCGCAAAGACTTTGCCAGATCAGTCATCTGTTCAAAATCTGCAGCCCCTTTTTGATGAATCCAGCGAAACAGTTGGGTGGCGCGGAAGCGCTTTTCGCCTAGCTGTTCGCAAAAGGCGGTCAAACCCTCCAGATCGTAATCAAGAAGATTGTTCGTCATTGAGGCGTGCGATGCTTAAAGTCGCCCCACGCAAGCGACGACCCGGAAACTGGGCAGCAAAGCATGGGGGCGAACATAATTAACGTCCGTAAACGTTCAGGCCAGCAAAGAAGAAAGCGATTTCTTCTTTGGCGGTTTCAGCGGCGTCGGAGCCATGCACGGCATTGGCATCGATGCTGTCAGCGAAATCGGCGCGAATGGTGCCGGCATCAGCCTTCTTTGGATCGGTTGCGCCCATCAGGTCACGGTTTTTCAGCACGGCGCCTTCGCCTTCCAGCGCCTGGATCATCACCGGACCGGAAATCATGAAGGAAACCAGATCCTTGAAGAAAGGACGCTCTTTGTGCACAGCGTAAAAAGCCTCTGCCTCGCCTTGCGACAAATGAACCATCTTGGCGGCAACAACCTTCAGGCCGGCGGCTTCAAAACGTGCATAGATTTGACCAATCACGTTTTTCGCAACTGCGTCGGGCTTGATGATAGAGAGGGTGCGTTCGATTGCCATGAATATTCCTTAAAGCTTAAATTTTTTGGATTTTTAAATTATTCAAAAATTGAATAAAGCCGATGATTTTAACCTGTGAGACCTCAATCTCAGAGCAACCCCGCGAATTGCAGTACTACTGAGAAGATTAGCGGTTGCCACCGCGATTCCCACCGCCACGGTTGCCGCCACTACGACCTCCACCCGCGCTGCCACCGCTACGGCGTGGACCGCCACTGTTGCCACCAAAACCACCCGTGCTACCACCGCCACCACCGCGGCGCTGACCCTGGTCCTGTCGCTGCCGTGTGAAGGTATCGGCGCCAATGTAGCCAAATGAGGTTTTCATGGGGTCGGGCTGCGCCGCACCGCTCGACTTGTCGCTACGGGGACCACGATCAGGGCGCCGCTTTTGCCCTTGCGCTCCACCCGCGCCAGGTGGGCCAAAACGCCCACCCGCATTGCCGCCCTGGCTACGACCTCTTGCACCGGGGTTTCCAGCAGCACCACGGGGTCGGTCATTTCTACGGGGAGCACGCTGCTGTTGCGCCTCTTCGCCGGTTGCTTGTTCCGGATTCGCAGACTCGCCCCGTGAATCAACACGGGATTCAGAGCGGCTGACCGCATTGGTCAAGGCCCAAATATCCTGCTCATCCAGCTCGACAAACGCGCCTCGCTTGAGTCCACGTGGCAACACCACCGCGCCATAGCGGATGCGAATAAGACGGCTTACGGCATGCCCCACAGCTTCGAACATGCGCCTGACCTCGCGATTGCGCCCCTCGGAAATAGTAACCCGGTACCAGCAGTTGACGCCCTCGCCGCCCCCCGCCTCGATGGAGCCAAATTGCGCCACGCCATCGTCAAGAGTCACGCCCTCAAGCAGACGCTTTTTTTCCTCATTGCTCAGCGCGCCCAATACCCGCACCGCGTACTCTCGCTCCAGCCCGAAGCGCGGGTGCATCAACCTGTTGGCCAACTCACCAGAGTTGGTCAACAGCAGCAAACCTTCGGTATTCAAGTCAAGACGACCGACAGACTGCCATTTGCCCTGAAAGATCTTGGGTAAACGCCTGAACACGGTAGGTCGATTTTGCGGGTCATCGTGCGTCACGACCTCCCCGGCTGGCTTATGATAAGCAATCACGCGCGGTGGTGGCGGATCAATGCGCACCCTAATTGGCTTGCCATTGATCTTGATGCTGTCGCCAAACTGGATGCGCTGCCCGATGTGGGCTGGCTCGGCATTGACCGAAATACGACCCTCAAGAATCAGCTGCTCCATTTCCAGTCGGGAACCCAGCCCGGCCTGTGCCAGCACCTTGTGCAGCTTGGGGGTTTCAGGCTGCGGCGTCAGCACGCGCTTGGGCAACTCCAGCGCAACGTCGTCTTCATCGGCATCAAACTGCCCCGTAACCACATCTTCAAAGCGGATGGTGTTTGGCGCCGGCGCTGGAGCGCGTCGCTTGACTTCTGCGTGTGGCTGGGCGGCGCGCTCCACCCCGGAATTTACTCCTAAATCAGGAGCGCTCTGCACAGGCTGCTCTTGCGCCGAAGCCTTATTTGGCTCATTTTCTGGCAAAGCGGCGGCATCAAAAACAGGGGGGTCTTGTGGGTTCATACTTTTACATTCATGTGGATGGCTGGCTAACGCCCGAATCATGAGGCGCCGATTCAGGATCGGGGCCGGCCTTTGATTCCAAGTTTTCCTGAGTTTCCGGCTTTACTTTCGACTTGGCAAACTCATCATCGGAGACCTCCTCCGAGGCCGCAAGCATCGAATCGCCAATGGCCAAATCTATTTGGTCCAGCATGGCTGCATCGCCTTGCGCGTTGCCCATCACGGGCAATTGATCAAGGGACTCAACCCCCAGATCATCAAGGAACTGCCGGGTTGTTGCATAGAGTGCGGGCCGACCTACGGTTTCCCGGTGACCAATGACCTCAACCCAACCGCGATCTTCAAGCTGTTTCAGCAGCAAGCTATTGATGGTAACGCCGCGAATGTCTTCCATGTCGCCCCGCGTCACGGGTTGGCGATAAGCAATGATGGCAAGGGTTTCCAGGGTAGCCCGGCTATAACGGGGTGGTTTTTCGGGATGAAGCCGATCCAGGTATTCGCGCATCTGCGGCCGGCTTTGAAAGCGCCAACCCGTTGCCACATGCACTAGCTCCACGCCACGACCAGCCCAATCGTCTTGCAAGGCTTCGAGCACCAACTTAAGACTGTCGGCGCTGAGTACCCCGTTAAACAAGACACTCATTTCACGCAAAGGCAGCGGCTGCTGCGCGCAAATAAGTGCTGTTTCGAGGACGCGCTTGGCATCCGTCGTATTCATGATAGGTCGTTCCGAAAAAAGGCGAGAAAAAAGCGGAGGGGAAGCACTGATTTTTCAGCGCATTGCATCCATGCGCAATCTCCCGATCAGGAGCGCCATGCTGCGGGTAGCGAAAAACTACTCGATTTGATTGTATCTCAGGCCGAAACCCACAATGGCAGCCTGCAAATCATCGGGGGGCAAGGACTTGAACTCCATCATGGCCCCGGTGACTGGATGCTCAAACGCCAGCCGGCAAGCGTGCAGCGCCTGGCGCTCCAGACCACCGGCCCGCCCGCCGCCATACAACTCATCAGACACCAAGGGATGACCCAGGGAGGCCATATGGACCCGAATTTGATGAGTCCGACCAGTGTGCAGCTTGCACTTCACCAGGCAATGTCGTTCGGCGCTCTGCAGCAGCGACACCACCGTCGATGCCACTTTGCCGGAATTCTTCTCAAGATCAACCACCGCCATACGCAGCCGGTTGCGGGGATCCCGGCCAATCGCCGCTTCGACCTGACGGGTCCTCGCTCCCTGCCATGCGCCATGTGCCAGCGCGATGTACTCCCGGCTAACGCTCCGCGCAGCAATCATGGCTACCAATTGATCCATGGTTTGCCGCTGCCGCGCCACCACCATCAAACCGCTGGTGTCTTTGTCCAGGCGATGGACAATGCCGGCGCGTGGCAAAAAAGATGCTTGCGGATCACGGGCCAGCAAGCCGTTGAGCAAGGTGCCGCTCCAGTTGCCAGGCGCAGGATGCACGACCAGCCCTGCCGGCTTGTTGATCACGAGGAGAAATGGATCTTCGAACACGATATCCAGCGCCATGACCTCGGGCTTGAAGGCCTGGCTTTGTGGCGTAGGGCGCAACTCAATGCCTAGATCGTCCCCGGCTTTGACCTTGGTCGATGTTTTACTGACCACCCGTCCATTGAGCGTCACCACCCCAGCCTCGATCAATTGCTGTAGATAACTGCGCGAGAACTCGGGCACAGCGCCCGCCAAAGCCCGATCCAGGCGAACGCCATGACTCTCGACGGGAACCGTGACCCGCCTCAATTCCATCTCTGTACTACTAGCGCCCTCCTCCAGGAGGTCTTCCAGTTGAGCGTTGACTGGTGCAGCGCCCGATATAATCAATTTGCTTTGTTCTGAATCAGTCATCAAGAAGGTCGATTGCAATGTTTTCCACCAAATTATCGGTTGTTCCCAATGCATCGCCGCTTGTTGCAGCCGTTTGCGCATTGTCTTTTGTCATTGCTGGCTGCTCAAGCACGCCCGCGCCCGACAAAACGGCCGGCTGGAGCCCCAACAAGATTTATGCAGAAGCCAAGGATGAGGCGAGTTCTGGCGCCTACGACAAGGCAATTCCGCTGTATGAAAAATTGGAAGGTCGCGCCGCCGGTACTCCCCTGGCGCAGCAGGCTCAGCTTGACAAGGCCTACGTTCAGTATAAAGGCGGAGAGCAAGCCCAAGCCCTTGCCACCCTGAACCGATTTATCAAACTTCACCCCGCCAGCCCGGCCATGGACTACGCCCTTTACCTCAAAGGACTGGTGAACTTTAACGATGACCTTGGACTTTTCGGATTCATCTCGCGCCAGGACTTGTCCGAGCGTGACCAACATGCGGCCAAGGAGTCGTTTGAGTCCTTCAAGGAGCTGGCCACCCGCTTCCCCGATTCGCGCTACACGCCGGACTCACGCTTGCGCATGGCTTATATCGTCAACTCCCTGGCGCAATCCGAGGTTCATGTTGCCAGGTACTACTACTCCCGTGGTGCCTACATTGCGGCTATCAACCGCGCCCAGACGGCGATTGCCGACTATCGCGACGTTCCGGCAGTCGAGGAGGCCACTTACATCCTCTACAAGTCCTACGATGCCCTGGGAATGACCGAGCTACGCGACGACACCCGTCGCATCATGGAAAAAACCTATCCACAAAGCCACTACATGAGCAAAGGCTTCAAGTCGGTAGATAACCCATGGTACAAGTTCTGGTAAGGCGTTCCAGCCGCTCCATGAGCGCTTGCTCCGACTCCAGCCTTTGCAGGGGCGGCAATGCCCGCAGCAAGCGTCGGCCATAGCCCATGGACGTCAGACGGCTGTCGCACACCACCAGCACGCCCTGATCGGTTTCCCGGCGTATCAGCCGCCCAGCCCCCTGCTTGAGCGCCATCGCAGCCTCGGGTAGAAAATAGTCTTTGAACGCACTTCGCCCCTGGGACTCCAACTGCTTGGAGCGGGCTTCTGCCAGAGGATCGTTGGGTGGTGGAAACGGCAGTTTGTCGATGACAAGCAGCTGAAGTGCCTCGCCGGGCACATCAATGCCCTCCCAGAACGATGCAGACGCAACCAGCACGCATCCTTTTCCGCCCCGGGCACGTCCCTCCCGAAAGCGCTCAATCAACACCCGCTTGGGCATCGCACCCTGAAGCAAGACCTCCATGTCATCGGAGTGTTCAAAGGTCGCCTGCAGTGCCTCACCAATGACACGCAAGGATCGCAAGGTGGTGGTCAGTACCATGGTGCGCCCCCCCAGATGTTGTGCCCAGACCGCCGTGCACTGCGCAACCTTCTCAGCATGCGCGGGCTCGCCAGGCTTGGGGAAGTCTTGCGGAACGTACAAAGCCGCCTGACGCTCATAGTCGAAAGGGCTGCCAACCCGCAGCACCTGAGCATCATCTAGCCCGCAAGACTGGGTAAACCAAGAGAGCTTGTCATCGTCGCCCAGCGTGGCCGAGGTAAATATCCATGATTTCACCGCTTCGCCAGAAGCGCCAAGCATCTTGCTTTTCACCGTCTGAGAAATATCCAGCGGTGACTCGACCAGTCGCAACTGCGTTCCTACATCCACCCAACGCACGCGGTCTGGCTCACAGGCACCGACAAAGCTTTGGGCACGCGCCGCCAGTTCTGTGGCGCGCTCTCCAAGACGGACAAAATCAGGGGCTATCTCGCTGACGCTATCAAGCGCGGCACAGGCCCGCACACAGGAAGCATGGACCGCATTCAGCGCCAACTCCCAAGCCTCAGCATGCAAACCCTCGGGTGACTCTCCAGTCCAGCGCAATCGGGTACCCGGGTACTGCTTGCCAGCGCACAGGCGCAGTTCACGGGCCGCTTGTTCGGTGCTTGCAACCAGTTCTTGCCAGTCCACCAGGCCACGGGCCAGTTGCAAGCCAGCAGCCAGCATTTCACGGGAAAAGTCCAGCAACTGGCCGGTACTCAGATTCCTGCCGAGAAACTGCACGCCGGTTTCATTCAACTGGTGGGCCTCGTCGAAAATGGCAATCCGCACAGAAGGCAAAAGCTCGGCCACGCCCGATTCACGAACCGCCAAGTCGGCAAAAAACAGATGATGGTTGATCACCACCACATCCGCCGCCATGGCCTCCCTGCGGGCCAGATTGACATGACAGGCACGAAAGCGCGGGCATGGCGCGCCCAGGCAGTTATCCCGTGTCGAGGTCACCAGAGGAATGACCGGCGAACGCTCATCCAGCCCGGGCAGCTCCGCCAGATCCCCCGTTCGGGTCGCTTGGGACCACTGCTCAACTTTCGCCAGCGCCCGCACTGAAACACCATCGAGAAAGTGCCCCTCCTGGCGAGCCGTCTCCATGCGATGCAAGCATAAATAGCTGGCCCGCCCCTTGAGCAATGCGGTGCGCACCGGCAAGCCAAAGGCGGCCACCAGGCGGGGCAAATCACGGCCGAACAGCTGATCCTGCAAAGCCTTTGTCGCGGTAGAGAGCAACACGCGTTCACCGCTTAAAAGCGCTGGTACCAGATAAGAAAATGTTTTGCCGACACCCGTACTGGCCTCTACCACCAAAGGGTAGCCACCTTCAATGGCGCACGCGACGGCCAGCGCCATCTCGGCCTGCCCCTTACGCACCACAAAGTGGTCGGTCGCCTGCGCCAAAACACCTCCCGCGGCAAACGCGGCCTCAACTTCCGATACCAAATTCATCAGGCGGGCTCTGCAGGATTCAGTGAGGATTCGAGATGCAAGATACGGTCTCTGAGCTGAAGACGGCGCTTCTTCAGCCGCCGGAGTAGCAGCTCGTCAATCGCAGGCGCAGCCGCGGCCGTGTCGGCAAGAGCATTCAAATCGGCATGCTCGATTTTGAGCTCTATCAGTTGACGCTCCAGGGAGTGAAGATTTAGATCCAAGGTTTTTATCCGTGCTCGCAGCTTCATCTGATAATACGTCGATTGCCGTCACAAATCGAGCCTACGCAGCTTGACGATTACACAATGTCCAAAGGTTATCGAATCACCGCGTCCACAGGTATCCACAAAGGCGACCGGGACTATCAACAAGATCAGGTCAAACTGCTAAGCCATGCCCGCATCCCTGGTTGCGTGCTCGGCATCGTGGCCGATGGCATGGGCGGGCGAAGCGGCGGGCGTAAAGCCTCTGATCAAGTCATGCTGACGGCCAAGCAATTGTTTGATCGCTATGCCCCCGAGACCGATGATGCATCTTCGATGCTCAAGCAAATCGTGGAAGAAGCCCATATCGTCATCAAGCTGACAGCGATCTCGGCCGAGCAGGAACCTCACAGCACGCTGGCAGCCTTCCTGATCAACCCCGGAGGTGATTGCCACTGGGTACATACCGGAGATTCCCGTATTTACCATTACCAGGGCAGCAAGCTGCTGCATCGCACCACGGATCACTCCTACGTGCAAACCTTGGTGGACAAGGGTGAAATTTCTGAGGAAGAAGCCAATATTCACCCCCAGTCGAATATTCTCATGGGCTGCCTGGGCGCCGACGAAGCGCCGCCTATCGCCCAGCACTTCATTCCTCAATTGCGGCCAAACGACATGCTGCTAGCCTGCAGCGATGGTGTATGGCACTACTTCAGCGCCAGCGAAATGGGCTCGGCACTGTCCATGTTGTCACCGCGCGAAGCCACCGAATTCCTGATTCAGAAAGCCAGATCACGCGCGCGCGGCGGTGGTGACAACCTGTCGCTGATCATCGTCAAACTGGAATCCCTGCAGAGCTAATCCGCTACTCGGGCAAAGGCAACGACTTGGCCGGTGGATCGACTCGCTTCAACCGATCGCTTTCATGCTGAGCCCGGCGTTGCAGGGCTTCTTTCTGGCGGTCATTGAATTTTTGGGCTGCTGCTGCGGTTTCTGCCTGCTTGGCCGCTCGCCCATCGGCTTTGTCTTGATTCGACTTGAGCTTATTTGCACTGGCCTCGCTGTTGGCCTTTGCGTTGGATTGGGCAGTAGCGCCCTGCTGCTGTTTATTCTTTTCCCTGTCCAACCGCGACTGGTGGTCTTGCATGGCCTTGGTGCGCCGTTCCGCAGCCTCCTGCTGCTTTTCAGGCGATGATTTTTCCTCGATTTTTTGCAGTTGATCCGCCCCCTTTAAGGCACGTTCCTCGTCATTGAGTGCAATTTCCTGACGCCGCAAATCGGCCATTGCCGCGCGTCGCCGGGCATTGACTTCACCCAGGCAGCGATTAACCAGAAATTTCTTATAACAAGCGACGTCTTCGGCCAGGAATCCAGCCTCCAGCCTGCTTCGATCCGCACCGATTCTTGCCCGTTCCGTCGCAATGCGGGCAGACGCGTCCTCAGCCGACGTCGTTTGCGCGCTCGCAAAACTTGCCAGCATGACGAGGTAAAAGGTAATCGCCAGGATTTTCATGTCAACGTTGTGTCCACGGTTCTGTGCTCCAGCGCCAGAAACTCCATTGACTGCATTTCATTGAGGCGCGACACGGTGCGGGGAAATTCATGCACCAAAGGGCCCTCCGTGTACAACGCATCGGGAAGCACGGCGGCCGACATGATCAGCTTGACGCGCCGGTCATAAAGCACATCCACCAGCCAGGTAAAGCGCCTGGCCTCGGACGCCATCCGGACCGGCATATGAGGTACGTCGCTCAAGAGCACGGTATGAAACTGGCTGGCAATTTCCAGGTAGTCGTTCTGGGACCGCGGCCCGCAGCACAAGGCCTTGAAATCAAACCATACCACGCCGCCAGCCCTGCGTCTGGCATGGATCTGGCGGGACTCAATCTGCAGCACCGGGTTTTCGTCCTGAGACGCCGCCAAGCGATTGAAAGTCTCCCGCATCTCGGCATCCGCCTGGGCACCCAGCGGCGTGTGATACAGCTTGGCCTGCTCCAGGGTGCGCCTGCGATAGTCGGTTCCGTTATCCACGCTGAGAACTTCCAGCCTGTCCTTCAGCAGCTCAATGGCGGGAAGAATCCGGTCGCGGTGCAAGCCGTTGGGATACAGCTCATCCGGATGAAAATTGGAGGTCGTCACAAAACCCACGCCATTGGCAAACAGCGCGGCCAGCAAGCGATGAAGAATCATCGCATCGGTGATATCCGCCACATGAAATTCATCAAAGCAGATCAGCCGGTAGCGTTTGGCGATCCGCTTGCCCAGCTCATCCAGCGGATTGGCCATGCCTTGCAAGTCCTGCAGCTCCCGGTGCACCTCACGCATGAACTCGTGAAAATGCAGGCGGACTTTTCGCTGCAAGGGGACGACGTTAAAAAAGCAGTCCATCAAGAAGCTTTTACCCCGCCCCACTCCGCCGTGCATGTAAACGCCACGGGGAATGTCGGGCCGGTTAATCAACTTCTTGAAGGCGTTCGAACGCTGAGCCTTAAAGGCTGCCCACTCGGTGGCGCAACGCTCCAGGGCTTCGACCGCACGTAGCTGCGCCGGGTCACTGTGGTAACCCCGCGCAGCAAGTTCGGCCTCGTAGGCTTGTTTGACGCTCACGGGCAGTACTTCCGATAGTTATGAATTGATAGCACCTCACGCCCGCCAGATGCGGGCTAGAGGCCTTTTTGGCTCAAAATCAGAAGTTCAGCGTGCGCTTGTCTACCGCCAGCGCTGCCTCTTTCGTGGCCTCGCTGAGCGATGGGTGAGCATGGCAAATACGGGCGATGTCTTCGCTGCTGGCGCGGAACTCCATGGCCACCACGCACTCGGCGATCAGCTCGCTGGCAAAGGGGCCGACGATGTGCACACCCAGGATTTCATCCGTGGCGGCATCGGCCAGCATCTTCACCATGCCGGTGGTGTCGCCCAGCGCGCGCGCGCGGCCGTTTGCCATGAAGGGGAAGCTGCCGGCCCGGTAGGCGCGTCCGGCCGCCTTCAGCTGCTCTTCGGTTTGGCCAACCCAAGCAATTTCGGGGTTGGTGTAAATCACCCAGGGAATGGTGTTGAAGTTGACATGGCCATGCTGGCCGGCGATACGCTCAGCCACCGCCACGCCCTCTTCTTCCGCCTTGTGCGCCAGCATGGGGCCGCGCACCACGTCACCGACCGCCCAGACATTGGGCAAATTGGTTTTGCATTCATCGTCAACCACGATGGCGCCGCGCTCGTCGAGCTTGAGGCCCACGGCATCTGGTGCCAGGCCAATGGTGTTGGCAACACGGCCGATCGAGATGATCAGCTTGTCAACGTCCAGCGTCTGCGCTTCGCCCTTGGCATTCACATAGGCCACGGACACACCGGATTTGGCGGTCTTGATCTCGCCGACCTGGACGCCGAGCTCGATCTTCAAGCCCTGCTTGGTGAAAGCCTTGTGGGCTTCCTTGGCGATTTGCTGGTCAACCGCGCCCAGGAAGGTCGGCAGACCTTCCAGCACGGTGACTTCAGCACCCAGACGGCGCCAGACCGAACCCATTTCCAGGCCGATCACGCCGGAGCCGATCAGGCCCAGCTTCTTGGGCACGGCGCCAATGCGCAAAGCACCGTCGTTGGACAGGATGTTTTCCTCGTCAAAAGGCGCGCCAGGCAGCGCACGGGCATTGGAGCCGGTGGCCACAATGATGTGCTTGCCGGAAATCACTTCTTCGGCAGCGCCGGCAACCTTGATCTCGTAGGCGCCGTCCTTAGCGGCAGCAAACGAGCCGCGGCCGTGGAAAAAGGTGACTTTGTTCTTTTTGAACAGGTAGACGATGCCATCGTTGTTCTGCTTGACGACGGTATCCTTGCGGCCAACCATCTTTGCCAAGTCCAGGCTCAAGCCCTTCACTTCAATGCCGTGATCGGCGAAATGATGGCTGGCGTGGTCGTAATGCTCGGAGGACTGGAGCAAGGCCTTGGAAGGAATGCAGCCGACGTTGGTGCAGGTGCCGCCCAGCGCGGGGCCGCCCTTGGCGTTTTTCCACTCGTCGATACAGGCGACGTTGAAACCCAGTTGAGCGGCACGGATGGCGGCAATGTAGCCGCCGGGGCCGCCACCAATGACGATGACGTCAAATTGTTTGGACATGTTTTGTTTCCAATAAAGGGGAAAGCAGGCTGGCCGTCAATCGCGGCTTCAGCCTGCCTTAAAAGGTCTTAGATATCGAACAGCAGGCGGGATGGATCTTCCAGCGCCTCTTTCATGGCCACCAGGCCTAGCACGGCTTCGCGGCCGTCGATGATGCGGTGGTCATAGCTCATGGCCAGGTAGTTCATCGGACGGATCACGATCTGGCCGTTTTCAACCACGGCACGATCCTTGGTGGCGTGCACGCCCAGAATGGCCGACTGCGGTGGGTTGATGATGGGCGTGGACAGCATGGAGCCGAACGTGCCGCCATTGGAGATGGAGAAGGTACCACCCGTCATCTCTTCGATGCCCAGCTTGCCGTCCTTGGCTTTTTGGCCGTATTCAGCAATTTTCTTCTCGATGTCGGCAAAGCTCATCTGGTCGGCATTGCGCAGAATCGGCACCACCAGGCCGCGCGGCGAGCCCACGGCGATGCCGATGTCGAAGTAGCCGTGGTAGACGATGTCATTGCCATCGACCGAGGCGTTGAGCACGGGGAATTTCTTCAGCGCATGGACGGCGGCCTTGACGAAAAAGCTCATGAAGCCAATCTTCACGCCATGCTCTTTGGTGAAGGCATCCTGGAACTTCTTGCGCATGTCCATCACCGGCGCCATGTTGACTTCGTTGAAAGTCGTCAGGATGGCGTTGGTCGATTGCGACTGCAGCAAACGCTCGGCCACGCGAGCGCGCAGACGGCTCATGGGCACGCGCTGCTCTGGGCGCTCACCCAGGTCGGGGGCCTTCACATGGGCTGCCACTTGAGGCAAGGATTTGACCGGAGCGCCCGTAGGAATTGGACTGGCAGCTACTGATTTGGTAGCACCTGCGGCTGTGGCGACAAGCACATCACCCTTGGTGACGCGGCCATCCTTGCCGGTGCCGGGAACGGAGCCTGCCGCCAGGCTGTTGTCTGCCATCAGCTTGGCAGCCGCTGGCATGGGCACGCCGGCCATGGAGTTGCCGCCTGCCGCAGCCACTGCGGGAGCCGAGGTCGTGGCCACAGCCGGTGCAGCAGCTGCAGGAGCAGAGGCCGCAGCGCCAGCCTTGCCTTCGGTATCAATTCTTGCGATCACTTGATCCGACACCACGGTGCCGCCATCGGCGACCACAAACTCGGTCAGCACGCCGGCTGCGGGTGCCGGCACTTCCAGCACGACCTTGTCGGTTTCGATTTCGATCAGGATTTCGTCGATGGCAATTGCCTCGCCGATCTTCTTTTTCCACTGCAGCATGGTGGCCTCAGCCACGGACTCGGACAATTGGGGAACTTTGACTTCAACGATAGCCATTTTGATTCTTTCGTGTGTGTTCTTGATGTTTTAAGGAGTTGCCGCGACCTTATTTGGTCAACACAAAACCCTTGAGCTTGGCAAACGCGCCATCCACCAGCGCTTTTTGCTGTTCCTGATGCAGGTGCGAGTAGCCAACAGCCGGCGAAGCCGATGCGGCGCGTCCCGAGTAGCCAAGCTTCTGGCCGTCGAGCATGTTCTCGTGGATGTAATGCTGCACAAAGAACCAGGCGCCCTGATTCTGCGGCTCGTCCTGGCACCACACGATGTCAGTGGCGTTCGGGTACTTCTTCAGCTCGGTGGCGAATGCCTTGTGCGGGAAGGGATAGAGCTGCTCGACGCGCAGGATCGCGGTATCGTCAATGCCCTTTTCTTCACGCTTTTTGACCAGGTCGTAATAAACCTTGCCCGAGCAGGCGATCACGCGCTTGACCTTGTCGGCTTTCAATTCCTTGTTTTCGGGAATCACGGTCTGGAAGGCGCCCTTGGTGAACTCGGACAGCGGCGAGGTCGCATCCTTGTTACGCAACAGCGACTTTGGCGTCATGATGATCAGCGGCTTGCGCAGATTGCGCACCATCTGGCGACGCAAAATGTGGAAGATCTGGCTGGCCGTGGTGGGCTGAACCACTTGCATATTGGTGTCGGCCGACAGCTGCATGAAGCGCTCCAGACGCGCCGAGCTGTGCTCGGGGCCCTGGCCTTCGTAGCCGTGCGGCAGCATCAGCGTGATGCCGTTGACGCGGCCCCACTTGACTTCGCCAGAAGCAATGAACTGGTCGATCACGACCTGCGCGCCATTGGCGAAGTCGCCAAACTGGGCTTCCCAGATCACCAGCGTGTTGGGATCGTTGGAGGCATAGCCATACTCAAACGCCAGCACGGCTTCTTCGGACAGGATGGAGTCGATGACCACAAACGGTGCCTGGTTCTCGGCCACGTTTTGCAGCGGCACATAGGTGCCGGTATCCCACTTCTCGCGGCTCTGGTCGTGAATCACCGAATGGCGGTGGGTAAAGGTGCCGCGTCCGCAGTCCTCGCCGGACAAGCGCACCGGGTAGCCGCTGGCCACCAGCGAGGCAAAAGCCATGTGCTCGCCCATGCCCCAGTCCACCGGAATGTCACCGCGACCCATGGCTGCACGGTCGTCGTAAACCTTTTTAACCAGGTTGTGCGGCGTGACGGTAGCGGGAATCGTCGTGATCTTTTCAGCCAGGCGCTTCCACTCGGCCATGGGGATGGCGGTATCGCCGGCATCGGTCCACTTCTTGCCCAGGTAAGGCGCCCAGTCCACGGCGTACTTGCTCTTGAAGTTGGTCAGTACCGGATCGAAGGTGCTCTTGCCGGCGTCCAGCGCGGCGCGCATGGCCTTGACCATGTCGTCACCGAGCGTCTCGCCCATGCCCTGCGCCGTCAGCTTGTCGGCATAGAGGCGGCGGGTGCCCGGGTGGGCCGCGATTTTCTTGTACATCAGCGGCTGGGTCAGAGCAGGCGTGTCCTGCTCGTTGTGGCCCAGCTTGCGGAAGCAGATGATGTCGACGACGACATCCTTCTGGAAGGCCATGCGGAATTCCAGTGCCAGCTGGGTCGCCAACACCACGGCTTCCGGATCATCGCCGTTGACGTGCAGCACAGGGGCTTCAATCATCTTGACCACGTCAGAGCAATACAGCGTGGAACGGCTGTCGCGCGGATCGCTGGTGGTAAAGCCGATCTGGTTGTTGATGACCAGGTGGACGGTACCGCCCGTGAAATAGCCACGGGCTTCGGCCAGCGCCAGCGTTTCCATGACCACGCCCTGGCCGGCAAAAGCGGCGTCGCCGTGCACCAGCACGGGCAGCACTTGCAGGCCTTTCGGGTCGGCGCGGCGATCCATGCGTGAGCGCACCGAACCTTCGACCACCGGGTTGACGATTTCCAGGTGCGAAGGATTGAAGGCCAGCGACAGATGGACCGGACCGCCAGGGGTCGTTACATCGGAGCTGAAACCCTGGTGGTATTTGACGTCGCCGCTGGGCAGATCTTCCGGGGCGGTATGGTCAAACTCGGCAAACAGATCAGCCGGCACCTTGCCCAGGGAGTTGACCAGCACGTTCAGGCGACCGCGGTGGGCCATGCCGATGACGATTTCCTGCACCCCGGCAATACCGCTTTGCTGGATCAGTTCGTCCATGCTGGCGATAAAGCTCTCGCCACCTTCCAGCGAGAAGCGCTTTTGCCCCACGTATTTGGTGTGCAAAAAGCGCTCCAGGCCTTCGGCCGCCGTCAGGCGATCCAGGATGTGAAGCTTCTTTTCCTTGCTCAAGTTGGGCTTGCTGCGAATCGCCTCCAACTTTTGCTGCCACCAGCGCTTCTGGTTCTGGTCGGTGGCGTACATGTATTCGGCGCCTATGGTGCCGCAATAGGTTTCACGCAGTGCGTTCATGAGCTCACGCAAGCTCATGGTGTCCTTGCCGAAGAAGGTGTTGCTGGTGTTGAACACCGTTTCCTGGTCGGCATCGGTGAAACCGTAGAAAGCCGGATCCAACTCGGGAATGTTGTCGCGTTCGGCGCGCTTCAGGGGGTCCAGATCGGCCCAGCGAACACCGACGTTGCGGTAAGCTGCTATCAGCTGCTGGACCGCCGTGCGTTTGCGACCGAGCTCGGAGTCGGCGCTGGCGACCACGACTTTGGTCTGGCCTTGCTTGGCGCGCTCGGCAAAGGCGTTGACGACCGGCAGATGCGGCACGTCTTTGGCATTGCTGCCGTCGCCGGCGGGCACATGTTGAAGGGCGTCGAAATACTCGCGCCAGGTGTCAGGCACGCTGCCTGGGTTGGCGAGGTAGTTTTCGTACATCTCTTCGACATAGGGCGCATTGCCGCCGAAGAGATAGGTGTTGCCTTGATAGGCAGAATAAACAGACGAAGCTGTTGGGTTAGAACTCATATCCGCTGACCTCCGTTTCCCTTGGGGAAACATAAGCTGGTTAAAGCTGGTTAATTAACCTTCCGCAACACGGCTGGACCGATTAGCGGATGCGACTGTGGCAGGAAGGGCCTTCAGAATCAGCCCAGATTGTGCCACCGAACAACCAGCTCCGTCAGACTGCAGACAAACCAAGCTGCAGAGAAAGTCAGATTTACATGAGTTACAAGTAGCTATCGCGCCTAAATCAGGGTCAAGCCAGGCCCGGATTCCCCGCCACACCGATCAACTCTGGTGTATTGGGCTTGACGGGCTTGATGACTTTTTTGGCCTTGAGATAGCTTTCCACCACATCCCAAACCGGGGGACCGGCATTTTTGCTGGCCTCTTGCACCGGCGCCCAGCCGGCCACCTTGTAGGTCTTGTCGGCCTCTATCAATTTACCGCCCAAGCGCATGTTCTGGATGCGGGAACCCATCTTGGCACCTGGCTCGCAGGTGTAAGTCAGGCCACCGACCCGGACCATGTCACCGCCCTGCTGATAGTAGGGATCGGGGTTAAAGAGGTTGTCGCCCACGTCTTCGAGAATGGTCTTGAGCGTGTCGCCACGCATCTCGGTCAGCGTGGTCCAGGGATAGGTGATGGCGGTCTGGTCCATCACATGCTCGCGGGTAATGGCCTGGCCGGGCAACAGCGAGGTGCCCCAGCGAAAGCCGGGTGAAAGCGAAATTTCCGCGCCACGCACTTCCATCAGGGCGTCCAGGATGACCTGGTCGAAGCTGCCATTGAAATTGCCGCGACGGTACAGCGTGCCCTCGGTCATTGCTAGCTTTTCCGACAGCTTGGCTTCGTAAGGCGCGCGTGCCGCGGTGATCAGTGCGCTCATGGCCTGATCGGCCGGCAGCAAGTTGGAGAACACCGGCAACAGGCGGTAATTAAAGCCCAGAACCTTTTTATCCTTGACGTTCAGATCGAGCACGCCCAGGAACTTGCCATTGCTGCCGGCGTTGGTCACTATGGTCTGGCCGCCGGCGTTCTTGACGATGACAGGCACCGGCACGCCGTCATGGGTGTGGCCGCCCAAAATGGCGTCAATGCCGGTCACGCGCGAGGCCAGCTTCAGGTCCACGTCCATGCCGTTATGGCTCAGCAATACCACGGCCTGCGCGCCCTTGGCACGGGCCTCATTGACGACTTCCTGCATTTCGCTTTCGCGGATGCCGAAGCTCCAGTTAGGCGTTTGCCAGGAGGGGTTGGCAATCGGCGTATAGGGAAAGGCCTGACCGACGATGGCCACCGCCACGCCATTCATTTCCTTGATGACATAGGGCTTGAACACCGGGTCGCCAAAGTCGTTGGTCTTGACGTTTTGGGCCACGAAGTCGATCTTGCCGGCGAAATCTTTCTCGACAATGGTCTTGATACGCTCTTCGCCATAGGTGAAGTCCCAGTGGCCGGTCATCACATCCACGCCCAGCAGCTTGCAGGCGTCGACCATGTCTTGGCCCTGAGTCCAGAGCGCGGTGGCACTGCCCTGCCAGGTGTCGCCACCGTCGAGCAGCAAAGCACCGGGGCGCCCGGCCTTGATCTGCTTGACCAGCGTGGCCAGGTGCGCAAAACCACCGACCTTGCCATACTGCTGTGCGGCGCGCTCGAAGTCAAGGTAAGTCAAGGCGTGCGCCTCGGGCGTGCCGGCCTTCAGGTTGGCGGCTCTCAGCAAATTCATGCCCACCAGATGCGGAACTTGGCCGCGCATGGTGCCCACGCCAAGATTGACGGAAGGCTCGCGAAAATGGATGGGCAAGAGCTGGGCGTGGCAGTCGGTCATGTGCAGCAAATGCACATTGCCGGTGCGCGGCAGGTTATACAGGCTGTCGGCCTGGGCCGCGCCGGCCTCGCGCTGAAGTGGGAAACCGGCGGCCAGGGCGGCGGCCATGACACTTGCAAACTCGCGACGGGACAGATTCATGGCGTTAGATATCCTGCCCGTTTCATCGGGCATGCGTTAAATTTACTATCAACTTAATAGCTGGCTGCGCCCGTGTTTATTGGGCTAACAGCCAAAAAGACCAGTAATTACTGGTTGACGGGCGATTTCGGATCCAGCAACAGCGCCATCACGTCCCGAATCTGCTGCTCGGTCAGGATGGCGGCATGGCCGAATCGCGGCATGCCGGAGCAGGCGTTATAAGCCTTGGCGTTCCAGAGCTTGCCCCAGGTGTATTCAACAATGGGCTTGCTCGCCTCGGCCGCCGGATCACTGACGCCGCGCAGCTTGCCGTAGTTGTACAGGCTGGGGCCAATGGAGCCAAAGGACAACTCGGCCTTGCTGATCTGATGGCAGTTGTAGCAGCTGCCGCCATTGGCTGCACCGGGCTTGTCGCTCCAGGTCATGCCACGGCCGTCTTGGGCGATTTTTTCGCCTTCGCTCCAGCTGCCAAGAAACTTGCCGTCCGAAGGCAGCTTGACGGTCTTCAGGTTGGCCGCTTCAATGCTTTTGGCCAGCTTTTCCTCCAGCGGCGCGCCGGCGGCGTCCGAGCAGGCCTGGTTGGAAGCATCCAGCGTTAGGCGGTCCAGCTTGGCAATGCCCTGCTCGCGAAACGAAGACTTCAAAACCTGCTGCGTGGCCGCATCCACCTGCTGGCTGCTGGGCGCCACGGCGCAACTGGCCAGCAAGGCGGCTACAGCCACGCCGGTGGCCAACAGGGCTGCTTTTTTATGTGCTTTATTCATCTCAATCCTTGGCTGCCGGGTTTAGCGTTTGAGCGCGGGTGCTATGGACTCGCCGCCCTTGCTGTTCACGCCCATGAAGACGCCCAGGGCGATGGTCGCATCAGATGCGTAGCCCGGGAAGGGGAAGCGCTGCTGCCGGTAGCAGTCGTTCAGGCGGCGCTGCATGCTCCACAGATCGCCGCTGGACACGCGGTAGGCCGGCCAGGCACCAAAGCCGGTGCTGGCACCGGGCTGCTTGGTCAGGTTGGGCAGGTCTTGCAGGCGAACGCGCTTGTTGTCTTCGCCGTGGCAGGAAGCGCAAGAGAAATCGTAAGGGCCGCCGCGCAGGTTAAACACCTTCTTGCCGACTTCATACATCAGCTTTTCCTGGCTGTGGGCCTGTGGCAGATTGAAGCTCATGCCACGCGACTCGCCGGAAATGTAGGCCACCAGCGATTCGATGTTCTTTTGCTCGCCCGCACCAAATGGGGTTTTCGCAATCTCGGCGGCGTTAAAGCCCTGCAATTGCTCCATGCAGGTCAACAGGCGCGATTCCAGGTCTTGCACGCGCTGGGTATCGGCAAAATAACGCGGCAACTCGACAAACGTCCCCTTGACCACGCCTGGGCCTTTGCCCAGATCGCATTTTTCCAGCGATGCTTTTTTAGGGCCGCGCGCCTGCTTCCACAGGCCCTCGCCCTTGGCTTCATAAAGTTCGGCAGGATTGCCATCGGCCAGCATGGCCCGGTACTCGGCAATGCCTTCGGCGGTGCTTTTTTGCGCTGCCGCTGAAAGAGGCAAGGCGGCCAACGCCGCCAACCCCAACAAGCTCCATTTCATCGCTGTCTCCTCAGTCATTGTTGTGTTACTCAGAGGGCGGCGGCCGGGGCCGCACGCCACTCACCGGATTCAGGAAATAACAGCTTCGTCGCTGCGTTTGTCGCCGCGATTATCGACCCAGCTCACCACGATTTTGTCGCCGGCCTTGCCACCCTTGAAGCTGAACTGCACGAAGGGGTTTTTCGACACGGCCGTGCCCCAGTGGGCGTTCATGACGGTGGCGCCATTGCAGGTGGCGTTGATATTCTGGATAAACCAGGCCGGAACAAGCTTGCCGGCGGCGTCTTTGCGCTGGCCGCTTTCCATTTCGTGACTCACCAGCACGCGCACGGTGGTTTTATCGCCTTGGGCTTGAGCCCGGATTCGCATTGGATCTGACATTTTTTCTCCTAACTTCGACTATGGGGTGTGGACCTGATGCGTGGGCTTAACCGCCGCAACCGCCCAAGGTGACCTTCACTTCCTTGACGGCATAGAAGAATTTGTCACCGACCTTGGCCAGGGCATACACATTGGACGACTGGCCCATCTTGATGTTGGTTGCCACGTTGGCATCGGTACCGGCTGGCACGTCAAACAGGGCAGCCAGTGCGTTCGGGTTTTTCTCGACCACCAGGGCGATCAGCGAGGTATTGGCCAGGCTGCTCTGGGCGCCCAGGCGCACCACATTGCCGTTCTCGGCGATTTCCGGAGCCTGCAGCACCAGATCTTTGCTTTCAACCGGTGCGCTGGTGGCGCCCAGGGCCTTGGCCACATCGGCCAGCGACTTGGCATCAAACGCTGCCTTGTTCCAGCCCGGCGCGGTTTGCGCGTGGGCAGGCGTCAAACCCGAGGCAGCTGCCAGTGCCAGCGCGGTGGCGCTAGAACTGCTGGCCAAAAATTCACGACGTTCCATGTGGGAGCTCCTTCTATATAACTTGAATGTCTTAAAACTTGAAGACGATTGGACACAAAAATACACGAGTCCGGGAGGGGATTTCTCCTAATCCGCAGTCACGCGAGCACGCTATTTTCAGCGTGCGTGGATACGGATTACTTGCTTGCCCCTTGCGCCAGCCATTCGGCCAATTGCGCCGACTCTGCCGGACTCAAGGCCTGGGCTGGCATGGGGATAGCTCCCCAGACGCCTTGTCCACCAGCCTTGATTTTGCCCGAGAGATAGGCCACCGCATCGGTCTGGCTCTTATATTTGTTGGCTATATCCTTGAAGGATGGACCGACCAGCTTGGTGTCCATGCCGTGGCAGGCCACGCAAGCGTTCTTTTGCAGCAGCGGCATCACCGCAGCGGCCTTTACAGGCTCGGACTTGCCCGCAGAAGCTTCTTTTTCAGGAGCAGCCTGCGCCCGTCCCGCCTGGGCTACAGCACTATTTGACTCATTTTTAGCGAGCAGCTTTGGATCGGTCTGTATGCCCCGGCTGGCTCCCACCAGACGCGACTGATCTGCCAGATTGCCATGCGCATTGCGGGCGTAGTCGGGCAAGAAACTCTTGATCACGACCTCGGTTTTGCAATTGCTCATGCAGGCCGAGCCCTGGACATCGGGCTTGCTGGTGCCGCCCAGTTCCTTGCCAGGCCACATGGCATGCGCCGTCGTCACACCATTGCGATTGGGCATGCGCGCCTGCACCTCGCGAATGTTCTGATCGGACAGCGTGAAGTCGGCCGGCAAGATGTTGCCCAGATTCAGGATGTAGGCGGTGACGGCATAGACCTCGTCGGCGCTCAAGCTTTTGGGCGCGGTCCAGGGCATGGCCCGGTTGATGTAGTCCCACAGCGTTGACACGGTGGAGACCTTCATCAGGCTGGTCCGATTCGGCTGGTTGGCCCCCGGCATCAGGCCTTCCACACGGCCATTCTTGATGTCCTGGGCCGTCACGCCACCGGCGATGGGCGTGAACACCTCGGACGATTCGGCAAAAGTGCCGTGGCAGGACGCGCATTGCGCCTCCCACAAGACCTCGCCCTGCTGCACCGAACCCTTGCCCTTGGGCAAGCCTTTGAAGTCGGGGCGGACATCGATGTCCCAGGCCTTGATTTCCGCTGGCGTGGCACTGCGACCGAGCCCGGCCAGCGCGGCGCGCGATGCGCTAGCGGGTTCGGCCAGCTTTTTCGCTGGTGTCGACTGCGCCTGGCTGGCGCTCGCACCCAGCAGCCACAGGCCGGCCAGCAGGGTGAGCTTGGGAAGAAACTGCGACTCAAACCTGGACATTTTTTACCTCGCCGTTCTCTTCCAGTGACCACGATTGAATCGCGTTGTTGTGATAAATACTGCGCGAAGCGCGCACCTTGCGCAGCTCGCCATAAGTGGGTTGAATCTGTCCGGTTTCATCGACAGCACGGCTCTGGAAAATGGCGGGTTTGCCATCCCAGACAAAGTCGGCATTGAAGCGGGTCAGGCATTTCGACAGCACCGGCCCTTCCAGCCTGGCCGGCTTCCAGTTACGGCCGCCGTCCGTGGACACATCCACGCGCTTGATCTTGCCGCGGCCGCTCCAGGCCAGGCCGGTGATGTTGTGAAAGCCTTTTTGCAGCAGCATCTGGCCGCCGCTGGGCGAGGTCACCACGCTCTTGACTTCCTGAATGCTGGTGTATTGGCGATGCAGGCCGTCGGGCATCAAATCCACATAGTGAATGGTTTCGTCCTTGGTGCCGTAAGGCATGTCGCCGACTTCGATGCGTCGCAAATACTTGACCCAGCTCACGCCCTGCACGCCCGGCACGATCAGGCGCAGCGGGTAGCCGTTTTCAGGTCGCAGCATTTCGCCGTTCTGGCCATAGGCCACCAGCACCTCACCGCTCATCACTTCGCTCATGGGAATGGTGCGCGTCATGCTGGAGCCGTCAGCGCCCTCGGCCAGAATGAATTTGGCGCGATTGAAATCCACGCCACAGAGTTCCAAAATGGCGCGCAAGGGCACGCCGGTGAACTCGCTGCAGCTCAGCATGCCATGGGTGTACTGCACCGTGGGCACGGCGGAGTTGCCCCACTCCATGCCGGTGTTGGCGCCGCATTCGATGAAATGCATGCGACTGACATTGGGCATGCGCATCAACTCGTCCATGCCGAAGACCATGGGGCGCTTGAGCATGGTCTCGTCCGAGCCCGTGAGCATCAGGCGGTGTTTGCTCGGGTCTATGTCCCACCAGCCCTGGTGATGGCGCTCAAAGTGCAGGCCACTGGGCGTGATGATGCCAAACAGCCCTTGCAGCGGGCAAAAGCTCACGCTGCCCTGGCTGACACGCGTCAGGCCCGGGCTTTCGCGGCGCTGCAGGTTTTTTTCAAATTCGCTGGGCACGCCATAAGGCCTGGCCGCCACCGGCTGGCCCAGTCCCTTGCTGTGCGCGGGAAGGTTCAGGATGTTCGGGTCGCCAGCCGCCTCCTGGGCGCTGGCCTGCCCCACTGCCACGGCACTGGCACCGGCCGCTGCAGCGGCGAAGGCCTGGGCCAGAAAGCCGCGGCGGCCGCCATGCACTTCCTTTATCTGCTCGCGCGAGAGAAAGTTCTCGGGCGCACGTTGTATGAATCGACTCAACATATAGGCGTTTTCTCCGTTCAGGCGTCTTGAGCACCAGATAAAGGGGATGGTGGGGATTGGGGTGACAAACGCTGCTCAGTACTTACAGCGTCCGGCTCATCGAGTTCAATCGCAATCTGGGTGCAAACCGTGCGGCACAGGGCCACAGCTTTTTCACTTTGCACGCGGTAAATCACTTGCGTGCCTTCCTTGCGCTTGGCCAGCACACCGGTGCGATAAAGCACCGCCAGATGCTGCGAGAGATTGGGTTGGGTGGTATCGATTTCCGCCAGCAGCTCGCTGACGGATTTTTCGCGATCGCACAAGGCGCTCAGCACGCGCAGCCGCATGGGCGTGGACAGCACGGCAAACAACTCAGCGGCCAACTCAAAAACACGCCCTCTTTCGGCCTGGCCGCTGGCTTGAATCATTTGATCCATAAGACTTCACGTATATAAGCAATAACTGATATTGTGAACGAAAAAACAGTCATTTAGCCTCCGTGAATACCCTTTAGCGAGGAAAAAAGCACAAGGCGATGCGCTGGCAACCACCAAGCCGGCTGATCATTTGGCGGGGGATTGATGCCCCCGCCGCACAAGCTGCCTGGCCAAGCCGGCCAATCAAGGCCTACATCCGCTCCCGGATTTGCTGCAGCACGGCCGGATCCTCCATGCTCGTCAGGTCGCCCGTATCGCGATCTTCACACACCGCCTGAATCGCGCGGCGCAGCAGCTTGCCGCTGCGCGTCTTGGGCAAGGCGCTGACAAAGCGCACGCGGGCCGGCCGCGCCAAGGCACCCAAGTCGCCGTCCACGCGCTTCATGATTTCGCCTTCCAGCTTGAGCGATGCAGCCTCGTCCGCCATCAGGCTCGCATCCTTGAGCACGACAAAGGCCATGGCAACCTGGCCTTTCAGCGCGTCGGCCACACCGACCACGGCCACCTCGGCGACTTGGGCGTGGCCTGAAATGCTTTCCTCGATCTCGCGTGTGCCGAGGCGGTGGCCGGCCACATTGATCACGTCATCGGTGCGCCCCAGGATGAAGTAATAGCCATCCGCATCGCGTATGCCCCAGTCGAAGGTGTTGTAAACCGTCTTGCCCGCAATACTCTTCCAATAGGTGTTGATGAAGCGCGCATCATCCTGCCAGACGGTCTGCATAAAGCCGGGCGGCGTCGGGCTCTCGATCACCAGCACGCCTTTTTCACCGGGCTGGGTCAGCTCTTCGCCGCTGGTTTCATGCATCAGCTTGACCTTGTAGCCATACATGGGAACGCCCGGGCTGCCGAATTTGCTGGGCTTTTTCTCCACGCCGTTGGCGATGGTCAAAATCGGCCAGCCGCTTTCGGTTTGCCAGTAGTTGTCGATGATGGGCACCTTCAGGCCCTCACTGATCCAGCGTGCCGTCGGCTCATCCAACGGCTCGCCCGCCAGAAACAGCGCACGCAAGCTGGACAGATCGTATTTCGTCAGCAGCGCCGGATCCTGCTTTTTCAACACCCGTACCGCCGTCGGGGCGCTGAACATCACCGTCACCCGGTACTTCTCCACCAGTTGCCACCAGATGCCGCCGTTGGGCTTACCGTCCATACCTTGCGTCGGCAAGCCTTCGTACATGATGCTGGACATGCCGGCAATCAGCGGGCCATAGACGATATAGCTGTGGCCTACCACCCAGCCGATGTCGCTGGTTGAAAAGAAGGTTTCGCCGGCGCGGCCGTCGAAGATATGTTTCAGGCTGGCCGCCAGTGCGACGGCGTAGCCGCCGGTATCGCGTTGCACGCCCTTGGGCTTGCCGGTGGTGCCGCTGGTGTAAATGGTGTAGCTCACGGCGGCGGCGTCCAGCCATGCGCAGGCCACCTGGGCGTCAAGATGCTGCTCGCGCAAGTCGCTCCAGAGATGGTCGCGCCCGGCCACCAGCGCCATGGGGGCCAACCCGCGATCGGCCAGCAGCAAGGCCTGGGGCTTGTGGCTGGACAAACGGATCGCCTCGTCCAGCAGCGGCTTGTAGGCCAGCGCCTTGCCGCCGCGCGAACCGCCATCGGCGCTGACAATGACCTTGGGCGTGGCGTCTTCAATGCGCGATGCCAGCGAGCCGCTGGCGAAACCACCAAACACCACGCAGTGAATCGCGCCCAGGCGGGCGCAGGCCAGCATGGCGAAAGCGGCCTCGGCCATCATGGGCATGTAAATCAGCACGCGATCGCCCTGCTGCACACCCAGCGCCTGCAGACTGGCCGCCATGCGCTGCACCTCCTGGTGCAAGGCCTTGAAGCTATAGATTTTTTCCTGGCCAGTTTCGCTGGACACGCAGATCAGCGCGGCCTGCTCGGCCCGCGCCGCCAGATGCCGGTCCACCGCGTTGTGGCACAAATTGGTTTTCCCGCCTTCAAACCATCGCACAAAGGGCGGATTGTCGTCGTTGCAAACACGACTAAAGGGCTGGTGCCAGTCAATCAACTGGGCCTGTTCGGCCCAGAAGGCATCGGGTTGCTCTACGGATTGACGGTAAAAATCTGAATAATTTGTGAGCGTGTTCTGCATTGGATGTCTCCGGCTTTGTATGGACGGTGCTTGCACAGGTGGGGCAAGCATGAAACTGAATTTATAATTATTGATAACAGGCTTGCGTGACGCTGACGCGGAACCGTGAGCATTGAATTGCTATCGTATCAATAGCAATCATTGGCTATCGTTATTGGGCTGAAGGCATTTTTGACACCAGACAAGGCGCAACGCCCTGTCTGGCGGGCGACCAGACTATGCACCCCTGCCCCGGGATAGACTCAAGCGTTTGCCAGCCTCAGCCAAGCCGGCACGTCAACCACGGCTTTCCAGAACCCGATTGATGCGCAGCGCGACCAGCGTGCAAAGGGCCCCGGAAAGCAAATACACGCTGACGGCGGCGAGCCCGAAATGCACCGACAGACCCAGCGCCACCAGCGGCGCAAAGGCCGCACCAATCAGCCAGGCCAGGTCTGACGTGAAGGCTGCGCCGGTGTAGCGGTGGCGGGCCGAGAAATTGGAGGTCACCGCACCTGCGGCCTGGCCATATGACAGACCCAGCAAGGCAAAGCCAAGCAGGATGAAGACATCCTGTCCAATCGGACCGCCATCTATGAGCATCGGTGAAAACACGCTGAAGATGGCGATCAGGCCAGCCAGAATGCCCAAGGTATTGCGGCGACCTATGCGGTCGGCAATCAAACCCGAAGCGATGATGCCCAGGATGGCGATGCCGGCGCCGACGATCTGCACCGACAGCACGTCGTTGACCGGCTGGCTGGCATGCAAAGAGATCCAGGACAGCGGAAACACCGTCACCAAGTGAAATAGCGCATAGCTGGCCAAGGCGGCAAAGGCGCCAATAAAGAGGTTGCTGCCGCGGGCCCGGAACATTTCCCTGAACGAGCTCGGTTCGAGTTCATGCTTTTGCAGCAGATGCTCATACTCGTCCGTCACCACGATGCGCAGACGCGCGAACAGGGCCACGACATTGATCGCAAAGGCCACATAAAACGGATAACGCCAGCCCCAATCCAGGAAATCGGCGCTGGACAGCTCGGAATGCAGGTACAAAAACAAGCCGCTGGCCACAATAAAGCCTATGGGTGCGCCCAGCTGCGGAATCATGGCATACCAGCCACGGCGCCCGGCCGGCGCGCTCAGCGCCAGCAGTGACGGCAAGCCGTCCCAGGCGCCGCCCAAGGCGATGCCCTGGCAGAAACGAAACAGTGACAGCAGCACGATGGAAGCCACACCCAAGGTGGCATAACCCGGCAAAAAGGCCATGCCTGCGGTGGCGGTGCCGAGCAGAAACAGCGAAGCCGTGAGTTTGACGCCCCGCCCCCAGCGCTGCTGCACGCTCATGAACAGCGCCGTGCCCAGTGGCCGGGCGATGAAGGCAAAGGAAAAAATGACAAACGAATACAGCAAACCCTCAAGCCGGTCGGCAAAGGGAAAGAACACGGAAGGGAACACCAGCGCCGAGGCGATGCCGTAGACAAAAAAGTCGAAATACTCGGACGCCCGGCCAATGATCACACCGACGGCGATCTCGCTCGGGGCAACCCCGGCCGAATCATCGGCATGTCGATGCGCCGGCTCGTCTTGCATGAAAGTATCTGGATGGCTCGAACCAAGGCTTGACATGTGACCCCCTACACAAGTTGACAACATGGGAACAGACTAATTAGCCCCATAAGAAACATCATGCCATAGGACAAAATGTCCAATTGCATTGATGTGGCTCAAAGGGTAGATTCACGCTTTACCTTATTGACAACGGTTCGAGCTTTCGTCATGCCCTATCTAAAAAAACTTCTCGGCCTGCTTTTCTTCCCTGTCCTTGCCATGTTGGGCGGTTGCGACTGGGTGTTGATGCGCCCCTCCGGCGACATCGCCATGCAGCAACGTGACCTCATCCTCACCTCCACGGTGCTGATGCTGCTGGTCATTGTTCCCGTCATTGTGCTGACCTTTGTGTTTGCCTGGCGTTATCGCAAATCCAATAACCGCAGCGACTACGACCCCGAGTGGCACCACTCCACGCAGCTTGAGCTGGTGATCTGGGCGGTGCCCCTGGTGATCATCATCATTTTGGGCGCGATCACCTGGATCAGCACCCACAAGCTGGACCCTTACCGGCCGCTGGAACGCATTGACGCACAACGCACCATGCCCGCGGGCACCAAGCCCCTGGTCGTGGAAGTGGTTGCGCTGGACTGGAAATGGCTCTTCATCTACCCCGAGCAAGGCATTGCGATGGTCAATGAGATGGCGGCACCAGTCGATCGTCCTATCCAGTTCAAGATCACCGCCTCCTCGGTCATGAACTCCTTCTTCATTCCGGCCATGGCAGGTCAAATTTATGCCATGCCCGGCATGCAAACCCAGCTGCACGCCATCATCAACAAGCCCGGCGAATTTGAAGGTCTGTCGGCCAACTACAGCGGCGCGGGCTTTTCCGGCATGCGCTTCAAGTTCCATGGCCTGAACGATGGCGACTTTGAGCAATGGGTCAAAAAGGTCAAGTCCAGCAGCCGATCGCTGAGCCGCGACACCTATTTGCAGCTCGAAAAACCCAGCGAGCGCAACCCGGTTCAGCACTACGCCAAGGTGGCGCCCGACCTCTACGAGGCCATCCTGAACCGCTGCGTCGAAAACAACAAGATGTGCATGCACGACATGATGGCGATTGACGCCAGCGGCGGCCTGGGCAAGCCGGGCACCATCAACATCGCCTCCCTGGACGAAGCCACCCGCGCTCGCCTGGGACTGAACGACCAGCCCACGCGCAACTACGTGGGCGCGATGTGCAGCCCCGGCAACCCGCTGGGATTGCAGCTACCCGTCACCGAACCCGCCACCAGTCCCATCTAACAGGCCAGCTCACCCAGCCCCCCCTTTGCCGGGCCTTACCTCCCATGCCACTCACCTCCTCCTTACGGACCCACGATGTTCGACCAACTTGATTTAACGAAGCTCATCTTCGGCCGCCTCTCCTGGGAAGCGATTCCGCTCCATGAACCCATTTTGCTGGTGACCTTTGCTGCCGTCATGCTGGGCGGGCTGGCCATCCTGGCGGCCCTGACCAAATTCCGCCTGTGGGGGCCCTTGTGGCGTGACTGGCTGACCAGCATCGACCATAAGAAGATCGGCATCATGTACGTGATACTGGGCCTGGTGATGCTGCTGCGCGGCTTCTCTGATGCGCTGATGATGCGGCTGCAGCAGGCGATTGCCTTCGGCGACAACCTGGGCGTTTTGCCGCCGCACCACTACGACCAGATCTTTACCGCGCACGGCGTGATCATGATCTTCTTCGTGGCGATGCCGCTGGTCACTGGCCTGATGAACTACGTGGTGCCGCTGCAAATCGGCGCGCGCGACGTGGCCTTCCCCTTTCTTAACAACTTCAGCTTCTGGATGACCGCCAGCGGCGCCATCCTGGTGATGGCTTCACTGTTCGTGGGCGAGTTTGCCAAGACCGGCTGGCTGGCCTACCCGCCGCTGTCGGGCATCATCAACAGTCCGGACGTGGGGGTGGACTACTACATCTGGTCACTACAGCTGGCGGGGGTCGGAACGCTTTTATCAGGCATCAACCTGCTGGCCACCATCATCAAGATGCGCGCACCCGGCATGACCCTGATGAAGATGCCGGTGTTCACCTGGACCGCCCTGTGCACCAACATCCTGATCGTCGCCGCCTTCCCGGTGCTGACCGCCGTGCTGGGCCTGCTGGGCCTGGACCGCTACGCCGGCACCAACTTCTTCACGACCGAATTCGGCGGCAACGCCATGATGTACGTGAACCTGATCTGGATCTGGGGCCACCCCGAGGTCTACATCCTGATCCTGCCGCTGTTCGGTGTCTTCTCTGAAGTCGTCGCCACCTACAGCCGCAAGCGCCTGTTCGGTTACTCGTCTATGGTGTACGCCACCTTCGCCATCACCATCTTGTCCTACCTGGTGTGGCTGCACCACTTCTTCACCATGGGTTCGGGCGCCAGCGTCAACTCCTTCTTCGGCATCACGACCATGATCATCTCCATCCCGACCGGGGCGAAGATCTTCAATTGGTTGTTCACCATGTACCGCGGCCGCATCACCTTTGAGGTGCCCATGATGTGGACGATTGGCTTCATGGTGACCTTCGCCATAGGCGGCATGACCGGCGTGCTGCTGGCCGTGCCACCGGCAGACTTCGTGCTGCACAACAGCCTGTTCCTGATTGCCCACTTCCACAACGTGATCATCGGCGGCGTGCTGTTTGGCCTGTTCGCCGGCATCACCTACTGGTTCCCCAAAGCCTTTGGCTACAAGCTCGATCCGTTCTGGGGCAAGTGCTCGTTCTGGTTCTGGCTGGTCGGCTTCTACCTGGCCTTCATGCCGCTCTACGTACTGGGTTTCATGGGCGTGACGCGCCGCATGAGCCACTTTGAAGACCCATCCCTGCAAATCTGGTTCCAGATCGCGGCCTTTGGCGCCGTGCTGATCGCGCTGGGCATTGCCTCCATGATCATCCAGTTCATCGTCAGCTACCTCCGCCGTGACTCGCTGCGCGACAACACCGGCGACCCCTGGGATGGTCGCACGCTGGAGTGGTCGACCTCGTCGCCGCCGCCGGCCTACAACTTCGCCTTCACCCCCGTTGTGCACGAGATCGATGCCTGGTGGGACATGAAGAAACACGGCTATGTGCGCCCGGTGGATGGTTTCATCCCCGTGCACATGCCCAAGAACACCGCTGCCGGCGTCATCATTGCCGCCATCTGCACGGTCTGCGGCTTTGCCCTGATCTGGCAGATGTGGTTGCTGGCCGTGCTGTCTTTCGTCGCCATCGTGGGCGCCGCCATCTACCACTCGTTCAACTACAAGCGCGATTACTACATCCCTGCGGAAGAAATCATCCATACCGAAAACGAACGCACACGTTTGCTGGCCAGCCATGCTTAATACCACCGTCCCCTTGACCACCCCTTCGGCCGACGCTGCAGCGCTGCAGAGCCCAGGCGCGCTCAGCGAGCGCTTCTTCCTGCGGCGCGAGCACCATCCGGCCAACGGCACCCTGCTCGGCTTCTGGCTCTACCTGATGAGCGACTGCCTCATCTTTGCCTGCCTGTTCGCCTGCTATGCGGTGCTGGGCCGAAGCTATGCGGCCGGCCCTTCGGGCGCCGACCTGTTCGATCTGCCGCTGGTGGCCCTGAACACCTCGCTACTGCTGCTGTCCTCCATCACCTATGGTTTTGCCATGTTGGAGATGCAGAAGAAAAAGCTCAATGCCGTACTCGTCTGGCTGGGCATCACCGGCCTACTGGGCGCAGGCTTTCTGGGCCTGGAAATGTATGAATTTATGCACTTCATCCACGAGGGCGCGGGACCGCAACGCAGCGCTTTCTTGTCGTCCTTCTTCGCACTGGTCGGCACCCACGGCCTGCACGTTTTCTTCGGCATCATCTGGCTGATCACCCTGATGTTTCAGGTCAAGCGCCACGGCCTGGGCGCCGAGAACCGCCGACGCCTGATGTGCTTGTCCATGTTCTGGCACTTTCTGGACGTGGTCTGGATTGGTGTCTTCACCTTTGTTTATCTGATGGGAGCCCTGCCATGAGCGCGCATACCGACCACGACCATGACAGCGCACAGCATGCGCACGACCACCACGATGACGACCACGGGCACGATGACAGCGGCGCCAGCCACAGCACCCTGAGCGGCTATGTGACGGGCTTCATCCTCGCCGTGTTCCTGACCGCCGTTCCCTTCTGGCTGGTGATGGGCAAAGTCTTCGAAAGCAACAGCACCACTGCCCTGGTGCTGATGGCCTTCGCTGCAGTGCAAATCGTCGTGCACATGATTTACTTCCTGCACATGAACACGCGTTCCGAGGGCGGCTGGTCCTTCATGGCCCTGATGTTCACCTTGCTGATCGTCGGCATTGCCTTGGCCGGTTCCCTGTGGGTCATGTACCACATGAACGCCAACATGATGCCGATGTCGATTCACGACATGAAAAACATGCCTTGAGCCGGCGCAAGACTTGATTGCACCCATGGCCAGCCGCGCGCCGCGCTCCACGTTTGCCTGCGTCGCGCTGGCCCTGATCGCCGTCCTGCTGGTGGCCGGCTTCGCCGCGCTGGGCCAGTGGCAGCTCGAGCGCAGGGCCTGGAAACACGCCCTTATCAGCCGGGTAGAGCAGCGGGTGCATGCGCCTGCCACGGCCCTGCCTCCGCCATCGCAGTGGCCGCAAATCTCGGCGGCTGGCGATGAATATCGCCACTTACAGGTTAGCGGCCGGTTTTTGCATGACCGTGAAACCCTGGTGCAGGCCGTCACGGCCCACGGCAGCGGCTTTTGGGTCATGACGCCACTGCAGACCGAAAACGGGGAGACCGTGCTGGTCAACCGCGGCTTTATTCCGCCCGAGGCGCGCGCCCGCCAGGCGCGTGCCGCCACCGAAAGCGCAGGCCCGGTCAGCGTCACCGGCTTGCTGCGCCTGAGCGAGCCCGGCGGCGGCTTTTTACGCCGGAACGACCTGGCCGCCAACAAGTGGTATTCCCGCGATGTCGCGGCGATTGCCCAGGCCAGAGGCCTCACCCAGGTCGCCCCCTTCTTTCTGGACGCCAACGCCACGCCCGCGCCACCTGCCGGCGACAGCACGTTTGCCAGCCCAGCATGGCCCCTGGCCGGCCTGACCGTCATCAAGTTCCAGGACCATCACCTGATCTATGCCATTACCTGGTACACCCTGGCCCTGATGGTGCTGGGCGCCACGGTGCTGGTGGCACGCGAACAAGGCCGGCGTCGCCGTGATCACATGGGGGACAATCCTCCTCATGTCGCCCGCGATTCCGAAGATCCCTCTCTTGACTGATAGCCGCCCTGCCGGCCTCGCCCCCGAACCCAGCGGCCAGACCCGCCTGGACGATGCCACCGGCCTGAAAAACATGATGCTGCTGGTGCAGTTGCGCTGGCTGGCCGTGTTCGGCCAGCTGGCCACCATCGTGGTGGTGCACTTCGGCTTTGGCATAGAACTTCCCCTGCAGCCCATGCTGGCCGTGCTGGCTGGCCTGGTCGTCTTTAATGTGGCCAGCCTGCTGCGCTGGCGCAGCTCGCCCAAGGTCAGCAACAGCGAAATGTTCGTGGCCCTGCTGGTGGACGTGGCCATGCTGACGGCGCAGCTCTACCTCAGCGGCGGCGCCAGCAATCCCTTCAGTTTTCTATTCCTCTTGCAGGTCACGCTCAGCGCGGTGTTGCTGCAAGCCTGGTCGGTCTGGGCCATGGTCAGCATCACCGCCGCCTGCTTTGCCCTGCTGGCGGTGTTCGGTCGGCCCCTGCCCCTGCCCCTGGACCTTGAGCTGGGTCTGGCCAGTCCGCACATTCAGGGCTTGCTGATCTGCTTTGTGCTCAATGCCAGCCTGGTCGTGATCTTTATTGCCCGCATCAACCGCAATCTGCGTGAGCGCGATGCCCACCTGGCCAGCCTGCGCCAGCGTGCGGTAGAAGAAGAGCACATCGTGCGCATGGGCCTGCTGGCTTCGGGCGCGGCGCATGAGCTGGGCACGCCGCTGTCCACGCTGGCAGTGATTTTGGGCGACTGGCGGCACATGCCGGCCTTCACCTCCGACCCAGAGCTAGAGCAGGAGATTGCCGAGATGCAGGCCCAGCTAATACGCTGCAAGGCCATTGTCAGCGGCATCTTGCTGTCAGCCGGCGAGGCTCGCGGGGAGTCCTCAAAGAAAACCTCGATTTGCGCCTTTCTGGATGAGCTGGTTCAAGAGTGGCGCACCTCACGCCCGGTCATTTCCTTTGACTACAAAAATGCTGTGCTCGAGGATCTGCCCATGGTGTCAGAGTCCGCCCTCAAGCAAATGATCTGCAATGTGCTGGACAACGCACTGGAGGCCTCACCGCACTACCTCAGCCTGGAGGCCACGCGCGACGCCCACACCCTGACCCTCACCGTGACCGACGCAGGCCCCGGCTTTTCACCCCGCATGCTGGCCCAACTGGGCAAGCCCTACCAGTCAAGCAAGGGGCGCGCCGGCGGCGGCCTGGGTTTATTTCTGGTGGTGAACGTGGCACGCACGCTGGGCGGCGGCGTGACGGCCAGCAATCGCCGGGAGGGCGGCGCGGTGGTGACCATCACCTTGCCGCTGGCTGCCGTCACGCTGGAAAAAATGGCAAGACATGAACATTGAACGACAGCTACTCATCGTCGAGGACGACGCCGCCTTTGCCCGTACCCTGGGCCGCTCCTTCGAGCGCCGCGGCTATTCGGTACTCCTCGCCGCCAGCCTGGAAGCGGTCGAGATACTGCTGCAGCGGCATTCGCCAGGCTACGCCGTCGTCGATTTGAAATTGAACGGTGATGCGTCGGGACTGTCCTGCGTGCAAGCCCTGAACAGCCACGCCCCCGACATGCTGATCGTGGTCCTGACCGGCTTTGCCAGCATTGCCACGGCCGTGGAAGCCATCAAACTGGGCGCCTGCCACTACCTGGCCAAGCCCTCCAATACCGACGACATCGAGGCCGCTTTCGGCCGCACCAGCGGCGACACCGAGGTCAGCCTGACGCAACGCTCCACCTCCATCAAAACCCTGGAATGGGAACGCATCCACCAGGTGCTGGCCGAGACCGATTTCAACATTTCCGAAGCCGCGCGCCGACTGGGCATGCACAGGCGCACGCTGGCGCGCAAACTGGAAAAGCAGCGCGTCAAGTGATTTTCCGCGCATTGGCAACTTGCTGCCAATGCTATATTTTCAATAGCTGCTTGCGCTTATCTGTATTGGGCTAGCGGCCTATTTCATTCAAATAAAGCGCTGACCGCCTTACGCCTTATTCCGTTTCCAAATCATTCGTGTCTAGGCGCGAAGCCGCAGACAGTGCTATAGCACGGCAAGGCGAAGCAACAACGACACGGATGGTTTAGAAATGGAATTACTTCACCTGCGCCAGAATTTCCTTGAAGTCAGGATGCTCGGCGGTGCGCAGCCATTCAAAGGCCACCATCTCGGTGGTCACCAGCTCGGCGCCATTGCCGGCCAGGCGGTCAAATGCCGCATCGCGGTTGCGCTCGCTGCGTGAGCTGCAGGCATCGGTCACCACCCAGACCTCAAACTCTTCTTCCAGCAACTCCAGCGCCGTCTGCATCAGGCAGACATGGGCTTCGCAGCCCGCAATGACGATGGTGCTGCGGCCGGCGTCTTCTTCGGGTGCTGGTTTTTGAAAATGCTTGGGCAGGCTGCGGGCATTGCCGCCCGTGGGCGCCTTGCGCACCGGCGGGCGCAGCCACTCGCCCAGACCTTCGGCGGCTGCGCTGAAATGCATTTTGGACAGGGTCTTGCCGCCCGCCGCTTCAATCGCCGCCTGCACGGCGGGCACATTGGGCCCCAGCTTGTCGGGGTTTTGGGCGCTGGCCCAGACCGGCACTGCCAGCGCCTGGGCCATGCGCGCCAGGCGCACGGCGTTGGCGATGACGAGTTCGTTTTCAAAAATGACGGGCATCAAGCGAGTCTGGTAGTCCACCAGTACGAGTTGGGAGTCATCGGCATCGAGCAACATGGTTAGTCCTGAAATTCAAAAAAAGGGGTCAAGGCGCAGGCGCATCGCGCTGCAGCCGCTCCACCAGGGCAATCAGATAGGCCGCAAACAGCAGCGTGGCATCTTGCCCGAACATGCGGATGCGGCCGGTATGTTGCAGCAGCAACAAGCCCACGCCGTGGGCAAGCAAAGACGTATTTTCGCGCAAGGCGTCTTCACCGTTCAGGCCCATGGCTTGCAAGGCCATTTCGCAGGGTCGCAAGGCATCATGCAAGCGGTCGTTCAACTGGTAATTGAGCTCTGCCGTCAGGCCACGCGGCTGCATGCCCTGCACCAGGTAAAAGCCCAGGTCCAGGTCGCGCGGATTGGCGGCATAAAAACCAAACCAGGCGCTGGCCTTGGCTTCCAGCAGATCGGACGGGCTGGCGGCGTCCAGGCCGGCCGCATCGACCAGCACATTCAGGCGCTCCAGCGATTCGGCCAGCAGCGCGCCGTAAATCGCTTCCTTGTTTTCAAAATAGGAGTAAATCGCGCCCGGTGTGTAGCCGGCCTGTTTGGCAATTTCACGGATGCTGGCGCCTTCGATACCCAGCCGCTCAAACACCGAGCGGGCGGCGTCGAGCATCAGCGCCCGGCGCGAATCATTCATGGCCTGTTGGCGGTCTAGTCTGGCTTGCATGGGATGAATATACCCCCAAAATCCGGGCCATCCACTTTTAATTGAACACCAAAACAATGTATTGAACAGTGTTTAATTTATCACTAGAATTGCGAAAACAACCCAGGAGACAAGCCATGAATGCACCCGCCCCTGCCGCCACACTGATGTCCGGTGATGACTTTCGCGAGTCACTGCGCCGCTACAAACCCCGCGTTTTTCTGGACGGCCAGCAGGTGGTCAGCGTCGCCGACGAGCGCGGCTTCGGCCCCGGCATCAACGCCATTGCGCTGACCTATGACTACGCCCTGAAGGCTCAATACGCACCCATCATGACGGCGGTGCAGCAAAGCAGCGGCAAGCTGGTGAATCGCTTGAGCCACATCAACACCAGCAGCGGCGACCTGCTCAACAAGCTGGAAGCCGTGCGCCTGGTCTGCCAGGAAACCGGTTGCGCCCAGCGTTACCTGACGCACGACGCGCTCAATGCGATTGGCCAGGTTTCAAGCCGCATCGACGACGCACGCGGCACCACGGAAAACACCGCACGCTTTTTGAACTACCTGCACCGCATTCAAGACCAGGACCTGACCCTGGGCATCGCCATGACGGACGCAAAGGGAGACCGCAGCCGCAGGCCGCATGAACAGGCCAATGTCGACAGCTATGTGCATGTGGTCGAGCGCAATGCCAAGGGCATCGTCATCAGCGGCACCAAGGCCATCGTGACCGGCGCGCCTTATGTGCATGAGCTGCTGGTCATGCCCTGCCGCAACATGGGCAAGGAAGACGCCGACTTTGCGGTTTGCTGCGCCGTGCCTCTGGATGCGCCCGGCATCACCATCATTGCGCGCCCGGCCGGCAGGCCCGGTGAAAAAGTCGAGCACGGTGCGCCCCTGTTCAGCCGCAAATACGGCCAGAGCACCGGCGTGGTGATGTTCGACAAGGTGTTTGTGCCCTGGGACAGCGTGTTTTACGCCGGTGAATGGGAACACTCAGGCCACCTCACCTACAGCTACGCCACCCACCACCGCCACTCCTGCATAGGCGCGCGCGCCGGCTTTGGCGACCTGCTGATTGGCGCTGGCGCTTTGATGTGCGAGGCCAATGGCTTCGATCCGGCCAAGGAAACGCATTTGCGCGAACAGATGGTCGAGCTGATCACCATCACCGAAAGCTTTTTTGCCTGTGGCGTGGCGGCCAGCGTCTATGGCAAGGTTGACGAACACAGCAAAACCTTCATGCCAGACCCGGTGTTTTCCAACATCGGCAAGCTGCTGCTCGCTACCAAGATTTACGACATGCACCGCATTGCCCACTACGTCAGCGGTGGCCTGATCGTCACCCTGCCCGGCCCCGACGAAGACCACAACCCCGAAACCGGCGCCAAACTATCCGAAGTGCTGCGTGCCAACCCCGATGTGCCTTATGAGCAGCGCATTGAAACCGCGCGCTTCATCGAAGACCTGAGCGCCGGTTACCAGGGCGGCTGGTACAGCGTGATCAGCCTGCACGGCGGCGGCTCGCCGGCCGCCATGAAGCAGGAGATTTACCGCAACTACCCGGTGGGCAGCAAGGTCGAGCTGGTGGAACGCATCCTGGAGCGCGGCGTGGCGCACGACCCCGACCGTGCGATTACCAAGAACCGCCAGCCCGGCAAATGCTGCGACACCGGCTGCACCACACCCGGCCAGCCGGTGATGGTGGATCTCCCCGCGGTGGTGGCTACTTTGCCTTCACAGCGGGGGGCAATCAATTCGCCAAGCGCCTAGAGCGAGCCCAGGTCCTGCATGGCGTCCACCACCATGCTGGTGCCCACCGCAATCAGCAAGATATCGGTAGCGACGCGCACATATTTATGCCCTGCGGGGGGAGCCCCCAGCTGCACCACGACGGACGCAGGTACGGGGTAGAACACGACATCGCGGGGCAGTGGCTGACCTATGGCGTATTTTTTGGCTTGCCCGGGTGGTAGGCAGCCATTGTTTTTCTTGGCCAGACCTGGAGGGCAATGACCCGCTTTGGACTGCTTGCCATAGTAGTTCTGGACCACCACGCGCTGCTGCGGCACAAAATAGCCGCCGACCCGGACCTCGGTCGACTGCTGGTTCTTCTTCGCCTTTTGGCCCAGTCCGGAATTGCCGTGATCGGACTGCTCCGCCTGCTCGTGCTTGTTACCCTTGCCGTGCTTTCCGCCGCCCGCCCATTCAGGTTTTTCGGCAAAGCTGGAAGAGCAGGCCAAAGCGGCTGCCATGACCAGTGCAAAGCTGCGGCCGTAGAGGTAAGGCTTGCTTGTTTTCGTAGGTATTGTCATCGTGGTACTACCGTGGTTTTAAGTTAAAGACCTGAGCGGCAGCGAACTGCTTGCTCACCATACACCTCAACACCTTGAACGAAGCCTTCCCGTCAACCGTTGACAGAGACTTCACCTATCAATAAAACAACTGCTGACAACAATCACCCCGGCCGCGAAGGCTCCGCAAACTTCAACAACCGGGTCGCCAACAAAGTCTCGGCCAAAAAACAAACCAGGGCCGACAAAAAGCAGATCACGCCCGACAGAAAACACACGGTGGCGATCTTGAGCGTGGGCATCTCGATGGTTTCGCCGAGAAACAGCAAAATAATCGTGCTGCCGATCAGAATGGCGCAAAAGGTCAGCAGGGCAATGCAGCCGTTGACCAGCCAGCCGCGCTTTCTCAGTTGCTGTAACTCGGCATACATCTTCGTGGCACGACTCTCTTCAACGCCCCCTGCCTCCAGCCGGTTTTCAAGAAAACGGGCTCGGTCGATGATGCGTGCCAGGCGGCCCGCCACGGCACCAATCATTCCCGATACCGCCGTCAACAAAAACACCGGCGCCACGGCCAGCTGTATGCCGTGGGTAACCGTCGAAAGGTCAGTCGCAAAGTTCATCCAGGTGCTCCAAATTGCAGATGTCTAACAATGAGCGATTGTCTAGCAAGCATCGTGCAAGCTTTACCGGGTCACCTTGCGCCCGGCGCTGCCAGCGCGCCTGCTCCGCCAGCTCTGCACCGCGTCGCAGGCCTCGAAATGCCTGAGCAGATTCTGTTTTTGCTGATTCAGCAGGCTGCTGGCCTCGATCAGCGCAGGCCATGAGGCGCAGGCCAGACCCACCGCCTCGTTGAGCACGCCGCGCACCCGGGTTTCGAACATGCCGGTGGCATTGCAAAAGCTGCGCACGGTTTGCGGGCTGAGCCGCGCCTGCTTTTCACCGCCCGGAACAAAACGCAGCGCATGGCCGCGCCCACCCAGGTAGGCGGCATAGGCCACCACGTCGTAGGCCGGAGACAACTCCGGCGTGCGGCCATCCGGGTAGACCACGCCGAAATTCTTCACATGGGCGTCGTAGTTGCCCAGCATTTCATTGACCATCACACGCCGGATCAGCTCTTCGGCCGCGCCCTCCCCCAGCTCGCCGTTCAGCCCCATGCCGCTGCGCAGCGTGCTGGCCATGGTGGCGTAGGTGGCGGCCGGGTGGGTGTATTTTTCTTCCGGGGGGATGCGCAGGATTTGCGCAAAGTCTTCGCAATGGATGTGGCCTTGCGGGCTGCGGTCAAAGCGCTGCACGGCCAAAAACTGCCGGCTCTCGCCCAGCACAAAGGGCTGCTCGGCCAGCATCTCGCTCATGGGCGCCAGCCAGGCGCTGCAGACCTTGACGCCGGCGGCCTGCGCCAGCCGTAGCGACAACTCCTCCACCTCGGGCAGCAAGGCGTATTCCACCGTGGGCAGCTTGGCGATGATGTGCGTGCCCTGCGCGTCCTTGGTGCGCGCCACATAGCGCCCCTGCTGCGCCAGCAGCGCCAGCTTGGGCTGCACGCCCGACAGCGAGGTGGCCTCGGGCAAGGGGTCGGCCGTCACCGTCATCTCCAGCGCATCGTTGTGCTGGGTCACCACGCCGGCCAGCGCATCGGCATCCAGGTGCGCCGGGTAGGCATAGACATTGCCCGGCAGGTCGGTGCCGCAGGCGGCCAGCAGGTCGAAGTGGTCGCCCGGCCCGCAGCCGCGCAGCTCTTCCAGATGGCGGCGCAGCGGGCCTTCGGGCAGCAGGTTTTGAAAAAAAGCCGGCAGGCGGCCGCCTTCGGCATTGAAAAACGGCGTGCTGACATAGCTGCGCCAGAAAATTTCGCGCCGTTGCGGGTCGTCGTCCATGGCGGCCCACGACAGCACCGGCGAATCAGGCCTGGACCAAAAGGCTTCGTCGGGAATAAAACGCGTCAGCGCGCTGTTGCCCGTGCCGTACTGGAACAGCAGCCCGGCGCGCGCAGCGCCTACATAGATGTCCAGCGCCAGCACATTCATTTTGTCTGCCCGCTTTTTGGGTTTTGGGCGCCGGCAGAGCGCAAGGCTGTTTCAGCCACGATGCGGTCGACGCTGGAAAGCGCGGGCGCAGGCCCTGCCTCGCCAGCGGCTTTCGCCTGCAAGCCCATCGCCACCACCTTGGGCAACAGCAGCACCTCCAGCCCCAATTGATCGGCAATCGCCATCAAGGTGGTGATGCGCGGCGCGGTGCGGCCCTGCATGGCGCTGCGCACCGACAACGGCGTCAGCCCGGTTTTCTCGGCAATCGCCTGGTAATCGAGCTTGAGCCGCTGCCGCTCGCTTTCCAGGCGCTGCGCCATCTCCAGCAAGGTTTTCATGATAAAAAAGTATCGTTATGGAACTATTCGATAGTATTTTATCGATTTAATTCAATAACAACAATAGTTAACTATTCATTTAAATAAATTCAATAGTTAACTATCGTTCTGGTAGCCATCAGCCAAACTTGCGCTGGGCATCGAGCGCCAGGCCGGCGCCAATGCTGCCAAACAGATCACCCTCGACGGAACGCGCCTGCGGCAGCAGCGCCAGGATGCGCTGGCGCAGCAAGGGCACACCGCTGGAGCCGCCGGTGAAGAACACCGTATCAATGCCGTCGGCGGCCAGGCCGGCGTCGCGCAGCAGCTTGCTCACCGTTTGCTCCACCGTCGTCACCAGCCCGTTGATGGACCTATCTAGGTCATCGCGGTGCAAGCTCACGCTCTCGCCCGCCGCGATACGGCCTATGTCTATCTGCGTCTGCGCCGAGTTCGACAAGTCGATCTTGGCCGCCTCCACCTGCAGCGCCAGCCAGTGGCCAGCGCGCTCGCGCACCACGCTTTGCAGCCGCTCCAGCTTGGGCTTGTCGCTGGCCTCGCGGTGCAGGTCGCTGATTTCCGACCAGGCCTTTTTGCTATAGGCCATGTTGATGGTGTGCCAAGTCGCCAGATTGAAGTAAGGCGCAGAAGGCATGGCCAGACCGCTTTTCAGCGAACTGCCCAGGCCCAGCATGGGCATCATGCTGGCCAGGCTCAGGGCCCGGTCAAAGTCGGTACCGCCTATGTGCACACCGCCATTGGCCAAAATATCGTCGCGCCGCTCGGCACGGCCGGCGCGCTTGGGGCCGACGCGAATCAGGCTGAAGTCCGAGGTGCCGCCGCCAATGTCGACCACCAGCACCAGTTCTTCGCTCGAAATTTTCGATTCGTAGTCAAACGCTGCGGCAATCGGCTCGTACTGAAACGCGATCTCGCGCAGGCCGGCCTTGCGGGCGACGTCTTCCAGCGTGTCCTGCGCGCGCTGGTCGGCGGCGGCATCGTCGTCGATGAAGAACACCGGCCGGCCCAGCACGGCGCGGGAGAACTCATGCCCGGCGGCCAGCTCGGCGCGTTGCTTGAGTTCCCCGACAAAGCGTGCCAGCAGCTCCCGAAACGGCAGTGCCCGGCCGGCAACCTCGGTGAAGTCGTCAATCATGGAGGTGCCCAGCAGGCTCTTGAGCGAGCGCATCAGCCGTCCCTCATAGCCCTCCAGGTAGTCGGCCAGCGCGGCCCGGCCGTAGCGGACTTCCTCGTCTTCGGCATGGAAAAAAATCACCGAAGGCAAGGTCAGCTTGTCGCCCTCCAGCGGCAGCAAGGTGCCATGGCCGGGCCGGACCCAGCCGGCCGTGGAGTTGGAGGTGCCGAAGTCAATCCCGCAGGCCGGTGCTACCTTTAACGTGTTCAGCCCATTCATTGGGGCGCTATGCGTGCGGCTCATGCTCGGTCTTTCGGTTTGGCAAAGTCGCTGTCGGCCCAGGCCACCGCGCTGCTGCGGTTGAGCTTGAAGGACGGCGCCACGCGAACCTCGGCCAGCGGCTCGCCGGCCTCGTCGTGAGCGCTGAGCAGCGCATGCGGATGGTCTTCGTCGGGAACGATGTCCAGCGACACCGTGATGCGGCCGGCATTGGCCGTCACCGTGATGCGCTGGTGCAGCGTGGCGTGCAGCTGCTGCTCGTGGCGGCGCACAAATTCAGAGGCGGTTTTCACCAGCGTGCTGAAGGCCGGGCCGTCCAGCGGCTTGGGGTTCTTCTTGTCGCGCCCCATGGTCCAGGGGCCTACCAGCGCGGGCTCGGGCTCGCCGTCCTTGATCATGGCCACGGCCCAGCCGTCGTCGTCCTCGTTTTTCAGCACGCGGGCGGTCCAGCCCTCACCGCACCAAAGCCGCGGCTCTTGTATTTTGGAAAATTCCTGGGGAGAAGATTCGGCCGTCTGGTCTGGCGTCGGGGTGCGGGGGGCGTCTGTCAAGGATCAATCACTCAGGTCAAAAAATCGCACTAAAAAAGCGTACGCTAAGCCTGTCGCGCACAAGAGTGGCGCGCAGGCGGGGGCAGATTTTACTGCCCCCGAGTAATTACATACTTTGGCCAGGCCGGTTTTTCCCGGGCCTGGCAGGAAAACCGGGGGTGGACATGAGTGAATGGGTGACAAAAATGCTGGCGCTGATCAAAAGCGGCAATCTGACGGCGGCGGTGGCGCAAATCAAGGCCACGACCAGCAGCAAGGATTTGCGCCTGCTGCAGGCGGCGCTGGAAAAGGCACAAGTGCTGCCAAAACAAAAGGCCCTGGATACGGCCATCAACGACCAGTTGCAGGCCTTGGCCTCGCCGCGCTTGAGCCGCTCGCCCTGAATCCCGGGATCACCGCAGGGGATAAACGCCCGCTTGCCAAGACCAGCGGCTACTGGCGCATAGTGATGGATTGAACTCCGGCTGGAGTTCGTGGCGTTCCGGGAGGTCTTCATGGCATCTGCGCGCAGCTTGCGACCGGGCCGGTTGATAGCGGCCATGCGCCATGGCAAGCGGGGCTGGCACCTGTTGTTGGTGTTGCTGCTGGCCCTGCTACTGCTGGCGCTGGCATTGCCTGCCGTCAGCGCCAGCCCCGTGCTGGTGCTGACACTGCAAGACGCCATAGGCCCGGCCAGCGCCGACTACCTGATTCGTGGCCTACGCAAGGCCGAAAGCAGCGGCGCACCGCTGGTGGTCATAGAGCTCGACACCCCGGGCGGCCTTGACAGCTCGATGCGGCAAATCATTCAGGCGATTTTGGCGTCTCCCGTGCCGGTGGCGGTTTATGTGCGCCCCGAAGGCGCGCGCGCCGCCAGCGCCGGCACCTATATTCTTTATGCGGCCCACATTGCCGCCATGGCCCCGGCCACCACGCTGGGCGCGGCCACACCGGTGGCCCTGGGCATGCCGGGCATGCCACGCGAAAAGCCCCCTGGCACGGAGACGGACAAGGCCGAGGGCAAGCCCTCAGCCGGCCCGCCCGACCCCATGGCCGCCAAACAGGTCAACGATGCCACCGCCTTCATACGCGGGCTGGCGCAGTTGCGCGGACGCAATGCCGACTGGGCCGAGCGTGCAGTGCGCGAGGCCGCCACCCTGACGGCCAGCGAGGCGCTGCAAGCCAAGGTGATAGACGTGGTGGCCAAGGATTTGCCCGACCTGCTGAGCCAGATCGATGGTCGCACGGTACGCCTGCGGGGCGCCGAGGCGACGCTGGCAACGCGCGGCCTGGCCTTTGAAACCCGGCCGCCCGACTGGCGCCAGCGTCTGCTGTCGGTGATCGCCAATCCGGCCCTGGCCTTGATCCTGATGATGATTGGCATCTACGGCCTGATCTTCGAGTTTTCGGCGCCCAGCTTTGGCCTGGCGGGTGTGGCCGGTGCGATCTGCCTGTTTCTAGGCCTGTTTGCGCTGCAGCTGCTGCCGGTGAACTACGCCGGGCTGGCGCTGCTGCTGTTCGGCATAGGCCTGCTGGTGGCCGAAGTGCTGTCCCCCAGTTTTGGCGCCTTCGGTGTGGGCGGCGTGATTGCCTTCATTGCCGGCGGCATTTTGCTGTTTGACCATGACGCGCCCGGCTTTGGTGTTCCGTTGCCGCTGATCTTGGCGCTGGCCGCCACTTCGGCCGCCGTCATTTTGCTGGGCTGCGGCATGGCCATGAAGGCGCGCCGGCGGCCTGTGGTCAGCGGCCGCGAAGTCATGGTCGGCGCCCCTGGCCAGGTGCTGGAGGTCGGCCAGGGCGAAATCTGGGCGCAGGTGCAAGGCGAGCGCTGGCGCGTCAGCAGTAGGCAGCCGCTGGCAAGCGGCCAACGCATACGGGTGATCGGCCTGCACGGGCTGACGCTGGACGTTCAGCTTGATACCGCATCAACAGCAGCCCAACCACAAGGAGCGACGCCATGAATCCCGGTTTCAACCTCGGCCTGGGCAGCGTGCTGATCCCGCTGCTAGTCCTGTTTGTCGTGCTGGCGGTGAACACCATACGCATACTGCGCGAATACGAGCGCGCCGTGGTGTTTCAGCTCGGGCGCTTCTGGAAGGTCAAGGGTCCGGGGCTGGTGCTCTTGATTCCGGCGCTGCAAAAAATGGTGCGTGTTGACTTGCGCGTGGTGACCATGAATGTGGACCCGCAGGACGTGATTTCGCGCGACAACGTCTCGGTCAAGGTCAGCGCGGTGCTTTTCTTTCGCATCATCGATCCGCAAAAAGCCATCATCCAGGTCGAAAACTACCTCATGGCTACCAGCCAGCTGGCGCAAACCACCTTGCGCGTGGTGCTGGGCAAGCATGAACTCGATGAAATGCTGGCCGAACGCGAACGCCTCAACGTCGACATCCAGCGCATCCTGGACGCGCAGACCGACGGCTGGGGTATCAAGGTCACCAACGTCGAGATCAAGGACATCGATCTGAATGAATCCATGGTGCGCGCCATCGCCCGCCAGGCCGAAGCCGAACGCGAACGCCGCGCCAAGGTGATCCACGCCGAGGGCGAAAAACAGGCCGCCGCCGCGCTGCTAGAAGCCGCCCAAATGCTGGCCCGGCAGCCCGAAGCCATGCAGCTGCGCTACCTGCAGACCATGACGCAGGTCGCTGGCGACCGCGCCTCGACGATTGTGTTTCCCCTGCCCATGGACTTGCTGGGCTCGCTGCTGGGCAAGGGCAAGCCGCCGAGCAAAGATGAATGAGATGCTCCGGGAGCGCCAGCATCAACTATGTTTTTGATAGCTGTCGGCGCTCATCTACAAAGGGCTGGAGGCCTTTTTAAGCCCCAATTTCGAACTGAGCCTCGCCCATGTAACGATTCGGCCCAAAGGCCGCCGTGACGGCCGCCGTTTCGGCCGCCTGCCACTGGTCAAGGATTTGCTGCTCGGCGTCCGTCAGCGTATCTGGCGCTGGCGCTTCACCGTAAATGGAGACGATGCGGCGATAGGCCTGGTAAACCGGAAGCACCAGGCTGGCGTCGCCCAGCGTTTCATCGAGCGCCTTGCGAAAGCGCTTCTCGGCATCCCGGCGCTCCTGGTCGGTGGCGTCTTCGTAGGCGTAAAGGGTCAGGGAGTAACTCAAAATTCAAAACCTGTGGGTACATCGTTGGTGGAGGAAGGCGAAACCGTCAGTGCTCAGCTTCTTGCCCTTGAGGGGGATCCCCTGGACTGCTCAGGTGCTGATAGCGCTGGTAAACGTCAGTCTGTTGCCGAAGGGATCGCGAATGGACATATCTTTGCTGCCCCAGGGCATGTCTTCTATGCCAGGCCGCGCGTACTTGTAGCTCTTGGCCAGCAGCTGTTGTTGAAACGCCTCCAGTTCGTTGCATTCAATTCTGAGCGCGGCGCCCGGGCTGCAGTCTCCATGATGCTCTGACAAATGGATGAGACAGTCGCCCTTTGAGATTTGCATGTACAGCGGCAGGTCCGCCTCGAAGCGGTGCTCCCAATCGAGCTTGAAGCCCAGGAAATCGATGTAGAACTCCTTGGCCTTGGCTTCGTCGAACATCCGAAGGATGGGGGTGGTTTTTCCAAAATTCATGTCTGAAACTTTCCTGGCACCAAAAACCTAAACACCAGCCTGTCAGCCCAGCTCCCGGCAATCACTATCAAAACAATAGCTACTTGCGCATAGAGTTAAAGGGCTGGCGGCACTTTTTTCATAAATAATCAAGGTTTTTCTTGGCCGCATTCGCCTGGCCCTGGGTGAGCGCTATGCGCCGGCGCAAGCGGGCAGCTTCCTCGCCGTCGCCGCCCTTCTCCGCCAGCTGCGCCTGCACGTTCAGCCAGGCCAGCAGGGGGCGGCGCCAGCCTTGCGCAGAGGCGGTATCTACCGCCTGCTGCACCACGGCCGGGCTGGCCTGGCCTTTCTGGAACAGCACGCCGGCCGCCACCAGTTGCGACAGCGGATCAGCGATGCCCTGAACTGCCGCTGCACTGCCGCCAGCAGCGGCGCGCTGCGGCTCGGGCAACAGGGCAATGCCTTGCGGCGGCAACTGGCCGCGCAGGTAGTCGGCATAGGCCTGTTGCGCGGCGGTGCTGTCCTGGCGCAGCTTGTCAAAACCGGCGCAGGGCTCAAACACCAGGGCGGCGACGCGGCCGGCGCAGTGCAGCAGCTCGGCCGTGGCCAGCAGATCGGCGCGGCCGGTGCTCGAGAGCTGGCTGCGTGCGCGTTGCAACTCGGCCATCTCGACCCGGCTATTGCCCTCCATGTAAGCGGTCACCGAACGCTCCATGGAGCCCTTGGCTTCGACTTGCCAGTCGGGCGGCTTGGGGCCGCTGGCGCAGGCGCCGAACAGCACAAGGGCTGAGAGCGAAAGAATGAGTTTGATGGCGCGGCTCATGGCAGTTTCATCTCCGCATCCTTGGCGTCCTTGGCAAAAGGCCATTTGCGGCTGATGTCATTGATCAGGCCTTCCACCTTGCGCAGATTGGCCTCAACATCGGCGCGCAGGGCGCCCAGGTCGGCCGTGGCGTCTTTGGCGTTGGCGCTGATGGCCTGGGCATCCTGCAGCACGGCATCAACCCGTTTCAGGCTGCCGCGCGCCTCGCCCAGCATGGCGTTGAGCTGGACGATGGTGGCGCGCGTTTCGGGCATCACGCCCTTCTCGCCAAACACCTGGGTGTCGGCCTTGGCTGCCATGCCGTCTACCTTGGCCAGCAGCGCGTTGGTTCGATCCAGCGTGGCGGAGAACTTTTTCGCTTCGGCTTCGCTGCCCAGCAGCACGGTGAGCGCGCCGCCGGGGCCGTTGAGTCGCTCGGTCAGGGTCTGCAGATTGGCCAGGCTGGCGCCGACGGAGCCGCTGCTGCCGGTCAGGTTGTTGAGGTTTTCGATCAGGTCTTTGGCGGCGGCAATCACCTTGGGGATTTCCGCGCTGGCATCGCCTTGCAACACGTTGCGCACCGCGCCATCGGGCAGCAATGGGTCGGTCAGCACGCCAGTGTAGGCGCGGATGTTGGTGCCGCCCACAATGCCCTTGACCAGCGTGAAAACGCTGGTGGTGCGCAGCCAGTGGGCATCCTTGCTAGCCACATCCACCAGGATACGGGCCTTGCCGTCTTCGGCCAGTTCGATGCGCTGCACCCGGCCAATCGGAAAGCCGGAAAACGTCAGGTCCATGCCAACCACCACACCCTCGGAGTCCTCTGCCACCAGCACCAGCCGCTGGGTGGCATCAAACGCGCCCCGGGCGTAGAGCACGAAGAGCGCCGAGCCGCAGATCAGCAGCAGCATGAAGAGCAGCAGCAGCCTGGCCTTGAGCTCCAGGTTGTCCGTCCTGGCAGCGGCTGGCGGCGACAACGGGTCCGAAGGATCTGAAGGGTCTTGAGGAGAACTCATGGTGGTACGGTTTGAAAGAGGTCAATAGTAGTTGCCGACCAGCGAGGCCACTTCAATCAGCAAAATCACCGCAAACATGCGTACCAGCCCGCGCAGCTCGGCACTGGTACGCACGCTGTTGTCATGCATGCCAGACAGGCCGTAAAGCGCCGATGCCATGGGAATCAGGGAGACGGCAAGGCAGAAAAACAAGGTCTTGAGGACAAAAATCAGGGTCACGGCAGGACTGAACACCTGGCCAAACAAGCGGGTATAGATTGGCAGCCCAGACACATTGAAGCCGTAGACCGCCAGATAAGCCACCACCAGCGCCACCACGCAACTCAGCACCGCCAGCGTAATGCCCGAAAACAGACCGGCCACCACGCGCGGCAAGACCTCGCGTCGCACCGGATCCTGGCCGCGCTGACGCATGGCGTCAAGCTCGCCGCTGGCCTGCATGGCCGTGAGTTCGGCGCCATCGGGAATGGTGCAGCGCAGCGCCACGAAGAGCGCCGCCGTCAGGGGAATCAGCTCCAGCACCAGCACGCGTATCACCACCTGCAGCGCGTATTGCGACAGGCCGTAGCTCAGCGCCGTGACCAGCACGATGCGTGTAATGACCACCGTGACCAGTGCGCAGAGCACGGTAAAGCCCAGCAGAATCGGCGCGGTGTTGACATAGATGTGCCGGGCCAGCAGCGCGCGGTTGTCACGCCGGTAGCTCGAAGGCGACAGGACCAGCACCATGATCACCGCGCCCAGGTGCACCAGTTGCCACCACTCGATGAGCCACTGCTGCGCGGCGCGGCCGGTTTGAGCCAGCAAACGTTGCCAGGAGGCCATTGAATTCATTCGGCCATGATAACGGCGGGCTGCCGCAATGACGTTAGGATGGCGGTCTTCCGTTTTAGCCTCACGCCCGTACGCACACATCATGGATCTTCATACCTGGACCGCTTTTTTCTTCGCCTCTATCCTGATAGCCATCTCGCCCGGCTCGGGTGCGGTGCTGGCCATGAGCCACGGCCTGAGCTATGGCGTGCGGCGCACCCAGGCCACCATCGTCGGGCTGCAAGCCGGCCTGCTGGTGATTCTGATCATCGCCGGCGCCGGTGTCGGCTCGCTGCTGATCGCGTCTGAACTGGCTTTTAGCCTGGTCAAGATTCTGGGCGCCGGCTACCTGATTTACATAGGCTGGTCGCAGTGGCGTTCCTCGGCGGCGCTCACGCCCGATGAAACCGGAGCCCCCTCCAACGTGAACATGCTGTCGGCGCGTCGGCGCTTTCTCACCGGCTTTCTGACCAATGTGACCAACCCCAAGGGCATTTTGTTCATGGTGGCGGTGCTGCCGCAGTTCATCAGCCCCAGCCGTCCGCTCTGGCTGCAGTTGCTGCTGATGGCGCTGACCTCTGTGACCGTGGATCTGGTGGTGATGCACGGCTATGCCTTTGCCGCCAGCCGCCTGCAGACGCTGTTCAAAAACGCCCAGGCCATCAAATGGCAAAACCGCCTGTTTGGCGGCCTGCTGATGGCCGTGGGCGCCGGCCTGTTCTTCGTCAAGCGCGGCCAGCAGGCGGTGTCGGCCGTCTGAGGCCGGCCATGCCTGCTCTGGAATTACTATCAAATAAATAGCGCCTTGCGCCCTAGAACAAAGGGCTAGAGGCCTGAAACGCTTAAAAAATCGGGCTGAGCATCAATCCTTGGGCACATGCTGCGCCGTGATGGCCGCCAAGGTGCGCAGGCTGTCCGCAGCCTCTTTGGTAAAGGGATAGCCGCAGCTGATGCGCAAGAAATGGTCGTAGCGGCTGGAGTTGGAAAACATGGCGCCGGGCGCCACCCGTATGCCTTGCAGCAAGGCCGCGTCAAACACCGCCGACGCCGAGGTGCCCGAGGGCAACTCCACCCAAAGCATCATGCTGCCGCGCGGCACCGTGAGCCGGGTTCCGGCCGGAAACGAGGCCGCAATGGCGTCGGCCGTCTGCTCGCGCTGCGCATTGAGCTGACGGCGCAGGCGCGACAAATGGCGGTCATAGGCGCTGGAGCCCATGAACTTGGCCACGGCGATCTGCGCCAGCGCCTCGTTGCTGCGGCTTTGCGCATACTTCAGCATCTGAATCCGGGCATGCCAGCGCCCGCCCGTCATCCAGCCCAAACGCAAGCCAGGCGCCAGGGTCTTGCGCAGCGAGGCGCAATAAATCACGTAGCCATGGCGGTCCCAGGCCTTGGCCGCCTTGAGCGGCACATCGTCGGCGCCCAGGGCGCCATAGGTGTCGTCTTCTATCAGCGCGACCTGCTGGCGCTCGCAAAGCCTGACCAGCCGCTCCTTGTCGCCATCCCGCATCACGCAGCCCAGCGGGTTGTGAAGATTGGGCATCACCACCACGGCCTTGACCCGCTGCTGGGTCTGAAAAGCCAGCTCCAGCGCCTCCACCGATATGCCCAGCGTCGGGCTGGTGGGGATTTCCAGCGCCCGCAAGCCCAGGCTTTCCAGCACCTGCAGCAAGCCGTAATAACTGGGCGACTCCACCGCCACCGTGTCGCCCGGCAGGGTCACGGCGCGCAGCGCAATATTGAGCGCCTCTATGCAGCCATGCGTGACGACGATGTCATCGCTCGACAGCTGCATGCCCTGGGCCAATGCACGCCGCGCCAGCACGGCGTGCAAGGGGGAGTCGCCGGAGGCGGCCACCGCGCTCACCAGCAAATGGGGCTGCTGACGCAAGGCTCTAACCGCCTCGTTCTTCAGGGCCTCGGCCGGATACATCTCGGGCGCGCAATAGGCGGCGGCCAGATTGTGGGTCAGCGGATAGCGCTCGCACTTGCTCACGTAGTCCGACACCCGGTCGTGAATCCCCACATACTGGGCCGGGTCCAGCGTACGGCCCGGTTCCGGCTCGGTGAGCGGCGCCAAATCCATGCTGCGGCGCTTGAGCACAAAGTAACCCGAGCGCGGCCGCGCCTCCAGCCAGCCCTCGTCTTCCAGCCGGTGGCAGGCTTGCACGGCGGTAGACAGGCTGACCTGATGCAAGCGCGTCAAGGCCCTGACCGATGGCATGCGCTGGCCGGGCAGTAAAACGCCTGAGTGGATTGCCTGGCGATAGTGGCCGGAGAGTTGCAGGTAAAGCGGTTGCGGGTCCATAGACCGATGATCAATCAAGAGAGCGCTGCGACACAGACACAGATGGGACGAAATCGGACCATAACAGATGGCTTAACTGGATTCTGTAGCGATACAGAAAGGCCTCAATTGCATCTGTCGCAAAAAATGGCTGCGTTCTAAGCTTGCGGCATTCCTCATCACCTGCACCTGGATCCACCGAAACCCGCCATGAAAGCCGAGCACCACCTGAACCATAGCCAGCGGCTCCAACTCGGAGCCAACGAATCCCTGCACATTCAAACCCGCGCAGGCAGCGCCCTGATCAGCCACTCGGGCCGCTTGCTGCTGACCAGCACGCCCGGCTGGCTGGGTGAGCAGGTTTGCCGCGCCACAACGCCGCTGGAGCCGGGGCAGATGCACACGCTCGCCGAGAGCGGCTGGGTCACGCTGAAGGCGGGCCCGCAGGGGGCCACGCTGCATCTGATGCAGCGCCAGGCAGACGCCACGCTGGCGCAAGCCCTGGGCAAGGCCTGCAAGGCGCTGCGGGCCGGCCTGCTCGCCAGCGCCAGAATGGCACGCGCCCGGCTGCGCGGCGCCGGACCTGCCTGAATTAGGGTAAATTTCACTTCCGCTTTTCAGCCTCGCCTGTTTTCACTTCAGCACTGCACCCATGACCACCTCCACCTGGCTCCTGTTCTTCACCATCTCGCTGGTCACCGCCTTCAGCCCGGGACCCGGCACCTTGCTGGCCGTCTCCAACGCCGTCGCCTGGGGGCCACGCAAAACGATGTGCAGCTCCGCCGGCAATGTGCTGGGCGTGTTCACCGTATCGGGCGCGGCCATGGCGGGCCTGGGCACCTTGCTGCACACCTCGGCCTGGCTGTTTGCCGTGCTGAAAACCCTGGGCGCGCTGTATCTGATGTACCTGGGCTACCGCCAGTGGACCAGCAAGACATCGATGTTCGACAAGGCCTTGCCCACCGAAGCACAGACCGAAAAAACCAATGCCGCCCTGTTCCGCCAGGGCCTGCTGGTGGCACTGACCAATCCCAAAAGCATTCTGTTTTTCACGGCGCTGTTTCCCCAGTTCATACGCCCCCAGGCACCGGTACTGCCGCAGTTCCTGGCGCTCACCACGGCCTTCACCGCTTGCGTGCTGAGCTCCCATGTCGCCTACGTGCTGCTGGCGCGCAACGCCCATCGCTGGTTGGGCGCAGCCCCGCGGGCTCGCCTGTTCAACCGCATCTGCGGTGGCGCCTTTGGCCTGTTGGGGCTGGGACTGCTGCGCATGAAAGCCCCCGCCTGAATAGGCCGCTGGCGACTTTTCCCCAGGATGGTGATCGGCTATTGGTCAACATGCTGGCAAAGCCTGCCGAAAGCTCCCCGCATCGCCACCTCACTCAAACGCTAGTCATATTAGGAACCCAGCCCCCATGGAAAATTCACGCGACGCCCGCTTTGCCGCCATAGCAGCCACGCTCGGCTACAGCTTCGAAGGAGAGATACAGAAAGGCGGAAATTACACCTCCACCGTGCAGCACGGCGATCAGGTCTACGTCAGCGGCCAGATTCCACGTGTCGGCAGCACCGTGGTCGTCACCGGCCGCGTCGGAGCTGAGGTTTCGCTGGTTCAGGCCCAACTGGCGGCCAAGGTCTGCGTCATGCGGGCACTGGCGCTGCTGCGGCAAAGCCTGGGCAGCCTGGAGCGCGTGAAACACATTCTTAGAATTTCGGTCTACATTCAATGCGCGCAAGACTTCACCCAGCAAAGTGAGGTCGCCGATGGCGCATCCGAGGTGCTGTATGCCGTGTTGGGCCCGGCCGGCGTTCATACGCGCACCTCGGTAGGTGTATTTCAGCTCCCCAAAAACGCCTCGGTCGAAATCGACCTCATTGCCGCCGCAGAGCCGCCCGCCCCTTCAGTCCAATAGTCACTTGCCGGGCAGCAGGCGTATCAGCTTGCCGTTGGGGCTGCTGTCGGTCAGCACATAGAGCAGGCCATCCGGGCCCTGGCGCACATCGCGAATGCGCTCTCCCACCTCGGCGAGGAGCTTGCTTTCGCGCACCACCTTGCCGCCGAAAGGTTCTGACAGCTCTATACGGTCGAGATAGGCAAACTTGAGCGAGCCGACAAACAGGTTGCCGCGCCAGGCCTTGCCGTAGCGCTCGCTGCTCAGAAAGGCCATGCCCGAGGGCGCAATCGACGGCACCCAGTAATGCAGCGGCTGCTCCATGCCGGCCTTGGCCGTCAGGCCCTCGCCAATCTTGCCGCCGCCGTAGTTTTCACCATAGGTGATTACCGGCCAGCCGTAGTTGGCGCCGGGCTTGGGTAAATTGATTTCATCTCCGCCCTGCGGCCCGTGCTCGTTGGTCCAGAGCGTGCCGTCGGGCGCCAGCGTGGCGCCCTGAACATTGCGATGACCGTAACTCCAGATCTCTGGCAGCGCACCGGGCTTGCCGACAAAGGGGTTGTCCTGGGGCACAGAGCCGTCCTTGTTGATGCGCACCACCTTGCCGAGATGGTTGTCCAGCTTTTGCGCGTCGTCCTTGCGCGAAAAGCGCTCCCCCAGCGTTAAAAACAGCTTGCCATCAGCTTGGCCGCTCGGGCCGGGCGCCCGGCTTTCAACGATGCGGCAGCCAAAATGCGCCGAGCTGGCGACCTTGGGCTGCTGGCTGAAAATGACCTTGACCTCTTCCAGCTGGGCCTGGTCCGCGCTCAGGCTGGCGCGCGCCAGCGCCGTGCTGTTGCCATTGCCGCTGGCCGCGGGTTCAGAAAAACAGAAATACAGGCGGCGATTCCGGGCAAAGTCACTGTCCAGCAGGACATCCAGCAGCCCGCCCTGGCCACCGCTGGCAATCGCAGGTAGACCAGCGATGGGCGGCCCCAGTTTCCCGTCAGCCTCCACCACGCGCAGGCGACCGGGGCGCTCTGTCACCAGAAAACGTCCGCCGGCCAAGAAGGCCAGCGCCCAGGGGTTTTGCAGGCCAGTCGCCACGATTTCCGGGCGAACCGTCTGCGCCTGGGCCCCCAGGCATCCAGAAGCTATAAAAACAATAGCTACTAGCGCCCGTCTATATTGGCCTACACGCATATTTCACTCCTTGAATTACTGGAAACACAGCGCCCCTAACGCTCTGCCTCCCGAAAACCATGCACCATCAGGCCATAAATCCTTACGAATCAATAGCTTGGCGCAGGCACTGAATGCCGACAAGGATTGACTTGGGAGCAGCCCATCAAGTATGCTTCAGCCCATGCGAATGATTACCCCTACTCTCGTCATTGCCGTTTCCGCACTATGGGCTGCCAGTGCTCATGCAACTCCCGGCAATTCTGGCGACGAGATGGATAGGCTGCTGCTCGATAAAGGCCTGCTGACACAAATTGATCAGGTCCGCCAAAACGTCAGCCACAAGGCGTCGGAACTGGTGGTCAACGCCATGGGTTTCCTGGGTGTGCCCTACAAACGGGGCGGCAACAGCGCTGAAACCGGCTTTGACTGCAGCGGTTTTGTCCGTTCCATCTACCAGCAAAGCGTGGGCTTGCTGCTGCCACGCAAGGCCGAGCAGCAGGCTGCTGCCACCGAAAGCATAGACAAAAAAGACCTGCAGCCCGGTGATCTGGTGTTTTTCAACACTTTAAAACGTGCGTTCAGCCATGTCGGCATTTATGTCGGTGATGGCAAATTCATACACTCCCCCAAGCCCGGCGCCCAAGTGCGGGTTGAGAGCATGGGCGTGAGCTACTGGCAAACGCGCTTCAACGGCGCCCGCCGCGTCACCACCACCGATACACCCGCACCCACGCAGGCAGCTGTGCTTGCTCCGCTCGCAGCAGCACCTTCATCGCCAGCCGTCTCGGCCTTCGCCAACGACAACAACTCGCTGCGCTGAGCCGGCCGGCGGCAAGCCGCTGCCGCTAGCTGAAAATGCCGACGAACGCCGTGATGATGGTGGCGTTCACAAAGTCGATGAACAAGGCGCCCACCAGTGGCAGCACGAAGAAAGCCTTCACCGATGCCCCGTTCTTCACGGTGAAGGCATCCATATTGGCCATCGCGTTAGGCGTGGCGCCCAAGCCAAAGCCGCAGTGCCCCGCCGCCAGAACGGCAGCGTCATAGTCCCGACCCATCAGGTTAAAGGTCACGAAGTAGGCGAAGACGCCCATGATCGCCGTTTGCACGCACAAAATGACCAGCAAGGGGCCGGCAATCGCGCCCAGCTCCCAGAGTTTCATGGACATCAAGGCCATGCATAAGAAGAAAGACAATGAAATGCTGCCGGCGACCTCTATCTGCTTGGCTGGCAGCGTCAAGTTCTTCCAGTCAATCACATTGCGCATCACTGCCGCCACCAGCATGGGGCCAATGTAAGCTGGCAGCGTCAGGCCGAAACGCTTGACGAAAGGCACGATCAGGCTACCTATGCCCATCGCAATCACGATCAGCATGACGGCGTAGATCACGGTCTTCTCGTTGGTAACCTTGGTTTCGCGGGCGGTTGCAAGGTTGGTTTCATAGTCCATACCCTGGCTTGTTGCCGGCCGATCATTCAGCTTGTAACGCTTCATCAGCAGCGTTCCCACCGGCCCGCCAATCATGCAGCCGGCCACCAGGCCCCAGGTCGATGCGGCAATCGCCGCTGGCAGCGCGGCAGTGGCGCCAGCCTGCTCAAGAATCGGCCCAAAGGCGGCGGAGGTGCCGTGCCCACCCGTCAGGGACACCGAGCCGGCCGACAAACCGATCAGGGGATGCAGGCCCAGCATCTCGGCCAGTGCAACTCCGGCCGTATTCTGGATGACCACCAGCACAGTGGCGGCCAGCAGGAACAGGGCAACGCCGACGCCGCCCTTCTTCAGCAACTCCAGGCTGGCCGAAAAGCCAATGGTGGTGAAGAAGACCATCATCAGCAGATTGCGGATGTTGGCGTAAAACTCGAACTCGAAGGTTTGGGTCTGGTAGCCGACAAGCGCCACGATGGAGAAAATCAAGCCCCCGATGACCGGACCAGGAATGAAGAAGCGCTCCAGGATGCTGAAGCGCTTCTTGACGAATTCGCCGACGAGAAGCAAAACGGCGGCCATGGCCAGCGTCTGCGCGATGTCAAGTTGGATGATTTCTGGTGTCATTGGGGTCAAGCCCTGATCTCAAAAAACAGCTTGCGCTGCATGTATAGCGTTGATTCGTGTTGCCTGAGCCATCAGCCTTCGGCCAATAGCCAACCCGTCACAGGCAAGTGCCTGATAAGGAGCGGACAAGCTGCCCGCAGTCATCCAGGGGGGAGGAAAGGGAGAAGAAAGAAGCTATTGCTTCAAAATATCGAGGCCAAATTATAACGATGAGGCAAGAGTCCAAAAAATAGAAGCTATTTATCGCCTGATCGAAGTTTTTACCGTCGGTTCACTCCAGGTGCAGCCAGCGTGCTTGGCACGCTTACAGATGGTTTTATCGATGGCCGCGATATTCCCCCAGCATTGCACCAAACGCCTTGAGCTCTGCCCTACTCTTTTTGCCACAATGAGGCCATGACCCGCCCCACCCGCTATTGGCTGATGAAGTCCGAACCAAACGAGTGTTCCATCGACGACGCCCTCGCCGCGCCCAAGGCCACCGTGCCCTGGACCGGCGTGCGCAACTACCAGGCCCGCAACTTCATGCGCGACGAGATGCAGGTAGGCGACGGCGTGCTGTTCTACCACTCCAGCTGTCCCGAGCCGGGCATTGCCGGCATTGCACGCGTGGCCTCGGGCACACGAGCCGACCCGACGCAGTTTGATCCGACATCCCCCTATTACGACCCCAAGTCACCGCCCGACAAGCCGCGCTGGCTGCTGCTGGATGTGCAGGCCGTGCACAAGACACGATTGATCAGTTTGGGGGAGTTGCGGGAGCATCCGGAACTGGCTGAGATGCGGGTATTGCAGCGGGGAAATCGGCTGTCGATTACGCCAGTGGACGCCAGCGAGTGGGCTGAAATTACCGAGAAATTGCTAGCCGGCAAATAGACGCTGATCAGGCGTCTTGAAGGGAAATAGTCGGTGAGCCCAAAGCCAGCCCAAAGCTAGACGCGACTAAGACCGCTCCATGCCCTGCCCGCAGAAGCCGTGACCAGGACCGCGTGTCGCTTTCCTGTCATGGTCGCCGCATTGCTGCAAATCTTGCGCACATCCTCCGCACTTAGTTCGCCCTGGCACTGATATTCGGCGGACGGCAGCTTGTACCTGGCACCGTCATCGGCAGTGATGACATCAGTGATGTTTTTCGCTGCCAAGGCGGATGCGAGCCGCTTGTAGTCTTCCCATGTAGCGTTGTCATACAAAACCACTCGAATTGTGAAATGGAACATCGTTTTTCCATTGATTTCAGACAACGCCCTGTTTGGCACAAACGCTATTACAAGCAGGCATCGCTATGCCACTGATCACCCATGACACCTAAAGAATCAAGGCGGCGTGCTGCTGACCGAGGCGTCGATCAGGACACCCAGCTGAGTGATTAGAGCGGCATGAGCGGCCAAGCTGGAAAAAGCAATTTAAATGCCAGTTCATTTAATTTCTTTTATATCAATGTGTTACGTATTTTTTTGAAACCAGAATAAGCCACTCTGTAAAAATTTTCGACAGTCTGCGGAGGGTAACGAGGCTCTCCCAAACGAGTGCGGCGCTGAATATCGCCAGAAGTGGCGGCAGCCTTGCTGCCATTGAGCCGCCACATCTGTGCCGCGCAGAATGAAGGCGCAGGGCTTCTCTCCGGCGGCAGGCAAGCGGAATCAATAAAACAGCCTGTTGCTGCTCGGTTTTGAGGGTGGCAATATCTATTTGGGAAGCAAGGGGCCAATCGGATTTGGGCTAATGGCCCCTCATTCCCCAACCAAAGCCCGGCTAGCTCTGGGCCTGTCCAATCGCGTCTCGGCTGCCTGAGATCTAGCTCCGTTACCCAGACCTTGCCCCGCCACCCTTTAGCTTCTCTATTTAGCGTCACCGGCCTAGCCCGCACCTCTGCGAACTGCGACCGCCTTTGATAGCGGCAGTCTCGTTCTAACGCGGCAAAATTCCATTGCGCAGAGTGGAAATGAACTGAGCCGCAATATCTTCAGGCTGGTACTCGCCAGCAGGCTGATACCAGCGTCCAATCCAGCTCAAAGCGCCTGCAATCAGGAAAGCCGTCATCTTGGGATCACACTCTTTGATGGAGCCTTGCGAAACGGCTTCGGCTACCAGACGGCGAAACTCCATATCAATGTCAGATTTCAGCCGACGCAACTCCTTGCGACTTTCCGTGGGCAGCTCTTCATCGCTGACACGGATCAAGCACATACCGAAATCCATGGTGACAATGCGCGCGTAAATGCTCATGCAGGTCATGAGCTGATCGATGGCCTTGCCACCGGCATTGCGCGTCTCCTCTATGCCCTCGAGCATCATCTGCAGGCCCTGGCGCACGCACTCGAGCAGGATCTGGTCCTTGCTTTTGACGTAGTAATACAGCGTGGGTTTGCTTACGTTCAGACGCGCCGCAATGTCATCGAGCGACGTTGCATGAAACCCGCGCTCATTGAACAGCTGCGCGGCTGCCTGCAGCACGGCATGGCGTTTGGCCTCCCGTTGCTGCGCGCGCCCGGACACCGATGCCCAGGGAGATACGAGTGCCTTGGTGGCGGCGGGTTGAGGTGCAGATGTTTTCTTGGGCATATGAGGGCCCCGGGTAAGTCCTGATGCTGGCTTGGTGAGTCGATTCCAGAATCTACTGGCAAGTAAATAGTTTACGCAAGAGTAACCCCCCTTCTGGTTCGCATAAACCCGCATAAGAGACCGATGGAGACAAACACCCCCGGCGGCCCGGCCGCCCCCCTGCTGCAGGTGGATGGCGTCACACTGACATTCGGTGGCGTGCGCGCGCTCGCAGGCGTGGGCTTTGATGTGGCCCCGGGCTCCATCACCGCCGTCATAGGCCCCAACGGTGCGGGCAAAACCTCGCTGTTCAACACCATCTCGGGCTTTTACCGGCCCACGGCGGGCTCCATCCGCTTCAAAGGCCAGGACATCACCCACGTGCCCGCACCACAGCGCGCCAAGCTGGGCCTGGGCCGCAGCTTCCAGAACATCGCGCTGTTTCGCGGCATGACAGTGCTGGACAACATCAAGCTAGGCCGCCACGCCCACCTCAAAACCAATGTGCTGGACGCGCTGCTTTACTTCGGCCGCGCCCGCCGTGAAGAGGCCGAGCTGCGCGCCGATATCGAGGAACGCATCATCGACTTTCTCGAAATCGACCATATCCGCCACGCCCCCGTTTCTGCCCTGCCCTACGGCCTGCAAAAGCGCGTTGAAATGGCCCGCGCGCTGGCCATGCAGCCGCAGATCCTGATGCTTGACGAACCCGTCGCCGGCATGAACCGCGAAGAAACCGAAGACATGGCGCGCTTCATCCTCGACGTGCGCGCCGAATGGGGTGTGACCGTGCTCATGGTCGAGCACGACATGGGCATGGTGATGGACCTGTCCGACCATGTGGTGGTGCTCAACTTCGGCCAGGTGATTGCGCAGGGCGCACCTGCCGCTGTGCAAGCCGATCCTGAGGTGATTCGCGCCTACTTGGGCTCGGGCGATGTCGGCGACCTGCGCCAGAAATTTCAGGCCCTGGCGGGAGTGGTCTGATGGATTGGGCCTACCTGTTTGAAATCTGCCTGACCGGCCTGGCCAGCGGCGGCCTGTATGCGCTGGCCGCGCTGGCCTTCGTCATGGTCTACAAGGCCACGCGCGTGGTCAACATCGCCATCGGCGAGCTGCTGATGGTCGGCGCCTACCTGTTCTTCACCTTCGCCGCCACGTTCGCGCTACCGCTGTGGCTGGCCATTCCGGCCGCCGTGCTCGGCTCTGGGCTGCTGGGCGCGGTGATAGAGCGCACCATGATCCGTCCGCTGCTGGGCGAGCCACCGATCTCGGTCTTCATGGTCACCGTCGGCCTGGGCTCGGTGCTGGTCGGCCTGGTGGAACTGATCTGGACCGCCGACCAGCGCCGCCTGCCCGAATTCATGCCTACCAAACCGGTGATGGTGGGCGAGGCCTTCCTCGCGCCCAAGGTGTTTTACGGTGCCTTGATCGCCATCGTCTTCATTGCGGCGGTGCTGCTCGTCTTTCGCTTCTGGCGCGGCGGCGTGGCGCTGCGCGCCACGGCCTCGGATCAGGCGGCAGCCTATTCCATGGGCATCAACGTGCCGCGCGTGTTCTCGCTGGCCTGGGTCGTGTCGGCCATGATCGCCGCCGTTTCCGGCATCATCGTCGGCTCGATTGGCGGCATTTCTTCATCGATGGGCCTGTTCGGCCTGTCGGTGCTGGTGGTGGTGATTGTGGGCGGCCTGGACAGCGTGCTGGGCGCGCTCATAGGCGGCCTGTTCATCGGCCTGGTGGAAGCCCTGGCCGGCTCTTACCTGGGCGGCGAATACAAGCTGCTCGCCACCTTCATCATGCTGGTGGTGGTGCTCATGCTGCGCCCTTACGGCCTGTTCGGCACCCGCGAAATCGAAAGGCTCTAAAAACATGCACCCCCACGTTCATCACTTCGTGTATTCACTGCCCCCCGAGGTGGCCCAGGCCTGCCTTGGGGCGGCCCGGCGGGAGGCCTGATGCGCATCGGAACGCTCAAGGAAAGCTACACCGCCGACGCGACGCTGTTCGATTCGCTCACGCAGAAAGTCTGGCTCGCCGTGGCCGCCGCACTGCTGCTACTGTTTCCGTTCATGGCCAGCGACTACTGGCTTTACCTGGCCTGCCTGGTCAGCATCAACGTCGCCAGCGCCACCGGGCTCAACATACTCACCGGCTACACCGGCCTGGTAAGCCTGGGCCAGGCGGCCTTCATGGGCCTGGGCGCCTACACCGTGGCGGTGCTGGAAATCCGCTACGGCACGCCGTTCCTGCTCAACATCCTGGCAGGCGGTTTCGTCGCCATGCTGGGCGGCCTGATCGTCGGCATTCCGTCGCTGCGCGTCAAAGGCCTGTACCTGGCCATCGCCACCATCGCTGCATCGTTCATCGCACATTTCCTGTTCGCCAACTTCACCTTCACCGGCGGCACGGCCGGACTCACGCTGCCGCCGGCGCGATTTTGGGGCACGGCGCTAGATACCTCGTTCCGGCTTTACTGGGTTATCGTTCCGGTCACCGTGCTGATGGTGCTGGGCGCCGCCAACCTGTTTCGCACACGCGTGGGCCGGGCCTTCATCGCCATCCGCGACCGCGACATTTCGGCCGAGGTGCTGGGCATACCGCTGCTGCGCTACAAGCTGCTGTCGTTTGGCCTGTCGTCGTTCTACGCCGGCGTCGCGGGTGGCCTCTGGGCTTACTTTTTCCGCGTCGTCACGCCCGAGAGTTTTCCGCTCCTGATGTCGATCTTTTTCCTCGCCGCCATCATCGTCGGCGGCATGGGCACCATCCTGGGCGCCATTCTTGGCGCGGTATTCATGACCATGGTGCCCGAGCTGCTCAAGCTGGTCGTCGATCTGCTGCCTGGCGGCACCGAGCTCACGGTGTTTTTGTCGCCCGTGCGCACCGTGATTTTTGGTCTGTTGATCATTGGGTTTCTGGTGTTCGAGCCGCATGGGCTCGCAGAAGTGTGGCGGCGCATTCGCCGTTTTTTCCACCTGTGGCCCTTCCGCAATTGAGCGGTGGTGCTGCCAGGCATTGAGATCGTGCAAAACGACAAGGAGACAAGCATGCAAAAGACCCTGACCTCGCAGCGCCGCCGCTCGCTGCTGCTCGCAGCCGGCGCCACGCTGGCCGCACCCCTGGCCGCACACGCGCAAGCGGGCGGCGAAGACATCGTCATCGGTGGCTCCATCCCCATGACGGGCGTGTTCGCCTTTGCCGGCGTGGGCATCAACCTCGGCATGGGCGACTATGTGAAGATGGTCAACGATGCCGGTGGCATCAAAGGCCGCAAGCTGCGCTACGTGCCCGAAGACACCGGCTACAAGGTCGATGTGTCGGTGGCCGCGTACAAGAAGATCACCAGCCAGAACAAGGTCAACCTCTATTACGGCGACTCCACCGCCTTCTCCAAAACCATCAACCCTGAGCTGGAGCGCACTGGCACCACGCTGATGACGGGCGCCTCCTTCGCCACCGAACTCAACGACCCGAAGAAGTACCCGCACCAGTTCCTGGTCGGCCCCGACTACACCGAGATGTTCGGCATCCTGCTCAAGCACATCGCCAAGGAAAAGCCCGGTGCCAAGGTGGCCTTCGTCTACTCCGATTCCGAGTTCGGCCGCGACCCCATCGACAGTAGCGAAGCGCTGGCCAAGAAGCTAGGCCTGTCGGTACCGGTGAAGATCATGACGCCAGCCGGCAGCGTGGACGTGTCCACCGAGGTCATCAAGCTGCGCCGCGCTGCGCCCGACTACACCATCTTCCACGGCTACATCCTGGCGCCCATCCCCGAGTTCATCACCCAGGGCAAGCAGATGGGCATGACCAGCAAGTGGATGGGCACCTTCTGGACCATGGACAGCTCCACCGTCATGAAAATGGGCGAGGCCGGCGACGGCTTCATGGGCGTTATGCCCTACCGCTACTACTACGACACCTCGGCCAAAGCGCCCATGCTGGACAAGATCCGCGCGCTGCGCCCCGAGTACCAGAGCACGGCCTACATCCAGGGCTTTCTCGCCGCCATGCTGTTCACCGAATCGGCCAAGCGCTGCCTCGATGCCGGCAAACCGCTCACGGGCGACAACCTCAAGGCCGCGCTCAACACCATCAAGGACTTCGACACCGGCGGCCTGATCGGCGTGCCCATCACCATCAAGGGCAACTCCATTCCCGTGGGCCGCGTCTACAAGGCCGACATGAAGGCGCAAAAAATGGTCGCTGCCTCCGACTGGATAGCTTTGTGAGCCCCCACGCTCCCCCACTGCGTGTGGGTCGCTGCCCCCCCGAGGGGGCCCGCCCTGCCTTGGGGCGGCCCGGCGGCAGGGGGAGCGTGCCCATTTCACACGTCTTCTCTCACATAACGCCATGACAGAGCACGCCGCGACGGACCACGTCCTCGAAGTCAACAACATCGAGGTCATCTACAACAAGGTGGTGCAGGCCCTGCGCGGTCTGTCGCTGGCCGTGCCGCGCGGCCAGATCGTGGCGCTGCTGGGCAGCAACGGCGCGGGAAAATCAACAACGCTCAAGGCCATCTCGGGCCTGCTCGCGCTTGAAGACGGCGAACTGGAGAACGGCAGCGTGCTGTTCAACGGCCAGTCCACAGCACGGCTGGAGCCGCAGCAGCTGGTGCGGCGCGGCCTGTCGCACGTGATGGAAGGGCGGCGCGTTTTTGAAGATCTCACGGTCGAAGAAAACCTGATCGCCGCCACCTACGCGCTCACGGGCCGGCCGGACATCAAGCCCGACTTCGACCTGGTCTACAGCTACTTTCCGCGCCTGCACGAGCGCCGCAAAGGCCTGGCCGGTTATCTGTCGGGCGGCGAGCAGCAGATGCTGGCCATAGGCCGCGCGCTGATCGCGCAGCCGCAGCTGATCCTGCTCGACGAACCCTCGCTGGGCCTGAGTCCCAAGCTGGTCGAAGACATCTTCACCATCATCGCCCGCATCAACGCCGAGCGCGGCACCTCAATGCTGCTGGTCGAGCAAAACGCCACCGTGGCACTGGCCGTGGCGCACAGCGGCTACATCATGGAAAACGGCAAGATCGTCATCGACGGCAGCGCCGAACGCCTGGCGAACGACCCCGACGTGCGCGAGTTCTACCTAGGCATGGGCGGCAGTGGCGAGGCGCGCAGCTTCAAAGACATCAAACACTACAAACGCAGAAAAAGGTGGCTCTCATGAGCCATCCCCCTGAGTCACTTCGTGCCTTCCCCCTTCTCTCGCCTCGCTGCGCGACGCGGGAAGGGGGACGCCGCCAGTGCGGCGGGGCGGCCCTTGCACGGCGGCCCTGGCCTTGGGCGCGCCAGTTTCATAGGCCACTGGCGGCACGCAGCGCAATGGATCACTGACATGCATCTCCCTGACCTGACCCTGCCGCAAATGCTGCGTGAGCGCGCCCTGGCCATGCCCGAGCGCCTCGCCATCCGGCAAAAAGACTTCGGCATCTGGAAGCCCTTTACTTGGGGCCAGTACCACCGCCGCGCCAGCCACTTTGGCCTGGGCCTGCGTGCCCTGGGTCTGCCCGAGGGCGGCCATGTCGGCGTGATTGCCGAGAACCGCATCGAGTGGGTTCTGACGCAAATGGGTGCGGGCCTGGTAGGCGCGGTGACCGTGGGCGTGTACTCCACCAGTCCCGCCTCGGAGGTGGCCTACGTGGTCGGCCATGGCGACGTGGAAATCATGGTCTGCGAAGACCAGGAGCAGACCGACAAACTGCTAGAAACACTGGCCCAGTTGCCGCGCCTGCGCAAGATCATCGTCATGGAAACAAAGGGCCTGCGCAGCTTCTCGCCCGAAGTGCGCGACCTGATCGTGACCTTTGCCGAAGTTGAAAAAGCCGGCGCTGCAGCCGGCAACAGCGCGCTGATAGACGCCGCGCTGGCGCACCAAAAGCTCGACGACATCGGCCTCATGATCTACACCTCGGGCTCCACCGGCAAGCCCAAGGGCGCGATGATTTCGTGGCGCAATATGCGCGGCGTGGTGCCCGGCATCGTCGAGCGCCTGGGCATCACGGGCGCCACCAGCCACCTGTCCTACCTGCCGCTGTGCCATGTGGCCGAGCAGATGCTGACCACCTTTGTGCCGGTATACATAGGCTCACAAGTGAACTTCGGCGAATCGATACGCACCGTGCAGGAAGACCTGCGTGAGGTCGCGCCCACCATGTTTCTTGGCGTGCCGCGCATCTGGGAAAAAATGCACGCCACGCTCAGCATCAAGCTGCAGGAAACCGGCGGTCTGCGCCGCAAGCTGTTCGACCAGGCCTATGCCGCCTGCCTGCCGCTGGCCGAAAAACCGCGCAGCGCCTGGACGCTGGGCGACAAGGCGAAATACCGCGCGAGCTACTGGCTGATCTTTCGCGCACTGCGAAACTTCATAGGCCTGCGCAATGTGGCGGTGGCGCTCACCGGCGCCGCGCCAATTGCGCCCGACGTGGTGCGCTTTTTCCGCGTGCTCGGCGTGCCGCTGATCGAGGTCTATGGCCTGACCGAATCCACCGGCATGGTGCTGGGCCACGAACCGCGCGATGTGCTGATAGGCACCGTGGGACAACCCACGCTGGGCGTGGAGCACCGCCTGGCCGACAACGGCGAGCTGCTGCTGCGCGGCGACATGGTGTTTGCCGGCTACTACAAGAACCCCGAAGCCACGGCCAGCAGCATCATCGACGGCTGGCTGCACACCGGCGACGTGGTGCGCGAGGAGCGCGGCCAATTGAAGATCGTCGACCGCCTGAAAGACATCATGATCACCGCCGGCGGCAAAAACCTCACGCCGTCCGAGATCGAAAACACCATGAAGGGCAGTCCCTTCATCAAGGAATGCATCATCGTCGCCGAGGCGCGCAAGTTCGTGGCCGCGCTGGTCATGATCGACTTTGAAACCGTCGGCAAATGGGCCGAGGCGCAGCGCATTTCATTCACGCATTTCCGCTCGCTGGTCGAGCTGCCGCAGGTGCGAGCGCTGATCGACGCCGAGATCGGCCAGGGCAACCAGCGCCTGGCCCAGGTCTCGCAGATCCGCAAGTTCCATTTGCTCACCAAGGAGCTGGACCATGACGACGGCGAAGTCACGGCGACCATGAAGGTGCGCCGCTCCAGCATCTACAAAACCTACGCCACAGAAATCGAGGCGCTGTACCGCTAGTACGCCGCCGCCCACGCAGACAGTCAGCCCTTCATCAAAAACAGGAGCAGCCAGCGCACGTGTACCTTAGCTTTCAAGCCATTTCCTCTTGAAATACTTGCTACACCAGCGCCAGGCGCTCCTTTTTCAGGAGTAACTCATGAGCACCCCCTCCTCCGCGCCGCTGCAGTTTGAACGACACGGCGCCATAGCAACGCTGCGCTTTGCGCGCCCAGAAGCCCTGAACGCCATCAATGTGCCCATGGCGCAGGCGCTGCTCAGCGCCGCGCGCCAGCTCGCCGCCGACCCCACGGTGCGCGCCGTGGTGCTGTGCGGCGCGGGCAAGGGCTTTATGGCCGGCGGCGATTTGGCCACGCTGCGCGCCGACCCGGTGCAGGGCGCGGCCGACCTGTTGGGCCCGCTCAACGAAGTGCTGCAGGTGTTTGCCACCATGAACGCGCCGCTGATTGCGCAGGTGCACGGCGTGGCCGCCGGCGCGGGCCTGTCACTGATGCTGCAGGCCGACTTTGTCATCGCCGCCGAAGGCACGCGCTTCAACCTGGCCTATATCAACCTGGGCACCAGCTGCGACGTAGGCGCCTCATGGGCGCTGCCACGCCTGGTCGGCCTGCGCAAGGCGCTCGAGATCGCGCTACTCGGCGACACCCTGACCAGTGCCGACGCCGAGCGCCTGGGCCTGGTCAACCGCGTGGTGCCGGTCGACCAGCTTGATGCCGAAGTGCAAAAATTGGCCGAGCGCCTGGCCAAGGGCCCCACGCTGGCCTACGGCGCGATGAAACGCCTGATGCGAGAGTCCTTTGAGCGCAACCTGGGCGCGCAGCTTGCGGCCGAAACCACGGCGTTTGCCGGCTGCGCCGCCACGCAGGACATGAAGGACGGCATCGAGGCCTTCTTCGCCAAGCAGCCCGCCACCTTCCACGGCCGCTAAGCCCATCACCATCAACATCAGGACCGCATCATGAGCTTCCCAGACATCTTCGTCATCGCCACTGCGCGCACCGCCATCGGCACCTTTGGCGGCGCGCTCAAAGACGTTCCCAACACCCAGCTCGCCACCACCGCCGTGCGCGCCGCCATAGAGCGCAGCGGCCTCGCGCCCGATGCCATCGGCCATGTGGTGATGGGCAACGTGATCCCCACCGACACGAATGACGCCTACCTGGCTCGTGTGGCCGCCATCGACGCCGGCTGCCCGATCGAGACACCGGCCTTCAACGTCAACCGCCTGTGCGGCTCGGGACTGCAAGCCATCATTTCGGCGGCGCAGGCGATTGGCTACGGCGACTGCGACATCGCCATAGGCGGCGGATCCGAATCCATGAGCCGCGGCCCCTACTTCGACCAGGCCGCGCGCTACGGCGCGCGCATGGGCGACACCAAAAGCATCGACTACATGCTGGGCATCCTGCACGACCCCTGGCAAAAAATGCACATGGGCATCACCGCAGAAAACGTCGCCGAGCGCTACCAGATCACGCGCGAAATGCAGGACCAGCTGGCCTATGAGAGCCAGCGCCGCGCCGTCGCCGCCATTGCCGCCGGTCGCTTCTTGGAACAGATCGCCCCGGTCGAGATTGCCACGCGCAAAGGCGTCGTGCTGTTCGACACCGACGAGCATGTGCGCGCCAACACCACGCTCGACGTACTGGCCGGCATGAAGCCCGCATTCAAGAAAGACGGCGGCAGCGTCACCGCCGGCAACGCCTCGGGCATCAACGACGGCGCTAGCGCCGTGGTGCTGGCCTCGGGCGCACGCGTACAGGCGCTAGGCCTCAAACCGCTGGCACGTCTGGTCGGCTACGCCCACGCTGGCGTCGAACCCGCCTACATGGGCATAGGCCCGGTGCCGGCTACGCAAAAAGTGCTGCAGCGCACCGGTCTGAAGGTGCAAGACCTGGACGTGATCGAATCCAACGAAGCCTTCGCCGCCCAGGCCTGCGCCGTCATACAACAGCTCGGCTTGGACCCGGCCAAGGTCAATCCCAACGGTTCAGGCATCTCGCTCGGCCACCCGGTCGGCGCGACCGGCGCCATCATCACCACCAAGGCGATTGCCGAGCTGCACCGCACTGGCGGGCGCTATGCACTGGTGACCATGTGCATTGGCGGCGGCCAGGGCATTGCGGCGATCTTTGAGCGCGTGTAAACAGGATGAATGAGCCAGCTCGTCGCTGAGACTTGAACACCACACTGTGCAAACCGAGGTTCGCAGGGGTGCTCAGCGGCGAGGCTAGCTCAGCGCCGCCACATCAGAGCCGCCCTCGCCGCGCGGTATCCGCAGCTCGGTGCGAAACGGCCGCTGCGCTGCCAGGTTGGGCGGCGTGGTGGAGATCAGGCGCGCTGTCTCCAGCATCAGCGGCACGAACTTGGTGATCGCGCGTTTGACGGTCCATGCCGCCGACGACACGGAGAGGTTGAGCCCGGCAATGACATTGCCCGCCGTATCCCGCACCGGTACCGCCAGGGCCAGATCGCCGCGATAGAACTCCTCATTGCAGTAGGCAAATCCGTCCTCGCGCGCTTGTTGCACCAGCGCCAGCAGCGCCTCCACATCGGTTTCCGTTTTCGGCGTGTAGCGCACCCGGTCGCTGCGGTCCAGGATGGTACGCGCCGCATCGTCTGACAGGCCGGACAAATAAGTGCGCCCGGTCGAGGCGCAAAACATGGGAATGCGCTGCCCGATAGGCATGTGCATGATCAGGCGCACCAGGCTGGAGAAGCGCCCGATGTACACCATGCTGTCGCCTGCGGGTTCGGCCAGATTCACCGTCTCGCCGGTGCGTTGATTCAGGTCCAGCAAATAGGGATTCGCGCGCTCAAGCAAGGGGTGGGACTGCAGATACTGGTAGCCCGCGTCCAGATTGGACGAAGAAAGGGAGTAGCGTTTCGAGTACGGATCCTTGTTCAGCATGCCCAGCGCTTCCAGCGTGAAAGCAAAGCGCTGTGCCGCACTCTTGGAGATGCCGACGGCCGCGGCGATCTCCGGCAGGCTCATGGAGGAGCGCTCGGAGTTGAACGCTTTCAACACCGACACGCCAGTGGCCAGCGACTGCACGTACAAGGTAGACGATTCCGGGTTCACAGAGCTCATGTTGGCCAATCCACAGGCTTGGCACATGGTGCGCCAAGCCCAAAAATAAAATCGCTAAAAAATATACATCTACTGTATAGAAATACGATTCACTATTTCTTTCTTGCCCAAGGAATTCGGCAAAAATCAATGAATCCGAGGGTAAATCCTAGGAATTTATGGCCACAGAGCCTAATCAATTCAGACTTTTTTCAGTAATATCACAGCCATGAATCGTTAAACAATTCATGTGTATCGCAATACGATACGACTTCATTCACTCGACTGATCTGTTCCGCAAGGCATCCAGCCCCGTCACCCTAGTGCGGCACTGGATCAAACACTGAAAGCTTCTCATGTTGAAAATTGCTCTGAAATCGCTGGTGGCTGCAGCCTCCATGGCCTTCGCCTTGTCGTCAGCCCAGGCGCAGCAACCCGTCATCAAGGTAGGCGCCACGCCCACCGCCGTACCCTTCAACTTCCTCAACCCCAAGACCAACGCGCTGGAAGGCGTGATGGTGGACGTGGCCCATGCGGTGGGCAAGGAGCTGGGTGTCACGCCGGAGATCTCGGGCATACCTTTTGCCACGCTGATCCCTTCGCTGCAAACGAAAAAGATCGACCTGATCTCATCGGCCTTTGCCAAGACCCCGGCGCGCGCTGAAGTCGTGGACTTCTCGGACATCGTGCTGACCTACAAGGAAGCCCTGCTGGTGCCCATGAAGGACACCACAGCCTACCGTAACTACGACGACCTCAAAGGCAAGGTCGTGGGCGTACAGATGGGCACGTCTTATGTCGAGCCGCTCAAAGCCGTCCAGGGCTTCAAGGAACTGAAGATGTACGACACCATGGCCGATCTGGTGCGCGACATCGCCCTGGGCCGCGTGGACGCCGGTTTTGGTGACGGTCCGGTCGTGGCCTATCAGGTGCGCATGTCCGCCTCCAAGCAAGTGCGCCTGGTCGACACCTACCAAAGCCTGCTGGCCACCGACATCGCTCTGGCCGTGCGCAAGGGCGACACCGAGATGCTGGCCAAGCTCAACACGGCCGTTGCCAAGATCAAGAAAAACGGCGTACTGGCAGGCATCCTGAAAAAATGGGGCGTGCCGCAGTAACGCCACCACCCGACCCTGTGAGCCCCGCCCTTCCTGGGCGCCGGGCTCACAGACTTTGTTCGTCTTTGCCGAGGCTCCCAAATGTTTGACACTTTTTTCAGCGATGCGGTTGAGTACCTTCCCGTCCTCATGCAGGGGGTCTTGACGACCATCGCCATCACCGTTGCAGCGTTGCTCATCGCCACGCTTTTAGGCCTTTTCTGGGCCTTGCTGCGCGTTTCGGGCATCAGCCCCCTGGCCCATGCCAGCCGCATTCTCACCAACGTGATCCGGGGTATCCCGATCGTCGTCGTGCTGTTCTACATGTACTTCGTGATGCCCGACTTCGGCATCAGCCTGAGCGCATTCCAGGCCGGTGCGCTGGGCCTGGGCATTGCGTACTCGTCCTATATGGCCGAGGTGTTCCGCGCCGGCATAGACGCCGTGGATACGGGCCAGTACGAGGCCGCCCAATCGCTGGGCATGTCGCGCACCATGCTGATGCGCCGCGTGATCTTTCCGCAAGCCTTCAAGATCGCACTGCCCCCGTATGGCAACAACCTGGTGATGATGCTCAAGGACTCGTCCCAGACCGCAGTGATCACCGTCGTCGAGTTGTCCATGCAGAGCAAGCTGATCTCTGCCGCCACCTTCAAGAGCGCCACCATCTTCACGCTGGTGGCCCTGATTTATCTCGCCATGAGCCTGCCCATGATGTATGGCGTGGGCAAGCTGGAGCGCCGCCTGGGGAACCGAAAATGATCAAGATCGAGCAACTAAGCAAGTCCTACGGTACCCACCAGGTTCTATCTAACATCGACGCCGAGATCCAGCGCGGCGAAGTGGTCTGCCTGATTGGCCCCTCGGGCTCCGGCAAATCGACCATGCTGCGCTGTATCAACGGCCTCGAACAGTACCAGGGCGGCAGCATCACCATTGACGGCGAGCGCGTGAACGCGAATTCGGCCAGCATCCAGAAGATCCGCCAGCGCGTGTCCATGGTGTTCCAGCGCTTCAACCTCTTTCCGCACCGCACCGCGCTGGAAAATGTGATGGAGGGACCCGTCTACGTCAAAAATGAGAGCGTCACCGAGGCATCGGAGCGTGCACGCGACATCCTGGCTTCGGTGGGCCTGGCGGAAAAAATGGCCCATTACCCCAACCAGCTGTCGGGTGGGCAACAGCAGCGCGTGGCGATTGCGCGGGCGCTGGCCATGCAGCCCGACGCCATTCTGTTTGACGAACCCACGTCGGCGCTGGACCCGGAACTGGTCGGCGAAGTGCTGGGGGTGATACGCAAGCTGGCAGAAAAAGGCATGACCATGGTCATCGTGACCCATGAGATGAAATTCGCCCGCGAGGTCTCTAACCGGGTGCTGTTCCTCGACGGCGGTCGCATTGCCGAGCAAGGCCCCTCCGAGCAGGTCCTGACCCAGCCCCGTAATGAGCGCATGCAGGACTTCCTGCGCCGCGTCACGCATGCCGAGTAGCGTCATGGGCGCCGGATTTTCCACGCCCTCGGCGTCACTCTGGGCCGCCACGGCGTCACCACGCACCGCATCCATGACGTTGCAAGCCCCGCTCCAGGTCGACGTGGCCATCATCGGGGGCGGCTTCACCGGACTGTCGGCGGCCCTGCACCTGGCCCAGGCCGGCGTCAACGCCGCCTTGTTCGAGGCCTTTGAAATCGGCCACCGCGCCTCTGGCCGCAATGGCGGCCAAGTCGTTCCCGGCTTCAAGCCCTCACCCTCGGCACTGATCAAGCGATTCGGAGAACCTGCCGCGCGCCGCATGATGCGCCTTGGCTACGGCTGCGCCGACGATTTGTTCGCGCTCGTGGAACGCCACCAGATCGACTGCCAGCCGACGCGCAATGGCTGGCTGCAGGGCGCTTATTCCCAGGCCTCCAGCGACTACCTGGGCCAGCGTTCCCGGGAAATCAACGCTTATGGCGGCAGCACCAGCTACCTAGACCGGGACGCGCTGCGCGCCGCTACGGGCTCAGCCTACTGGCCTTCGGGCCTGCTCGAACAAAGCGCCGGTGCCGTGCAACCCCTGGCCTATGCCCGGGGCTTGGCAAGAGCCGCGTCCGACCTCGGGGCCGCGCTGTATGACTATTCGCCGGTTCAGGCTATCGCCGCCGCAGCGCGGGGATTTCAGCTGCAGGTCAACGGCCATGCGGTGCACGCCCAAAAGGTCATCGTGGCGACCGATGCCTACACCGACCAACTGGTCCCCCAAGTCGCACAGTCCTATGTGAATGTCGCCAGCGCGCAAATCGCCACCGATCCCCTGCCCGCCTCATTGCAGCAGCGCCTGTTACCGCTGCGCGCCGGCATCTCCGAAACCCGCAAGATCACCTACTACTGCCGCCTCGACCCCGAAGGTCGCTTCGTGATTGGCGGCCGGGGCCGCAACAGCGACAAGCTCGACCCTGCCACTCGCGAGCAATTGCGCCAAGCGGCCTGCCAGCGCTTCCCGGAGTTGCACGATGTGGCTTTCAGCCACGGCTGGGCCTGCCGCGTCGGGATGACCATAGACGATCTGCCCCACCTGCACCAGCTGGCGGATGGCTTATGGACTGCCTACGGCTACTGCGGCCGGGGCGTTGCCATGGGCACCGCCCTGGGACGAGTGCTGGGCGAAGCCGTGCGCGGCACACCTGCGGCCGCACTGGAATATCCGGTCACGCCCGTCAAGCGGCTGCCCCTGTATCCCGTGCGCCAGATCAGCGCGATGGCCGCGCTGCAGTGGTACCGGCTACGCGACGCGATGGGCTACCCCGGCTGATGCCTGGGCCGGCCTGCGCCGCAACAGGCGGCGGCAGGCCAGGCCTTGAACACAACACAACAGTCCGTTGCCTGGCGGCTGCGGCGGGAATTAACCCGCCTTGTCGCCATGCTCATTCACCTATCTCTTTTCTTACCCGCACCATGCCCTCCTCACTTCCACAGCAAGTCGACGTTGCCATCATTGGCGGCGGCATCATCGGCATCAGTACCGCCTGGGCACTGACCAAGGCCGGCTTACGTGTCGCCGTTTTTGAAAAAGGCGTTCTGGCGGGCGAACAATCGTCCCGCAACTGGGGCTGGATCCGCAGCATAGGCCGCGACCCGGCCGAGCTGCCGCTGGCCCACCGCGCCAACAGCCTGTGGCGCGAGATCCAGCAGCAAGTCAACGTCGGCTACCGGCAGGTCGGCCTGGCCTACCTGGGCGAAAACGCGGCCGACCAGGCCGAGCTGAACAAGTGGCTTGACTCTGCCCAGCAGCACCCCACGGGTGCGCGCCTGCTCACCGGAGATGCCGTGAACCAGGTGCTGGCAGAACCATCCCAGCGCCCATGGAGCAGTGCACTGCACAGCGCTGAGGACGGAGTGGCCGAGCCCCAACTCGCCACCGCAGGCATAGCGCAGCTGGCGCGCGCCGCAGGATGCCAGATTTTTGAACAATGCGCCGTGCGCGGCTTGGACATCGCGGGCGGCCGGGCCGCAGGCGTCATCACAGAACACGGCCGGGTGGCGGCCGACCGCGTGGTGCTGGCCGGTGGCGCCTGGAGCCGCCTGATGTGCGGCAACACCGGCGTCTTCCTGCCACAACTCAAGGTGCACGGATCCGCGCTGCGCACGGACGCCCTGCCCACAGGCTTGGACCTGGCGGTCAACGGCAAGGAATTCACCTGCCGCCCCCGGGCGGATGGCGGCTACACGGTGTCCAAACTCTCGGCCTCGGTGGCCGATGTGACGCCCGACAGCATTCGTCTGCTGCCGCTTTTCTTCCGGGCCTGGATGGCGCAAAAGCAGTTTCTCAAGATCCGCTTCGGGCGGCGCTTTTTTGAAGAGCTGTTCACACCCACGCGCTTTGCGCTCGACAAGCCCACGCCCTTCGAAAAAACCCGCACGCTCGACCCCGGGCCCAACACGAGCTCCGTGCATGCCGCGCTGCGGCAACTGCAGCAGGCCTTCCCGGCTTTCAAAGGTGCGCAGGTGGCCCAGGCCTGGGGCGGCATGATGGACGTCACGCCCGACGCCCTGCCCGTGATCTCGGCGGTGGACGCCATCCCTGGCTTCTTCATTGGCACCGGTTTCAGCGGCCACGGTTTTGGCATAGGCCCGGCCGCCGGCGAGCTGCTGGCCCAACTGGTACAAGGCATAGCTCCCACCGTCGAGCACCACGCCTTTCGCCTCTCGCGGTTTCGCGCCTAAGGACGCGGCAGCCCGCGCCCCCTCACCTCATTTGCCCCCCCCCAAGGAGTACCGATTCCATGACAAGCCCTCAAGCCAAGCTGGTGCGCTGGCAAACCGCCGAACTGATCAATCCAGTCATAGGCGCCCCCAAACGCCCAATGTCCGGCAGCACCCAGACCCAAACCATGAATGTCTTTGAAGGCCATGCAGGCAAGGCCTCGGCCGGCGTCTGGCAAGCCACCGCAGGCAGCTTCCGCTCGGACACTACCGGCTACATCGAGTTCTGCCACATCGTGGAGGGCAGCTGCCGCGTCGTCGATCCGGACGGCACGGTGCACGCCCTGAAAGCGGGTGATCCCTTCGTCATGCCCGAAGACTACAAAGGCCACTGGGAAGTGGACGAGTTCGTCAAGAAGGTCTATTTCGTGACCGTCATCGCCTAAAGGTGCTTCGCCCATGGCACACATCATCACCGAATGCAGCGCAGAGCCTGCAGTCCTGAGCTGCATCATCAATGGCGCCCCTGCCGGCAACGCCCAGCAGCCCATCAATGTCATCAACCCCTTCGATGGCTCCTTGCTGGCCAAAGTTGCCGAGTGTGGGCAAGCCGATGCCAAGGCTGCTGTCGATGCGGCGGCCAAGGCGTTCCCCGAGCTAACGCACGGCGGCGGAGCGCTCGGGCCTGCTGCGCAAGTGGTTTGACCTCATCAAGGCCAACACCCAGGCCCTGGCCACCCAGCTGACCCTGGAGCAAGGCAAGTCCATCACCGAGGCCCAGGGCGAGATCGCCTACGCGGCCAGTTTCATTGAGTGGTTCGCCGAGGAAGGCAAGCGCGTCTACGGCGAGACCATCCCATCGCCGGCCAAGGACAAGTTCCTCATGGTGGTGAACCAGCCCGTGGGGGTTACCGCGGCCATAACGCCCTGGAACTTCCCTGCAGCGATGATCACCCGCAAAGCAGCGCCCGCACTGGCGGCCGGCTGCACCATGGTGATCAAGCCATCGGAGCTGACCCCTCTGACCGCCCTGTCCCTGGTAGCGTTGGCCTATGAAGCAGGCATCCCCGCGGGCGTCATCAGCGTCGTCGTAGGCGATGCCCGCGCCATCGGCGGTGAATGGATGCAGGACTCGCGCGTGCGCAAGGTTTCGTTTACCGGCTCCACCGCCGTCGGCAAGATTCTGTACGCGCAGTCTGCCGATACCGTGAAGAAGCTCTCCCTGGAGCTAGGCGGCAACGCCCCCTTCATCGTTTTCGAGGATGCCGACATCGATGCAGCCGTCGAAGGCGCCATGGTGTCCAAGTACCGCAACTCGGGCCAGACCTGTGTATGCGCCAACCGTTTCTTTGTTCAGGCCGGTGTCTACGACGCCTTCGTGCAGAAGTTCTCCGCCAAGGTCAAGCAACTCAAGCTGGGCAACGGTCTGAATGCCGGCGTCAACCAGGGCCCGCTGATCAATGTCCAAGCCATTGAGAAGGTAGAGCAACACATAGCGCAAGCCGTGGCAGCCGGCGCTACCGTGGTGTGTGGCGGCCAGCGCAGCGATGTCGGCGAGCTGTTCTTCGAGCCCACGATCCTCTCCAATGTCCCATTGGATGCCCTGTGCATGCAATGCGAGAGCTTCGGCCCCTTGGCTCCCATTGCAAAGTTCACGTCCGAGAGCGAAATGCTGGACCATGTCAACGAAGCGGACGTTGGCCTGGCATCTTATTTCTATAGCAAAGACATGAGCCGCTGCCTGCGTGTGTCCCAGAAGCTGGAGTCCGGCATGGTGGGCGTGAACACCGGCCTGATCTCTAACGAGGTGGCCCCGTTCGGAGGGGTCAAAGAATCCGGACTGGGCCGCGAGGGTTCACGCCATGGCATTTCGGAGTACACCGAGATGAAGTACGTGTGTTTCGGCGGCCTGTGAGCGGCGAGTGAGGAAATGAGCGCTTAGGTCGAAAGGCCTGGGCCCTTTACCTTTGGACCCACGACCTTGTCCAGCACTGTGTGGGCTTGCACTTGATGCCATTGGGTTTTAAGAAAGCTGACGGTGGCGGGCGCCCGCTTTCGCTGCGTTGCTGACGATCAAAGGGGGTCGGCGACCGACTACAAGAGACTGACTGCTGACACGGGCTTATCTAAGCCGCGCGCTCAATCTGTTTGCCGTTGCCTTGAGGTTGGTAGCCTGCACAAACGAAATGGCAGGGAAAATGATCCGCCCCAAGCCCCTAGCAGGCTGCTGAAATACCTCGGAGCGGAGTCCGCCAATACGCAAGCTCCAACGTTTATCTCAGGTAGCCCATTTTTCCATCACCAGATACAAGCAATTCAATTCCATGCGCGGAGCCGACACCTTCACCGAAAGCCTGTTCACGATGCGCCATCTGGAAGACTTTGTGCCAAGTAATCATCCCCTGCGGCCCATACGCCAGATGGTCAACGAGGCTTTGGTGAAGATGGATACGCTGTT
>NZ_FOKZ01000035.1 GCF_900112285.1 Polaromonas sp. OV174 | reverse complement strand
GAAGAACTTCAACCCGGTGATGGTGGCGTTCAGCGTGATCGGCGAGACGCCCCGATCGATCATGTGCAACTGGAACCGTCGCAAATCCTCCGCAGTGGCTGTGTCGGGCGAGCGTCTCAGAAAGCCGGCGAGGTATCGCACCGCGCGAACATAGGCGGCCTGGGTCTTGGGTTCGAGTTTGCGCATGCGCATGTCGTCGAGCATGCGTTGGCGCAGCGGCGAGATGGCTTGGGTCAAAGGGATCATGATCGTGCTCCTGTCGAAGAACGAGGCCGATTGCCTCACTCGCCAACATAGACAGGGACGCGATGTTTACCCCGCGTCAGGGCCTTTGCGGCGGACTACCGCGCGAGCGGTTTAGTCCTTAGACTGACTCCTGACTGTCGAATATCGAAACTGCCTGCTCCAGACCGGTCATTCAAGGCTACAGGCTTTGGTCAGCAATGCGGCCGCGATTTCGATGGCCCCGGCACCCGCCATCGGCCAGTAGGAGACCGCCACGACAGGCCGGTTTGGAGCCGCGAAATTTAAGCTTTCCCCCATGCAAACTGATAGTGTGCGGGCGATTTCATCAATCAGGCTCAAGTGTCGCCGGAACCATAACTGTTCCGCGCTGAGAAGCATGACTGTGACGCGCAATCGCAAGGCTAAGACAGCCGGTGCGAAGTAGCACCCCGGTCTGGTCAGTCATCCCTGCACACCGGATTGTTGCGCAAGGGTCGGATAGTCGGTGTAGCCCAATAATTCCTAAACACTGTTTGCAGGATCAAGTTCTGCCGGCAGGTCGCTGCGCCCTCCCCATTCTTCCCAGGAGCCATCATAGATCGCAACCTTTTCAGTACCCATAATTTCGCAGGCAAGATTGATGATACAAGCAGTGATACCTGACCCACATGTGGCTATGATGGGTTTAGAGAGGTCAATTCCATGACGGGCGAATATCGCGCGCATATCGGCTGGACTTCGAAAAAAATTCTTCTCGTTGCGTAAAAGTCGTTGCGAGAGATTTATAGATCCTGGAATATGTCCGGGGCGCACATTGGGATAGCGGAACGACGTATCGCCGTTGAATTGCTCGGACGGGCGAGCATCTACTATCTGCGCAGTTCCCGTCCGAAGCGCCATAGCCACCTTACTGCTGTCAACGGTCTCCGGCTGCGACGTCGGAAGTGTCCAATTTTGACGCTGTCTCACTCTCGAAATTCCGCTTTCCACTGACCCATTTGCAGCCTTCCAAGCGGGTAGTCCCCCATCAAGTACCGCCACCCCTTTATGCCCAAACCCTTTGAACATCCACCAAGCTCGGGCGGCGGTATAGAGACCAGCATTGTCGTAAATCACAAGCATGGCATCCTGCCGAATGCCTAGGTCCCCACAGAGCTTCGCAAAAAGCGCTGGCTCGGGGACCATGCGATGCGGCGGCGCGAAGCTCGGCGCTGCTATTTTCTCGGCATCGAAGTGGATTGCGCCCGGAATATGTTCTTCCAAGAATACTTCATAGTGAGGGCGCTGACGATCAGTCATCTCCCAAGATGTATCGATGATCTGGAGGTCCTGGTCGCCGCTATGTCGCAAAAGCCAATCGACCGAAACGATGGGGTGAGGAAAATCTTGCATTCTGGAAGCCTCTATGTTGTTGTTTCACTGTGTGGGGTTTCGTCACAATATGGCACCAGCAAAAGGAGCTGATGCCGCTACAGAACGTTCAAAGGTATTTTCAGGTATCGGACTCCATTCGCCTCGGGTGGCGGCAGCTCACCCGCCTGGATGTTCACTTGGATCGCGGGCAGGATCAGCGCGGGCATGCCGAGAGTTGCATCCCGGCGCTGTCGCATCTCGACGAATTCGTCCTCGGTGACGGAGTCACGTAAATGGATGTTTGCCAGGCGCTGCTGCGCCACTGTTGTCTCGAAAGACGGCAGCCGCCCGTCGGGTGGGTAGTCATGGCACAACAGCAACAAGGTCTGTGGCGGCAACTGCAGCAGCCGCTGCACCGAGCGATAAAGGGTGTACGCACTGCCCCCGGGAAAGTCACACCTGGCGCTGCCGACATCCGGCATGAAGAGGGTGTCCCCTACGAAGGCAAGCGCCGGCTCGTCTGCTGCGCCATCAACAACGTAGGCTACATCCGCCGGCGTATGCCCGGGCACGTGCATGGCTCGCAACGTTAACGGACCGACGTTGAACTGCTCGTCCGGTTCAAACAAATGGCCGAACTGAGAGCCATCGAGCTTAACGTCCGGAGAGAGGTGGAAAATCTTCTGAAACGCGTTCTGGACTTTGAGAATGCCCGAGCCAACAGCGATCATGCCGCCAAGGACCTGCTGCAGATAAGGTGCGGCAGAAAGATGATCCGCATGTGCATGCGTCTCGAGCAGCCATTGCACACGCAGCTCGCGTGAACGCACGAAGGCGATGATCGCGTCCGCCGACGTCGTATGTGTCCGGCAAGCCTTCGGTTCGAAGTTCAATACCGAATCGATGATCGCGCAGTCACTGCCATCTCCTGAGTAGAGAACATAGGTAAATGTGGACGAGTCGGTGTCGAAAAAGGCTTCGACACGAGGTGAGGCAAGGAAGGTCATGAGGAGTAGAGTTGCCTCAAGGCAACCAGGTTCGATAGAGCAGCGCCACGGCCACCGCGATGGAAAGAGAGGCGAAGCTGATCTGCAATATCTCGCTGCGCACCCGGGGGGCCAACTGCCTGCCGGCAAGCATCCCGGTCATCGCCGCCAAGATGAAGACAAGACCTGCGGATCCCACTTGAGCCCCTGCATGAAGGGCGCTGACGGTCGCGCCAAGAGACACCAACGCAATGACCAGAAGTGAGGTTGCAACGACGCCGTGCATGCGAATGTCGGTCCACTGGCGGAAGGCTGGAACGATGAGGAATCCACCCCCGACCCCCAGCATTCCGGTGAGCAACCCCGAACACGACCCGATGCAAGACAGAGTTGCAGCGCATCGAGAGGTCCAACGTAGACGCCCCGAAGAAGGATCGAGAACGCAGTTCTTCTCTGCGGCCGAGATTGCCTCTGCTGGCAGGTTGCCGCTAGGCGAAGCGCCCCGCAGGTTCTGACGCAAGAGGCGCGCAGCGGCAAAAAACATGGCGGCCGCAAACAGCGTCATGAGCACAGGCTGGGGCAAGGCATGGGCAATCCAGACGCCGAGGGGAGAAAAACAAATGCCGAGTGACGCCATCAGCAGCGCGGCGCGCCATCGAACGAGACCCTTGCGTAGCCCGTCGAAAGCGCCGAGCGCTGCAGAGAAGCCGACGGCCAACAATGCGACGGGTGTGGCGGCTTGCGGCGGCCAGCCCATCCCCAAAACCAAAGCAGGTACCGCAAGGATGCCCCCACCTGCGCCCGTGAGACCGAGTACGAGACCGACTACCGCACCATAAACCAGGGTCAGCATCATCACAAAGCTTTCATGGCTTGGGCAGACGACTCGGCGCCGTTCGCCGTGCCAGCAGAACGCCATCCCGAGGCTGCCATGTCGACCGCTTGCGCGTAGCGCCGCCTCAGGTGAGCCGGTGCCGTGATGGCCGCGGTCACAGAGACCAGGTGGCCTGCAACGAGGGCCGTTTCGAGAACTCCGCGTACCAGCTCGCAACGGCGGGATGGCGAGCGCGCCAGTTGAAGTCGCCGAAGCGCAGGTCCAGATACCACAGCGCGCAGGCCACAGTGAGGGTGCCGATGTCCACGCGGTTCAGTGCGATGAGGTTGGGATTGGTCGACAGATGGTCCATCGAGGTCTCGGCCTTGTCCAGCTGCGCAGTGCGCCACTCGGGCCAACGCAACGCCTCGGGGCGGGCCACGTCTTCGTAGCGTGCGATCTGGGCGCCGTCGAGGATGCCGTCGCCCAGGGCCTGCAGCGTTAGCGCCTCCCAGCGCGCGTCGCCACCGCGCGGAAAGAGCCCGCCATTGCCCACCTCGTTCAGGTACTCGCAGATGACGCGGCTGTCGTACAGCACGGCGCCGCCATCGGTGATGAGGGTGGGCACCTTGCCCAGCGGGTTTTGGGCAATGATCTGCTGGTCGCGCTGAACGGGGTTGGCGTTCGACGGCAGTAGCTGCACGCGGTCGTTAAGGCCCAGCTCATGGGCCGTCACCAGGCACTTGCGGACGTAGGGCGAGAAGGGGGAAAAATAGATCTTCATGGACATTCACACTTTCATCGATCATGGGCTGTCGGCGCCGATTCAATCTTGACCATCCGGGGGTGCCGACCGAATCTTGACTAGGGGGTTGGAAGCCGACTTGTCGTTGGTCGGCTGTACAAAAGGTTACTTTTCGAGCTGCTCGTTGACCTTCTCGATGCTGCATTGCGGGCTCCGGACGCAGCGGCTCGATTGAGCTACCTATCGAAGGTAGATACCTCCGTTGCAATCGATCACTGTGCCTGCTACATAGCTAGCCGCGGGTGAGGCCAAAAATGCAATCATCGACGCAACTTCCTCGGGAGTACCGAGGCGTTTCAATGGAAAGTCGTCCGGCGTGTAGCCTTGGCCGTCGGTCATCGCTGACGCGACCGGTCCAGGAGCTACCCCGTTTACGCATACTCCGTGAGGCGTTGCGCGCATGGCTAGCCACCGAACAAGCGCGTGGACGCCCCCCTTTGCGGCAACGTAGTGGGGACTTGACCGCAGTCCCCCAGTCCACCCAGCGAGCGAGCCACAGAGAACGATCCTGCCGTACTTGCGCTCGATCATCCCCGGCATGAATGCGCGGGCCAGGTTGATGGGACCGCGGACGTTGACATTGATGACCTGCTCGAACGCTATGTCCCAATCCTCATGCATCCAGTCGTCACGCGGGCAGATGCCTGCCGTGTCGATCAAAACATCGACGGCTCCAACGGTGCTGGCGACCTCTTCAACCTGGGCCCGCACACTGCAGTCCATCTGATGCACTGCGAGCACACCCTCGACTCCGTGATTGACTGCAGCCGTCTGCTCTGTCGACGTCACATCGCAGAGAACAAGCTTGGCGCCCCGCTCTCCGCATAGTTTGGTGACGGCACGGCCGACGCCACCAGCAGCGCCTGTGACTAAAACTGTTTGTCCCGCAAGATCATCCTGCATGCGTTGGAATTGGTTACTCATGGATAGCTCCTAACAAAAATTGAGAATTGCTTGTGACGCCAAAGATATAAACGATCGGCAGAAGACATTAACAACGCCAGGTTCTGCAGGCTAGTTTTTCTCAGGGTAAGCCCTTAGAAATTTTCACTGTTCCACATTTCATTTTTGAAGCGCTTCATTTATTATACGTACAGCATAGTAGTCTAGATACAAAAATCGAATTTCTAATAAATGAAACGATTCATATATTTGGTCGCTTTGTTGACTTAGGAGGCGCAAGTGGTCAAAAAACTTAAGCTGGCGGCCGTTTCAATTGGCCGCGTTGCGACATCGGGAATCAATACGGCCAAGGCGGCCGATCTCAAGCTCGGAGTCCTTTGCCCGCTGAGCGGCGGCTTGGGCATACGGCAAAACCAAGGGCGGCATTACAGCAATGCGGCCTACAAACCTGCTTCTATAACTTACATACAACGAGACAAAACCATGAAAAAATCTTTCCGACAATCCCTTCTCATCGGTGCCAGCGTTTTTATGCTGATGACCGGTTTCACCACGGCGCGTGCCGACCAACTCGACACGATCAAGGCCGATGGTGCGCTGAAGTGCGGTGTGACGCCCAACAATGTTCCCTTTTCGTTCGTTGAAGATCCCAAGACGCGCCAACTGGTCGGTTATGACGTTGACGTATGCAGCGCTATCGCGGCCGAGATGGGGGTGAAGCCTGAGTTTGTCTTTGTCACATCGGCGACGCGGATCAGTGATCTGCAGCAAGGCCGCACCGACATCGCGCTGTCGGCGTTGACCAACACCGCCGTGCGCGCGAGTTTGATCGACTTCACTCAGAACTATCTGCACGCCGGCGTCAGAGTTGTTGTTTCGGCAACGTCACCCATCAAGTCGTTCGCCGACCTGGCTGGAAAGCGCATCTCGGGCACCGATGGCGCCAATCTAGAAATTAAGCTGCCCAAGGTCATCGACAAACCGGAGCTAAAAGCATATCCGAGCCCGGCCAACGCCTTTCTGGCGCTCGACCAGGGCAAAGTCGATGCGATGGCCGGGGACGATACAACGCTGCTCGGATTGATTGGACCGACCGGCGGCAAGTATGTGTTGTTGGACCAGTTCGTGACCAAGGATCAGTTGGGGCTCGGCGTACGTAAAGGTGAGCCGCGTGTGCTGGCAGCAGTCAACAAGGCGTTGACCAATCTGGAGTCGTCTGGCAAGGCGGGTGTCATTTTCGAAAAATGGTTTGGCCAGGGATCCAAACTCAAGATGAAGCGCAGCTTCACCATCGCACCCTATCAACCTTCCTGAACCGAACCGAAACGAGTCAGCCGCCATGAGCATGATCCAAGGTTTCGAATGGGGTGTGGTGCTGCGGGATGAGTACCGTGAGATCCTGCTCAAAGGAATTGCAACGACGCTGGAACTCACGGGAGGCACTTTGCTCGGCGGCATGCTGCTCGGGGCGGTCTTGTCGTTTGCCCGACTGTCTCCGTCGTCCTGGCTGCGCCGGCCAGCGACTTTGTTCGTGGAGATCACTTGTGCTGTGCCGCTGCTCGTGCATCTCTTGTTTTGGTACTTTGGAGCACCGGAGCTGTTGCCTGATGCCCTCAAGGCCTGGTTGTACCGGCAGGATGTCGGCTTTTATGCGTCACTTGTGGCGCTTATCCTGTATTCATCGGCGTTCATTTCCGAAGACTTACGCAGTGGCATCCGCAGCATTCCACATGGTCAGCTGGAGGCTGCACAGTCACTTGGTTTCGGTTTTGTGAGGAGCTTTCGACTGGTCATCCTGCCGCAGGCGCTGAAGGCGGTGATTCCGCCGCTGTTGGGGCAGGCCATGACCATCACCAAGAACACCAGCGTGGCGCTGATGGTCGGTGTCGGCGAACTCGTCTATGTGACGCGGGCGGTACAAAACAGCTCGTTCCGGACGGTCGAGACCTACGCCTTCACCTCTGTGTTCTTCCTGCTGGTAGCCGTTGTTCTGACACTGCTGAGCCGGGTGTACGAACGCCGGAATTCTCTTCAAGCTTGAGGTTCTAACTATGCTCGATATCATTCAGACGTACTGGCTGCAGTTGCTGATAGGTCTCTATCCCCATGGGCCCTTGGGCGGCTTGGTCATGACGCTGATATTGGCAGTGTCCGGGCTGCTGCTGGCTTTGCCGGCGGGCATGGTGCTTGCGTTGACGCTCATCGCGCCGTGGCGATGGTTGAACCGTTTGGCCCAACTGTTCGTTTTCTATATGCGCAGCGTGCCTTTATTGGTCCATCTGCTATGGGCTTACTTTTTGGTTCCCCTGTTACTGGGCCCGAGGGCACCTCTGATGTTGTCGGTGATCGTTACCTTGACTCTCTTCAATGGCGCCTACATGTCGCAGGTCATCGTTGCAGGCATCCAGGCACTTCCACGCGGCCAATACGAGGCGGCGCGCGCCCTGGGACTGGGTAATGGCGCCGCGCTGCGGCTGGTTATCGTGCCGCAGGCTTTGCGCAATGTGACGCCCAGCATCATCACTCAGCTGGTGTTGTTGATCAAGGAGACCTCGCTGGCTTCGTTGATCGGGGTTCACGAGATATCGGAGGAGTTTATGGGATTGAACGACTTACTGGGCAATCGTTCAGCCGAAATTTTCATCCTCCTGGGGCTCAGCTACTTCATTCTTTGTTATCCCCTGACCCTCTTCGGGCGGCGTTTGGAGCGAAGGTTTGCTGGTGCGAACGGAATAATCAAAGCGGAGACTACGGCATGAACACTTCTGACCCCATCATCGAATTCAAGAACGTCACCAAGCGCTTTGGCAACCTGCCTGTGCTAAAGGACATCACCCTTTCGTTCCGTCAGGGGGAAGTGGTCGTTATCTGCGGGCCATCGGGGTCCGGAAAATCCACCTTGCTGCGTTCGATTAATCGCCTGGAGCCCATCGAAAAAGGCTCGATTGCAATTGAAGGCCAGGTCGTCGGCAACGCTGCGCGCGACATCAATGCGATGCGCCAGCGCGTTGGTTTCGTCTTCCAGCAGTTCAACCTGTTTCCGCACCTGTCGGTGACCGAGAACATCTGCCTGGCCCCGATGCATCTGTTGGGGCTCAGCCGAGAGCAGGCCCGGCAGCGGGCTGCTGCCTTGCTCAAGAGGGTCGGATTGGCAGAGAAGGGCGATGCCTACCCCGGTCGTCTCTCGGGCGGGCAGCAGCAGCGCGTTGCCATTGCGCGCACGTTGGCAATGGAGCCACCAGTCATGCTTTTCGATGAACCGACCAGCGCGCTCGATCCGGAGATGGTCGGCGAGGTGCTGGCGGTGATCCGCGAACTCGCCGACGATGGCATGACGCTGCTGTGTGTGACGCACGAGATGGGATTTGCCCGCGAAGTGGCAGATCGCATCATCTTCATGGCCGACGGTGAAATCCTAGAAGACACCAAACCGGACGTTTTCTTCACCGCGCCGAGCAGTCCCCGCGCGCGCGCATTTCTTGCCGAATTACGGCGTGCTTAGTCACTAACAAGTTGAGACTTTTCATTTTGTGAGAAGAATTGTGTTTTGCCAGAATCACTCTTGCGTCTATGACGCGACAGGCGAAATGCCTCTAAACCCAATGGGTTACGACATTTCGCAGGCCGTGGATCATATGTTCACAGTCTTTCAATGAAAGTCTAATTTTACAGAAGGAGATAAATCATGAAGTTAAGCTTTGTTAAGTCGCTGACAACCGCCTTTGCGGGAGCTGTCGCCATTGCTGCGTTAACTATGGGTTCTGCGCAAGCAGCGGGTACCTTTCCTTCAAAACCCGTGCGCATCATTTACCCGTTCGCTCCAGGCGGTGGCATGGAAGTGATGCTTCGGGTCATCGCGCAGGAAATGCAGAAATCAACGGGCCAGTCTTTCTTGATCGACAACCGGACAGGGGCAGGGGCGTCGATTGCAGCTCAGGCCACAGCGACGGCGCCATCTGACGGCTACACCATCCTGGTGGCTCCCGTCGGCATCATGGCCATTACCCCGCATTTGCGGAAACTGCCCTACGACACCCAAAAAGACCTGGTGCCAATTGCGCGCCTTAGTGAGTTTCGTGGTGTTCTGGTCGTCAGCAATGATCTGCCCGTAAAAGATGTCGCGGAATTTATTGCCTACGCCAAGGCCAATCCTGGCAAGATTAGTTATGGCACGACGGGTATTGGTTCCCAGTCGCATGTGGTGGGCGAAATACTGCAAAGAGGTTGGGGCATCAAACTGAATCATGTTCCCTACAAAGGGGCTGCGGTTATGGTCGGCGACCTGGTGGCAGGCCGGCTGGACTTAGTGAACGACCTGACCATGCTGCAGTACGTCAAGCAAGGAAAGGCCAAGTTGCTGACAGTGTTTGACGACAAGCGCTTCCCTGATTTTCCCAATACGCCGGCCGTCGGTGAATTGCCTGTTCCGCAAGTCAACAAGGGGGGCACCTGGTTCGGAGCCTTCGCCCCCAAAGGCACGCCGCCCGAGGTCATCGAAAAAATCGCCTCAGAGTTTGAGAAGGCACTGAAAAACCCGGAGATCGCAGCCAAAATGCGCCAGTCGAACATTAATCCGGCTTTCTTGGGACCCAAAGGGCTCAAGAAGGTCTGGGACGAGGACTTCAGCCTTTACGGCAAAGTCATCAAGGATGCCGATATCAAAGCGGAATGAGTGAAATATCAAGCATGACGCAAGCGTGAGTATTCAGAAGTGGCTCCGCAATTCTTAATACCGCTTTACGTGGAAACTCCGGGCTAACGCGAGGCCGATATCAGTCTGGCAAGAAGGAGTTCTTCGTGGTCAAAAAATCAGCGCGGCGCACCTGCTTCACGTATACGCCGGTGTTCAAGCCCGAGTGGCCTTGGCCGCGTTGCGCGAAGACTTGGGCGTTGGCCGAGCGGGGAAAGCAGTTCGAGATGTACGCCAACCAGATCACCGAATGGAAGCGCCAATTGCGTGAGCATGCGGCCGATGCCTTCGGCGGTGGCGCCAAAACAGCCGAGCCGGTGGACCTGGGGTCATGCCTAACTTGCTGGACGATTCCACGAGCCGCTTTGCACCCGTTGCAATGATAGGTACCGTGCCCAGTGACGCACTTTGTACTTGAATCTGCACACTTTAAAAGATGGAGACTTTTTATGAAAACTTTGGAAATTGCCGAGCAGCATCTGGACTACATGGTGGACCTGCGCAGAACCTTGCATCGCCACCCCGAACTATCGTTCAAGGAGGACGCGACCTCGAAGCTAGTCCAGGCTGAGCTGCAGAAGCTGGGCATCCCCTTTGTGGTGGTGGGCGATCACGGTGTGGTGGCCACCATCGAAGGCACCCGAACCGACCAGATCGTGGCGTTGCGCGCCGACATGGACGCTCTGCCGATCCAGGAAGATAACGCCCACCTCGATTACCAATCCGCAGTCGCCGGCGTCATGCACGCCTGTGGTCATGATGGCCATGTGGCGATGCTGCTCGGTGCGGCACGCGTGCTGTTGGCTGCCAGGGATTCCTTGCACGGCACGGTCAAGCTCTGCTTTCAGCAGGCCGAAGAACGTGGCGGAGGCACCAAGGAAATTCTTGAAGAGCTTGCCAAGCATCCCGTCAAGAGTGTTTTCGGCATCCACCTGTGGTCGGAGATAGAAAGTGGCCGCATCTCGGTGGAGGCCGGGCCGAGGATGGCCGCGGGCGACAGATTCGAGATCGTCGTGCGGGGAGTCGGTTGCCACGGCGCTAACCCGGACCGCGGTATCGACCCTGTGATTGCGGCAGCCGCCATTATTCTTAATGCATCGGCCCTCATCAGCCGCGAGGTCAATCCGGTGCATGCAACCGTCTTGACTTTCGGCAAGATACAAGGCGGCGTTGCCGCCAATGTCATACCCGAACAGGTTGCCTTGTCTGGGACCATGCGCAACACGAACCGCGAGACGCGCGCCCATCTCAAGGAGGCGCTGGTTCGCATGGTCACCAGCACGGCCGAAGCCTATCGGGCCAAGGCCGAGATCGTGTTCAGTGGGACGGGGCTCGTTGTCTACAACGAGGCTCGCTGCAGTGAAATCGCCGCATCGGCGGCGCGCGACAGCGCCGGGGAGGCTGCATTGATACAGCACCCGTGTCTGATGGCTTCAGAAAACTATGGCGAATTTCTCGAGGCTTACCCGGGGGTTTTCGCGTTTGTGGGGGCCCGCAACCCCGATTGCGGCGCCTGCTATCCGCACCATCACCCCAAGTTCAATATCGACGAGAAAGCCATGGCGCGCGGGGCGGCGCTGCATGCGCAATACGCCATTAATTTTTTCAATTCTTGACTCACAGGCTTTTCCATGAAATTTGATTTTGATGAAGTTGTCGACCGACGCGAGTCCATGTCGATCAAGTGGAATCGTCCTCACATACTCCTGAAGCCTGACGAATGCGCCGCCAAGCCGCTGCCCATGTGGGTGGCGGACATGGACTTCAAGTCGCCGCCAGTGGTCGTGGAGGCCTTGCATCAAGCGGTAGAGCGTGGCATTTTCGGTTACTCGCAGAGCGGCGACTCGTACGATGAAGCCATCGTGAACTGGCAGAAAAAGCGCTTTGGCTGGGATGTCTCTCCCGAGTGGATTCTCAAGTCACCCGGGGTCGTGTCGGCGCTCGCCTACATCATCCAGGCCTTTAGCTCCCCCGGCGATCGCGTGCTGATCCAGGCCCCGGTGTACGGGCCTTTCCACAACATCCCCAAAGTCAATGGCCGCCACATCGTTGATGCGCCGCTGGTGGAGCGTGCGGACCACTATGAATTTGACCCGGAGATATTTGAAACCGCGATCAAGACCTATACACCGAAGATATTCATTCTGTGCAATCCCCACAATCCGACCGGAAATGTCTGGACCGAGGCGCAGCTTCGGGCCATGAATGAAATCTGCCTGCGGCACCGTGTGCTGGTCATTGCCGATGAAATTCACCAGGACCTGATATTCAACCGCCAGGTCAAACACATTCCCTTCGCCAGCCTGGACGAAGGAGCCGCCAACAACAGCATCACCTGCACCGCGCCCAGCAAGACCTTCAACGTGGCCGGCCTGCAGGTATCGAACCTGTTTGTACCCAACGCGTCCCTGCGCCACGAACTGTGGGTGCACATGGAACGCTGCGGCTTTCATTATGTCAATTACCTGGGCATGGTGGCCTGCGAGGCCGCCTACCGCCACGGCGAGCCGTGGTTGGAGGCCTTGCTCGACTACGTCGGGGGCAACCACCGGTATCTGGCGGCAGAGATTCAAAAGTCGATACCGCAGATCACCTGTTTCAAGACGGATGCGCTTTATCTGGCCTGGCTGGACTGCCGCCGTCTGGGGCGCTCCGCGGACGATCTCAGTCACTTCCTGCTGAAAGAGGCGGGTGTCTGGCTGGACAGCGGCAAGAAATTCGGTCAAGAGGGGCATGGCTTCATGCGTATCAACCTGGGCTGTCCCAGGGCCACCGTTGATGAAGCGCTGCAACGGCTACGCCAGGCAATTAATCGCTGACCCTCTGGTTTATTCACCACGCCACGCCACGCCACACCCGCCTGGGCGCCATCGTTGAATGCATCGACGGCGCGCTTGTTGGGCACGGCGACCACTGCCACGTCGACCGGCTGGCCAATGGCCGTCACGGAAGGAAAGGTCGGATGCTCCTGAATCCGCTGGATCCGCTGGATCCCGGGGTTGACCGGGAAGATCTGACCGGGTGCATTTAAAAGTATTGGACGCTATTTCAATCGGCCTTGTCATTCCAGTAGTGATCCCATCGGTGATTGGCGCGTGCGGCACGAAGGTTGAGCATGACTTGGGCATGGTCTTCTTTCCGCCATGCGCCGGGCGCTTGAGCCGTTTCTGGATCACATATCGGTGTGCGCTCTCGACCTCCCCGGAGCCAATCGGCAAGTTGGCCGCCATCGCATCCTGGTACTTGAACTGGCCTGGGCGGTGGGCTATATAGCCGTAACACTGACACACTGGCGTGCCCACGATGGGCGTGGTTTGTGGCTCCTGAAATGGATGCAGCGCCTTCATGACTTCAGACAGCAGCTCCGCCTTCAGTCGCTCTTTTTGGAGGTTCCTCCACCCATCGAGGCCATGCTTGGCGCAGGCCTTGGCGGCCCCCGCCAGGTAATCGCACAAGTGGCAAAAATCAATCAGATAGTCGGCCCTGCAAAATTCACGCGAATCCGCGAGCAACACCTGAATATCGCCAGGCACATGCGCCCGACGCCCATTGCGGTGTGCGAGACAACACGGCGCGCAGCATCACCAGGCGCAAATAAAGGCCCCTCAGCCCCAGGCGCACAATCGCGCGCAGCAACCAGCGGATGTTGTAGCCCGCCGAACACAACACCGCGTGCAGCGCGTCGCCCGTTTGCCCCTTCAGCCAGCCCGATCCATCCCGTTGTCGTGCTTGGTGTGCCCGATCTCCGGCTCAACGGCTTGTCTTCGTTTGAGCCAGCGTCTTTGTTGATCGGTCAGCCGAGTGCGAGGGCGGGACCGATTCCGCAAACCGGCTGGACGGACCGGAGATCGAGATCGACCCGACCACAGCATCGTCCGGGCCGAACACCAGTGCGGCCAACGCTGCAATGTCGGACTCTCGTTCCCCCACCGAAAAGGAGAACGTCAGCAACGAACAGTACCAGCCGACGTGAGCCGGCCACTCAGTCGGATCGGATATTGGAAGCCTTGGCCACCTTTTTTAGGTGCTGGATGTCGGCGGCCACAAAAGCCTCGAACTCCGCCGGCCTCATGACCAACGCATCGGCTCCTTCCTTCAGGAAGAAATCCCTCATTTCCTTCGACTGAACGATCTTGTTGATCTCGGTATTGAGGCGCTCGACGACGAGTTGCGGGGTACCCGCCGGTGCCAGCACGCCCCACCAAGTCTCGAACGCGCTACCCTTGTAGCCCGCCTCGTCCAGCGACGGCAGTTCCGGTGCCACCGGCGAGCGTGCCTCGGACGTGACAGCCAGCGCACGGATGCCGCCGTCTCGCACCTGCCCGAGAATTGCCGGCGCGCTGGCGAACAGGACCTGGATCTGCCCGGCCCTCAGGTCCGTCATCGCCATACCCATGCCCTTGTACGGCACATGGGTCATCTTGATCCCGGCCACATACGAAAACAGCTCGGTGGCGAAATGGTTGATGCTGCCCAGGCCCGAAGTGCCGTAGTTGAGCTTGCCCGGATTCGCCTTGGCATAGGCCACCACGTCGCCAATGGTCTTGAAAGGCGACTTGCTCGCCACCGTGGCCAGCAGCGGCCCCTTGGCCAGTATCGCAACCGGTTTGAAGCCGGTGACGGAGTCATAGCCCAGGTCGGTGCGGATAGCCGCACCAACGGTGAAGGTCGAGGTCACCACAACCAGGGTGTAGCCGTCTGCCGGTGCCCGCGCGGTGAGCCTGTTGGCGATCAAGCCGCCTCCAGCCGGTTTGTTGTCCACAAGCACCGTCTGGCCCAGCACGTCCTGCAGGCGTTTGGCCAAGGCACGCGCGAACAGGTCGATGGAGCCGCCCGGCACATTGCCCACGACCAGCGTGACCGGCTTGGCCGGGTAGGCCGCCTGCTGCGCTGTGGCCATGCCGGGCAGGCACAGTCCCGCCAGCGAGGCCAGGGCAAGACGGCGGCGTTGCGGGTTCACGGCAAGGGGAAAGGAACGCATGTTTGTCTCTCGCTTTGTGGTGTTGTTCGGCGGTCAGCGTCAGTCCAGCAGCGCGACGATAGTGTTCCACCCCGAGGGATGCAGGGCCACAGTGCCGGCGGCCATCGCCTGCAGCTTTTGCAGGTATCCGCGCTCGCCGGGGTAATAGATGCGATCGGTGCGCGGCAGCTTCGGCGTCGCGTGCAGGCTGTCGACCAAAGCCTGCATTTCCCGCTTGAATTCGGCGACGGGCATGAAGAAATCGATATGTATGGCAATGAAGAAGTGGCTGACCCGCTGTTTGCGGTCGGGGTCGTCCATCGTTTCGACTTCGGCATCGGGCACGCCCGCCGCTAGCAGCGAGGCAAGCATGCTTACCGCCAGGGTGATGCCGTAGCCCTTGTGCCCGCCGAACGGCAGCAGGACGCCGGCGAGCGCCGCAGCGGGGTCGGTCGTCGGCTCGCCATTACCGTCCAGGGCCCAGGTGTCGGGTATCCGCTCACCGCGCTTCTGTGCAAGGCGGATGCGCCCTGCCGAACTCGTGGCGTTGGAGATATCCAGCACGAAGGGAATGCCGGCTACATGGGTCGGCATGCCGATGGACCACGGGTTGTTGCCCAGCAGCGGCAGTGAGCCTCCCCACGGGGCCAGCCGCGGCGACGCATTGGAGAACACCATGCCCACCATGTCGCGTTCCGTGGCCATGGCGGCGTAGTAGCCGGCCGTGCCGAAATGCTGGCTGTTGCGCACCGACACCGCGCCGATGCCATAGCGCGACGCCTTGCTGATGGCGTCTTCCATGGCCTGGTGAGCAATCCACTGACCCAGTCCATGCTGGCCGTCCCAGCGGGCGACCGCATGCCGGTCCGCAAGGCGCTCCAGGTTCGCCGGCAGGACGACCGAACCGTTGACGATCTTCTGTCGCACCATCTTCACCCGCGACAGGCCGTGGCTCGCGACGCCGCGCAGCTCGGCGTCCAGCAGCGTATCGATCAGCACCGCCGCCTCCCGCTCCGGCAGATGCACTTGGGAGAAAACGCGGCGCAGCACGTCCTCGACCTCCTGGATGGGAACCCGCACTTCGTTGTCCGACATCGCTTGAACTCCTTCTTGGGGGACGCAGTGCTACCCTACACCGTCGGCTGGGTGCGGCTGATGGCGATCTCTTCGTCGCCCAGGGTCTCGGACCGGGTCAGGCGGCCACTGGCGGTCGACAGCATCGCATCGAACACCCTTCGCCCGGCCTGTGCGACCGTTTCGCCCTCCAGCATCTTGGACACGTCCACATCCACGTTGTCGGCCAGCCGCTTGGCGGTGCGGGGGTTGCCGGTGATTTTCATCGTTGGCGACACCGGGCAGCCCATGATGTTCATCTGCCCCGTGGTGAAGATGATGATCTGCGCGCCGCCGGCCGACAGTCCCGTCATCGACTCGGCCGCGGGCGCTGCGGTGTCCATCAGGAACAGGCCCTTGCCCGCCGGCTTGGTGGCGTAGGCCAGCAGCCCGCATATCGGCGTGGTGCCGCCCTTGATGATGGCGCCCAGCGACTTTTCCTCGATCGTGGTGATGCCACCGCGGATATTGTCGGGCACCGGGTTGGCGCCGCGGATATCGACGCCGCGCGCAATGGCATCGTCCTCGATACGGCGCACGGCCGCCGCGATGGCCTCGCTCACCTTCGGGTCCTTGGTGCGCTTGGCCAGGATGTGCTCGGCACCCATCCATTCCGAGGTTTCGGAGAGGTAGACCCGGCCGCCCGCATCGACGACCCGGTCGGCCACCCAGCCCAGCGCGGGATTGGACGCGATGCCCGAAGTAGTGTCGGTGCCTCCGCATTCCACCCCCAGGATCAGCTCCGACAGCGGAATGCGCTCGGGCCGGACGGCCGACGCGTCCTGCACCAGCGGCATCAGCAGGCGCATGCCCTGGGCCAGCGCCTCGATGGTTCCGCCGACATCCTGCACCGAGATCATGGCCACCGGCTTGCCAGTCTTGGCAATGCCGTCGGCCACCTGCTGCGTCGTCACCCTCTCGAGCCCGACCACCAACACCGCGGCGATGTTGGGGTTGCTCGCCAGACCGACTTGCGTGCGGCGGAAAATGGTGTCGTCGTCGCCAAACTGGCCGCGGCCGTACCACACCGCCAGCGGTAGGGTCTGTCGCACCAGTTGCGCCAGGTGCCGCACGACACCGTTCACGCTATCGGTCACCGCCAGCACCGCCACCCGGTTGCGGATGCCGACGTCGCCATTGTTGCGCCGGTAGCCCCAGAAGCCATCATTCAGATCATTCGTCGCCATGGTCATGCTCCCTTCAGGTCGCCGCGGCCGCGCTGGCTGTCGACGTTGTGCACATGGACATAACCGCCGGCCGGAATGTCTTTCAACGCCAGGCCGATGGGCTCGCCGTACTTGTAGATGGGCTCGCCGGCCGGGATAGCCACCAGGGCGATCTTGTGGCCGAAAGGCACGGCCTCGGCCACCTTGACGCTGGCGATGTCCGACGCCGGCACGCTGTCGCCTGGGGCGAGGTCGGCCACCGCCGTGGCGACGTTGTCCTTGGGATGCAAAATAATCACTTGGCTCACGCTGCTGTCTCCTGTTGTTCGTGGACACGCCTTGTTGGCCGCCTGTGCGCCGGCCGATGGCACTGCCAGGAATTCTAGGGGCACCGGTCGCGAAAACGTAGTCGTCTTTTCGGATGGAATCCATCGGAAAATCCGATGATTCGGTGGCGCTGAGCGCCCCGTTGTCAGAGCGTGGCGACGTCGGCCCCCACCGTGAGACTCATGGCCTGGAAGGCCCGGCAGGCGCGCGAAGCGTTGGTGTGGTGGGTCACCAGCATGCTGAACTGGCGACGGAACTCGGCCCCATCGGCTAGCGGCACGGTTGCCAGCGTCGGGTCGCCGTCGCGCATGGCCATGCCCGAGATGAATCCCACGCCCATGCCGGCACGCACAGCCTCCTTCACGCCCTCGATACTGGTCACGTCCAGGATGTCGGCGGGCACGATGCCGTGTGACAGGAATACCGCCTCCACCAGACGCCGCAAGCCGGAACCAGCCTCGCGCCACACCAGGGGGTAACGCGCCAGCTCCGCCAGCGTAACGGGCTTGCGCGCGCCCAGCAGCGAATGTCCCGCCGGAACAATGGCGGCGACCTGGTCGGTGTACCAATGCAGAACGGCGGTATCGGCAGGCATCTCTTTCGGAACCGGCCCCTCGATGAAGCCGATGTCGAGCTCTGGCAGCCGGCTGGCAATCTCCGCCGAATTGCCGCTGCGAATCATGGCTACCTTGACCTTCGGACATTCCGCGTGGAAGCGGGCCACCAGGTGCGGCAGCAGGTAGCTGGCCGGCGTAGTGCTGGCACCTATGCGTAGGATGCCGCCACCCTCACGCCATGCGACGCGCATGGCCACCGCCTCGTCGTGGGCCTTGCGGATGTGCCCGGCAAACAGGGCAAGCTGCTCCCCCGCCGGCGTCAACTGGATGCCGCGCCCGTGCCGGTGGTAGAGCGCCTCGCCGAAGGATTCAGCCAGCAGTTTCAGTTGTCCCGAGACCGCCGGTTGGGACAGGTTGAGTTCTAGCGCAGCGCCGCTGATGTTGCGGTGCGAGGCTACTACGGCGAAGGTGCGCAACTGGTCAGGGGTCATGCAGGCAGCCACCCGAGCAGCGAAGCAACGGCGCGGTCTGCGCCCCGGTGAAAGTCCATGGTTCGTCTCCTAATATCTTTCAAATAAATCAAATTTCCAGTAGTGTCCGTTTAAAAGTTGAACAAATTCAACTGAATATCGCCAAGCGATGTTTCTGGAATTGGAAAGCTCAGCTGCAGGGCGCATGAAAGCTGGGTTTTCTCGAAGACCGAGACGGAAAGGATCATAGGAAATTTTATTGTTCCCACACTCCATAAATGAAGCGCTTCATATATAATTCTGACAAGGTTTTAGCTATTAGTATGAAAGCCTATTTTCATAATCTGAAGCGCTTCATATATTTTAACGATTTAACGCTTTGTTGGCTTAGGAGGCACAAGTGTTCAAAAAACTCAAACTGTTCGCCATTGCGATTGGCTGCGTTGCGGCATTGGGAGTCAATACGGCCAACGCGGCCGATCTCAAGCTCGGAGCCCTTTACCTGCTAAGCGACGGCTTGGCGTTGCTTGGCGATGAAAGTTTTCGGGGAATGCAGATTGCAGTTAACGAGCGCAACGCAGCAGGCGGAGTTAATGGAAGCAGAGTCGTCCTGGTCAAGGCCGACGCTGTTGACGCAAACCAGCATGTCGGTGAATCAACGAGTCTGGCGGGTGCGCCCGCCGCGTCCAACGACGCCGTCATCGGCGTGACGCCGTTGCGCCGGCTCGGAAAACTCGCTGAAGTTGCCGATGCCTGCCTCTTTCTAACCTCGCGGCAGGCTGACTTTATTACTGGTCAGGTGATTGATGTCGCCGGCGGCTGGTTGATGACCTGAGTTCCAAACAAAGACAGGATGCATTTATGAGCTCGAAACTGAACATGAATTACATTGCCGGCGAATGGGCGGCGGGCAGCGACATCAATCGCAACATCAATCCTTCTGACACTGGGGATGTGGTCGGGGAGTACGCCCGGGCAAGCGAAGTCCAGGCACTCCAAGCCATCGATGCCGCATATGACGCGCGGGTCACATGGCAGCGCCGTACCGCCGAAGATCGGTCAGACGCCATGGACCGAATCGGAACTGAAATCCTTGCGCGTCGCGAAGAGCTTGGTCGTCTCTTGTCGCGTGAGGAGGGCAAGACGTTGCAAGAAGGCGTTGGGGAAGCTACCAGGGCGGGCCGCGTCTTCAAGTTCTTCGCCGGCGAAGCTCTGCGCCTTGGTGGCGAGAAGCTGGCTTCGATACGCGTTGGCGTGGATGTCGATGTGGTGCGCGAAGCGGAGGGGGTCATCGGCATCATCACCCCGTGGAATTTTCCCATCGCCATTCCGGCCTGGAAAATCGCACCGGCCCTGGCATACGGCAACACCGTGGTCTTCAAGCCGGCCGACCTCGTGCCAGGCAGTGCCTGGGCGCTTGCCGAAATCATAGTGCGCGCTGGCGAACTTCCGCCTGGCGTGTTCAATTTGGTGATGGGATCGGGTTCCAAGGTCGGCAATGCCATGGTGAGTTCACCCAAGGTGCGTGCCTTAACCTTTACTGGCTCGACGAGCACCGGACGTCAGATCGGCATGAAGTGCATGGAGCGAGGAGCCAAAGTACAACTCGAGATGGGCGGAAAGAACCCGCTCGTGATTCTGGACGACGCGCAACTGGACCAAGCAGTTTCTGTGGCCATCAATGGTTCATTCTTTTCGACCGGCCAGCGTTGCACAGGATCGAGCCGGATGATCGTCCAGGAAGGCATCCATGACCGGTTCGTCGCTGCCATGGTCGAGCGTATGGCCGAGCTGCAGACGGACCATGCGCTCAAGGTCGGAACCGACATTGGACCTGTCGCTTCGCAGGATCAGCTTGATCAGGATATTTTCTACATTGCGAGTGCCCGTGAAGAGGGTGGCCGGGTCGTTGCTGGCGGTGAATTGTTAGCGCGTGCGACACCTGGTTTTTACCTATCGCCCGCGTTGATTACCGACACACACAACGCCATGCGTGTTAATCGGGAGGAGGTGTTCGGGCCGGTCGCGAGCGTCATTCGTGTGAAAAACTACGAAGAAGCCCTTGAAGTGGCCAACGACACGGAGTTCGGTCTTTCTTCGGGCATCTGCACCACTTCCTTGAAATACGCGACCGACTTCAAACACAACTCAACGGCCGGCATGGTGATGGTCAACGTGCCGACAGCGGGCGTTGACTATCACGCACCATTCGGTGGCCGTAAGGGCTCAAGCTACGGATCGCGTGAACAGGGTACTTACGCCCGCGAGTTCTATACCGCAGTGAAAACAACCTATACCCAGGCTTGACAACATGCAAGAAATCACCGGAAACACCCGCATCTTTGGCATCCTGGCCGATCCGATTCACCATGTCAAAACCCCTCAAGGCATCAATCGCCTCTTGCGTGAGCGCCAGATTGATGGCGTCATGGTGCCATTTCATGTCAGCGTCGATGGTTTGGAAGCGATGGTCCAGGGACTTCGCCAGATGCACAATCTGGCCGGCTTCGTGGTCACTGTGCCTCACAAGACAGCGATGTCCTCGGTTTGCGACGAGCTCACGCCGGCGGCAGCACGCATTGGCGCCGTGAATGTAGTGAGGCGCACGCCCGAGGGCCGTCTTATAGGCGGCATACTCGATGGCGATGGCTTCGTGGCCGGACTGCGCCGCAATGGAATAGAACCTTGCGGCCGTAGCGCCTATCTCGCGGGTGCAGGGGGAGCTGCCAGCGCTATTGCGTTCGCACTGGCACAAGCCGGGGTGACGCGTCTGACTATCGCAAACCGTACGCCTGAGAAGGCGTTGGAATTGATCGGCCGCATTGCGCTCGATTTCCCTGATCTCCCACTGAATGCCGGAACTGACGATCCGTCTGGCCACGACCTCGTTGTAAATGGCACATCCCTGGGTCTGCGCGCGGGAGATGCGTTGCCGCTGGACGTGGAACGCCTCTCGGCGGCACAGATGGTTGCCGAAATCATCATGCAGCCCGCCGAAACGCCGTTGCTGATCGCCGCGCGCAAGAAGGGCTGTCGCATTCACTTCGGCGCGCCGATGCTCTCCTGCCAAATCGAACTGATGGCCGCGTTCATGGGTGCGCTCAATGGAGACGAGCGCGTTGAATCAGCAATGCCTAATGGAGCCGCAGCATGACAGACTTAACTTTTATCGACAGCCTGCGTGCGATCGTCGGTGACCGCGGTGTTGTCACTGAAGCCACTGATCTTGAGATATACAACACTGATTGGCGTCACATTTTTCACGGAAAGGCACGCTGCGCGGTGTTACCGCGCAATACGCAGGAAGTCTCAGCAGTCGTGCGTCTGTGCGCCTCCGCCGGCGTACCCATGGTGCCTCATGGTGGCAATACCGGACTTTCGGGAGGGGCGACGCCCGACGACAGCGGCGCGCAGGTAGTTATTTCACTGGCCCGCATGAGCGCTATCCGCAATATCGACCCGGTTGGCGAAACCATGGAGGTCGAGGCGGGCTGCATTTTGCAAACAGCACAGGAAGCGGCAGCCGAAGCCGGTCTTTTGCTGCCTATCAGCCTCGCGGCCGAAGGGTCTGCCCGCATCGGCGGTATCCTGGGTACCAATGCGGGCGGGACCAATGTTTTGCGTTATGGCATGGCCCGAACCCGTGTGCTCGGACTTGAAGTGGTCACTGCAAATGGCGAAATCGTCAGCGGCCTGCGTCGCTTGCGCAAGGACAACGCCGGTTACGACTGGAAGCAGTGGTTTATCGGCACCGAAGGCACGCTCGGGATTATTACGGCCGCTGTGTTGCAGCTGGCGCCCATGTCCCGTAATACGGTGACAGTACTTCTGGCTGTTCCGAGCCCAGAGGCTGCGCTGAAGGTGATGCGCGCTGCGCGGCAGGGCATCGGCGAAACCCTGAACGCATTTGAGTTGATGTCTGGCACCGCCCTGGAACTGGTCGAGCGCCATCAGGGCTTGAAGGTCCCACTGGCGCCATCAGAGTGGTACGTCCTACTCGAAGCAAGTTCTTCCTTGCCCAGCTTGCGCGAGGCCGTCGAGAATTTGCTGGGTGAAGTGCTCGAACGCGAGGACGCCACCGACGGTGTCATCGCGGAATCTGAGCGCCAGGAGAGCGAATTGTGGGCATTGCGTGAATCCATCACGGAGGCCGAGTCGCGCGAAGGGCGCTCCGTAAAGCACGATGTTTCCGTCCCGATTCCGGCCATACCCGCATTCCTGCGTGAGGCCGGCGCTGCGGTCGCCGGGGCATTTCCGCAAGCACGCATCAATGCGTTCGGCCATGCCGGCGATGGCAACATTCACTACAACCTGGTCGTATCTTCTTCCACGGATGGCAGTGCGCTCAATGCGCTGGTCCACGACATTGTGGTTGCTCACGGTGGGAGTATTTCGGCCGAACACGGGATTGGCCAGTACCGGGTCAAGGAACTCGAACGTTGCCGCTCTCTGCCGGAACTCGAACTAGCGCGGTGCGTCAAGCATGCGCTCGATCCGTCCGGGTTGATGAACCCCGGCAAGATTTTGGCGTCATTACACGCAGAAAAGTAAAAAATGGACTCGTTTGATTACGTCATCGTCGGCGGCGGAACTGCCGGCTGCATTCTGGCCAACCGTCTGACGGCATCCGGGCGCCATCGCGTACTGGTGCTGGAAGCGGGGGGAGAGCCCAAAAGCATGTGGATCAACATTCCTGCTGGGTTCAGTAAGCTACTGACAAACAAGAAGTACAACTGGCGTTTCCAGACAGAGGCAGAGGAGAGTACAAACAGCCGCGTGATCTCAGTCCCACGAGGAAAAGGGCTGGGAGGCTCGACGCTGATCAACGGCATGATCTACGTTCGCGGCCAGGCTGGCGACTACGATGCTTGGAGGGACGGCGGCGCGCATGGCTGGAGCTTCAAAGACGTTGAACCATATTTTCGCAAGCTGGAAAACTACGACAAAGGCGGACCTGCCCGTGGGCATGATGGACCGATGAAGCTGGACCAGGTCCGCGAAAGGTTTCCGATTTCAGACGCTTTCTTGAAGGCAGCGAACGAGGATGGCCAGCCCTACAACGAGGACTACAACGCCGAGCAACAGGACGGCGTCGGCTATTACCAGGTGACTCAAAGCGGCGGACAGCGCTGGAGCGCTTACGATGGCTACTTGCAACCAGCCTTGCAGCGAGAAAATTTGAAGGTTGAAATTCATGCGCATGTTCTGCGCCTGGAATTTCGTGAGAAGCGATGTGTGGGCGTGACGTATCGCCAGGATGGACGCGAGATAACGGTCGCTGCGAACATTGAGGTGATTCTTGCCGCAGGCGCGATCCAGTCGCCTCAGCTTCTGGAGCTTTCCGGCATCGGTCAACCTTCTTTATTGCAGTCCTTGGGAATTCCCGTCCATCACGTGCTGCAGGGTGTCGGTGAAAACTATATTGACCATTTCGCGACCCGCATGAACTGGCGCGTCAAGGGCACGGTCACTCTGAATGAAATGTCCCGCAACTGGCGTCTCGGGCTGGCCGTGTCCCAATATTTTGCACGGCGTTCCGGTATTCTGACGTTGGGAACTGGTCTTGTACATGCCTTTATCAAGACGCGCCCTGAAATGGTGACACCTGATGCGCAGTATTTCTTTGTGCACGCGAGTTATGCCAACGCGGCCGAGCGGGTGCTGGATACGGCGCCAGGTATGACCATTGGGGTCACGCAACTGCGGCCAGAGTCTGTTGGGACGATCCACATTAATTCTCGCGATCCCGCAGTCGGCCCCTCGATTCGCCCGAACTTTCTGGCAAGCAAGGTCGATCAGGAGTGCATGATTCGCAGCATGCAGATCGCCCGGCGGATTGTCGGCCGACCTGCGTTGAAGCCGTACATTGTTGATGAAATGAGCCCTGGAGCTGGTGTGCAGGGTGATGCTGACTGGCTGGCATTCGCACGTGCAAATGGCCAGACGATTTACCATCCCATCGGCACGTGCAAGATGGGCGAAGACGACGCGGCAGTGGTTGATGTGCGATTAAAAGTGCGTGGCCTGGAAGGGCTGCGCATCGTCGACGCATCGGTTATGCCCAAGATGGTGTCGGGCAATATTCAGGCAGCCGTCATGATGGTTGCAGAAAAGGGTGCCGATCTTATCTTGGAGGACGCAGCCCACCAAGCATGAAAGTAGTTAGGATTGCTTCAAGAACTTACTCTAACTCACTTCTTGACCAAAATGACCCTTGATCGTCGCTCCACCCTTGCTGATGTCGCCCGCCTGGCGGGTGTGTCGCTGGGCAGTGCCTCGCGTGCCCTTTCCGTTCCCAACGAGGTTAAGCCGGCGACCCTTGCAAAAGTCCAGCAGGCGGTCGCCCAGCTGGGTTACGTTCGCAATGGTGCGGCCCAAGCGTTGGCATCTAGGCGGACACGAACCGTGGCCGCGATCTATCCTACGCTGAGCAATCCGATTTTTTCCGTTTCCATACACAAGCTTCAGCAAACGTTGTGGAAATATGGCTACCAATTGCTGGTGGCAAGCCATGAGTACGAGCCTCAAAGAGAAATTGACCTATTACGGGCTATTGTCGAGCGCGGTGTGGATGCCATCGTACTGGTTGGTACCGATCATTCACACGAAGTGTATGAATTGGCGCGTCAATATGGTCTGCCGTACGTTTTGACTTGGTCCTTTGATGATTCAACTTATCCGCATTGCGTGGGCTTTTCCTACTATGACGCTGCCTATGAGATGGCCAAAGTAGTCGTGGAAAGTGGTCATACGCGAATCGCTTTGTGCAACGGCTTCGAGGTAAGTAACGAGCGCGCGCGGGCACGGGTTGCGGGCACACGTGCGGCACTCAAGGCAGCAGGAATTTCCTTGCGGCGGGACTGGGTGACGGAACAACCCTTCAACTTCGAAGGCGGCCGCGAAGCCGTTAGACGTTTCATGGGCAGCGAAGACTGCCCGACCGTGCTGATCTGCGGCACGGACCTGCAGGCAATTGGCGCCATCGACGAATGCCGAATCCGTGGTATCCGGGTCCCTGAGGATTTGTCAATCACGGGCTTCGACGACATTGAGCACGCAGCCATCGTGGTTCCGCCACTGACCACGGTGCATGTACCCACCGAAAAAATTGGCATCCTTGCTGCCCAGCGTATCGTCGAGCTGATCGAGGGACGGGAGATGCCCGCTTTTTCGCCTCTTGAGACAACAGTTGTCATTCGGAAAAGTCTTCTTTCGATTCAAAAGACATCAAGCCTTGGTCGCTCCAAGCGAGCGTCATTGTCGGCCTCGGGCTAATCACCAGCGTACACAAGTACGCTGAATTGAAGCTCATCGCGAAAATTTGAAGAAAGCAACAATGAAGATTCTTGTCCCCGTCAAACGCGTTGTGGACTACAACGTCAAAGTCCGAGTCAAATCAGACGGCAGCGGCGTCGATATCGCCAACGTGAAAATGTCCATGAACCCCTTTGACGAGATCGCCGTCGAGGAAGCCACGCGCCTGAAGGAAAAAGGCGCGGTGACCGAGGTCATCGCGGTCAGCTGCGGCGTGCTGCAATGCCAGGAAACCCTGCGCACCGCCATGGCCATTGGCGCAGACCGCGCCATCCTGGTCGAAACCGCCGAAGAACTGCAGCCGCTGGCCGTGGCCAAGCTGCTCAAGGCGCTGGTCGAGAAAGAGCAGCCGCAGGTGGTGATCCTGGGCAAGCAGGCGATTGACGACGACTGCAACCAGACCGGCCAGATGCTGGCCGCGCTGCTGGGCTGGCCGCAAGCCACCTTCGCCTCCAAGGTCGAAATCGAAGGCGCCGTAGCCAAGGTCACGCGCGAAGTCGACGGCGGCCTGGAAACGCTGGCGCTCACCTTGCCGGCCATCATCACCACCGACCTGCGCCTGAACGAGCCGCGCTATGTCACCTTGCCCAACATCATGAAGGCCAAGAAAAAGCAGCTCGACAACTTCAAGCCCGAAGAGCTTGGCGTCGATGTCACGCCGCGCCTGAAGCTACTGAAGGTCAGCGAGCCGCCCAAGCGCAGCGCCGGTGTCAAGGTCGCCGACGTCGCCGCCCTGGTCGACAAACTCAGAAACGAAGCGAAGGTGATCTAAATGACCGCACTTGTAATTGCCGAACACGACAACGCGAGCCTCAAGCCCGCCACCCTCAACACCGTGACCGCTGCCGCCCACATCACCCAGTTGAGCGGCGGTGAGGTCCATGTGCTGGTGGCCGGCAAGGAGGCCGCCGCCGCCGCCCAGGCTGCCAGCCAGATCGCCGGCGTGGCCAAGGTCATCCATGTCGAGGGCCTGCACTTTGAGCATGGCCTGGCGGAGAACATGGCGGCCCAGGTGCTGGCCATTGCCAGCAGCTACTCGCACATCCTGTTTCCGGCCACCGCCTCGGGCAAGAACATTGCGCCGCGCGTGGCCGCGACGCTGGATGTGGCGCAGATTTCCGACATCACCGAGGTTGATGCGGCGGACACCTTTGAGCGCCCGATTTACGCCGGCAATGCGATTGCCATTGTGCAAAGCCTGGATGCGACCAAGGTCATCACCGTGCGCAGCACCGGCTTTGATGCGGCTGCGGCCACGGGCGGCTCGGCGGCCATTGAAACCTTGGCCGGGGTCGCCGACAGCGGCCAGTCGACCTTTATGGGTTCCGAAATCGCCAAGAGCGACCGCCCCGAACTGACCGCCGCCAAGATCATCGTCTCGGGTGGCCGGGCCCTGGGCTCGGCCGAGAAGTTCAATGAAGTGCTGACACCGCTGGCCGACAAGCTGGGCGCGGCACTCGGTGCCAGCCGCGCCGCCGTCGACGCCGGCTACACGCCCAACGACTGGCAGGTGGGCCAGACCGGCAAGATCGTGGCGCCGCAGCTGTACGTGGCCATCGGCATCTCGGGCGCCATCCAGCACCTGGCTGGCATGAAGGACAGCAAGGTCATCGTGGCGATCAACAAGGACGCCGAGGCGCCGATCTTCAGCGTGGCTGATTACGGCCTGGAAGTGGACCTGTTCACTGCCGTGCCGGAATTGGTGGCCGCGCTGTAGTTCGTCGACCTGGGGTAATCGTACTTTCGGTGTAATTCGGTGCGCTTCAGAGGGAAAAGTCTAATTCCGACAAGCACTTACGATGGCAGCCCGATTTGAAAACCATGAACAGTACAAATTGTTGATTCGAAGGGGATTTCTACCACTGACCGTGTCAATCTGCACCGAAAGTAGGATTACCCAGGTTGAAAGCCCTTTTTTAGCTCAACCCGTCTCGATTGAGTAGCCCTACATAGCATCTCCCGATCGAACGCACCCGTTAAATGACCGCAATGGAACAGCGGTGGCAATGACCGGTCTGGAGTAACCGATTCAAATCCAGGGTATGCGGCGACGGACCGTTTTCGCTGCATAACGGAAGTCGGTTTCGGGCAGTCAACAGTCTTCACAGTGCCTATGGACTAAACCGCTCGCGCGGTAGTCCGCCGCAAAGGCCCTGACGCGGGGTAAACATCGCGTCCCTGTCTATGTTGGCGAGTGAGGCAATCGGCCT
>NZ_FOKZ01000012.1 GCF_900112285.1 Polaromonas sp. OV174 | reverse complement strand
CATGAAAAAGAGTCGATTCACAGAAGAGAAAATGGTCACGATCCTGCGTGAAGCGGATCGCACCACGGTGGCCGAAGCCGCCAAGAAACACAAGGTCAGCGAGGCCACCATCTATGCCTGGCGCAAGCACTTCGGACAGATGGAGGCGGCCGATGTCAAACGGCTCAAGACCCTGGAGCTTGAAAACAGCCGTCTCAAGAAGCTGCTGGCGGAAGCGGCGCTGGACATCGAGATCCTCAAGGAGATCAACGCATAAAAATGGTGAGCCCGCAGGGCCGGCGTGAGCAACTGGCCTGCGTGCGCGCACGGGGCTTGAGTCTGCGCCGGGCCTGCGGGCTGATCGGTATGTCGCGTGCCACGCCAAGCTACCAGTTGCGCCTGCCAGCCAAGGATGCCCCGGTGCTCGCGGCGATGAAGGCGCTTTCGGCGCAATATCCCCGCTATGGTTACGCCGTATCCGCGTGTTTCTACGTCGCCAGGGCTTGGAGCTGAGTTGGTCACGCACGCATCGCCTGTGGCGCCAGGCGGGCCTGCTGGTGCCCAGAAAGCGTTCGCGCAAACGCATCTCGTCGGTGCGACCACGCATCCACACGCCGTTCAAAGCCAACATGGTCTGGGCCTATGACTTCGTCTTCGACACCACGGCCAGCGGCCAGCAGATCAAGTGCTTGACGGTCGTGGACGAGTTCACACGGGAATGCCTGGCCATCGATGTGGCTGGGGCCATTCGCTCTACGCGGGTGATCGAGGTGCTTTCGCGGCTCGTCAGCCTGCACGGTGCGCCACTGTTCATGCGTTCGGACAACGGGCCGGAGTTCGTCAGCCAGGCCATCTTGGAGTGGATATCGAGCTGCGGCATCGCCACCGTGCTGAACGACCCCGGCAAACCCAGGCAGAACGGCACCGACGAGAGCTTCAACGGAAAGTTTCGCGACGAGTGCTTGTCGCTGGAGTGGTTCCGCTCACGCCGCGAAGCCGTCGTTCTGATCGAATCCTGGCGCATTCACTACAACGAGCTCCGTCCACACAGCAGTCTGCAATACTTGACCCCGGCGGAGTTCAAGCAGCAACTTCGCCAAGACCTGCAACCTGCCGTCTTCTAGTTATAAATGTCTCGATTAAACCGAGCAGGTCAGGGTCTTTTTGCTCATTTCTTGCTCCAGTCTCGGGAGCCATTCTCTGGCCCGTTCAGGGGGCGAGTGCGCTTATCGACTGTTCAGGTTTTTGGGACCACCTCAGGTGGTCTGAGAGACGACAAGTGGCCGCGAGCGTGTCATACAAGGTTGCCTTGCCTAGCTGGTAACAACCAAGACTCAAGAGGAAATGTGTAACTTGCAATGCCTATCATTGATTGTTCTGCATCCAAGTGTTAAATTTGGTTTCCAGTGATGCAGGAAGTCGGGCGTTTTTTAAACTCATATTTTTGAGTGGCGAGGACACATGCTGATATCTAGTGTTGACAGAAAAGGCGAGTTTTATGCAGGGTTTGCAACGAATTCCGCAGACGCGCAGATGGTTAGCCGGATGCGCATGGTTCTGGCTGTTTCGGTGTTGCTCGCAGTTTTCGTTGACCCGTCAAGTTTGAGCAGTCTTAACGGCTTCACTTGGCTTGTCTTTTTTGGATACCTCTTTCACAGCATCGTTATTTACATTTATTCTTTGCGTGATAAGCCGTTTTCGCAAAGCATTCTGATTCATCGGCTGGATGTACTTTGGTTTGCGTTGATCGTTATTTTTACCGGTGGTGTTGACAGCTTTTTCTTTCTCTTCTTTTTCTTTGCCATTATTACTTCCTCTTTGCGATGGGGGTTCGAAGAGGGGGCTAAAGTGACGATGGCTTCGGTCATATTATTTGCCGCGTTAGGCCTGGCGCTGGAAACGCAAAGCGATTTTTCCCGATTATTGCTGCGCACTACCTTTCTGCTGACTATCGGCTATATGAGTGTGTACTGGGGTGAATCAAAAGTCAGGTTAATGCATCAACTGGCGCTGCTACGTGATGTCAGCCGCTTGTCCAATCCACGATTTGGGGTTGATCACACCATCACCAGTGTGCTGGAACAAACGCGGCAGTTTTTCAAGGCCAGTAGCTGTATTTTGGTCATGCAGGACAAGGAGTCTGGCGCTTATTCCCTGCGTACGATAAAAGACGGCAATACAACATTGTTAATCAGTGCCGACTCAGTGAGTGCAGAAGCAGCCTTGCCCCTCATGGCGGTTGCTCAAGACCATCTCATTGCTTATGCCCGTCCGCTCTGGCCTTTGATGGCATCTTTATTTCAGGAATCCCTGGCTTATGACTGCAGCGCACATAGATGGGAAAAGCAAGAGGGGCCGTCAAGCAAGAATCTGGCCGAGCTTCTGGAGGCTCGTTCCTTCATCAGTGCACCTTTGTCATTAAGGCGGCAACAAGGCCGTATTTATGTTCTCTCACCCAATGAGTCATTCAATAAAGCCGATGCCTTATTTTTAAGCCATATCACGGTGCAGGCTTTTCCTGTTATTGAAAATATTGAGCTTCTCGACCGAATGGCTTCAGAAGCTGCATTGCAGGAACGGCACAAAATATCACTGGATCTTCATGACACGGCCATACAGCCCTATATCGGCTTGAAGCTGGGGTTGGGGGCTGTAAGAAACAAGGCGTCTTTCGACAATCCACTCATCGAGGATATTGATAAACTAACGATGATGGCCGAAAAGGTAATCAATGATTTACGTCGTTTTGCCGTGAATTTTAAAAATGGCCCGGGACAAACAGAACCTGTTCTTCTGGTGGTTTTAAACCAGCAGGCTGCGCAGGTTAGGGAACTCTACGGAATTGACATCGGCATCACCATGGCTGGCGAACTCAAGCTGAGCGATCGCCTAGCCACGGAGGTGTTGCAGCTCGTGCGTGAGGGCTTGAGCAATATCTGCAAACATACCCTTGCGCAAAAGGGCTTTGTGAAAATCCAGTGTTCCAACGAGTCACTCAAGATTCAAATTGAAAATGAATATAAAGGTCTTCAGCCGATAGCTTTCATGCCACGCTCGATGAGTGAACGGGCTGCCGGGCTGGGAGGAACGCTGCGGGTCAATCAGGGACCGGGTGGCAGCACGGTCGTCAATGTCGAAATACCTGTATAAAAAAGGTACTCCCATGAAACAGTCAGAAAAAACGATCCGCGTCATGCTCATAGACGATCACCAGACCATGCTGTGGGGTCTCGTCAAATTGATTGAGAGTGAAAAACCACGAATGGAAGTGGTCGGCACCGCCAGAAGCAGCGAGGAGGCGCTTGAGAAAATCGGATCGCTGTGCCCGGACGTTATTTTGCTGGATCTCGACCTGGGCGGGACAAGCGCTCTCGACATCCTTCCCACCTTGTTGTTGAATCCGGCTTCGCGTGTCCTGGTCTTTACCGGAGAGCGTGACCAGGCGATACTTGATCTGGCGGTTTTTCGGGGCGCTCGCGGGGTTTTACGCAAGGATGCATCAGCGGAGCAGGTACTGAAGGCCATTGAAAAAACAGCCGACGGCGAAATATGGCTTGACCGCGAAACGCTAGGGCGGGTGTTCAGCGAATTCATGAGTCCCAAACCGGCCAGCAAGCTGGACCCTGAGACCGAAAAACTGGCGAGTCTTACCCCCCGGGAGCGAAAAATCATTCATGCCGTTGCCGAAGGCAATGGTGCGCACAACAAGGCGCTGGCCGATCGGCTTTTTATATCCGAGCACACCCTGCGCAATCATTTGACAGCCATTTACCAAAAGCTGGGCGTAAGCAATCGCCTTGAGTTGTATGTCTATGCAGCCAAGCATCAACTGGGAAACTCTGGGGCTATGGATATTTCAGGTGCGCAGGCAGTTTCTTGAAGCTGTCCGGCGACGTTGACGGCACCTCCTCAACAATAACTTCCTGCCTGTCATTCCCGCGAAGGCGGAAATCCAGTCGCATGACGAAGTGCGGTGCTTATTGTGTCAGTTCATAGTTAGTCAGCGCTGAATAATTCCGTTTAACGGTGTAACGGCACAAATATGCAGTTTCTTCAGCATCAGCCGGATGTTGTGGCCCGCGCCGGACAGCACGGCGTGCAGCGCATCGCCGAGCGCGCCCTTGAGCGGGCATCTAGCCAGCCGGCCGTTTTCATGTGGCCAATGGTCGGCTCAATGTAAGCGGCCAGCGAAGGCACCTTGATACGAGGAGATGTCGCAGGCATTGTGTCCACAATGAAAACTGGCAGTTGACCGACTTCGCGGTAAACGCGGCCCACCCGGCTCCTGAGCGCCTTGAGGGCTTTGCGCATGCGTTTGAATTGCCTGGCATGCGTGTAGCGGCCGATCTGCGCAGCCATGCGCGGGGCCTGCCGGTTGTAATTGTGGCGCAATTGCAGATGGTGATCATCAGCCAGCCTGACCAGGTGCTGGCGGCTTTTCTCCAGCAGCCGGCTGTCGGTTGGATGGGCGATGGCCTTGGGCATGACGGTGGTATCGACGATGACTTTGTCCAGGCTGCTTTTTTTGATCAGGCCTGCTGCGCGGGCTGCCTCGATGGTGACGGCGAGCAAGGTTTCCACGTCTTCTTCGCCGATGCGCTTTCACCAGCGCGTCAGGCTGGAGGGGACAATGGGCAGCTCGGTTTGCAGATAGATTTCACCGCAAAAGTGTTGCCAGTAGGGGTTTTCCAGCTAGGTCGCCACCACCGCTTCATCGCTGGCGTCGTTGGCATGCTGCAGATACAGCAGGCCTGCGACCAGGCGAGGGCTCAATGCAGGGCGTCCCCGGCTTGACACGAAGTGGGCACCAAAGCTGCGTTCGATCTCCACCCAGTTCATCAGGTTGGCCAGGCGAATCAAGGGTGGCTCATCTTGATTTGCTCGTCCAGGCGGGGGCGAGGCAACTCGCCGGTCTGTGGCGTGCGCGGTCTGGGTCCCATCAAAAAATAAATGACATTTATTTTCTTGCAAATTCAACCCTCGAAAATCCGTAAATCACCCAGACAGATCAAGGGCTTGGGTGTTTTTCAGCATGGACTAGTTGATATAAGCACGGACTGGTTATCTGAAAATTTCTAAAGATGGCGAAATCGTTTCAGTTTTATCGATCTGATCAAGTAACACGCTTCTGTCACATGCTGCCAATTTGGGACGGGATGAGCCAGGCGCCATCCGACAGGTATTTAAAAAATATAGTGGACGTTTTTTGCTTTCATCGAATATGCGTCCAAGATATTCACCGAGTATACCAATACTAAACAGTTGAATGCCGCCAATAAGTAATATAAAAATTAGCAGGGATGGATACCCAGGTACCGGGTTTCCGTAAATTAGGGTACGCAAAATCATGTAGGTGCCATATAGCAGTGCACCTAATGCACTGATCAAGCCGAGATATGTAGCGATCTTAAGAGGGCCAATGGTAAATGACGTGATTCCTTCCAGAGCCAAATTCCACAATTTCCAATAATTCCATTTGGTAGCACCTGCAAAACGGGGCGCACGTTGGTACGAAACAGCCTTTTGCGGGTAACCTATCCAAGCAAACAGGCCTTTCATGAAACGGTGTTGTTCGCGCAACTGGCTGAGTGCTTCAACAGCGCGCCGACTGAGTAAGCGGTAATCTCCAGTGTCTTCTGGTATTTTTACATGGCTCACTTTTTGGATCAATCGGTAAAACATGAATGCTGTGGCTTTCTTGATCATGCCTTCACCATGGCGGGTGGTACGCTTGGCATACACCACGTCATAGCCTGCTCGCCACTGATGAATAAGTTCGGGGATAAGTTCTGGTGGATCTTGCAGATCAGCATCAATCACAATCACAGCTTCGCCATGGGCATGGTCAAGGCCGGCAGTAAGTGCAATCTCTTTGCCGAAGTTGCGACTTAAATCCACTAGCGTTACCCAATTATAGTGGGTACGGAGAACATTGATAACTTCCAGAGTGCTGTCGGTGCTGCCATCGTTGACGTAAATAACTTGAGTAGACATGTCTAGTGACTCGACCACTGCCGATAAACGTCGATGGAATTCCGGTAGAACTTCCTGTTCGTTATAAACCGGGACGACAACAGAAAGCGTACTCATGCCAAACGAGGATTGGTGGCCAGATTTTGTCATTTCATTAAGAAGCATCTTATTCTCCAAGTGACGAAGCAATCATAGAACCCCGATTGCAACGAAAAACCCAATAGCTACCGAGAAAGAAGTTCCACAATACCACCACGGCAATAGCTACGGCTTGTACCCATAAATAATTGAATTTATAATGTGCGACACCTATGATCATGACTGACCCATTTAGCAAAAACCCCATCGCATTCATGAGTAGAAATCGAGGAAAGGTTTTGTTATGGGGTTTTTTGCTACGAAATGTCCATAAGTAATGCAGCAGATAATTTTCAGCAGCGACGAGAAGAAATGCGATACAACTAGATATAGTTACTGGTACACGAGTAATTTCGACAAGCGACCATAGTGCAGTGTAATAAATTATGGTACCCATAACGCCGACCAGCACGAAGCGGAAAAGCCGCGACATGATAGTTGGAGGCGACATGTTAATTAGTGATTTACCGTATGAGCAATGTAATATTGGGTCCATAATAATCCATCACCTAATTTTCCACGCAACTTCTTTTCTAGCCATTTTTCTAATTTCAATCCTGATTCGCCGGAAAACTCTGCAATTAATGGTAAATAAATACCTGATTTGTGGCGTTCGGAAACAAGAAAGCCAGCGCTATTAAGTTGGTGCTCCACTTCGCGGGAAGTCATTAGATTTATATGGCCTGTCTCTAATATTGGCTCACCGTAAATACGGCGTACGATATTTATTACACCTGGAAGAAATGCGATTTTTGCAGCAAGTTCGAGAGGGCTGTACCGTTGAGGTGTTGATAGAATCAGTATGCCGCCTGGTTTAAGCAAACGCTTCATTCCCAGTATTGCTTCAAATGAATTTTCAATGTGCTCTATAACCTCAGTGCATAGAATTAAGTCGAAACTTTGCGGGGGTAATGCGGATGCAGTTATATCATCTACCACAAGATGAATATTTTGGTGACTTTTCAAGAGGGGCGTGGAATGCTTTAAAAAAGCTACTTCAATATCAGTGGCAAAAACCTCTGCAAACAACTTCGCCAGTACTGGAAGATAAACTCCGGAACCGGGACCAACTTCTAAAGCACGAGTATGTGTCGGTAGGGCATAACGGCGCAATGACTGAAATATCCAGTTGCGTCGAGTGCAGTGTAGCCAGCGTCGTGTCACGTTACTCGATGTATACAAAGTTTCCTGCAGCGCCACCAAATCGGTATCACAAACCATGATTATTCCTTCAGTTTCATCCACTTGAGATATAAGTTTTACTTTCCAAGTCTGGCCAATAGCATTTTTTGTTCTGAGGTGTTGCGCAATAAAACAGAGTGAAACTTGTCAATGTATACCTCTTTGAAGCTTTGTTCCGCCAGTAGTAACTGCCGGATCGGTGCATTTATGTCACAGATGACATAGTCAATGGAAAGTTTGTCGAATTTATCTTTCCACATAGCATTGCCTTGATAGATATCGCTAAAGTCTTTGATAAATTTATCTCCATACACATCAGCGCGTCCGTCAATGAAAACCTTTCTGTCTGGTGCAAGGCGATAAATAAGATAGCCACCATGGGTGTAACTGTTAAACATATTGCCAGTAATTCCATTTAGGACCACGAAATTCGCGGCGTTTACTGGTAGAGTTTCGTTGATTTTTACCTCATCGCTGGCATGGTAGATGGGATAGGCTATAAACAAACTAAAAGCGACTATTAAGAGCACTATCCAATTCAATAAGTATTCCAGCTGACCCAACTCTTTGCTGCCACCAACCCGTTTTTTGTAAAAAGATGCCACTCTTGATCGATGCCAAAGAGAGGAAATTCCAGCTACAGGCCATCGTGATAGCGAAATCGCAATAAAAGAGATTATGGCTAAAGTGGCTAATGGGATATGTCGAATTGATATAAATCCACCGACAATTAAAAACCCTGGAACAAAGATTTCTGTCAAATCTGGCTTAACCTCTGCGTATATGTAGGAAATAAATAATGTGAAAACAAGCATTAAATATATTTTCATGTCAAAATTATGAAAATTTGGACTTTGCCATTCTGATATCTGGCGATTTGCCTCCATGCCTAGGACCTGGAAAGGGTATAGCCAATGGTTTATAAAATCCGGGTTGATAAGGCTTGCTAAGATGATTGCTATTAACGAATAAGTCAATCGAAGTAGTTGCTTTTTTCTTTCATTGTCGCGATCGCTGGAAACCCAGTAGATTGGCAATTCGCAAATAATAAATAAACCGAGAAGCACAATGCCGGTTACATAGCCACCATGGGAATTAACCCAGACCACCATGAGAAGGGGTAGCGTGAACAAATATTTCGTCGTGTTAAAATACTTGTAGCTCAGCAGCACATAAAGAAATATGGCAAAAAAAACATAAGTGACCAACTGCGGCCTTGGTGAAATTCCACCTCCGAATGGTATAAAGGCGAAAAGTAGCATCAGAAACGCAAGTATCGGTGACACTCTAGCTCGTCTCAAGATCGCATAGGTAATTCCGAGCGAGGAAGTCGCAAGAGTTGCGGTAAGCAGCTTTACACCCAAGGGACCCAGCAATGCGTACATGCCATATAACACGAGTTCAAATAACCATTCGTGCAACACCCAAGGTTGGCCAAAGCGGCTGAAGGAAAATATATCGCCGATTGGTAATGTGTGCTTTGTAAATATGTATTCGCCCGCCTTAAGATGCCAGAAATAATCAGGATCTGTTAGCGGTAGAATAAAAATGAATCCCATGAATAATGAGATAAAGATTAGTTTTTTTAAATCAAGATATTTAACTAAAGTCATGAGGAATTTTAACTTTCTTGTACTTTTTGACTATAGTGTGATTGATTTATTTGAGATTTAAATAATTAATTGTAAATCTTGATTGGTACTGTGAAATTCAGGATGAATGACGAAGTGGTTATTTGAGCATCTATTTGAGAAAGATTATTTATAGTGATTTTTCATATCTTTCGTCACTAATATAATATAATTATGACCGTGCCTAAAATATAGCTGAGGTGACGTATGTGATACATTGGATAAACGTACTTTTTCTTTTAGAACATACTGGGCCTTAACTACTTCAATAAGCAGGACTTTTGTAACTGGGTAACCATAGGACCATGGGCCGTTCAGGTGGCCAGAAAACTTCTTAAAGCTGCCCGACGATGTGGACAGGGCCTCATCCGCGCTTATCCCTGACCGCCCAGCATGGGACCTATGGTTCGAATGACCTGAATAGCTGCCGGCCCCATGATGACCATGATGATGGACGGGAAAATACAAACCACCAGGGGGAACAACATTTTTGTCGGCACCTTGGCGGCCAGTTCCTCAGCGCGTACCTGCCGCTTGTGGCGCAGATCATCGGAAAATACCCGCAGAGACTCGCCAATGCTGGTTCCAAACTTGTCTGCCTGCATTAGCATGACGGCGAAAATGCTGATTTCCTCAATACCGGTGCGAAGTGCGAGATTTTGCAAGGATTTTTCCCGGGTGCCGCCGGCCCTCATTTCCAGATTGGTCAGATGCAGCTCTTCGGCCAGGGCAACACTTTTAATCTGGATTTCTTCCGCAACCTTGGTCAGGCCCGCATCCAAGCCCAGACCGGCTTCTACGCAAACCAGCATCAGATCAGCCGCATCAGGAAAGTTTTCGAAAATTTCCTGTTGACGTGACTTGATTTTAAAATGTAGAAAAATATTGGGTAAATAGCAACCCAGCAGGGTTGACAGCATCAGGTAGAACAGAAACGTTGTGCCGTCCATGCTTCTAAGCGCCAGAAACGCCAGGGCTGCAAAGATAACTGGCAGTAAAGTTTTGCAGCCAAAATAAATCAAATACGCATCTTCATGCCGAATTCCTGCATTTAAAAACTTGATCCGTAGTGGCGATTTTTCCCAGTCGCCGGCTGGTAAGGACAGCTTGGCCAGAGGGCCGGCCACTTTGACAAAGGTTTCTGTCCAGCGGGATTTTTCAGTCGGCCCTGCCATGGCTTGCAGACGTTGCTCTGTCTTCGTTGGCGCCAGCCAGAGATAGAGCCCGATCAAGCTGAACGTGACAGAGAAAAAGATAAGGAAAGGAAGTAATGACATGTGCTGTCTCCTCTAGACGTGGATTTTGATTATTTTTCTTAGAATAAAAGTACCAAAAACCATCAGGCCGAGCATGTACTTTATAATTGAAATGCCGATCGGATCATTCCATAAGGGCGCCATGAAATCAGGGTTTACAAGATACATCACGCCTGCCAATGCAAAAGGCATGATTCCCAAAATCCAGGCCGATAAGCGTCCTTCCGAGGACAAAACCCTTACCTTTGAAAGTAGTTTGAGCCGCTCGCGAATCAAGCGGCTCAAATTACTGAGTACTTCGGTCAGATTGCCGCCCGAGTCGCGTTGTATCAATACCGACACGGTGAAATAACGCAGATCGGTCAGGGGGACGCGCACGCTCAGGTTCGTCAGCGACTGCTGCAGCGAGACGCCAAAATTAACTTCATCATGAACGACCCGGAATTCCCCGGCGATGGGTTCCGCCATTTCATCGCCCACCATTTGTAGAGCCGATGAAAAAGCATGCCCGGAGCGCAAGGCGCGGGTGATCAGGTCGAGTGCATCAGGCAATTGCTTTTCGAGCTTGTCCAAGCGGCGGGCTCTTTTATGGCTGACATACAACAAGGGGGCGCCTGCAAAGATGGCTGCCACCACCGCGCCCAGCAAGAGTGACTGGTGCGCGACATAAACCATCAGCATGAAGCTGATGGCGCCCAGTGCCGCGCAGGTCAGTAGAAGCCTTGATACCGTCCAGCTGAGCCCTGCCTGGAAGATGAACCTGCCCAGTCCTTCCGCTCGGGCCATGCCCAGCAGGAAGCGCTCGATGAGGGGCACGTCACTGAGCATTCCCCGTTTCAGCAGTTGCGCCTGTTGGGTGTGATCCGAGGATGCCGAAAGTGCTTGCAGGCGCTTTTCAATTTTCTTGGCCTCGGGTCCCTTGTACGACTTCCAGAGCAGGTAAGCCCCTTCGAGCAGCAGCAGCACCGCCACGAAAACAAGCACCGATATCAGCAGGAAGGCGTTGCCGCCCAAGGTTTGCAGCATGGTCGCTCTCCTTTTATTCGTAATGTTTCGAAGGGTCGAACATGGCATCAGGCAACACCACCCCAAACGAGCGCAGGCGTTCGGTGAATTTGGGCCGCACGCCCGTCGCCTGGAAATGGCCTTGCACCTCGCCATCGGGGCCAATGCCGGTTTGCCTGAAAGTGAAGATTTCCTGCATGGTGATGACCTCGCCTTCCATGCCGGTGATCTCCTGAATGCTGGTGATCTTGCGTTTTCCGTCAATCAGCCGAAGCCCCTGGATCACCACTGTAATAGCCGAGGCAATCTGCTGCCGGGCGGCCTTGTGCGGCAAGTTGAGATTGGCCATGCCGATCATGTTTTCAAGCCGCGACAAGGCATCGCGCGGCGTGTTGGCATGAATGGTGGTGAGCGACCCTTCATGGCCGGTATTCATGGCCTGCAGCATGTCAACCGCTTCAGCGCCGCGAACCTCGCCAATCACGATACGGTCAGGCCGCATCCGGAGTGCGTTGCGCACCAGGGCGCGTTGGGTAATTTCACCCTTGCCTTCAATATTGACGGGCCGGGTTTCCATGCGCACCACATGCGGCTGCTGCATCTGTAGCTCGGCCGCATCTTCGATGGTGACGATGCGCTCTGATTCGGGGATGTAGCCCGACAGAATGTTGAGCAAGGTTGTTTTGCCGGCACCCGTTCCGCCAGAAATGATCATGTTGACTTTGGCTTTGCACAGGCCTTCCAGCATGAAGGCCATCTCTGGCGTCAAGCTCTTGAGTTCCGTCACCAAGTTTTCCATTCGCAGGGGAATATGCGCAAACCGGCGGATCGACATCATGGGCCCGTCAAGCGCCACGGGCGGAATCACCGCATTGACGCGCGAGCCATCCGGCAGCCTGGCATCCACCATCGGGCTGGACTCATCAATGCGCCGGCCAACGAGCGACACGATCTTGTCAATGATGCGCAGCAGATGCTTTTCATCGGTAAAGGTGACGTTGGTCAGCTCCAGCTTGCCCTTGCGTTCCACATAAATCTGCTGGTAGGAGTTCACCAGAATGTCTGACACCGTGGGGTCGGCCATCAACAGTTCAAGCGGCCCGAAGCCGAGCATTTCATGCTGGATATCGCGGATCAGCGTGCGTCGCTCAATGTCGTTGATGGCGGCCTGTTCCTCCAGCAGCAGACGTTCCACCATGGTGGCAATTTCCTGGCGCAGCAGGGCGGGGGACAAACTTTCCAGCGCCGCCAGGTCAAACTTGTCGAGCAGCTTGAGGTGCATCCGGCCCTTCAATGCCTTGTAGGCCTCGCTGGCAACCTGGCCCTGATTCGCATCATTGACGGCGTGAAGCGGTCGCTGCGCCAGGGGCTCCACGGCGACGGCATTGAGTTTGTCCCGGAATGACATTTTCAGGCTCCTTCAGATGGAAAAAGAAACAAGGGCTGGTAACACTCATCTGGAAATCGGGCGCTTCACGCCCGCCGAAACAGACGATCCAGCAAGCTGCGGCTGTCTTCCTGCTTCGGGCTTAGCGACAAGGCAAACTCAGCCAGATTTTTGGTGACTGCATTGGAACGGGTCACTTCGGCCAGGGCATCGCCCTGATTGATCGACGCATTGACCTCTTTGTACGAATTGGGCACGGTGCGCAGGCTGGCCATGCCCAGCGAACGCTGAATGTCATCCAGACTGATATCGCCCCCTTTTTCGAAGCGGTTGACGATCATCTCGATCTTGTCCGCCGGGTAGCCGAGTGACTTGAAGACGGCCAGGAGCTTGCCCGCATGTCGAATCCCGGGCAGCCCGGCCTGCAACACTGGAAAGATTCGATAAGCACGGTCCAGGGCCTTGATGGCCAGTGTGTCCAGGGTTCGGCTCATGTCCAGCAGCACAAAGTCATACTGGGTCACCGCCAGGCCGAGGATGGCATCGATATGCTCGGGCTTGATCTCCATCGCTTTCGTCAGGTCTTCAGGCGCCGCCAGAATGCTGTAGTTGGCGGAAACTTTGACGGTGCTGGCGGAAAGGAAGGACGCATCCAGACGACTGATGTCATGCGCCACATCGGCCAGCGTGGAAGCCGGCTCGCCGTCATGCACGAACGACAGGGCATCACCAAACTGCAGGTTCAGATCCATCAGCAGCACCGACTTTGTTTCCGCCAGCTGGTAGCCAAGATTGGTCGCTATAAAGGTTGCACCACTGCCGCCTTTGCAGGGCATGAAGGCCAGTATCTTGCCGGTGCCTTTGTTTTTTGCGCTTGTCAGCTTGGCCGCAATGCGGCTGACCGCTGCTTGCAGCGCCTCCGCGCTCACGGGCGATGGCAGAACTTCACGCACACCGGTCCGCATCGAGTTGATCAGGAACTCCGGTGACTGGGTTGCGCAGAGCAGAATGACCGCGATTTTGGGATGGTGGGTGGTGACATATTCGACCTGAAGCAGTTCGTTCGGGTCGCAGCACATGCCATCCACCAGCATCAGGTCCGGCTGCTCCTGTTCGGCCACCGCGCGCATCCGGCTTTTCCCGCCATCAATGAGCGTGACAGTGTGCGACTGCGCTTGAAGCACCTTGCTCATGTCTTGCAGGTGATTCTTGTTGGGGGAGATGAGGGCGATTTTCATTTTATTTACCTGTTGGTTATATGCAGATGGCGTCGCTGTTCGGGTCTTTCCGCATGACTTCCCGCGTCAGGAAGGTGGAAAAAGAAGGCATCCGGATGGCTGACAGCTTCGCAATTCCTGCGATGGGGGAAATCCACTGGTAATCGAGATTGGTAATGGTCAGGGTGACGCCTTCGCAAGTGGACGTATCGCAACCTGCAGGGATCCAGGCGAGGTTGATGGTCTGGATCTGCGGCAATAGCGCCTGCATTTTTAAGAGAACCTGAGCTGAATTTCCGGTGTCATCGCAAACCACCGCGTACCGAGCTCCCGCTCTGGTCGCTTCGTTCGCCGCATTCCAGGTGTAGAGCATGCGGCTGAAGTCCATGATTCCCAGCAAGAACGTCAGGAAAATGAGCAGCACCAGCGCGAACTCGACTGCGGTGGCGCCCGATTGCGGTGATTTGAGCGCGGGTCTCATAGATAGCTCCTCATGGTGGCGGTGATGTTGGAGAACGTGATGGAGCCGAAGGGGATGCCAAAGACACTGGGAAACAGTGAATTGAAGGTGTAGCCCTGGATTCGCACGGTGACGGTGTTGATCACCGGATTGGTTCCGGCGGTCTGCCAGGTCGGATCCGGCACATGCGAGGTAGTGAGCCCCAGGGCCAGTGGCGTTCCGGTGCCTGCCAGATTGCCGTAAACCAACAGGTTGCGGGCCTCGGGAATCTTTGTACCGGGGGTCTGGAGCGACAGGTAGCGGGCGGCATCCCGCACGGACTTGGTCAGCGTGTCGTACTGGTACATTGCCCGGCCAAACTCGGTGGTGATCATAGACAGTAGCAGCAGGAAGGGCAGGATCAGTGCGAATTCCACCAGTGCCACGCCTTTTTGTCGTTTATTCATGGTCTTTCTCCTATCGGACCAGAGCCGGCACCAGCGGCCCGGCCGCACCGCCGGGCATGCCGCTGAAGCTGCAGGGGCTTGTCGGACTACCCGCGTTTCCAATGAACTCAAGCTTCACGTCAGCCATCGGAATGCTCAGCGGCTGCAGCATGAGCATGCACATGAAGTCGATGACTTTATTGGCGTTGTCGGTGACCGGCACCGTGACGATGCGTCGGTTGCTTCCCCAGGCGCCGTGGCTTGCGGGGCCGTTTCCGGAAGCGGCCAGATCCTTGAAGCTGTTCAGGCTGATGCCATTGATCGACTCGCAGCTGTTCGCGCCCTTGATATTGCCATTGGGTGCGCAGGCTCCGAAATTCGCCCGTTTGGTCACGAAGTTCTGGGCCGTTGCATGGGCACCGGGATCACTCCCGTTGTAGGCGTTGAACTTGCTTGGCCAGTTGGCAGCGGTGTACGAGTAACCGGTGAAATCCGGACGCATGTAGCGTGGATCCGTGCTGAAATCAGGTAGCTTCTTGTAGATGCCAAAACGGTAGTTCCAGTCTTCCGCAATCGTCGTTTGCGTCCCTGGCGTGCCTAGTATGTCGTTGACGCGGGTTCCGCATTTGCCATTCATTTCCGCCCTTGTCTCCGACGCACTGTTTGAGCCATCCAGGTTGGCCCAGCCGATGTAACCCCCAGGGGTCGCGCCCTGACTTGTCAGTACGGTGACCCATTCTCCGGGAGTCAACCCGTAGTTCGGGCCCGGGCAGGGGCCGCCACAGGTGGTTTTGGGCTTGAGGGCCACCGGTATTGGGCAGGTGGTCTGGCCGTGTGCGCGCGTAGCGACGGCACTGGCCATCACGTTGCGGGTACTGGGGAAATCGGTGGTGTTGCCGGAGAAGGCGCCCATGGCCTGCATTAGCCACATCTGCACGGCGGGCTGGACATGCTGACACTGCACGTACTGGGAAACCGTGGGGTCTGCCGTGGTCACGTAGGCCGGATTCTTGAAAGTGATTTCGGCGCTCACCAGCTGGCCCTTCCCGCTCCAGGTCGCAGACTGGAAATTAACGCGGTTCAGGTTGCCGGCGGTCAGGCCGGCACTTTTGGCTCGGTCGATTGCCGAAGGCTGCAAGTCGAGTTCCTGGGCCGCAGCGAGCGCACAACTGTCCATGGCTGTTTGCAGCTCCGTCTTCACAATGAACAGGCGGCCAAAGTCCAGCGCAATTCCCATGAACCCAAGCAGGAACAGGAGGACCAGTGCCACGGTGATGATGACCGCCCCCTGCTGGTGATGACGAGTGGCAAGATTGCGCATGAGAATGCCTCCTCTTGGCGCTATTGAAAAACGGCCATAAAACTAAACACATGGCCCAGTTGTCAGGCATGTGGCGACACGGCCGATGAAGTTCCCAAAGCTGGCGGCCAGGGTCGAAGACTGAAGTGCCAGAACGAGGCCAATCGAGACCACGGCAATAATCAATGCATACTCAATGACCTGGGCAACATCTTCTTCTTTTAGAAACTGGGGAAACATGATAATTTTCTTTATGAAGTCAAAATCCCATAATCCGAATTTGAGCTGTGCTGGGTTAAATAATTAGGGGGGTTGTGAGGGGTGGACAAGTGGATTCACGACCGTTCACGATTGTGATTCCACTGTCGTCTTACTATGCTCCGTGGTCAGACGCAAGCAGCTGTTGTCAAGCAATTAGTTACACGGCCGATAAAGGTCGTAAAGCTGCCGCCACCGAGTGCTTGAAGTGCAAGAACCAAAGCAATCGACACGACGGCAATGATGAGCGCGTACTCGACAACCTGAGCGCCTTCCTCGTCTTTGGCAAAGGAACGAATAGAGTTATTGACTTGAGTGAGAAATTTGTTCATTTTGTTTGCCCCTGATAAAGTTAATTAAATAATAAAAAAATTTACTAAACCAATTGCTTTTTAACTCATTGCATAGACTTGACCTCCTTTATTTAAATTTTAATAAACCATTGTTTATGTTTAACGGCTTCCGTTTATCAAGATGGCGGTTGGTTATATAGTTGCTACTTGCCCCCAATGGCGCCACCAATATTGATAATATTAACTGTTGGCGGCGGTGTTTTAAAGGTGTCCTGATAACGAATCATGGTTTCCTTGGCTGATTTGCCGTCCATGCCAATTGCTTGATCCGAATTGTTACTGGCCTCGGGGTTAATGGTCATTTGCAACCGGGCTTGCCTAACAGCATCGCCAAACCTTGCATCATAGTTAGGCGTTTGTGCTGAATAGTTTGCACAGCCACTAAGAAAACTGAAGCATATGGGGAAGAGTAGTATTTTCATTCATCGCTCCATTTATTGTTGGGCTGCTGGGTTGGTTGGAATAATCTTGGGCGGACTTGCGCTTTCCGTTGCTCCATTCAAGATTACTTCCGAGCGGGATGGAATAATATGGTTATCTGTCGGTAACATCACGGCTGTTGTCAATGGCTTTACCAGGCGCGGCGTGATCACAAAAATCAATTCAGTTTGATCGTTCTGGAATTCGGTGCTCCGAAATAGCGTGCCCAGTACAGGGACTTCGCCTACTCCTGGAAATCGGCTGACGCTTTCGGTGACGTTGTTTTTAATGAGGCCGGCGATAGCGAAGCTTTGCCCGTCATTTAGCTGGACGGTGGTATCCACGCGGCGGCTCGTGATGGACGGCAATACTGATGTCACACCCCCAACGGTAGTGAACGCCGATCCAGTTTGTGCCAACTCTGAAACCTCGGAAACGAGTTTGAGATTAATGCGAGTCCCGTCTAGAACAGTAGGGAGAAACTTGAGCCCAACCCCGAATTCTTTTTCTTCTAGCGTGATCGTGCTGCCGCCGCCTTCTCGGGTTTGCGCAACTGGTATAAAAATACGACCACCCGACAAGAAACTGGCTGACTGACCGCTGATGGCCATGATGTTCGGCTCAGCCAGCACACGAATCAGCCCATCTCTCTTTTGGGCTTCAATGCCCAGCAAGCTAGCGCTGCCTGCCCTTGGAGGCGCACCAAGAGGCAATTCGGGCGCTGCCAAAGTAGCTCCAGCTCTTCCCAATGGACCGCCAAAACCGGACCCTGCATTTCCAGCAAAATCCAACTTTCCAGCTAGCTTCCCAATAATTGCAGGACCTCCACCAAATATTCCCGATAGAAAACTTGCACTGCTGCCGGATGACAGAAGTCTTGAGTAGTCAATGCCGAACCGGTCAAGCAGCGTCTTGCTGACTTCGGCAATCTTGACTTCCAGCATGACCTGTTGCGGCGTCGAGATGCGCAGCATGTTGACGACCTTCTTGCCGTCGCCGTAGGCCGTTGCCAGGCTCATTACTTCGTCGAGCTTGATGGCGTCGCTGACCTTGCCGGTCAGCACGATGGCGTTTTCGGCGCCCCTGACCTTGATGCCGGTTTCCTCGGGCATCAACTCGGTGAGCTTGGCCTGCAGTGTGTCCGGATCGATGGTGACGATGATGTCCTTGACCACGCAGCGCCCGTCTGCGCTCTGCAGGACCACATTCATGGAGCCGGCCTTTTTGCCCAGAAAGAACAATTCCCTGGGGCTGAGCAGCGTGATGTCCAGGTCTGCCACGCCATCCGAGCCTTGTGCCGAAGCGGCTGGCGCGGCCGGTGCATTGGCTGGCGTGCCGGGGGCTGGTTTGTCATTCGGCGCAACCGCCCGGCCTGCGCGGCTGGACGACTGGCCGCCGACGAGCATGCGGGCTGCCGGGAAATCAAGCCGTATGACGCGTGACTTGCCAAGCGCCAGATAGGTGGGGGGGTCCACCCTCACTTCGCCTACACAGGGTTTTAAGCCTGAAGTGGCGCGTGGCGCCGGGTTGATGACCGGTTTGTCTTGGCCGAAGGATTGGCCGGTCAGGGCCAATGTGGCAAGCAAAATCAAGTTTTTGTATTTTTTTTGCACTTGGAACTACTCCGTCGTTGGTTTTTTTAGAAACAGTTGAGAACCCGAGAACCGTTCTGAATCACTTCGACGCATTCGGCCGCTGGCTGTGCGGCCGGGCTGGCTATAAATACTCTGGGCTTGTGGGTAGTCGTGGTGGTTGCCGCCACTTTCACGGCGGTGGGCGGCACTTCCTTTTCGCCAAAAAGCTGGCTCTTGGTAATGCCTGCGGTCGCTACCGTTTTCTTGTCGATCTGGTTGCGCAGCACCAGGGACAGGGTGCCGACACTGCGCGCTAGGTCGAGCTTTTCGGAGTCTTCCAGTGTCAGCTCCAGCGTGACGGCGCTGACAACCTTGGGCTTGGTGTCGTCCCGGCCCGATTCCTGGGCAACGGCCAGCACCAGCACATGCTCCAGCACGGTTTTGCTGATCTGTTTGCCTTCTTCGCCCTTGGCTCTGTCTTGCTGTGCGTTGACCATGACATCGACATAATTGCCGGGGAGTGCGAAGCCGGCCACGCCGACGACGTCATTGACGCGGACCGTCATCGCCCGTTTGCCTTCGGCAATGACGGCGGAAAGACCGCCTTGGGTGCCTACGGGCGCCAGCTTGCGCTCTAGCACCGCATCGCCGCGCAGCACGCTGACTTTGACGACTCGATCCTGCAGTTCCTTGATGTCTTTGAAGGCGCCAGGGGGGATTGACCCGCTGGGCCAATCTGTCGATGTCAGCATTTGTGGATTGATCTTGCTGCCCATCTCAATATCGACCGCAGCGATGACGACTTTATTGGAGGCAATATTTCCTTGTCGTGATACCCAGCCTGCTGCATAAACTGCAGCGGCCAGTCCAATCAACAAGGCCATAAAGAGCAGTCCGATGGCTTTAAGGTTTTTCATTGCTGACCCTCATAGGTATGGTTGTATTGCTTACGCATAACCCAACTGCTTTGCCACTACATAGGCAACTGTCCCAATACTGATGCAGATGCCATAGGGCAGCTTCCCTACCGACTTGCTTGCCTCAATCTGCACATCTGGCCTGAAACCACCAATGGCCGACATCATCATCATTTGCGCAATATTCTTTACGTTCCCCAACATCCGTATTAATGCCTTGTTAAACAATGAAAATCCCAGCGCCGCAATTCCACCCACAATGAAAGAAAATGCTACCGCGTGCAATGTATCACTCACGCCCAAGAAAGCACCCACCATTGCCATGAGTTTGACGTCGCCTGCGCCCATTATTTTTAATGCATAACATGGCAACATAATCAGAAAACCAAGCAAGAGTCCGCCCAGTGCCCAAAAAAAACCAAGGCGAAATGAAAACGGGACGAACGCACTGTAAATTAGTCCAAAAACCATGCCGCTGAAAGTTAACCAATTGGGAATTCTGAAGGTGCGAAAATCGCTCACGGAGGCTATTATCAAAAAAATCAACAAAACACCTGTGCGCGGATCTTTAACCAGTGCAGTCAAGAGTTCCAGCAATGCATCAAATTCTTGCATGATATATTTTATATTTACTTCTAAAAATTAATTTTGATGCTAAAAATTGAAAAGCCAAAACCATTGCCTTATATTTCTTTATGTAGGGCCAGCATAAAAAGTGCAAAAACCACGGCGATCATTGAGCCTATCAATAGATACTCCATATTCGATGCCCCAGTCTCTTCTTCTAAGAAGGTAATGAAGGCATGCGATAAATAATCGACAGACAACATGATTTCATCCATATTGACCATATCAAGTTTTTTTATTTGTTCAATTTGAAGCCAATACTCTTTTGCATGAATCAAATATAGCGAATCAAAAAATGTCAACATGAGCGTTGAGTCCTTTCTTGATCAGGACAAAGCGCCATTTTTTACGGAAACAGGCAGTACAAATCTACTAGTACTGCGTCCGGGAAGTAGAGGAACACAATGCCATCGCTATAGCGAAGAGTCCGAGCTCTGCGAGGTCGCGGCCTGCAAGACTTGCAACGCCGCCTGGGGTGTGAAACCGCTCGTCAAACGACGGTACGCCGTGCTTGGCCAGCTGGTGCTCGAGCTGGTCGCAGGCATCCATAAGACGCTCCAGCGTGCGCAGTGCCATGTTGGCGAAAGGCGAATAACCATCGCCCGCCCGCGCCAGATCAATCAGGTCGGCCGCCTCGGCAAGCACGCCAGAAAGGACGCGTTGCGACTCTTGGACGGTCGGAGGAATACACTTCTCAGTAGCCATTTTTGAACTCCGTATAAGTTCGGTTTTGGTCAGGGGAGGGCAAGCGCTCGATACGCCGCTCCCCCCGCTTTAATTCAATCAAACGCCCATTCAGGGACTTTTCAAGCCTCCTTCGGGGTCTGGGCGGGGCACGTAGCTCCGCACCGTCTTGTGTTCCTTGCCGGTGCCAGAGCAGGCCGGGCAGGGGGCGTCGGTTACCTGACGCTCATACGCAACCACCAGACCGGCCTTCTTGCGCTCCCGGTAGGCCTGCTGGTGCACGCTGTGCGACTTGGAATTCCACGAGCTCATAGCGCACCCCTCGACAGCTCGAAATGGGCCTTTGCCGTGGTCTGCCGCATTTCATAGCGTGGAAGATTTTGGCCAAAAGTCTCACGGGTGAGACTAAAGTGACGTGTTACAGGTACGCCACTTCGAATCGGGGAGTCGTCGGAGGCTGCGCCCCCCGCAAGGGGGACGCTAACGCATCCCTGCAGCGGATGCCGCAGCGCCGACAACTCAGCCAGGAGTGAAACCCGTTCGCGGAAAAGCTCACCAAATCCCCGAGCCTGACGAACCAGCATCGACCACCACGCGCCTTCGTGGGCGGCAATCGCCCAGCCCTCAGGCGTAACCAGCTTGCCACCGCTGAAGTGCCAGCCAGCCCATTGCTTGCTCGGAAGCTCCATAAAACGCTCCAGGCGCAGCACCCGAAAAACCATCCATGGGATCTGGTGGCGGCCGCACAACCAGTTTTGTAAAGTGCGCAGCGAGACATGCAGATGCTTCGCAGCCTCAGGGTATTTAAGGCCGCATTCGGCTAGCAGCGCACGCAGCCGCCGGGCGTGTTCAAGCCTGTCAGGAAAGAATCTTAAGTAATTTCTGTACATAACGCGGCTTTTACATCACTCTGGAAAAAGTCAGCCTCCAAAGAGAGTGACGAAAGATTGCTTAATTTTTACTAAGGCAATTTTTCGAACAAAACATCGCCACTGAGTCGCAGCACACAAGAGAACGGATTGCTGCAATTCGTTACGTTGAATCGCCCCGAGATTTGAGAAAATCAAAAAAACCGCAAGACCTCGGGGCGATTCACGACCTTGTCTTTGTCGTGCTTCTACAAAATCTGCTCCGAGGATCGGCTTTATCTCTTTGAGTTCAAAAACTAGGAGATATTCGGCCGAACAACGGAAAAGTCTCATGGACGCAAGTCGTGTCAACACGATAAAAGGGCGCGCGCCACTCAGGGCGAGTTCTGCAGTTCGTCAAGCTCTGGCTCGACGAGGCAAGGGCGTTGGTTCAATTTCCTATGCCTACAGTCCAAAAACACATCGTGACGTTGTCTTATCTAGTGATTTGGAGTTGTGCCACTTCTTGTCACTCGAGGGCCGTAGTGACGTCTATACGTATGACTTAGATCCAGACCGCATTCTGGCTCATCTAGGCAGTGATGGCTACGTTGGGAGTAAGCCCGATGCAATCGTCACGCTTCGCTCCAGACGTCGGTGTCTTGTTGAGGTGAAGTACCAGAGCGACGTCGAGAATGACTTACGTACGTCGTTACAAATTCAGGTACAACAGCAGGAGGCATTAATCATTGGAGCGGATTGGGGCCTCTATACAGACGAGCAGGCTTTCCAAGAGGAGCGATTTCTACACGATTGGCTCCAGGTTGTCGCGACGCTCTCTGGAGCCGTCGATATAACCTATAAAAATTTGGAGAAGGACATCATTGCTACGGTCGAGCAAGAAACCGAGATGTCTCTACGCCAACTTCAGCTTCGAAAATTCAGCGACTGGCCCGCAGTATTTTCGTGTGTCTTTCAACTGTGCCAGAGAGGCGATCTCCTTGACGATCTGCGTGAGAGCCCCTTAGATTGGTCTACCACCATCAGGCTAGGAAAATAGGCGTGATTGAACATACTTTGGAGGAGCTGGACTACTCGCGGTGGCCCAACGTAGTGGAAGAGGAGTTGTCGGAATCAAAACGATGCCGCTATAAGCTCCTAAAGCAAGCGATAGAAGAGGCTTGTGACGGTGTCAAGTCGTCGGCTATTTGCAAGAAATACCAGATATCCAGAAGTGGCATCTCATATCTTCTAAATCGATGCACGGCAGTGCATCGGGATGGACACTTATGGGGGTATCGAGCCTTGGTCAAAGGTTGTCGGCAGGCTGACTACAAGAGGCAGAAAGAGTCAACTCAAGTAGATGGCGCTGATGGATACGGTCTTGCCGGGGCATTTACTCGATTACTGAAGCAATACCCAGAAATCGAAGAAATTATCCGGAGGACGGTAGGCAAGAAAGAAGCCGGATTGAATGTGTCTTCCTTGCACCTTCGAATTATTAAGTACCTTAGACGTACCGGATTAACGACGAAAAACTATCCGCTAAACACCAAGCTAGCCGGATATGTCGCTCTAACGGAGCATATCAAGCGCTTGATTGAAGAGGGTGATAATCAACTCGGAAGAGCTCGCTATGGCCCCGACGTCAACGCAGGTTTGCAGGCGATGTCTGGCAAACGTGGCGTTTTGCGCCCCCTTTTTCCGCTTGAAATTGCTTGTTATGACGAGCAAGAATTTCCATTCATCGGAACACTTGTGATCGAAAACCAGGGCCAGGAAATCGATGTTCCGCTTAGTAGAGGATATTTTTGCCCACTGGTCGATCAATATTCTGCGGTAGTTCTGGGATATAGCCTTGCTATCTCTGCACGCTTTCGTGCCCTAGATCTACTGAAGGCCTATGAGTCGTTTATTACCCCCTGGCACCCTCGACAACTGAGTATTGAAGGTCTGAAATACGCTCAAGGGGCCGGTCTTCCCTCAGGGGTAGTCCCCCAGGCGCTCGGTCGACATATCGCAATCATTTCAGTTGACAATCATCTGTCTCATCTTGCAAATGCGGTGGTTTCCCACTTACGAGTTCGGACAGGCACCATTATCCGGTTCGGAAAGGTGCGCCATTGGATCTCGCGCCAAGTAGTCGAAGGCATATTTGCCGAGCTTCAACGACGGGGATTCATCCGATTGCCATCTACGACAGGCAGTGGCCCAGATGATCCGGCTGTTGATGACCCAGTCGGAAAAGCCATCAAATTCCGAATTCGCATGGAGCAGCTAGTCGATCTAATTGATGTGTTGGTGGCCGATCACAACGCTCATCCCCGACTCTCCCTTATGTCCAAGACACCTAACGAAGTGTTGGCGACGGCGTTAGCTGACTCCCCTCAGTTCTCGGTAGTGCCAAAGTTTTCGGAGGTATTTATGAATGATCCTCAAGTGGCCGTGGAGATCGTGATTGTCACGGTACGTGGCTCGCGGGAGAGTGGGCGACCTCCTCATGTACAACTAGACAACGGGACCTACACCAACGATCTTCTCCGGCAAGATTGGCCGATGATCGGCAAAAAAATGAAAGCTCATATTAAAGGTGATTTTCGGAAGATCCGTGTCTTTCGTGACAACGGCACGGAGTATGGCGTGCTAGGAGTGACCGGACATTGGGCTAGAACCTTTCATACACGTGAGACACGCAAAGAAATCAATCGACTGCACAAAGAGAAAGTCATCAACGCACAGTGCGAAGATCCCGTCACCATCTTCATGGAATACCTAGCAAAACAAGCTAGCCGAAATTCCCAATCGAAGAAACCCAAGATCACCCGTCAAGCAGGTCAGCTAGCCAACGCACTTCATGAAATGCCTACGCCGTCCTACCGTTACAGAACAGAGGACCCAGAAGACGCCAAGGAAGAACCTACGATGGAGTCGAGAAATCGCCGAGCTTTCTTCAGGGGGCAGAACGGAGATTCGCGATGACACACTCAGCGCGTTCAGTACTTGAAATGCAGATCAATCAACGTTTTTTGGCACACAGTGAAGGCTTTGAATTCCCTCAGGTTGCCGATACATTTAAACAGAGATTAGAAACGTCTATTGACGATTTGTTTGATGTAGATCTCAACCCCAAAAAGCAGCGTATTGGGCTTGCAGCTAGACATCCGATGCTCGATCAGCGCTATACGATCCTGACGCATGAAATCGAACAATTCCATAATCTCTCATATGACTGGGCAATCGCCAGAAAGAGTGGGCTTTATTTCACTGGTCTACATCGGCAGGGTAAAACTACCGCCATAAAGTCAACCATTGTTAGCCTTCGGAGTGAGTTGCCATTCATCGCTTTTCTCACCTGCAACGGACAACGGTTGACTAACAAAAGTAAGGAGGCGTTTTGTCGCTACCTGCTGGAATCATGGGGTTACCCTGCCAGCGCTATCAGACGTGGGGTTAGAGTTGAAAATGTCCTTGCCAATCTGATCATTGTCCAGTGCGCGGAAGTCGGTGGAATTCAGTGTGTGCTGCTGATAGATGAAGCACAGTTGTTTTCGGTCGTGCACTATCGCTATTTGTTGGAACTATGGAACTCCTTGCGGAGCCAGGGCTACATCTTGTGCACCATTCTTGTTGGACAAATGGATTTGCTGCAGTTACGGGCCATCACCGACGAATTGGATCACGGCGCTGTGGTATCCCGCTTCTTTGTTAGTGGGCACACCATGGGTGGCATCAAGACACCCAGCAAGCTAGAGGAGTTGTTGAGCCACTATGACGTTGAGCTCTCTTATCCCATAGGCCGTGAGTGGCCTTACAGCCGTTTCTTTTGTAAAGAGGCGTTTGATCGGGGGTGGCGTCTGGGGGGGGAGTGGAGGAATTACTGGACTGCTTTAACCAAGGTTAGCAACGCTAAGGAAAAAGAAATCAAAACATCGGGATTTCGTATGGCGTGGATCGTGGATGCCGTCCACGGCTTCTTGCTTGATGCCATGGCAAAAGACAGTGCATCATTTCATGGAACGGTGTCCATGTGGGAGGACTTGCTACAGCAAGGCACAGATAGCAAATTTATTGTTTAAGCCTTTTATGCAAAGCAATCAGTTTATTTTTGCTTGCCCGCAGATGCTGTGGACGCAGCCCCGAACGTTTCGTCTGGAAAGCCCTTGGATGGCTGTTCAGCGATTTATGTTTCTGAACGATCTGAGTGGCCCCAACTACACTCATCTTATGGAGGTACCGATAAACTCCCGACGTGTCCTCAGTACTAGTCGTTATGACTCAGCGCGGAGTTGGGAGTTTTCAGCCAGCGCTCTCAACCCTACAGTCCAGATTTTCTTTCGTGATTTAGAGAAAAGTCGAGCAATCGCAGACTTTTCCCGTCATCGACATCTTGTTGATCCGGCGCGCGAGATTCGTTATTGCCTGAGTTGCCTGCAACACTGCTTTCATTGGCCTTACTTTCAGTTCCCAGCCGTGCTGCGTTGTCCACTTCATGACGAGGAACTGCGGACTCGTTGCCCAAAATGTGGTGCGCCATTGGGTCACAGTGAATTTGTGCCTAGCCGATTCCCTCAGCCGCTAGCTTGTCCATCTTGTCGTATGCCATTTGTCGTAAAAAATCTGGCAAATCATGCCACTGACGGTTTTCCTGAAGCGGAGGAGGTTTTTTTCATTGCAACTAAACAGTTGAATCGGCTAATGCAGGTAAAAGTGGTAGATCTTGCTCGTAATGATATTGAGTTTGACTTCGACACCTCGGCTGTGGCCAAACTGTATTTCAACTGTCTCTACAAGACAGCATATCCGAATGAGAAACATCCTCCTTGGCTATTTGGTCTAGATACCTGCATCCGAGGGCCTGCGAATATTCGCATTCGGAGGCATGACACGGTCACACGTGAAAGCGTTGACGATGCAGACGGTGAATATGTCGAAGATCGATTACTCGAACTGATGCGGATTTACAAGTCGGTGGGGCGCCATCTTGCGAAGAAGGTTCGTCAAATCTGCGGCCATGGAAGGTATCGACGACTTGCATTCAGTTATGAATACATTGCGTTTTACGGCAATGAGTATTATCTGCTGATGCCAGCCGACAGCTGTCCATGTTGTGCAGTCCTAGATTGGTGGCGAGCCAGGTTGGCCAATCAGTTTGGCCTACGACAGTACTTGATGAAGAGCTTCATGAAAGGGCCGCACAAGCTCGCCATCTACCGCGATTGGCTTTGCGATATATTTCCAATGGAGGCTGAAGATGCCGCGTTCTCAGCACTCGCTATTTTCACCAGCTTGTCTATCCGAATGTTGGGCCTACTTGGAGGGCAACGCGAGGATGCAGGGCTATTGCTCGAGCTATATCGCGGATTTGTTGTGAAGGATATTCGCTCCGTTCGAACGACCGACCTTCGGCTGCGACAACAGTACTTCGGAGAGGACTCCTTGAGACTGTATATTCCGCGTCACCGTGTTGTTAGAGAAACTATTCGCACCGAACTAGATGGACAACGACGTGATTTCTGTTTTTCCTTTGATTCGGCGTTTACCGCATTAAAACAGTGTAGTGAGATTCGACGGGCGGGACTGCTGTGGACACCACGCCACACCCTAGGGAGCTTCACTGTTTCTGAGCCAACCAGGTATCCGAGGTGGTACGAGGATATGGCAATTCACGCGAATAATCGCTACTGGCGTTCAGCGCGTGATCGTGAACAGTGGTGGGTTAATGCTATCCTTACGCGCCAGGTGCATTAGTTTTTACCGAGCACCTTCACTTGGTAGTATCCGCGCGTACTTCGCAACAATATGCATGGAGGGCGCGCTTGCCTACGCCGATGGCCAAGAGTTGTTCATACTCGGTCGGCCTGTACAGCTCTGCCAATTCACGGGCTGTCGGATCGGGTTTTAGGCCGGGATAGGCCGTCTAACGAAGACGTGGTCATTCGCGGGGACTACTCCGCTTGGCAGCTTTGCGTCCCATCGTCTCAAGCCCGATGGGTGTCGGAGGCAGGCTCGTGAAACGAGGTTTACAGCTGCTAAAGGCCTTATTTGACCAGCAATACTGGGATTTCGCTGTCGGTGACTACGCGTTGTGCCACGCTCCCCATAATTGCACGACCTAGCAGGTCGTGGCCATGAGTGCCCATGACGATCATGTGTGCCTGCTCGCGCGTGGCGGCGCGGATGACTTCCATTGCGGGAATACCAACTACCCAGGCTGTGTGAAACTGCATCTTGTGGCGCTTTAGAAAGCGTTCGATCGGCTCGAGCACCCTATTCGCCTCATCTCGGTGGTATGCATTTACCGTAGCGGCTCCCACCATGGTCTTGACGCGCGGCGGAACGGGTGGCTGCACGTTGAGAACGACCAGTTCGTCCTCGGGGCCGGCCAGGCTTTCGTGGGTGACGAGAAAGGCCAGGGCTTTCTTGGTGAATTTGCTACCGTCAGCGGCGAACAGGATTTTCATCTTCTTCTCCTGAGTGAGAACCGTTTCAGCGCAACACTAGCACGGGAATACTGCTGTGGGTTAGTACATGCTGGGTTTCGCTTCCCAGCAGGATGCGCTTGATACCCTTGCGGCCATGCGAAGCCATGACGATGAGGTCGCATTTGTGTTTCTTCGCGGCTGCCATGATTGACTCGGCTACCAAGTTTGAACGCGCCACCACGGCCCTGGCCTTCACGCCTTCAACGTGGGCGGCCTCCTTTACGGCATCGACTATTGCCTGGCCGCTGTCGGCCCACTGCTTTTCGATGCGGCTGACTTCCTGGGGCGAGATCGAAATGCCGCCCTCGAAGTAGCTCACCGGGTAGCGCGGCACGACGTAGAGCGCCACCAAAGTGGCGTCAATGCTAGCGGCCAACTCGATTGCGCTACGAACGGCCTTTTTCGAAAGCGTTGAGTCATCGGTGGCGACAAGGATGCGGTTGTACATTTTTTTCTCCTTATTAATAGTTGTCAGCTTAGGGGGCGGATCCGGCCCCGGGGTTGATCTAGATCAACTGCGCGGACATGGATGGAGGCGCGGTGAACGGGGTGCTAGCCGCGTCCCAGGGAGTCTGGGTCTTTCTTGATGTGGTTGACGTGGTGAAATGAATGCGGGTGCGGTCAGATCTGGTCCCGGACTAGGTGCCGTGATCAGTTTCCCGTGAGCGCGAGGTCCTTGTAAGCTTGCTCACGCAAGCATCATAATGATGGCCGCCGCTGAGCCAGAGGCGATCGAAAGGCAGTAGCCGACCGCGACACGGCGGCCGAGCGACGCCCCGCCAGTAACTGCCGCGATCGACGCCTTCGCCACCATGTTGGCCGCGACAGCAATGCCCACAACCGTCACGGTGGCGGCCACCGCCAAGCTGCCTGCGGCCTGCATTTGCATCACGGTGACGACGATTGCGTCAACATCGGCCAGCCCAGACAGTGCCGCCAACGCATACAAGCCGGGGTTGCCGAGCCACTCTTTGCAGGCTTGGGTCAGCACAGCCATCACGCCGAGAAACGCACCGAAGCCAAGCGCCGTGCTCAGGTCGAACGGTGCGACATCGTCGACTCCAGATGCGAGCTGCTTCCACTGCCATGTGCCCATGCCGAGTAGCGCGATGCCCGCTGCTACCATTGGAATTCCCAGCGGTCGACCGAGCGCAGGCTGAAGCGAGAATACGATCACCGTCATGCGCAGAAACATCATTCCGCAAGCGGCCAACGTGCCGGCCGCTGCGGCATCGGTGAGCCCCGGTTCCGCTCGGGCACGCCTACTGAGCGTGAGCGTGGTTACGGTCGAGGAGGCGAGTCCGCCAAGCAAGCCGGTCCAGAAGATCCCGCGCTGGGGCCCGGTGAGTCGCATCGCGATATGGCCGCACAGAGACAGACCGGCGATCAGGACGACCGCCCACCATAAACGATAAGGGTTCAACGCGTCATAGGGGCCGTACCCAGCGTCAGGCAACAGCGGCAGGATGACAACCGATAGCACGAGCAGCTGCAGCGCCGCGCTGAGCTCACGGTGCTCCACCAATCGCAGCCAGCGGTGCAGCGTGGGCTTAAGATCGAGCAACATCGCCACGACGACCGCCGCGCCGACCGCGATGGCGGCTTGGCCGACGCCGGCCAGCGCGCCGAGAGAGTACGTCAGCAGCGCGGCGACAGCGGTAGTTACGCTCAAACTGCCATGGATACGAACGTTCTCGCGATAGGATACCGCAGCGAGAATGGACAAGCCGGCGAACCCTGTGACCAATGGCCAGGGGCCCAGGGTGACGCTCAGGACGCCGAGCACGCCGCCCAACAAGCCAAACAGCGAGAATGTTCGCAATCCCGCGACGCGGCTCCCTTCAGCGCGCTCGCGCTCGCGCCAACCGCGTTCGAGGCCAATCAGGGCGCCGACAGCGAGTGCTGAGGCCAGAGCTGACACGGTGGACATGACGGAGGCGGATAGGAGTTCCAAGAGAAGAATCCTGTTGTTCGTCGCAAAAAGCGTTCTGTTAGTCATATCGCGGGAACGTTTGGTGCGCGAAATAGCGGCGTACCGCCAGACCTGCATTGACCCATGCCCATTCAAAGGACTGAGGTCATCTTATCTGCCCAATACGCGACCCACCAGCTTGCGCAGTTCGCTGAACCACAGGACGCTACTACCCATAGCGGCGCAGACCAGCCATTGATCCAGCGAAAGTGGCACGGTACCGAAGGCCAGGTTGAGGACGGGGAGGTTGACGACCGCCACCTGCAACAGTACCGATAAGGTGATGGCGCCCCAGAGCCACGGATTGGCGAACAGGCGCGTGAACGCACTCTTGGTCTCCGAGCGGGCATTGAAGCAGTTGAACAAATGGGCGAAAACCAGCACCGTGAAGCCCGCGGTGCGAGCATTGGCGAGGTCGTGCGTGCCTTCGATCAGTCCGCCCGGCAGGTACATGTCGATCGACAGCAGCGAGACCACAGCCACCACCACGCCGATCTGGAACACCCCCGACCACATGCGGGCGTCGATCACCTGCTCACACGCCGAACGCGGCTTGCGTGCCATGACGTCGTCGTCCGGGGGGTCAACGCCCATTGCCAGCGCAGGCCAGGAGTCGGTGATCAGGTTGAGCCACAGGATCTGCGTGGCGAGCAACGGCAACACCACCGTGCCGCCGGGCGCCGCCAAGCCAATCACACCCGCCCCGACCACGCCCAGGAAGACCGTCAGCACTTCGCCCATATTGGAGGACAGCAGGTAGCGCAGGAACTTGCGGATGTTGTCGAAAATGCCGCGCCCCTCGCGCACCGCCTCGACGAGGGTGGCGAAGTTGTCGTCGGCCAGGATCATCTTGGCCGCCTCCTTGGTCACCTCGGTCCCGGTCATGCCCATGGCGATGCCGATATCGGCCGACTTTAGCGCCGGTGCGTCGTTGACGCCATCGCCCGTCATCGCGACGATGTTGCCGTCGGCCTGCAGCGCGTCGACGATGCGCAGCTTGTGCGCCGGGGCTACCCGGGCAAAGACAGAGGTTGTGCGCAGCGCCTTGGCGAAGGCCGCATCGTCCAGTGCATCGAGTTCAAGCCCCGTCAGCGCCTGGGCTCCGGCCGCCACGATGCCCAGGTCGGCGGCTATGCGCAGGGCCGTACGCGGGTGGTCACCGGTGATCATGATCACCCGAATGCCGGCCCGGCGGGCCTCGGCAATGGCGACTGCCGCCTCCTCGCGCGGCGGGTCGATGATGCCCACGGTGCCGACGAAGATAAGGTTTCGTTCAAGCGATTCCGTAGCTTGTGGGTTCTCACCCGGGCTTAACGGGCGGTAGGCCACGGCCAGGGTGCGCAGCGCTGCGTCGGAAAGCGTGTCAACGTCCGCCAGAATTTTTGCCCGCAGCATGTCATCTAGTTCGACGGTCTCCAATCCCACCCGAGCCCGGGTGCAGCGGCCCAGCAGCAGGTCCGGCGCGCCCTTGGTGATCAGCACCACCTGGTCGTCGTGTTCATGGTCAAGCTCTATGCTCGACATCATCTTGCGTTCCGAGGTGAAGGGAATTTCACCGATGCGCTCGAAGCGCCGCTCACGCCGCTCAGTGACACCGAGTTTGCGTTCGGCCACCAAGAAGGCCGCTTCGGTGGGGTCGCCGTGAATCTCCCATGCGCCGCCCGCCCCCTGGCGCAGGTCGGCGTTACTGGCCAGGCTGCCGCCACTCAGGAGCACGATGTGCTCGGCGTGCAGCGGCCCGGTCTGCAACCTGGCGCCCTGGTGTTCGACCTGACCATGGGGCGCATAGCCGACCCCGGTGACATGGCTACTGCCCGAAGCGGTCATGATCCGTTCTATCGTCATCTCCGCGCGAGTTAGCGTGCCGGTCTTGTCCGTGCAGATGACCGAGGTGGAGCCCAGCGTCTCCACCGACGAGAGGCTTTTGACAATCGCCTTGTGTTTCGCCATTCGCTGCACCCCCAGGGCCAGCACCACCGACAGGATTGCCGGTAGCCCCTCGGGAACGGCTGCCACCGCCAGGGCTACGCCCAGCAGCAGCACGGCGATGACATCGGCGGCGCTGCGCAGCTCGGACATCAGCAGGATGGTGCCGACGACCACCACGGCAATGATGAGCACCGCGATGCCCAGCATGTGCCCAATGCGCGCGACTTCCTTTTGCAGCGGGGTAGGCGCCTGCTCGGTGGCTTCGAGCAGTTCAGCGATGATCCCCAGCTGGCTGTACATGCCGGTCGCCGTGACCACCGCGCGACCGGTTCCCTGGGCGATGGCCGTGCCCTTGAAGACCATGTTCAAGCGGTCGCCCAGTGCCGCCGGTTCAGGCAGCGCGGCCGCATCCTTGAGCACGGCTTCGCTTTCGCCGGTCAGCGAGGCTTCCTGCACGCGCAGTGCGGTGGCCAGTATCAGCCGCGCGTCGGCGCCGACGGCATCTCCCTCACCCAGTACCAGTAAGTCGCCTGGCACCAGCTGCGCGCTGGGCACACGCAGCTGCTGGCCGTCACGCACGACGGCCGAGCTCACTGCGGTCATGCGGGCCAGCGCCGCCACGGCTTCCTGCGCCCTGGCTTGCTGCACATGGCCCAGCACGCCATTGAGCAGGACGATGGCGGCGATGACGACGGCATCCACAGGCCAGCCGGCAAACCCGTCGAAGGCCCAGGCGCCCAGCGAGATGGCAATGGCGGCCAGCAGCAGGTAGATCAGTGGGTCCTGGAACTGCGTCAGAAAGCGGCGCCAGGTCGGCGTTTGCGGGGGCGCGCGCAGTTCGTTGGGGCCGTTTTCGGCGAGCCGGCGCGATGCCTCCTGCGACGTGAGCCCCGCTTCGAGGTCAGCCCCCAGCGCCCTTGCCACGTCGTTTGCTTCCCTGAGGGAGGGATCGCCCAGTCTGTCCGATGGCGCCATGGCGCTGCCCTAGGCCTCGATGATCACTTTCAGCGCCTTGGTGTCGGCGGCCTGACCGAAGGTGTCGTAGGCCTGCAAGATAGCGCCCAGCTTGAAATGATGGGTGATCAGTTGTGAGGCGTCTATGCGTTTGGACTGCACGGTCTTGAGCAGCATGGGAATCGAGAAGGTGTCGACCAGCCCCGTGGTGATCGTCACATTGTGCGACCACAGCCGTTCCAGGTGGAGATCGACCTTGACACCGTGCACGCCGACATTGGCGACAGTGCCGCCTGCAGCCACGATGTCCTGACAGAGCTTGAAGGTGGTGGGGATGCCCACCGCTTCGATGGCCGTGTCCACCCCGCGTCCGCCTGTCAGTTTCATGACCTGCTGCGCCGCCGTGCCATCGGCGCTGTTCACGGTGGCTGTCGCGCCAAAGCGCTTGCCCACGGCCAGCCGGTTGTCGTCCAGGTCGATCATGATGATCTCGGCCGGCGCATAAAACTGCGCAGTGAGCAGGGCCGCCAGCCCAATCGGCCCGGCACCCACGATGGCGACGCTGGAGCCTGGTTCGATCTTGCCGTTCAGCACGCCACACTCGAAGCCGGTCGGCAGGATGTCGCTGAGCATGACCAGCGCCTCTTCGTCGGCGCCCTGTGGAATCGGGTACAGGCTGGTGTCGGCGTAGGGAATGCGGACAAACTCGGCCTGGGTGCCATCGATGCGGTGGCCGAGCAGCCAGCCCCCGGTGGTGCAATGCGAATACATGCTCTTGCGGCAAGCGGGGCAGCGCCCGCAGGCGGTAATGCAGGAGATCAGCACCCTGTCCCCCGGCTTGAAGCTGACGACACCCGGTCCCACGGCCTCAATCACGCCAACGCCTTCGTGGCCCAGGATGGTTCCGGGCTGGCAAGTGGGGACGTCACCTTTGAGGATGTGCAGGTCGGTGCCGCAAATCGTCGTCCGGGTGATCTTGACGATCGCGTCGGAGGGCGACTGGATGGCTGGTTTGGGGCGCTCTTCCAGGTTCTTGTGGCCTGGGCCGTTGTAGACGAGGGCTCGCATGGTGGTTTTCCTTTTCTCAGTTGCTTTAGTGGCCAGACGGGGAGGAGTGGACATCGGTGCAAAGGTGCCGGCCCGCCGTCATAAAGGGCACGGCCGAAGCGCGAGGGATTGCCGTGCGGCGCGAGCACAGTTTCTCGGGCCTGGACAGCAGCATCACATTTTGGGCGCTGATTCACCGTGCGCCAGCGTACCCAAGGGCGTATTGCAATGTGGCCCATCACTCTGCCCTCCGCCCCAACAGCTGCATCTTCTCCAGCCATTGCTGCGCGTCCGTCGGCTTGAAACTGCCGATCATGCCGATCAGAGTCTCCCGCACCGGCGCCATGCCGACAAAGCCCAGAATGTTGCGCTCCAGTGATTTGACGCTATGGGCGCGGAAATACCAGCGGTAGAGCAGGGCTGGCATACCCATGGTGACCACCACGCGGGCCGAGCGGCCTGTCAGGCCTTTCTTCGTGAAGGCGGTGCTGCCGGCCTCGCGTTCAAAGGCAAAGCCGGGACGGGCTACCTGTTCCAGAAAGCCCTTGAGCATGGCTGGCATATCACCTAGCCACAGCGGGAAGAAAAGTACGATGTGTTCCGCCCAGCGAATATCGTCCTGCGCCGGTTGCAGGCCGTCGGGCACCGCGCCTTCATTCCAGTCTTTTTGACTGCGCAACAGCGGGAAGTCGAGTTCGGCCACATTGACCCAGCGCACCTCGTGGCCTGCATCTCGGGCGCCAATGGCGTAGGCCTTGGCCAGGCCATGGCACAGATGGGGTTCCGCCGCGTCGGGGTGGCCCTGGAGCAGGAGGATGTGCTTTGCCTTCATGACGGATCGCCCTTTGTGACAGGGCATGAGACGGCGCGCACGGCCCTGGCCAGCAGGGGGGCGAGTCGGATTGTGTTGGAGGCGTGCGGGATGGTGTCGCAGGTCACCACCCGCGCCACGCCTGCGTCCTGCAGCCGCTGCAGTGCGCCGTTGTCAAACAGGGCATGCACGCCAATACATAGGGGAGCGACCATGCCGGCCTGCTTCAGGGTCGAGGTAGCGGCGACGAGGGTCTGGCCAGTAGAGATGATGTCGTCTAGCAGTACCGGGGTCCTGCCGGGCCAGAGGCCATCACCGGTCAGCACGACGCGCACATCGCGGTCAGCCACGCGGGTCTTGCTCATTACCGTCCAGGGTACATCCGCCAGCCTTGCCACTTCGGCCACCCATTGCTGGCTTTCCTGATCGGGCCCGATCACCAGCGGAAGGTCGACATGGCTGCGAAGCCAGCGAGCGATCAAGGGGGCCGCTGCGACAGCCTGTGTGCGGATCGGATAGATAGCTCCGAGACTGTGCCAACGGTGCAGGTGGGGATCGACCGTGACCAGGAAGTCAAGCGATGCCGAGAGCAGCCGGGCATAGCTGCGAGAAGTGATCGCCTCACCCGCATTGAAGCGGTGGTCCTGCCGCATGTAGGCCAGATAGGGCGCCACCAGGCCGACTTGCGCGGCACCCAGGTCACGTGCGGCATCGGCGGCAAACAGTAAGGGGAGGGTCTTGTCATCGGGGTGGTGCAGGCTGCCGGCCAGCACGATGCAGCGCCCCTTCACCGGCGCGTCTATGCGCACCAAGGTTTCCCCGTCGGGGAAGCGATGCTGCCACAAGGCGCTCCAGTCGCAGCGCAGCAGGCGAGCCAGGGAGCTCGCAAGCTGGGTTGCACCTGGCAGGGCGATGATCAGCATCAGGCATCCTCCAGTACATGCACCGTATCGGCTTGCGAGGTCGCATATTCCAGCGCATAGGCCAGCTCGCCTGGCGTGGCGGCGTGCAGCGTGAACAGCGGCTGGCCGCGCTCGACGAACTCCCCCGGCCTGACATGCAGGTCGATGCCCGCACAAGCCGCCTCGGGGGCTCCGGCCAGTTTGGCAATGCGTGACAGACGCCTGTTGTCAATGGTCAGAACGCTGCCGCTGCGCAGCGCATGCATTGCCTGCCGGTAGGCCGCTGTGGGGGGGACGCGCAGCCCGCCCTGTGCCGCACAAATGTCCTGAAACTTGCGCCAGGCCCGGCCGTCGGCCAGTACGGCGCTGGCCAGAGCGAGGCCGCCACCGGCCGGTGCGGCGCCACCGAACTCGAGAATTTCGCCGGCCAACAGTAGCGAGCGCTGGGCCAGGTCGGCCGGAGCATCGGCCTGGTTTTGAAGAACGGCCAGTACGTCGCGAGCCTCCAGCGCGGGGCCTATGCCCCGGCCCACCGGGGCCAGGCCGTCCGTCTGAACCACGCGCACCTGGAGTCCCAGCGCCTGCCCCACCTGGCTGAGCAGCCGTCCCAGCAACTCCGCAGCCTGTGCGCTGCGAACCTTGGCTGTGGGCCCTACAGGCAGGTCGATCAGCACATGGGTGGAGCCCGCCGCTACCTTTTTGGACAAAATCGAAGCGACTAGTTGGCCTTGGCTGTCCAGGTCCAGCGGGCGCTCCACCCGGATCAGGATGTCGTCCGCCGGACTCAGGCGCACCGCGCCGCCCCAAACCACGCAGCCGCCGGTGGATTCCACTACCCGGCGTATCTGCGCCACATCCAGGTCGACCGGCGCCATTGTTTCCATGGTGTCGGCCGTACCGGCGGGGGAGGTGATGGCGCGTGACGATGTTTTTGGCATGCGCAGGCCGCAGGCCGCCACGATGGGTACGATCACCATGGTCGTGCGGTTGCCGGGCAATCCGCCCACGCAGTGCTTGTCCATGACCAGGCCTTCACCCCAGTCAATCCGTTCGCCGACGGCGACCATCGCGCGGGTCAGCGAGACCGTTTCTTCCAGGTCAAGCCGGCCGCCGGCACAGGCGGTGACAAAGGCCGCCAATTGCAGGTCCGAATAGCGACCGGCGACCACATCCTCAATCACGGCAGTAATGGCCGCCTGGGTGAGGCGCCGTCCATAGACCTTGGCGCGCACATGACCCAGGGATTCGAGCGGCGAGGGGTGGCGCAGCGAGACCATGTCGCCATCCTGCGCCTTGAGCAGGCGCCACGCCGCTTCGGACAGACCGGCCTCGTCGGGCGCGAGAAAGTCGCCAGACACCACGTTCAGCGTGGCAACAATGGTGCGCTCACCCAGCGCAAGCTCCACCCGCGATTGCGCCTCGAAGCCCTCCGAGTGGCAGACACGGCAGTCACGGTGCATAAACAGCACAGGCTCCTGGTAGGTGTCGATACCCAGCCGCCGCAGGCGCAGCTTGCCAGGGGGGAACGGAATTGGCGTGGCTTTCATGGCTGTAAGACCTTCCAGCCACTGTAAGCAAGGGAAGTTCGCATCACCTTGATAAAGCGCAAGGAGGGACTGTGATCTCAGTGGAATAAAGGCGAAAAATGAGCAGAATGCTGATTTCCGGCTACCGGACGCTCAGGAATTCCTGCGGGCGGTCGACGGGAATGTCCACGTCCTTTATCACCGATTCCGGATGCAGGCCGGGCCGCTCGATCTCCCCGTGTAGCCAGGCAACCTGCTCGTTAGTCGTATTGACGCTGCGGCTCAGAGCGCCAATGGTTTCCAGTGTGTGGACCGAAGCCACAGCCTATATCCACGAAGCTCTCGCCTGCGCGCGAGGTGGCGCTTGCGACAAACGTGGTCAATCTTGTTGCGCTGGGTTTTATCCCGGATCTGCGTGCCTTTGGGCCAGTTGCCATAGGTACATATCATCAGCGGATCGTCAAGCCACAGGGAGCAGAACTGATTTCCCAGTCCATAGTGGGTGCGGACGTTGATTTTGGCGCTTTCCGGACTATGTGAAGTATTGGACTGCTCACTTCATGGATGCGGCTTCGTCGAAATTGATATGGCGCAAGGCAACACGATGCCAATGAGCGTAAATTTTTTCTCGTGCATTTTCAACTTCAAAGGATTTCTTATGCAGACGCCCAAATCGATCCTGCTGCACTTGGATAGTTCAGCGCGTGCTGCGGAACGCATCAAGGTTGCCAGTCAACTGGCCGACGCCTTTGAGGCTGAAGTCACCTGCCTGCCGTTCACGATGTCGGCGCTGGCGCGCTATCCCTTCGCGCTGGAGGGCGCGGCTGAAACCATGGCAGTGATACTGGAAATGGACAAAGAATGCCGCGACAAGGCATTTGCAACGTTCGTCGCGGCCGGCGCGGGGTCGCCCCGCCTCAAATGGACGGAGCCCTTGAGCGATGCACCCTGGGGCTACGCCCGTCGCTCACTGTATTTTGATCTGATGATCCTGGGCCAGCGCGATGCGGATGATCCAGCGGCGGGTGAACTGCCTGCTGATTTCCTCCCAAGCTTGTTGGTCGAGAGTGGTCGGCCCGCGCTGATACTGCCTTCTACTGGCTTGATTGCCCCCATAGGGCGCACCGTACTAGTGGCTTGGAAAGAGACACGAGAAGCGGCCCGCGCGGTATCGGCTGCGTTGCCTTGGCTGCATGGCGCAGACCGTGTGCATGTGGTCTGCTACGGCGAATCTGCTGACGCCTCCCTCCACGCTTTGCAGGGCTATCTGGCGTTGCAAGGTGTATCTGCAGTACTGCACCCTGGTGGATCGGAGCAGGACGATGCCGGCAACTACCTGTTGTCTATGGCCGCGGATCTGGGGGCGGATCTGCTCGTGATGGGTTGTTACGGACACAGCCGGGCACGGGAATGGGTGTTGGGTGGGGCAACGCGTACCATCCTGCAGTCCATGACCTTGCCGGTACTGATGTCGCACTGAGTCTCACCGAACCACACAGCCTATTACAGGCCACGACAGATGGTGGTAGGTGCCGATCTGGATCACTTGGTGACTCTGTTCACCGGCTAGGTACGACAGTGGATTGTGATCGCGGATAGAGACCATGCGTGTTCACAAGCCTACGCCTAGCGCGTGCAGCAACACGGCCTGCAAGACCATGCGCCGATCGTCGGCTGCGGCTTGAATGTCTCCCAAGCATGCGGTTATCGCGGCCGTTGGATGCTCGGGCGAGGCGAGGGCGTTGAAAACCGGCACCCCGGCCTCCTGAGTCAGTTGCCGAACAAGCTCCGGTGTCAGGCCCTGGCATTCCAGCGCGTCATAGAGCCGGCCAAGCACCTGTGCGGTTTTCTGAGCCTCTTGCGGAACGGCGAGGACTGACAGGTCGGATGGATCGAAGCGCAAGTGGGCGACCTGAGCCCCCAGTTCTGTTGCTGCGCGGTGAAACAGCGCCTGCGCCGCATCAGCCTCCGATGAATAAAGCAGCGCGAAATTCCTGCCTTTTAGAAGCGGGAGAACGGCGCCCTTGGCGGCCTGACGCTGCAAGGCAAGGGCATTGGCCAGAATGGCGCGTGCGTATTCTGGCGGCAGCGCTTGGAAGCCGTCACAGCTTGTATGGAGCGATAGGGTGTTCACAATGACCCAGCCTAGCCGGACGGGCTTGACCCGATTTTGAGGTGAATCAATTGCGAGCCCTGTCAGGATGGTTCTGACACAAAGCATTGACATACTGTTACTGAGTGATGCTCGGCATTGATACGGCATTGCCAGGCGCTTTCTAGACTGAACTCTATCGTTTCATATCACCCACCACACGCAGGAGTTTGAGATGCTTGGTTCAAATGCTGGCACAGCCGCCCCGCTACAGCCCTTCACCGTTGCGCTCCCCACCAGTACAGCTAGCGCATACGGAATGCCCAGCATGCCCAGGCAGCAGGCTGGCCGAAAAATAGCCGACATGTTGACCCTGTTGAGTGGTCAAGTTGCGCCGCAACGTCGGGTGGTGCATGCTGGCGATGTGATCTACCAGGCCGGAGAGCGTTTTAGCCATCTGTACGCGGTGAACTCCGGTTTCTTTAAAATTGTGAACCTTACGGTCGATGGGCGTGTCCAGGTCGTCAGTCTTAAGTTTCGCGGTGACTGGCTTGGTTTCGATGGTATCGCCGACGGTTGTTATGTGTGCGATGCGGTCGCCATGGATACCAGCGAGATCTGGGGGTTTCGCTACGAAGGTCTGCTTGCCGCCTGCGTCGAAAAGCCCATGCTGCTGACGGTGTTGCACGAAGCCATGAGTCGGGAGATCGCCCACGACCGTGACTCTTTGATGTCGGTTTGCACGCTGCCGGCCGATGCCCGTGTCGCCGAGTTTCTGCGCCAATGGGTTCTGTCGCTGGAAAATAGTGGCATGCGAACGGATGAGATCAAGTTGCGTATGACGCGCGCAGAAATTGGCAACTACCTAGGCATGACGCTGGAAACGGTGAGTCGTGCACTCTCCAGGCTGGCACGTGAAAAATTGATCTCTTTCGCTCAGAAGGGACGGCGGGAGGTACGGATTCCCGACGCAAACGCCTTGTCGGCATTTGTTCAACGCTGCATTGCACCAGCGCCATCGCTGATGCAATGAGATTCTGTAGAAATCATCTGAAAACTCAGACTCCGGTGTTGCGCTCGCTCAGCAGGTTCGCTATTGCCTGTGCCAATTCGGAGCGCGTAAAAGGCTTGCGTAACAGACCCCAGGACGACGGTGTATCGCGGTCGGCATCCAGTAGTTCAGCGGAAAAGCCTGACATCAAAAGAATGGCGAGTTCGGGAAAGCGGTGTTGAGCCTGCGCTGCGAGCTCGGTCCCACGCATGCTAGGGCCCAGTGCGATATCGGTGAGTAGCAGGTTGAACCGGGTATCCGACCCCAGCGCTCTCAGTGCCATTTCACCGTTTGCCGCGGTGGTCACCACGCAATCGAGTGTCTCAAGAAAGGTCTGCGCGATTTTGCAAACTTCAGGGTCATCTTCGACCAATAGCACGCACAGGCCGCGAGGCAAGGCATGCCTGTCATCCCGGTTCCCCGGGTCGGCGACAGGACTCATCTCCAGTGGGCATGGGAGGTAGAGCGTCACTGTGGTTCCGGCGCCGGGCTGACTATCGATGGCGACGGCGCCTTTCGATTGCTTCACGAACCCGTACACCGTACTCAGGCCCAAGCCAGTGCCGCGGCCCGCGGCCTTGGTCGTGAAGAAGGGTTCAAAGGCGCGCTCCTTGACCGCGTTTGGCATGCCTGTCCCCGTGTCGGTGACCCTGATCGCGACAAAAGGCTCGCCATGTGTGCTGGGGTCATCAAGCTGGTGGCGGACCCATGGGGGCAGCGTGTCGTGAATCTCGGCGCTGAAACACAGGGTGCCGCCCGCCGGCATCGCATCGCGCGCATTGATGGCGATATTGAGAAGCGCCGATTCGAGTTGGCCGGGGTCTACCTGCACCTGAAGGCCGGTGGGTGGCATTGCAAGTTCAATGTGGATGTTTTGATCCAGTGTGCGCTGCAACATGTCGGCCATAGACTGCAGCAGGGCTTTCACGTCCACCGCACTGGGTAGCAACATCTGTCGGCGCGAGAAGGCCAGCAGCTTACCCGTGAGCTCAGCGGCACGCCTACTGGCCCGCGTCGCGGCATTGACTCGTTGCGATGCCTGACTGTCCCCAGCGATGATGGAGAGATCCTCCAGTACCTGCAAGTTGCCCAGGATTACCGTCAGCAGGTTGTTGAAGTCATGTGCAATGCCTCCGGTCAACTGACCAACACTTTCCATTCGCTGCACATGGATAAGGGCTTCCTCTGTCTGTGCCCGCTGAAGGCTGGTGGAAAGAAGACTGGCCAGGGATCCCATAAAGCGCAGTTCCTCGTCGCCGAAACGTTTGGGTTCATGCGAGCGTACGGCGAGGGTGCCGATGATCCGCCCGCTGTCGAACAGCGGCACTGCCATCGCGCTGACGAGGCCGGCTTCAAGATAGGCGCTTGGTACGGTGAAACGGCGCTCGGTGTGGTAGTCCATGATGATGACTGGCTCTCCCTGCAACAGGAGAAAGCCGGGGGACGTGCTGGGGTTGCTGGAGATGTAAGCTCCGACTTCCTCTCCTAACACCAAACCCACGCCGCTGGCGACGCGAAACTCGTCGCGATTGGCTTCGAGCAGTACGACCATGGCGGTTTCGACTTGCAGTGCCGCGGCGGCAATGGCCGGCACCTGGTCCAGCAGCGCCTGCATATCACGCACGTCGACCGCGAGACGCCCAAACTGAGCCAGGTGCTCACTGTAGCGCGCTCGTTGGATGGCTTCCTTCACGCGAGGATAGGCCCCAATGCCGCGAATGGCCGCAACGACGAAGGGCAGTCCATGATCCTGCAGTGGGCTGAGGGCGATCTCGACCATGACCTCGCTGCCGTCCTTGCGTTTGGCCGTCAACTCCATATGCGTGCCCATGGGACGTGGGATGGGTGCGTGGCTGTAGGCATTTCGGTAGGCCGCATGGCGCGGGCGAATCGCATCAGGCACAAGGCAGTCCACGTTCAGATCTATCAGTTCCTCTATTGAGTAGCCCAGCAGCACAGCGGCCATCTGGTTGGCCAGCACAATGTTGCCCGCATGGTCGGTGAGCAGCAAGGCATCCGGGTAGGCGCTAAAGAGCAGGCGAAAGACCGTTTGCTCGTCAGTACCACTGGGAAGCGCTGGGGTGATCGGCATGGCCTCCGGAGGAAGCGTCACGCTAGGCCCTTTCCACGGGCGGCACAAGGATATAGCCGGCGCTGCGCACTGACTTGATGATGCAGGGATTCCCGGCATCGACCTCGAGTTTCTTGCGCAGTCGTCCGATCTGTACGTCGATTGTCCGATCGAAGGGTGTCGCCTCCCGACCACGCGTCTGCTCGAGCAGAAAGTCGCGCGTGAGAACCCGGCCAGGATGGCGCGCGAAGAGGCATAGAAGTTCAAATTCACCCGTGGTGAGCGCCACCTCCTGTCCATCGGCGCCGGAGAGTCGCCGCGCGGAGCAGTCCAGTTGCCAGCCGGAGAAGCACAATCGCTCATGGGCGGAGGTGAGCGCTGCAGGGAAGGGATTGGGGGTCAAGCGCCTGAGGATAGCTTTGATGCGGGCAAGCAGTTCACGCAGATCGAAGGGCTTAGTCACGTAGTCGTCGGCACCGACCTCCAGACCGACCACCTTATCCACGGCGTCACCACGCCCGGTGACGATGACAAGACCGCAGAGCCAGTGTTCACGCAACTGACGTGCGATCGACAAACCGTCCTCACCGGGCAGCCCCAGGTCCAATAGCACGAGTCCAGGCGGATCGGAGGCCATCAGCGAAATCAGCGCGCGACCACTATGCAGCTGTGAGACTCGATAGCCCTGATCTTGCAGGTAGCCGGCCAGCAGGAGGGTGATATCCAAGTCGTCATCGACAACGGCGATGTGGGTGGCGGCATTCATTGTTGCTCAGACAAGTGAGGTGAAACCATGGAGGTTGGCCCGCTGGTTGCTTGAAGATGCTGCATCACACGGAAAAAACCCGTGCTGCCAAATTTTTCAGAAGCATTTCTCTTGAGCTTTCTTGACCGCTAGCATGACCTCCAGTGCGGTAATTTAGTGTTGCTACCAGATGTCGTGCGTAAACAAGATGCCCCTCTGCTCGCATTCTTCCAACGCAGCCTGATTCCCGCGAAGAGGCTGCATCAAAATGCCTTGTAACTTGGGATACCCTAATCCTAGGCAGCTTACACCTGATCAAATCTTTTGCGAAGGAAGCCTGGATGGGGCCGAAATCACGATCAACGGCCGCCGTCTGGGCTTTCAGAGCTAAAGCGAGCAGTTTTGACCACATTCACAAGCGCCGTCATCTTGATCCTGGTTACGAACAGTCACCGTGAGGCGGCCGTTTGCTGGCGAGGCAGGAGATATTTCAAAGCGGTCGGTCCGCTGAGATGCAAGCCGCAGAGGCGTCCGAGAAGCTTTTTGATTGGCTTGTCACGGACAAACGGTTCAAGGTCGGCAAGGTTTTGCGCGTTCGCAACTGGAGTTGCCAATGTCAGGTGGCGATACGGGACCCCGGTACAAAATTCCCAGCAACTGGCGTAATTCATGAAACATCTGGTAAGGGAGCTGCCAGCAGCAGAGACGCTAGAAGTTGCCACCTCCGCGCACCAGCCCAGTTTCATCATCGAATTGCATCCCGTTCATGCATTCGCGCATCCGCCTGACGGCCCAGGTGCCGTCAATGGTGCTGTAGACCATCCAAGCCCAGGATTGCGGTCTGGCATCTCGACGAGGCCGTAGCGTTTTTTGAATGAAATTTGCGCTATGTCAACGCCGTTGACTTCATCAAGGCCATGCTGTGAGTCTGTATTCCCATCACAGGAGGAGTTGAATTCATGAACATCAAAAGCATCCTGATTCTCGCGGCGTTGGCAGTCAGTGCTGTAGGTCACGCTGAAAATGAGCCGGTAAAGACCGCCCCAAAGGGCGGCGAAAAAAGCGTGCAGCAACGGGACTCAAGCGCCGCCTCATCTGCGCAGAGTGCGTCGACAACTGCACGCCAAGCCGCTGCGGCGGCTGAAGCTGCTGCGCGCAAGGCCGAGCAGTCTATTGGGAATCTTTCCCAAAGCGCAGCGCAAACCATCAGCCTGCTTGCAAAGAAAGCAGCCGAGATCGCACGGCGTTCTCAGCAAAAAGTCAGGGAGGCCACATTGAAAGCGACGGGCGAAACCAGGGAGGCCGCAATCAAGGCAGAGGAGGCTGCCGAGAAAGCCGTGCAGGCCACGGAGGAGGCTGCGCGGAAAGCCGCCGATGCTGCGCGGCAAGTAGGTGCTTTAGCCAAAGAAGATGCTCTGAAGGCGACGCAGGCCACCCGGGACGCGCTGCATCAGGCCAGCGAGGCGACCAAGGCAGCCGCCCTGGCCGCCAAAGAAGCGGCAGAAAGAGCCGTGAGTGCGGGAAAAAACCGGTGAAAAAGGATTCGGGCACCCAAAAATAGTTGCCACTGTGGGTGTTCCGCGCGCTGACGACAACTTCCAGGAGTGTTCGATGGACAAAACTTATATTGATCTTGGCATGGCGGTGCAAACGCGGGGGTTGAATGCAGTCCCTCTATCCCATGTCGCCACTGGTTGGGTGATCCAAGTGAAGAGCGTTTGCGATTTCGCAAATGAATTTGCACACGCCAGTTGGAGAATTCATAGGTCTGCACGGAGGCCGGTTGCTGACGCTTACTTTGATTCGTTCTGGAGATTTCTATCATGTATCAAAAAATTTTGGTTCCACTGGACGGCAGCCCCACGGCAGACAGAGGGCTGCACGAAGCGATCAAGCTTGCGACGGGGCAAAAAACGACTTTGTATCTGCTGCATGTGGTGAACGATTTCGTGATGATCGTGGAAATGTCCGCGGTAGTGAACTACCAGGAGATGTTGGATCGCTCTCGTCAGTTTGGCGAGGACCTGTTGAGCAAGGCAAAGAACACGGCAGCAAGCGCAGGCGTGCAGGCCGAAACCTTGTTGCGCGAAATCACAAACAAACGTATTGCCGAGGTGATCAACGACGAGGCTGTTCAGGCCGGCTGCGACCTGATCGTCATGGGCACCCACGGCCGCCGTGGGTTTAGCCGCTTGACCTTGGGTAGCGAAGCTGAGGTTGTCGTGCGCTCCTGTCCGGTGCCGGTACTGATGGTGCGTATGGAGACGCCGAAAACATGAGATCGCCCGCTTGATGCGGATGGCGCATCCATATTTTCGAAAGAATTTCCTATGACAACGACACAGCGCATCGCCGTGGTGACCGGCGGGATGGGCGGCCTGGGGGAGGCCATTTGCAGGCGGCTGGCCGACGACGGCTATGCCGTTATGTCCATGCATTCACCGGAAAATAGGCAGGTCGGCGCCTGGCTGGAGGCACAGCAGTTGCTAGGCTACCACTTCACGGCGGTCGAGGTTGACGTTGCCCGTTTTGATTCCTGCGCTGCTGCAGTGGAATCCATCCACCAGCAGCATGGCCCCGTGTCGGTTCTGGTCAACAATGCAAGCATTACCCGTGATGCGAGTTTCAGGAAAATGACGCAGCAAGCGTGGGATACGGTCCTAAGAACCAACCTTGATTCAATGTTCAATATGAGCAAACAGGTCATAGAGGACATGCTCTCGCTTGGATGGGGGCGCATTATCAACATATCGTCTGTCAATAGCCAGCGTGGCGCTTTTGGCCAGGCCAACTACGCGGCATCGAAAGCTGGCATTCACGGCTTCACGAAGTCGATGGCGATCGAATTCGCTGGCAAGCACATCACGGTCAATACCGTCTCTCCCGGCTATTTGCGCACGCGCATGGTCGAAAAGGTGCCGCCCGACGTGATGCAGGAGCGGATCCTGCCCGAGATTCCAGTTGGCCGGCTCGGAGAGCCGGCGGAAGTTGCGGAGTTGGTCGCCTACCTCGCCTCGGAGCGTGCCGCCTTTATCACTGGTGCCAACCTGTCGATCAATGGTGGCCAGCACATGTATTGAGCTCGCGCCGGCCATCCATGATCTGGACAGAGATCAGCGCATATGACCGTAGGTTTGGTAGCTCGGCGTCTGGTGGCCGCGTGATGGCGTAGCCAAAACGCGGTCAGCTTCATTACTGTACCGTCACTTTCTTGGATGCGGAGGTGGCTTTCTTCGGCAGGTCCAGGGTTAGCACGCCATCGGCATACCTGGCTTGCGCCTTGCTGTCATCTACGTCCTGGGAAAGACTGAAGTTACGCGAAACACTACCGTAATAGCGTTCGCTACGCAGTACTTTTCCGCCGTCGCCTTTGGTTTCTTTCTCCTGCTTTATTTCCGCATCAATCTGCACGACATTGCCATCGATGCGAACATTGATATCTTCTTTTTTGACGCCGGGAAGATCCGCTTTGACCTGGTAGGCATTGTCTTTTTCAGAGACATCCAGCCGCATCTGCAAGGGCTGGACGCCCAGGTCGAATTGGGTGGGGGAGAAAAGTCGGTGCAGGGCTGATTCAAAGGATGCGGGAAAACCGGGATCAAGCACACGCAGATGGGTTGTCATGATGGTCCTCGTCAGTTGAGTTAAGTTAAAAAAGCCAGCACGCTAGGCGCTGATCTCCAGTTTGTCCACCACGCGGGAAACCCCGCGCGCCATGAATGCAGCACCGATGGCGGCATCGCGTTCGGCCAACGAGTGAACCTTGCCTTTCAGTGTCACCACATCGCCATCGACCCCGATGCCTATGTGTTGGCTCTCCCGTATGGCCTGTCGCGTCAGCGCCGCAGTGATGTCCGCACCTATGTTCTTGGAGCTGACATGAGGCTTGATGGTGACCTGGTTGGTCAGTCCACGAACACCCAGAAGCGGGCGTATGCTGTTTTCGGCACTGGTGAGCTGATAGCTCCAGTCGACCTCGCCAGTCAAGGTGACCCAGCCATTCTCGACTTCCACCTTGATGCGCTCGTCGGGAACCAATGAGCTCCAGCGCAAAGCAGAACTTGCAACTTGAGCAATTTCGGAATCACTGCGCTTGTGTTCAGCGGACAGTTTGACGTCCAATTCAAGGGCGATGCCGCGTACGCCGGCAACGCGGCGTACAGCCCGTTCCACAGCGTGTTTTTCTGCAAATGTGTCAAGGTGTCCGCTCAGGGTGACGACACCATTTTTGACCATCACGCCAATGCCAACGGGGTTGATGGCCGCGTCCCACGCGAGTTCCGTCGTGACTTCTGCTTTTAGTTGAGAATCCGTTTTCATGAATAGGCTCTCCTTGAGTCGTGTTGAGTGCCTTTGCACGATGCAGCAGGCAAATCAACTCTATGGCAATGGCCGGGCAGGCATTTGATATTGCGCAAGCCATTGGCGTCTGGCATGGCCTGCTGAGCAGAGGTTGATATGGCTCAAATGAATAGCCGGGGATTGTTTTCATCCGCCCCGAAGTGGCCAACCTTGAGTTTCATCAAGATCGGCCGCCTGTGAGTACAAAGGCAAGCTCGTCGCTGGTGAGCGGCTCTGCAAGCGCCAGCATTCGCTCCAGCACGGCGACGTCAGCCTCGGACGAATCACCCCTGCGGGCCAGCAGGCGCGTTCTCAGAACTGGCAAGGGCGCCTCGCAAGCCACGATGAGGAACGGCACGTCAAGTTCACGTGCGAGCGCGAGCGCCTGGCCTCGCTCCGCGCGGCGCAGGAACGCGGCGTCGAGGATCACCGGGTAACCTGCCTGTAGCGTCATGCGGGCCTGTCTGAACAAGTGTGCGTAGGTGCGTGCGGTCGCTTCAGCCTCATACAGGTTCAACCCCCTGGTGTGCGAATCCTCTAGCATTCCGAGCCCGAACAGGCGCTTGCGTTCGACGTCCGAGCGCAGCCGGATCGCGCCTTGTTGCTCCAGCAGCCTTTGCGACTCGAAAGTCTTGCCCGAACCCGGCAGGCCGTGGGTGATATAGAGCCGTGCCTCGCCAGGCGTCGCCCAGGCCAGCGCAGTCTTCAGATAGTGCCGCGCAGCGGCGGCGCGCTTTTCGCCGCGCAGGCTTTCCACCTGGGCTCGCACCAGCGCCCGGTAAACGACCGAATAACGAAGCGAGGGCAGGGCGCCATGGTCGCCGGTCCGGTCTAGCCACCCGTTGATGAAACGAAATGCAAAGTCACGCCGGCCGTGGGCGGCGAAATCCATGACGACAAATGCCGCATCGTCAAGCACGTCTATCCAGCGCAGCGCCGGGTCGAACTCGATGCAGTCGAACGCCGCGATGCCGCCATCCAGGCTCACCACATTGGCCAAGTGCAGGTCGCCATGACATTCGCGCACGCGTCCCTCGGCCTTGCGGGAAGACCACAGCGGCATAAGCGCGTGGGTCTCGGTGTCCAGCCAGGCGCGCAGCAGTGCGTGTTCGGATTTGCTGGCGAGCAGTCGCGCACCCTCCAGCGCCGCCAACACACTGGTGCGCCGTTGCTCGGCGGTCGCAAAGGCGCAGGCTGGGTCGGCACGCGGCGCGTGATCATGAAAATCGGCTAGCAGTTCGGCCAGACGGTCAACCGCCTGGGCGCGCAGAGTTCCGGCTGCGAGTTGTTCATCAAACAGTGCGCCGGGCGCGAAGCGGCGCATGCGCACCGTATACTCCAGCACCGGCCCGGGGCCGTCTAGCGTGGGGGCCCGGTATGTACCGGTGATGCGCGTGACGCCGAGGTACAGTGACGGCGCAAGCCTGCTGTTCAAGCGCACTTCTTCTTCGCAAAAATGCTGCCGCGCTTGCAGCGTGCCGTAGTTGATGAACGGCAGGCGCACCGGCTTCTTGATCTTGTAAGCGGTATCGCCGGCCAGCAGTATCCAGGAAATGTGCGTTTCTATGAGTTCGGCGTGTAGTGTTAGAGCCAGCGCGCTGACGAAGGCGGACGGATAGGCGAGGTGCATGGCGCAAGAGTGGATGGGCCGGATGGGTCGGGGCGCTAGCTGAGGGGGGTCAGGGCACGAGTACTGCAGCGCCGTTCACGGATCCGTTGCGAAGCGCCTGTACTGCGGCGTTGGCATCCTGCAGCGCGAAGGTCTGCACATGGGTTTTTAGCGATAACTCGCCCACCAGGCTGAAGAAGGCATCGCCGTCCGTGCGGGTGAGGTTGGCGACCGATTTGAGCACCCGCTCGCCCCAGAGCAGTTGGTAGTCGAAGGACGGGATGGCGCTCATGTGGATGCCGGCGCAGACCACGGTGCCGCCTTTTCGCGTGGCGGCCAGGGCGGCTGGCACCAGCTCGCCGGCGGGCGCGAAGATCAGCGCTGCATCCAGCAGGGTCGGAGCCGGCTCATGGGAGGGGCCGGCCCAGGCCGCGCCCAGGCTGCGCGCAAAGTTCTGTCCGGCCTGGTCGCCAGCCCGTGTGAAGGCAAATACTTCTTGCCCCCGGAGAACGGCAAGCTGGCAGATGATGTGAGCTGCGGCGCCAAAGCCATACAGACCCAGCCGGCGCGGCGTGTCCGCACCGGCGAGGCGCCAGGCGCGAAAGCCGATCAGCCCGGCGCATAGCAAGGGCGCAGCATGGACATGGTCGTAACACTCTGGCAGTAAAAAACAGTAGCGTTCGTCGGCAGCCGCGTATTCGGCGAAACCGCCATCCCGGTCATAGCCGGTGAAGACCGGCTGGTCGCAAAGGTTTTCCCTGCCCATCATGCAGAACGCGCAGCAAGCGCAGCTTCCTCCAAGCCAGGGAATGCCCACGCGCTGCCCGATAGTGAACCGTTTGGCCTTTGAACCGAGGGCCACGACTTGTCCGACCACTTCATGCCCTGGGATCACCAGGGGATGCCGCGGTGGCAAATCGCCGTCGATGATGTGCAAGTCGGTGCGGCAGACCCCGCAGGCGAGTACGCGGACCACCAGATCGTTGTCGCCGGCTTTCGGAAAAGGCTTGCGCGCGGCCAGCAACTGCCGGCCGGTGGGGTCAACAGTCATGGCAAGCATGGTGGTCGGCAGCATGCCTACATCGTAAGCAATCCTCCTTTCGGCGAGTGAAAATTACGGGCTGGTAATTGATTTGGCGCAAGCCGTGAACACGGCGCGGGTGGAACCATTCGGCATGGGTGGCTGTTACCACCAGCGGATTCAACCGGTCGATGCAACAGATTCGCTGAACATCTCAGCGGGCGTGTGGAAGCCGAGCGTCGTACTCGGCCTCTCGTTCAATTGTCGCGCGATCGCATTGAGCTGAGCCTGTGAGTAACCCGAAATATCGACGCCCTTCGGCAGGTACTGCCTGAGTAGCCCGTTCGTGATCTCGTTGCTTCCGCGTTGCCAGGCGCATGAAGTTGCCTTGGATCACTGAAATCATCACCAGAACTGGCACCGTCCACACCAAGGCATCAGAGGTGTTGCACCCAGGTCCCGACTCAATCACTCTCGAAAATAGCCTCTTGACTCTTCACAGCTAGTGCAACTCGCTCTTGCGACTATCGAGCGGCATGATGAAGGAGTTGTGCTGCCACAGGGTGGGAAAAGAGCTGGAGTCGTTGGGGTCAAGGGAATCATGGTGATCGTCACCGTTTGGCGTCTGGCCGCTGTCGCGGGTCTTGCGCTGACGCGTCAGGGATTCGCGCAGGCTGGTACTGGCCGAAATGATGGCAGCTTGGTTACGCTCATTTTCACGGTCCTGCGGCACGAATGCCATGTCACCCAAGAACTCACGGCGCATGTCATCCAGGCTAGGCAGATCGGCCGCGTCCATCACGATGTAGGCGATGCCGCACTGGTTGAGCAGCGTTTCCTTGAGGATGCGGTTCTTGCTGGGAAGGCGCCGCTGGCCTGCGACGTCCACGCAACCGATGACCCGACCGTCGGCGGTGGTGGTGATGGTGAAGGTGCAATACAAGACGCTGAGCAGTTCAAACCAGTGCAGGCCGAGGTCCTTCGTGATCGGCAGCGTGAAGCGCGTCACAGGCATCTTGACCATCACCGAATGGTCCGGAAAGGCCAAGCTGAGCCAGCGCCAGACCTTGCGTTCCTCGTTACTGGCGACCAGTCGCTGGCGCAAAGGCCAGTGTTTGGGAATGCGGCGACGCATGCGTGCGGTCCGCCGCAGCCACCAGGCGTGAACCAGGGCGCCAAGGCCTGCGCCCATCAGCAGGGCTATGCCGCCCAGTGTTAGCCCAAGACCGTTTGAATAACTGCTCATCACCGTCCGTCTTTAAATTTGAAACCAAGTGCAATAAAAGCCAATGTGAAAATCTGTGAGAGATTCCCAAAAAAGCTGCTAAATGAGCGCCTTGCCTGTTGGTGCGGACCTGAATTTGACCAGGAGCGCCAATCTCAAAGTGATCAGGTCCCACACTCAGATTAGCCATAGCCAGCCACAAAAACCGATGTTGCGGATGGCTCATTCCCGGGTCGGCACATCGCCATGAAATTGTTCAATTCAGCGCTGGTGCACACAGCGAGGGGAAAGGACTCGAACATGGCCTGAGATCATTCGAACCAGCCATTCTGTAACATGAAGTTTCATATTTTGAGAAAATCACAAATGAATCCCCTCGTATGGTCCAAATGGACCATACGTTTTCATTGATTTGTTGTAAGCACGCGCCATACGGACACCCGCTGCCTGGCTGCCTGGCTGCCTGGCTGCCTGGTGCTGGGGCCAGGGACTAGCGCATGGGGGCGTCGTGCCTGGGACGACGGGCTGCATGCAGGCTGGCGGCTTTGCTTTGCCACGTGTTGGTCGAATTGGATCAAATATTCACCTGGCCAGGTTCGGCAGGTAGAGCATGCGACATCAAGGTCCGGTTGAGTCCGCCCCGAAAGAGGAACTTTCATGGCGCTTTACAACTCCCGTCCCCAGGGACACGCTCCGGCCCCGATGGGCCTGCCGATCAAGCTATGGCTGGCCAGGATGGCTCATGGGATTTCGCCGGCCTCGGTCGCCCTGGCCTATGCTGACGGGTTCAGCCATCTGCTGACCTCGCCGTCCAAACAGGCCGACTTGACCGCCAGTGCCATGCACAAGTCGCTTCTCTGGCTGCAGTAGGCGACGCAATCCTGGCAAGGCGAATGCGCTTCATGTGTGGAGCCGCCACTGCAGGACAAGCGCTTTTGCGGCGTGAATGGCATGCGCCGCCGTTCAGCGCCACGGCCCAGGCCTTTTTGCTTTACACAGATCAAGGCACTGTTGCTCAAAGGATCGCCCCTGGCTGCACTAGGCCGTTATGTGGACCTGAATTGAAGCCAGCGGCCGCTTAGTGTTGAGTGCTTGCCTGGTTTGTCGAACCGTTCAGCGAATTGTATAAATCCGATTGTCAGGCTTCGAGTGCGGGCTTTAGGCCATACTCGGGTGCTGTTTGGAGCACCTGACTTGTGCAAGCAGCCATGTCGACCTGTGTCTTGATCATTGCGGCGGCTAACTGTTGCCAATACTGCGTTGCGCCTTGCAGATTCGACAGCATCAAATCCGCCTGGATGACCAATAAATCGGAGGGTCCGCTTTGGTTGCGCAGTTTCTGTGCGGCCGCATCATGCTGCAATGCAGCATGATGCGCGGCTTGCTGCTGGATTTTACGAATGGTTTCGGAGCCACGGAATACGGCACATGCACTTTCAGTCGCCAGAATAAACTGTTGGCGACCGAGATCGGCCAGCAGACTCCAGGACGAGAGTCCAGCGCTGCTTGCCTCGATGGACGGGACGGTACGGGAGGTTTGGGTATTCATGGAGGTTCCTTCGGGGTGGTTGGCGGTAACGGGATCAAAAGCGCAATGCTTGTGGCCGCGCTTGCTCGTGAATGGTCTGGCATGCGGTGCAATAGGGTGTGGCCGGAAGCGCCGTGAGTCGTCGTAGATCGATGGCTTCGCCGCAGTCCAGGCAACGGCCAAAGTCCAGAGCGTTGCCGTGGTTAATGTCTTTCAAGCGGCTAAGCGCAGCTAGAACCTGCTCCAGCTCATGGGCTGCATATTCAGCCTTGGCCTCGCTGATCGTGGACAGTGCCTGTTCTGTGGCTACATCCTTGAAGTCCACGACCTCATTCAAGGTGGCATCTTCCTCCTGGCCACCCAGATTTCCGGCGACGCGCAGCATGGCGCGTAATTCTGCCTCGCGTTGGGCAAGCAGTTGACTGAATCGTGGGGCCAAGCTAGGGTTGTAAGTGTCCATGGGGAAGTTCCTTGATGCTGTTTGCCCATTTTCAGACGCACAGGCGTTAGGTCCTTGATCTGGCGCAAGTGCGGACGTTGTCCTTGCATTAAGCTGAAACCATCAAGCGGTGCAGCCCATCTGCGCGAAGGATATTCATGAGCGTACGTAATCTCGAGGCCCTGTTTCAACCCACCTCGGTGGCCGTGATCGGTGCCTCCGACCGTAAGGGCAGCGTCGGGTCGGTTGTGTTGCGCAACCTCAAGCTCGGTGGATTCCAGGGGCCGGTCTGGCCTGTCAACGCGAGGCATGTGAGCGTCGGAGGCGAGCAAGCCTGGCCCGATATCGATTCTCTACCGCAGGCACCAGACCTGGCCGTGATTTGCACGCCAGCGGCCACAGTGCCGGAACTCATCGCCGCCCTGGGCCGCAAGGGCACGCGCGCCGCCATCGTGCTCACGGCAGGGCTGAAACAGCCGGCGGTCAAGGATGGGCCTTCGCTAGAGCAGGAGATGCTGGACGCGGCGCGGCCGCACCTCCTGCGCATCCTGGGGCCTAACTGCATTGGCGCGCTGGTACCCGGCGCAGGCCTTAACGCCAGCTTTGCGCCTGGCAATGCTCAGCCGGGCCGGCTGGCCTTCGTGACCCAGTCGGGCGCGCTGGCAACAGCCATGCTGGATTGGGCTAATAGCCGGGGCATAGGCTTTTCGCACTTTATCTCGCTGGGAGACAGCGCCGACGTGGATTTCGGGGATGTCATCGACTACCTGGCCAGCGATGGCGGGACCCGGGCCATCTTGATGTATGCGGAGTCAATCAAGGCTGCGCGAAAGTTCATGTCTGCAGCGCGTGCGGCTTCTCGCAACAAGCCTGTGATCGTGGTCAAGGCCGGACGCGCACCCGATGGGGCCCGGGCCGCTGCCTCGCACACCGGCGCCCTGGCGGGTTCTGACGCGGTGTTCGACGCTGCCGTCAGGCGGGCCGGCATGCTGCGGGTCGACACACTCGAGGCGCTGTTCGACGCCGCCGAAACCCTGGCCCATGCCCGGCCCTGGCTGGGCGAACGGCTGAGCATTCTCACCAATGGCGGCGGCGCCGGTGTGCTGGCGGCTGATGCGCTGGAACTGGGCGGGGGCAGGCTCGCCCGACTGAGCGAGCAGACAATGGGCGGCCTTGACCAATGCCTGCCGGCCTCGTGGTCACATGGCAACCCAATAGACATCATCGGTGACGCGCCCGTCAGCCGTTACCAGGACGCGCTGCGCGTACTGCTGGCCGCGCCCGATGTTGATGCCGTGTTGTTCATGCATGCGCCGACGGCCATCGTTCCGGCAAGTGACATTGCGCTTGCCTGCCTGCCGATGATGCGGGAGTCAGTCAAGCCGGTATTGACCTGCTGGCTGGGTGGTGCGGCGGTGGCGCTGGCGCGTCAATCCAGCGCGCAGGCAGGCATCGCTTCCTACAGCACGCCTGAACGCGCCACGGCGGCATGGCTGCAGTTGCTCAGTCATGCGCGCAACCAGGAAGCCCTGCAACAAATTCCCCCGGCCACGCTGGAAGACTTCACGCCAGACCGGGCGCAAGCCCTGGCGCTGTTCGAGCAGGCACTGCATGACGGCCGCGAATGGCTGGACGGGGCACAGGCCCAGCAACTACTGCGCGCCTACGGCATCCCCACCATTGAAACCATGAAGGTCAGCGACGTGGAGGAGGCGGTTGCCGCGGCCAGCCAGATCGGCTACCCCGTGGCCCTGAAGATTGTTTCGCCGCAGATCATCCACAAGTCCGACGTCGGCGGTGTTGCGCTCGCCCTGGCGTGCGCCGAAGCTGTCAGGGCTGCGGCCGCACAGATGTCCGAGCAAGTCATGCGCTTGCAGCCACACGCAGTGGTGCTGGGCTTTACTGTGCAGGCCATGGCTCAGCGCCCTGGCGCTCACGAACTGATCGTAGGCATCGCCACCGATGCCGTGTTCGGTCCGGTCCTGCTTTTAGGCGAGGGCGGCACTGCCGTCGAGTTGCGCAAGGATCATGCGGTTGCCCTGCCGCCCCTCAATGCCAGTCTGGCGCGTGACCTGATCGCCCAGAGCCGGCTTGGGCCCTTGCTGGCCGGCTACCGCGGCCGTCCGGCTGCGGACGAGCAGGCGTTACTGGCAACGCTGCTAAAAGTGTCGCAGATGGCCTGCGATCTGCCCTGGCTGGCCGAACTCGACATCAACCCCCTACTGGTCGACGAACGGGGCGTGTTGGCGCTGGATGCACGCATCAAGCTACGGTCGGTGCCTGCGGGGGAGGGCAGCCGGCTTGCTATCCGTCCATATCCGTCGATGCTGGAAGAGCGTGTCCAACTGGCAGGGCACTACCTGCAGTTGCGCCCCATCCGCCCCGAAGATGGTCAGCGCCTGATGGCCTTCTACGCCAAGGCTTCGCCCTCCGACATGCGCTTGCGCTTTTTCATGTCGCGGCGCGAAGTGCCGCATTCCGAGTTGGCACGCTACAGCCAGATCGACTATGACCGGGAGATGACCTTTATCGCGCTAGCAACTGGGGAATCTGGCGAACTGGCCATGGTGGCAGAAGTGCGAGCCATATGCGACCCGGACAATCTGAGGGCTGAATTTGCAATCCAGGTAGCGTCCAGCTGGCAAGGCAAGGGCTTGGGTCGTCTGCTTCTGGACAAGTTGACCTGCTACCTGCGCGAGCGCGGCGCGGCCGAAATTATTGGGCAATGCCTGCCAGATAACCGGGGAATGGCCGCTCTGGCGCGGCTTGCTGGCTTCGAAGTTTCTGCCAACCCTTCGCAAGAGACCGTGTCGCTGCGCTTGTCGCTGCGCTGATATCCATTTACCTCCGGAGGAGCAATGTCTATATACCAGCAGATTCTTGTGCCTATCGACGGCAGCCTCACATCGGACAAGGCGCTCGACGAAGCCATTCGCCTGGCCCGACTGACCGGTGCGCGCTTGCGGCTGATCCATGTGGTAGATGAACTCAGTTATGTCAACGGCTTCGAGTCGGCGATGAACTACATCAACGAAATCATCCCGCTGATGCGTGCCGCGGGCGAAAAGCTGCTGGCAGATGGCCGGCAAAGGGCCATGGACCAAGGCGTGAGCGCAGACAGCGTGCTGATCGAGGGCGGCTCAGGCCGGATCTTCGACCACGTGACCGAGCAGGCCAGGCGCGCCAATGCGGATTTAATCGTTCTGGGCTCCCATGGCCGGCGCGGTATCGGTCGGGTGCTACTGGGCAGCGATGCCGAACAGATCATTCGGCACGCCTCGGTGCCGGTGTTGGTCGTGCGCACGTCAGAGGTGGCCGCTCAGCCCTAGTTACTGACTTACGTGCCGGTTGGTGTGGCCTGCGTTGAACCTTGAGTTGCTCACACGAGATCAAACGTCTCCAGGTAGAAGGGCATGTGGCAGGCCCAGTGCAGTTCGCGCTCAATGCGCTGGCGCATGGCGTCGGCGGCAGCCGGTTCGCCGTGGGTAATGAAGGTCTGCTTGGGTGCGGACTTGAAGCGCCGCAGCCAGTCCAGGATTTCAACGGCGTCCGCATGAGCCGACAGATCGTCGAGTTGGACCACCTCGGCACGCACAGGCACGTCCTCGCCATGAATGCGCACCGTGGACGCACCACTGACAAGGGTGGCGCCGCGCGTCCCGCCGGCCTGAAAGCCGGCGAATAAAAGGGTGTTGCGCTTGTCAGGTGCGAAGGCCTTGAGGTGATGCACCACACGTCCACCCGTGGCCATGCCGCTGGCGGAAATGATGACCATTGGGCCATGCCGCTTGTTGAGTTGGCGTGACTCTTCCGGTGACTGAACGATACGCGCCGTATCTGCCATCGCCTCGCATTGCCCTGGGCTTAGTCGCAGTTCAGCCCGGTGTTTTAGGTAGGACTGTGTGGCGCCGGCGGCCATCGGGCTGTTGAGGTAAATCGGCAGGCTTTGGGGAATCACACCTTGGTCCTTGAGCAACCGGATGCAGTGCAGCAGGGTTTGAGCGCGCCCCACGGCGAATGCCGGGATCACCACCACGCCGCCGCGAGCTGAGGTGCGATTGATTACCTGGCCCAGCTCCAGCAGCGGGTCCGTGTCCGTGTGCTGGCGGTCGCCATAGGTCGACTCCACCACCAGGTAGTCGGCACCGTCCATCTGCGATGGTGCGTGAAGCAAATAGTCGTTCGGTCGCCCGATGTCCCCGGAAAACAGGATGGAGCGCGAGCCGTTGTCCAACTGTACAAAGGAGGCCCCGAGCATATGCCCCGACGGTGTCAGGCTGGCGTTCAGGCCTGGCGCTGGCTGCCAGTGTTTTCCATAGGGGACCGGATGAAGTTGCTTGAGGCAGCGCTCAGCATCCCCGCGTGTGTACAAAGGCTGAGCCGGGGCGTGCTTTGAGAAGCTGTGACGGTTTGCGTACTCGGCTTCTTCCTCCTGCAGATGGCCCGCGTCGGGCAACAGGAGGCGGCACAGGTCTGCCGTGGCAGGAGTGCAAAACACCTTCCCCTTGAAACCCTGGCGCACCAGAAGCGGCAGGTAACCGCTATGGTCAATGTGGGCATGTGTCAGGATCACCGCATCAATGGCGGCCGGGGCCAGGGGCAGCGGTGACCAGTTGCGCAAGCGCAGTTGCTTGTAGCCTTGGAACAAGCCGCAATCGACCAACACGGTGGATTCACCATACCGAATCAGGTATTTAGATCCGGTGACCGTGTCAGTTGCGCCTAGGAATTGAATCTTCATGAATTAGTTTATGCACAAGTGGGGGATTAATGTTTGATTTAGCTCATATTGGCAAATGTATATTTATTGCTGCAATGCGCAGAGTTGCGTATTCCGGTCTAGTTGATCATCTGTGCCGGTAATCGTTGATCAGTAAATCCAAAAAATTCTGGTCTTGACCATTTGAAATGGTGACATACACCGATCAAGCACGAAAAAGCGAATTGGTACTATCGGCCAACTCTGGTCATCCGAGAATTTGCGTCAATGGGCAGGTCAAGACTGGATGCTGACCTACACCAATTCGAAATCCTCGCTCTATACCCGACATTGACTTCTACCCACTGACCGTCAGCAATAAGGCGGAGATTTCGAACACTCCGCCACCCGCATACGACCCGTTGCTGCCGTTCGAACAGCCCTTCCGGGACGACCGCGACGCAGCGTTTGCGGTCAGGCGCAATAGGGGATTCACCAAGGTCATCCGTTGGCGTCTTCAGTAATTTCACCAGCGCCACCGTCTAATGCCTTGAGCCATGTGGAAAAATGAGAATCCAATTCGGCCAGTGCGGCGGGCGCAAACGCTCTCAACAGCTCTCGCTCTTTCTCGACGTGCACTTCGACGGCGCAATTGATGAGCGCCAGCCCCTGGGGGCTCAGTTGCACCAGCATGCTGCGAGCGTCCTGCTCGTTGGCTAGCCTCCGACCAAGTTGGCGACGAGCGTACCCGGCGGGAGAAATGGGAACAAGGTATTAAGCTTGGTGTCCATCTGCCAGCGGAGCAATGCCCCAAGGGCTGCGCCGAAGCTGATAAAGACAATCGATGAAAGCAAAGATCGATCCTTCGCATTTTCTTGCAAATGCGTGAGGCCCAAGGCGATCACGGTGGCGATCATTCTGGCCGGTCTGTTTCCCATCATGGGGGGCGCGGGGAAGTCATGCAGCGCATCGCCGCGCCCATGGTGGGCGGAATGATCATGGCGCCGCTGCTGTCGATGTTCGTGATACCGGCAGCGTACCTGCTGATGCGCCGGTCGCGAGGTACTCAGCGCATATCAGACCGCTTCTAGAGGCGACACTGTGCAGTGGTTTAATCCTGGTTTGGACTTGTTCGGGCTGATGGATTGGGCCTTTGCTTGTCCAGCTTGTAAGCTGACGCCCCGTTTATTGACGTGGATCAATTATTTGTTGTCATATGCGCGTACGATGAAATTTCTCAGACTTCAATCAATATGAAGCTTTTTTCCAACACCCGCGCCAAGCGCAGCACCGCATTCATGGTGTTGCTGGTGTGGCTGTTTGCCCTGGCTTCAGGGGTTGCGAATGCGTGCCTGCTGGAAGCGCGTCAAACGCATTCCCACATCGCCACAGCTGTATTTTCCGAAGCTGCTGCGCATGCGTCCGTGATTGTGCCAGGTCACGCCGGGGCCGTTGCCGATGGCGTTGATGAGTCGCACTTCAAGGCGCCGTGCCTCAAGGTTTGCGACGATGGCACGCGCTCTTTGCCCAAGCAGGACTCGACGGTCGCCCAGATCGATCCCGGTCCGGCGCCGCTTGTTCTGGTTCTCTGGAACACCGTGGCGCCTGTAGTTCCGACGCTTCGCCACATGGATGTCAAGCAGCCGGCCACGCCCAAGCTGCCCATACGCGTCCGCTTCTCGCGACTGGCCATATAGCCGCCGCCCGACGCTGAGGAACTGAGCTTCGCGCTCTGCGGCCTGCGTCCGCACCCCATCCAATTTGCTTTTTCCCCCAGGCGCGCGAAGCAGATCTGGACATCCCGCCCGCGTCGATGCTTTCCTGCAGCACACGCCGCATTTCACTTTTTTGCCACCCAACCAGGAGTCTGTCATGACCCAATTTCGATTCATTCCCCTTGCCCTTGCCCTGACTGCCGCAGTTGCATTGACCGCCTGCAACACTGCTCCGACGATGATGCCCATGGGCACAGCGTCTGCCAGCACCATGCCTGCACCCGAGCAGATGGCCAAAATGGATGCACAGATGAAAGCAATGCAGGCCATGCACGACAAGATGATGAGCGCCAAGACCCCGGAAGAGCGCAGCAGGCTGATGGCCGAGCACATGAAAACCATGCAGGACGGCATGGCCATGATGGAGGGCATGGCCGGCGCTGGCATGGGCAGCATGAAAGGCATGCCGGGCATGGGTGGCGACATGGGCCCGCGCCAGCAGATGATGGAAAAGCGCATGGAAATGATGCAGACCATGATGAAAATGATGATGGACCGGATGCCGGCGGCGCCGGCCAAATAAAGGAGCCATGCCATGACACCGCTTCGTACTGGCCTCGCGCTGGCCATCACCGTCGGGCTGTTTTATGCCCTATGTACGCTGGCTTGGACGCTCGCACCCGGCCCCTTTCTCGGCTTCATGAACAGCCTTTTTCATGGCATGGACTTTAGTCCCATGGTGCAACAGCAGCCATTTCTATGGGCCGGGTTCCTGACGGCACTGTTGGTGCTCAGCATATGGGCTTTTCTTGCCGGAGTATTTTTCGCCTGGTTGCTCAATCGCCTGATGCCTTGATCAACGCTGGATTTCGGGAGAAGCAAATGAACCACGACCCTTCCCGGAATGGCTCGGAACCCAAGGGCTTCTGGCGCTCGCGCTACGCTATCGGCCTGCTCGTTCTGGGTACCATCGCTGCATTTTTCCTGCTGAGCGAGCACCGCGCCCACTTCTTCGGTGTGCTGCCCTACCTGCTGATTCTGGCCTGTCCGCTGATGCATGTGTTCATGCATCACGGTCATCGTGGTCATGGCTCTGGTGAAAAACCAGACCGACCGGGCAAGCCAGGCCAAGCTTCGCCAGGAGATCCGACATGAGCCACGATCAACCGGCCTACGGGCTATGGCTGCTGGTTGTCCTCAACTCGGCCGTTTTCATCATGTTTGCCTACAGTTTTTTCAAGCCGGCGACGGCGCGGGACTGGCGAACCTTTGGCGCCTTTGCTGCTTTTGTCGTGGCCTTGTTTGTCGAGATGTATGGCTTCCCATTGACCATCTACCTGCTGTCAGGATGGCTGCAGACCAGGTATCCTGGGCTCGATCTTCTCTCCCACGATAACGGTCACCTGTGGTCGACCTTGCTGGGCGAGAAAGGCAACCCGCACTTGGGTGTCCTGCATATCGCCAGCTACCTCTTCCTGGCCTGTGGGTTCATCCTGCTGTCCAGCGCCTGGAATGTGCTGTACCACGCACAGCGCCAGCATGGGCTGGCGACCACCGGGCCTTATGCCGTGATTCGCCATCCACAGTACGTGGGTTTTGTCCTGATCCTGCTGGGCTTCTTGTTGCAGTGGCCGACGCTGCTGACCCTGGTCATGTTCCCCGTCTTGCTTGTGATGTACGGTCGCCTTGCGCTGACTGAAGAGGCCGAGATGCGCGCGCAATTTGGCGAGGTCTTCGAGCGCTACGCCCGGCGCACGCCCCGGTTTATCCCTCGCATGGGCAAGGCCCAGCCGACGGCTGACTCGATGTCAAAAAAATGACCTGAATTTTTTCAGGCGGTATGCGTTTAATTTTTTAAGGAGTGGAAACATGAACGTCGTTGATCTGCAAGTCGAGGGCATGAACTGCGGCTCATGCGTCAAGCACGTCACGCAGGCGCTGCAGCCGCTGCCAGGTGTCAGCAGCGTGGATGTCGATCTCCAGTCTGGCCGTGTCCGGGTAAGTGGTGAGCTGGCGCAAGACGGCGCTTTTCTGGTGACAGCCTTGACTGCTGCGGGCTACCCCGCGACGCTGGCCGCAGATGCTTCAACTTCGTCCGCAACCCCACAGCCTGAAGCCTCGGGCTGCCACAGCGGCGGCACGGGGAGCTGCGGTTGCCGCTGACTGCCATGTGATCTGATCTTTTACTCAAGGAGAGCGCCATGGTTTATGAAAAAGGTTGCGTGATGGGCCGGCGCTGCTTGCTGGCGGCTTCCATGGTTGCGGCGGGGCTCGTGCTGACCACCGCGCCTTTAATCGCATTGGCCCAGGCAAGCCCTGAATCAATCGCCACGCAGTCGTCGAGCGAGCAGGGCGTGACCGTCAAGGTGACGGCGAAGTCGATTGGACTACTGGGCAGTCTGTGGGAGTTCACTGTCGTGCTGGACACCCACAGTGCCGACCTGAGCGATGACCTGGTTCAAAGCGCCATATTGACGACCGACGACGGGCGCATATTCAAGCCCACGGGCTGGCTCGGCGCGCCACCGGGCGGCCACCACCGTGAAGGCGTGCTGGCATTTGATGTGCCGGCGCCGCGGCCAGGCGCGATCGAACTCCGGATCGACCGGCCGGGCGAACCCGCCCCCCGGCTATTTCGCTGGCAACTCTGAAGGAGCGGTGCCATGAATCAGCTTGAGACCGGCGCCCCTGCGCCATCGTTTTGGCGCCGGCCGGCCGGCATGGCGCTGGCAACGGCCGCCTTGATCGCCGGTTTTTACCTGCTGCGCGAGCATTGGGGGCATGTTTTGAGCTACTGGCCTTACCTGCTGCTGCTCGCCTGCCCACTGATGCACCTGATGCATGGGCATGGCCAGGGGGGCCACGGCAGGCACCTACAGGCGCCGGGACGCACCCACAACGACAAGGAATAACCACCATGGACATGAAAACACATCAGCACCTCAGCAGCACCCCGCCAGCCAGGCCATCCTCGCCAACGGATCTCAAGGATCCGGTGTGCGGCATGACTGTCACGGAGCAGTCGCCTCACAAGCTGACGCACGAAGGCCGGCCCTACTATTTCTGCAGCGCCAAGTGCCAGGGCAAGTTCGCGGCCAACCCGCTGCAATACCTCGCACCAGCACCCACTCCAGCGGCGGCTGGCACCATCTACACCTGCCCCATGCATCCGGAGATTCGCCAGGACCATCCGGGCAACTGTCCCAAGTGCGGCATGACGCTGGAGCCCTTGCTGCCGGAACTGGGTGACGATGAGAATCCCGAACTGCGCGACTTTCAGCGCCGCTTCTGGTGGACTTTTCCCCTGACAGGCATGGTCTTTGTTCTCGCCATGTTCGGCCACCGTTTTCAGTGGATGGACATGACGGTGCAGAGTTGGGTTGAACTGGTGCTGTCGATTCCCATCGTCCTATGGGCCGGCTGGCCGTTTTTCTCGCGCGGCTGGCAGTCCGTGGTGAGCCTCAGCCCCAACATGTGGACCTTGATTGGGCTGGGGACCGGCGCCGCCTTTGTCTACAGCGTGGTGGCGACGGCCCTCCCGCAGGTGTTTCCGGACTCGTTCATCTCCATGGGCCGCGTCGCCGTGTACTTTGAAGCAGCCGCCGTGATCATCTCGCTCACGCTGCTGGGCCAGGTGCTCGAACTCAAGGCCCGGTCGCAGACCTCGGCGGCGATCAAGTCGCTGCTGGGACTGGCGCCCAAAACCGCCCGGCGCATCCGGGAAGATGGCACCGAAGAGGACGTGCCGCTGACCCATGTGCATGTGGGTGATTTACTGCGGGTGCGCCCTGGCGAGAAGGTGCCGGTCGATGGCATGGTGACCGAAGGCGGCAGTTCGGTGGATGAATCCATGCTCACGGGCGAGCCGATGCCGGTCGCCAAACGCGTGGGCGACAAGGTGATAGGCGCCACACTCAACACCAGCGGCGCACTGGTGATGCGGTCGGAACACGTAGGCGCAGCCACCATGCTGGCGCAAATCGTGCAGATGGTGGCCCAGGCACAGCGCTCGCGTGCGCCCATGCAGCGCATGGCCGATGTGGTGGCGGGCTACTTTGTTGTCACGGTGGTGGGCATTGCCTTGCTCACGTTCTTCGGCTGGGGCCTGTTCGGTCCCGAGCCGCGCTGGGTGTTCGGCATGATCAACGCCGTGTCGGTACTGATCATTGCCTGCCCGTGCGCCCTGGGCCTGGCCACGCCGATGTCCATCATGGTCGCCACCGGCCGCGGCGCGACGCAGGGCGTGCTGTTCCGAGACGCGGCGGCCATCGAGAACATGCGCAAGATCGACACCCTCATCATCGACAAGACCGGCACCCTGACCGAGGGCCGACCGACGTTTGACCGCGCCATCCCCGCGCCGGGCATTGAGGCCGACGAGGTGTTGCGCCTGGCCGCCAGCCTGGACCAGGGCAGCGAACACCCGCTGGCCGAAACCATCGTACGTGCCGCCCGCGAGCGCGGCATGCTGCTCGACAAGCCCGAGAACTTCGAGTCCGCCTCGGGCATTGGCGTGCGCGGCCAGATCGCAGGTCGTCAGCTGGCGTTGGGCAATACCACGTTGATGGAGCAGACTGGCGTCTCGGTCGCTGCCCTGGTGCCGCAGGCCGAGGCCTTGCGCGCGGAAGGCGCCAGCGTGATGCATCTGGCGGTTGACGGGCAACTGATGGGCCTGCTGGCCGTGTCCGATCCGGTCAAGGCCAGCACGCCTGAAGCCTTGGCGACGCTCAAGGCATTTGGGCTGCGCATCGTGATGGCCACCGGCGACGGACTAACCACGGCAAAGGCCGTCGCCGCTCGCCTGGGCATTGACGAGGTGCACGGCGAGGTCAAGCCGGCCGACAAGCTGCTGCTGGTGGAAAAACTGCAAAAGGAAGGCCGCGTCGTGGCCATGGCGGGCGACGGCATCAACGACGCGCCGGCGCTGGCCAGGGCTGATGTCGGCGTGGCCATGGGTACCGGGACCGACGTGGCGATGAACAGCGCCCAGATTACGCTGGTCAAGGGCGATTTGCGCGGGATCGCGATTGCGCGTGCGCTGTCTGAAGCGACCGTGGGCAACATGAAGCAAAACCTGATGTTTGCTTTTTTGTACAACGCGCTGGGTATCCCGATTGCGGCCGGCGTGCTGTACCCGCTGACCGGCTGGCTACTGTCGCCCTTGATTGCTGCGCTGGCTATGAGCTTGAGTTCGGTGTCGGTGATTGGGAATGCCTTGCGCCTGCGACGCCGCCGGGTGTGAGTGAGCGGTTTTGGCTGTATCACCACGAACGGCTGCCATTGCCACTGCAGGCCGTGTCTTGATAGAGGTCTTTTACTCCAACAATGAGTGATTGATGGTTGCAAGTAATAACAAGTGGCTTTTAACGGCCGTACCACTCGGCCTGCTGGCCTGGTCAGGTGCCACCTTGGCCGTCGACAAGGTGTATGTGGCCAATGAGGGCGCTGGCACGGTCAGCGTGCTCGATGCCGCTTCGTTCAAGACGCTGGCGAGCGTGCGCGTCGGCAAGATGCCGCACAATGTACAGGTATCGCCCGACGGCAAGCTCGGCCTGGCTGGAAGCCCTTCTGCACCAAGAATCTGAGAGCTGTGCAACTACTTCTTGGCCACACTAAGTTGGAAAGCACGGTGCGCTACCTGGGCATCGAGATAGACGATGCCTTGGAGATGGCTGAGCAAACGGAAATTTGACCAGTGTTAACTGCTTGGCAAAACACGATTGTTTGCTGAGCATCCAGGAAGCCGACGCTGGCCAGTACCGGCTTCCGCTGCATAACGGAAGTCAGTTTCAGGCTGTCAAGAGTCTTCGCAGTGCTCAAAGCCGCCTTTCGGATCACCCAAAACGGACTCTTCTACCTACGGGCATGCGAGACTTTTCCCACTAACGACTTTGAGATGAGATGCTGGTGTGCCTGGTTAGTATGACAACCAAGTCAATTGGCACCATGTTGACGCTGAAACAGTTTTTGGCAGCTGAACGAACGCCCAAGGAAAACTCTAGACTACGAAACGCCCGCTGAACGATTCAGCCAACTTGTTGCGTCGACCGATTGAATCCAAGGTCTGAAGCAGACGGTCGGCTGGTGTAGCACTAACGGAAGCTCCGGGCCGGAATCCGGGCAGAGGTTCAAGAAGGTCGCCATCGCAGTTGACCGAGGGTGCAACGCGATTTCCTGCTACGGGATGCCGAGGGGCTTGAGGCAGCGACTGAAGCGCCTGCAGACAGCAAAAGTGGCCGCAGTGCGCCCAGAAAAAAAAGTGGCAGACCCCGCAAAAGGCAATCGGTCAAAATAGGCCATGCCAAGCGTTAAGGCGCTGTAAGTTCAACCGGTTGAATGTCTTGAGGTCGCCATGAGTGCCCGAACCAATAAGCGTCGGATTTATCACCTCCTGTATAGCCGTTTCCACGGTAAATTCTTGTGGCGATCCGCCGAGGAGCAGGCGTGGCTTGATGTGATCCCTGTGGGTCGGGAGTTTGGTAGCCCGGACTATGAGCGTCTGCAAATTTTGGACGTTTACGCCTGTGGCCAGATGACCAGTGACGATGCCATGCAGAAGCTTGGCATCGATAGCTTGGAGGACTTGCACCAACAGATGCTGGCGACAGGCTTAAAAATCCCTTAACCCCGTTTATGTAATTGAACTGCCAGAAAGCGGACACTCTCCACCGGCAGAAAACGCTGCGTTGTTGACGATCAAATGGGCTCGGCGACCGACTACAAAAGACAGGTTGCCGACCGTCAGGTGTTCAAATTTCATGCCTGAAACCGGTCATTAATGACCGCAGTTGATAGTCAGCAATTTGGCGACGTTTAAATTGAACAAAGCACCCGCGCCGGCCTGAAACGATCTTTCGAATTAACGGATCAAAGTCGTTCGATACACTTCCAGCACACCAGCATCAGTGGACTTCACCCGGTTCAATAGACACTTGTTAAGGTCGAAATTGAACGGGATAGTGAGAAATGAAGAGAGTGAGATACCCCGCTGAATTCAAGGCGGAAGTAATCAAACAGGTGACCGAGCGTGGTCACGGGGTGGTGGATGTGGCCAAGCGGCTGGGCATGTCGGACAAAAGCCTATACTTTGGGCGCGACTTGCCAAGGAGCACAGGTCTGTACGAGGCATCCTGGCTCAGACGGGTGGGATTCGTCCGCCCGAACGGCATCGCTCGAGGCTGGCGCTGACGCTTGCTGTGCGAGAGGAAATCTCTCGCGCTCTGGTGATCGGTCACTCGACCCGTGCGATTGCGGCGCGAATCGGACGAGCTCCCTCCACGGTTGGCCGCGAGATCGAGCGCAATGGCGGACGAGCTGGCTATCGGGCGAACCAGGCCGACATCAGCGCTTGGGATCGGGCACATCGTCCCAAGCGCTGAAACCGCGCCTTGGCGCGCGTCGTGACCGACAAGCTGTGCATGCTGTGGTCGCCGGAGCAAATCGCTGGGTGACTCAAGCATACTTATCCATGCGACGAGACCCTTCACGTGTCATACTTCACACGCCCGCTGAGATGTTCAGTGAATCTGTTACATTGACCGGTTGAATCCGCCGCATTAAGGAGAAGTTAATTCTTCTCCGAAGCCGACATTCGGTGCTCAACATCAACTAAGTGATCAATTCCTACCGGATGGTGGTCAATCCGGTGGCCAGCCAAGCTGTCTAGCCACGCTCGAAACAAGCCAGTCAATCTCCAGATGGGAGAGTCCTGTCTCAAGTGAGAGCACACCATCATGTATTCGTCGAAGAATCTGTGATGGCGGCCTCGTTGGATTTTCTTGGTGTTTGCGTTGACCGTACGGCACAAGCTGCTGTATCAAGTCAAGACAGATGGCGTAACGCTCCTGCAGCTCTTCTTCCGTGAGGCCAACGACGAACCTGCCGTCGATTTCACGCGCAACAAACTTCGGTTGAGCGCCACCGACACCACTCGAATATGGATTGCGAGGATAGTCGGGTGGGATTTCGTGCTTCATGTCGCCTGCTCGTTGCACATGTTTTTCTATGATAGGCGATACCACCATGCTCGTTCAGGTAACTCGACACCGGTTGACACGCCACGGCTGCAGAATTGCTTGCGCACTATTCGGTAACGCGTGTTGATGAGAGGCTTGGCCGACCATCATAGTCAAATTCGATCATCTTAAAATCGAAAGTTCCGCGCAGAACAACGAAGACCAAATCAAGTCCCAGATATTAGCAGTGTGTATCGCACCCATCGCGGCCTCAAGTGGGCTGACCCGTCGTCGCCGCGTGCCGTCGATCGTCCTCGGCGTGCAGGTAGATGGCGGTCGTCTCCAACGACGCATGCCGCAGGTTTTTTTGGATGAAACGCAGATCCGTTCCCGCATCAGCTTGGTGTGTGGCCGCCGTATGTCGTAGCCAATGCGTGGAGGCACGGCGCAACGTGGCGGCGCCCGCTGGATCGTCGGCCTGCCGCGCATCGGCTGCGGGGACGAAGATGCCCTTGACAATCAAGTAGACCGCCGTCGATGTGAGGCAGCGCCCGTTGCCACCGGCTATTGCCATGATCAACGGCGTGCGCTCGTCGGGTCGAGGCAGCGCCGCCAGACCATGGAAGGCGCGATAGCGCGCGAGGTCGGCCATCCAGGCATCACTGACCGGTACATCCCCTGGCACGCCCCCCTTGCCAATGACCTGGAGCCACCATTTGCCGCGCCGCTGCGCCAGATCGCAGGCGCGCGCCTGCGCCGCCTCGGCCGCGCGCAACCCCGCGCCGTGCAGTAGCCGAAGAGCCCAGCGCGCACGCTCGCGATGCTGTTTCTCACGCACAGTGTCACGTGGCATGCCTTCGACGAAGTCGAGCACAAATTGCCACAACGCCTGGTCGAGATAGCGCTCGACGGCGGCCCGTCGCAAATGGCCAACGGTGTGACCTATACGGCTGCGCCGCAGGGCCAACGGATTACCTGCCAAATAGCCCGCTGCGACCAGGTAGTTGAACAGTCCCGACAGGATTCCCAAGGCGTGGCGCACGCTGCGTGCCGACAGTGGTCCGTCGAACAGCCGCCGGCCGCCGCCACGCCGGGGCAACCTCGGATCGATCCAGTCCTCGCTGGGTTGGGCCAGGAAGGCCTCGTAGGCTAGCAGGTCCTCGCGCGTCAGGCTCGACAGAGGCTTACCTTGGCCACGGGTGGCCCAGACGAGCAGCCGTTCGACTTCCTTGCGATAACTGCGCAGCGTGTGCGGCGAATTGGCGTATTCCGCGAGCCAGGCACGCACGGCTTCAAGATCCGTATCCGCCGAAAGCTGGCATGCGCCGCCCCGGGCCCGGTTGCTGCCCTGACGGCCGTCGAGCGTGCCGACAGCCCTCGGATCCGCCATGCCGGTGGTCGCTACGGCTTCGATTAGGTCACAGGAGGCTGGCATCGGATCAGGCATGTTTTGAGAGGCGGTTGCGCAAGGGTACAGGTATTTTTCTTTTGATAAGAAGCATTATCGTAAATTTATGGATTTAAAGATTACATATATAACGTAATACATGGATATACACTTCATTAAATATTGAATTTAAAGGGGAGTTGATGACTCGGACCAGCGATACCCGTTTGCGCACGCGCGAGGCCGCTTCAAAAATCGTCGCAAGCGGACGGCCCGCGCACGCGATCACGGTCGATCTGATCTATGCGGAAATCCGCCAGGGGAGCCGCACCACGATCAATGACGAGCTCAAGCGCTGGAAAGACGAGCAGGCCAAGGTGGAAGCGCTCAGCGCCGCGCTGCCGCCGGCGGTGGCCAACGCCATGCTGGCGACTTGGGCGATAGCCGTGGAGCACGGCGAACGGGCCCTGGACGGCCGTCGCGCTGAGGTCGAAGACGAGTTGGCGCAGGCCGTGAGCCGGGCTGAAGCTGTAGAGGCAACCCAGGCCAGCCTACAGGCAGAGCTGGCAGCACTCAGAGCCCGACTCGACGAGACGCGCAGGGAAGTTCTGGTTGCACGCGAAGAAGCCCGTGGCGAACGGGGGGCTAAAGCGTCGGCCCTAGAGAAGCTGGATGCTCTGGCACTGCGCCAGGCGTCCGACGCAGATGAGGCCGTACGCCGGCTGGATGGGCTTCGCGACTCATACGAGCAGCGGTTGCAGCAGCAGCGTGAGGCGCATGCAGCCGCGGAGGCGTCGTTTCGCGAGGAATTGGCGCGCGCGACGGAACGGCTTGAAGGGGTGCAAAGGCATGTAATGCTGAAGGTCAGCGAAGCGCGTGAGGCGCAAAAGCGCACGGAGGATCAACTAGCCAAGGCCGTGCAACGCGGTGAGCGCTTGGGTATCGAGCTTGAAGCGTTACGCGTCCAGGCAGCAACACTGGCCATGCAGCTGCAGCGTGCAACACAGGATCACCATGCCGCAGCCACACAGGCGAACCAGGCGCAGGCCGAGCGCGATGAGCTTAAGGTGCAGCTGGCCAATACGGCGGGTCGGCTCGAAGGCACGCAACAGCAGGCGCGTGAGTGGGAGTCGCGAGCTGCGGCGTTGGTCAGCGTTCCAGGTCGGACCGGAAAGGCCCGCCGAGCATCGGGAGATGCGGCCAAGCCGCCGAAGGAGCAGTCCTTGCCGTAGTTTTGGGGTCGTTTACCGCGATCCGCGTTACCACTGGAAAAAATCCATATGAATCAAATGCTTGCATTCAAGATTGCCGCCTGCAACACCCGTCCTGTCACATCCCAGTAATGGGTGCACTGGTCGTTTTAACTTTTCGAAAAGTTGGGCAAAAATAGCCAGTTAGCCGCTTTGGCAGTGACAGGGGAGTTTTGGTTAAATTCGTCCGGACCATAACAACTGAAGTTTTTGCTACTTTTTTCCTTAAGTGTCTTTCTTCCCCGTATCTCGGCACGCCCCTTATTCATCCATCGATGCGTTGCGTGAAGAGCTCGGTGCAGATGCAGGTAATCATTGACCATCATTCCGGTAGGTGCTGACCACTTCGCCGGCCTTGACCATCAAATGTCGGCCTCGGAGAGGAATCGACGTCTCCTTAGGGCTCAAACCAGCCGGCCAACGGATCCCGCTTGACCGCCTGCAATGCAGCGGTTGCCACCAAGCCGTCTTTGGTCCCAGCGACCGCCAGCAACGCGCGGGTGTTAGGCTTGCTGCCGTGGCCGGCAATCACCGGCAGTGTCCAGCACTCACAGGCGGCGTCCAGCACTCACAGGCGGCGTCCAGTACGGAAGTTTCGAATCGCCCGGATCGTCGAGCACGATGGCAACGCTTTGCTCGGCCCGCGTCACCGCGACGTAGAAGCTGGATGCTGCTAGTGGTTCCATGCTGGCACCGCTTCGGATGAAATCGGTGATCGGGGATGTTGGCGCGATCAGCACACGCGCAAAAGTAGCCCCCTTGGCCACCTTAAAGTTCATGAAGGCTAGGTCCAGGTTTCTTGCGGAAGCGGCTGAGTGGCGCAAGCTCTGCGGGCTGTAGGCGGACACATAGGGCGCGACGTGCTCGCCACGGATCAGGAACACGCCGTCATGGCCCGTTACCGCCTCGTTCATCGAGACGGTGCCCGGGAAGCCCCACGACGGGTCGAAGATCAGGTCCGAGAAAGCCGCGATCTGAGGGTGGCATCGCCAGGTGACGGTGCTTTCGCTGATCGCGACGAGACCCTTTTTCTCGCGGGTTCTGAACCAGTTGATCGCATCCGCGTAGGCGTACTTCTTGTTCTTGGAACTGCGCCCATTTGTCGCGAGAACGGCCTGGCGGATGTCGCCAACCATCCATATTTCGATACTGGAAATCAGCAGCGCATCGAGGATGTCCCAGTCGTAGGCGCTCAAGTCCTGCACCTCGTCGATCAGGATCTCGTCGTAGATGCCCTCCAACCTGCGAATGAGCGCGCCTTTGCTGGCAGTGATCAGCTCGAAAGCAAGGCGGCCGAGCTCTGATCGGTAGACAGCACCTCCCTTGTCAAGGAAACGCGCCTTGCCCTTGGCCAGGCGGTACGGCATGCCTTCGAAGTTGAACCCCCGGACCCTCTCGCCTTGGAACATGAAGGGGAGGAAGGGCTTGGCGAAGTGCCGCAGGAGGAACGTGAACCAGCCGAGCACCTCGATGTTCAGGTGGTCGCCAGCATGCCGGGCCAGGCGACCCTGAAGTTCTTGTTGATTCTTCTGGGTGTAAGTCAACGCGAGGACTCGCCGCGCCACCGGCAGGCCTGCACAGTGCTCAACGATGCCTTGGGTCTTGCGTGACCCTGCTACCGCCAGCGTGACCAGTTTAGCCATGTATGAACTTTGCAGCCTGCAGCATGTAGGCAGGCGCCGTGACGGCCTCTTTGGAGCTCGCGATGCGAAGCGCGGCTTCCGTCTTCTCACGGGTCATCCAGGTTTCGAGGTTCGCCGTGTCGGTAATCCCGAGGAGGGTGCGCAACTGCGCCTCGCCGCAGTGATGGATCAGCTGCGGCTCCAACGTGTGGCCATGGGCGACTTCACCGATGAACACCTCCCGCTGGCCGGCGGCCAGCCACTCCGCTAACGGCTTTCGGAGTTCGGTCGGGTTGATTCCGTCGTTGTCACGCGTCGCCGCAACCTTCTTGCCCAGGCGATGGCACAGCTCCAGGCCGCGAGCCAGCGACAAACCCCTCATGCTCACGACGTCGATGCCGCATGCCATTGGACGCTTACCGAAGAGGTCGAAGAAGACCCGCTCAAAAATTATTTCGTCCGACGGACCTTCAACCAGAACAATCTTGTCAGCCAGCACGAGCCGCAGCGTGTCGAAGCCCGGCAGCTTCTTGAAATAACCCACGGTCCCGGTGCTCAACTCGTCTAGCTTGACAGGGGCGGCTGGGCCCAGGAACTGGAGGGCTTCTATGCCGAGCCGGTTGAGGACGCTTGAACTGTGAGTCGTGATGAAGAGCTGCTGGTCATCGCTAGCCAGGGCGCTCATCCTTTCCAGCAGCGTCGCCAGGCTCGTGTGGCTCAGATGGTTTTCAGGCTCTTCGATGGTGACGTACTTGGCATGACCCGCATGCCGGCTCATGGCCAGCGCGATCTTGATCGCTGACTGTTGTCCTTGCCCGGACATCGTGAACGGGACGTCGGCCACATGGGGAGCCACCGACTCCTCCCAGGAGGTCCGTGCCGTCTGGTCCATCGCAAGCGCGATGGGCTGGGCATGCAGTGCCGCGTGAATCTGTCCGATGCGCTGGTTCACCGTCTTGAAGGCCGATTCCGACAGCGCCGCCTTCGCCTGGCGGTACTGAAGGGAAATACTGGCCCGTTCCTTCGGTTCGAGCTGACTGCCCAGGATCTGCCGCAGGTGATAGTCAACGCCGCCAGAGCTGCGCACGGTGCGCGCGTCGATCACTGCGGTCGTTAGCGCCCGCGGCCTCATGGTCAGTCGCACGTCAGCGAAGGTCGACCATTCGACGCAGTAGTACTCGACTGGAAGGAGCGGCGTTGGCGCAGCCGCCCACGCTTGGAGTTCTGACAGATAGTCGGGATTGGGCAAGCAGCGGATCCGCACGCCCGGACATGCCTCGGTGGGCAGGTTGGAATTGTGGGCCCCGCAGAGCTCCTGAAGTTCCGGGACGTTGTCCAGGAAGATCTCGATGTCAATTTCTGGCAGTCGCGTCAGTTCGCCGGCCGCTCGCTTGACGATGAAGTCGGCAACATCGGTCGCGTTGAACCAGTACGGATTGAGTTCCTCGGCAGCGCTACGCCCATTTATTCGCCCGGTGAGGGACAGCACGATGGCCTCTATGAGCGTGGACTTGCCAGACTCGTTGCCCCCGACGATGAGATTCAGCTTTGGATTTGGGTAGATCGTCAAATCGCGATGGATGCGATACCCGCGGATTCGAATCTTCTTAATCACGGAACCTCCCTTGCAATCGAACGTGTTGTGTCTTGGGATTGTGCTACACGCCGTTCGTCAGCGTTAGGCTGGCTGGGAACCTGAACGCGACGGCAAAAACAAGACGGGCGAACCGCAACCTTCCCCACGCAGTTCGCGTCCGAGGGAGCCAAAGGCGAGGCGCTTGTCTCGAATTACGCCAGATTGTTAGAAGACCAAGTAGTGGTGGGGGAGACACTGCCCTTTGAGGACTTTATGGCAGGCGGCGAGGAAGTCGCAGCCACAGCCAACGCGCCTGAGAAGACTTGATCAAGCCGACGAGTGGATGCAAACGAAGGGCTCGAAACCAAGTAGTCGGGTCGGCGCAGCCCTCATCGTAGTGCTGTGGCTGGCCATAGGCGCAGCGGTATGGTTTTGGCTTAAGTCGCGACCATAGGACGAAACAGTCTGACGCCCTTGGTGGGCATGCATGCCTGGCAATGGCGCAAAGCTATACCGATACAACTGGTAAAAAATGAGCGCACCGAAAGTCGCGATGGTGACCGGGTAGTACCCCAGCTTCTTTCGCCAGAGACCGGCGATGAGCCAGATTTTGATGAGCCCATGGCTGAGCAGATAGAACGCGGTGAACTGCTGGCTGCTCACAGACAAGCCTTGGGCAGCGTGCAGCAGATGGTTGGCGACGAAGTCGCGAAGGTCTTCAGTTAGTTTCGCTCGGGTCACCAGTTTTGCTGTATCCAGGAGGAACTGGTCGGACACGACATAGGCAAAGATGCCGGTGGTAACTTCCAGCACCACAAATGCACCTTTGAATAGCAGGCCGAACTCAAACGCGAGGTGTACGTTTTTCTCACTGAGCAATTCTTGGATGCCCGATATGTTTGCTTCCCCACCTTTTGCCGAACGGGCCTCGACTTATACGTCGGGTGGGGGAGTGCGTTTCACGTAGAGCGCCGCAAGTGCCATAACGCAGAAGCCCGCGCCTGTCCAAAACGTGGTCGAAGCACCCCAGACCTCCCAGAGCAGCCCGGCCAGGGCACTGGAGAGGAGCATCGCAATCCCTCCGACCAAGTTGAAGAATCCATAAGCAGTGCCGCGCAGGTCGGCGGGCGCGTTATCGGCCACCATCGCAGCCAGCAATCCTTGGCTCATGCCCATGTGGATGCCCCAGACTGCGACGCCAGCCAGCAGGGCGCTCCAGTGTGTTGCCAAGGCCAGAACCACGTCCGCCGCTACCAAAACCAGGAGGCTCAGCGCCAGCAGTCTCTGATGACTCATCCGGTCGGCCAGCTTGCCAAAGGGATAGGCGCAGGCGGCATACACCACGTTCATCGCGACCATGACCAATGGCACGAATGCCACAGGCACCCCGAGGTCTTGCGCCCGGAGCACCAAAAACGCCTCACTGAATCGCGCCAACATGAAGATGGCCCCGACCGCGACAACCCTCCAGTAGGCGGAGTCCAACCTGCGCAGCGCCTCTCGCCGGATGGGATTGGAACGTCGCTGCATGGTTGGGTTCGCAGGCTCATGGAGTCCATAGAACAGCACCGCGACCGCCAGAAAACCAGGCACCACCGCCACCCAGAAAACGGCCCGAAAATCGTTCTGCCAAAGCAGCATGAGCGCGACCGCCAGCAGCGGCCCGGCGAACGCCCCCACCGTGTCGAGGGACTGCCGCAGGCCAAAAGCCGCGCCACGCAGTTCAGGCGGCGTGACGTCTGCAACAAGTGCATCGCGTGGCGCCCCCCGTATCCCCTTGCCGATGCGGTCCACAAAGCGTGCGGCAACCACCCACCCGGCCCCTGTCGCCATCGCAAAAACCGGCTTCGACAGCGCGCCCAGGCCGTAGCCAAACACCGCTAGGCCCTTGCGCCGGCCAAGGTAGTCGCTCAAGACCCCCGAAAAAACCTTTGTGATGAGGGCTGTGGATTCGGCAATGCCCTCGATGACACCGACCGCAAACACACTGACGCCGAGCGACGTCACCAGAAACAGCGGGAGCAGGCTGTGAATCATCTCCGACGAGATGTCCATGAGCATGCTGACCACGCCCAACACCCAGACGCCCCGTGGAATCTGCCGTAGTGTGCTAGGAGAGTTCTGCATGAGTGGGGTGCTCAAGGGTGTAAAGGCGACGCCCTCCATGCTGACTAAGGTGCTCATTCGTCAGGGCTGCGCGGCTTGTGGCATGGCTGAGCCCTGTAACGTCTTCACTATCAATTCTTGGGGGCTACCGAATCTACTGCCGAGCCACATCACAGGAAACCAATTCCCGGGGGCTGCGCGTTTGCGTAAATGCCCTTACCCGCGTTTGCTGCATCGCCAGCGGAGGAGGGTGGACAGAGCACAGCGTCGATCAACCCCATTTCCAGACTCCTTCGAAGATCTTTATCGGATCATCGCCTGCCTGGAGCAAATCGTACTGCAATTGCATGCCTGCCCATAGCTCAGGGCTTGTCTACCAAAGGCATCCAGGGCGACTCGTCCTAGCTTCAGTCATTCGGGAGCCGGCCTAAAGCGCTGGCTTGCTTACACTTAAGTGGAGAAGCTATAACTTAATGCAGCAAGGCAAGTCTGTGTCACTTGGGTAAACGGAGCCTGGAAGTTCAGCGGAATGTTGTTCAAGGCGAGAGTTGCGACAACATTCGGTTTTTTTTCCTGGCATCAGGCTGAAAAGCACAATGTTGTCGCATTTCGCTTGGATTCTCGACCGAAATGTTGTCGGACGGCTGCAAATACCTAGACACAAAATTGCACCTCGAGTCACAAGATTTCCCTAGTTGCAATTTTGTGTCGCAAAAAAACCGTTTTATTAGGGTAATTTGTGTCGGGTGACTATGGTACAAAAATTAGGTAAGAAATGTTCTAAGAATTACCTAAGATTCTTTGAGCATTTGCCGCCATCGGTTTCTGACAGCCCGCCATATTCCACGATGTATATTATGTTAAGTAGCGAAAAGGCCGCACTCTGGCTTTTTACGCCCTCATTACGTAAGTGGGCGACTGCAGTAAGTTTGACCATCTTCGGTGAAGTAACGCTGGTCAGCTAGCGCTTTGAAACGGTTTCCGAGCGATTTATGCTCAACGGTCCTTCCGTTTCGTCGACTCCTGACTACCGCTGCTGCGCGAACTTTAGGTGGTTAACGTTACTGCCGTATCTTCAACACCTGGCCAACGCCACATACCTCTGGGCGACAGATGGCCAAGGCTACTGACGAATCAACGCCCCTCAAACGACAAAACCGGCTAGTGGCCGCCGGTTCGTCCTAGGCCGCATCCGGCCCCTCACATGGAATACGGTTAGCGCGATTCGTCGTCTCAATAGGTGCTGTTTTTCTTTCCTTATCTTGTTCCAAAATAGCGCAAGGAAATATCGCCGTCAATCGTCGCTGTTTGCGTATTTGAGAAATCGATGCGATTGCTTCGAGCGGGCCCACTTCCAGCGTCCGACCAGCGGATTGGGGAGCAAGCAGTTACGGCCAGCCAAACTGAAGTTGACCCGGTTCCGTGGACGATTGAAGGTTGGTACAACCCCAGGCGCAGCCACAGCGGCCTGGACTACCTCTCACCCTTGAACTTTGAAAGGAGCCAGCAGACCCGAGTCGAGGCCATCGACCGTGCTGATGAGCACGCCGCACAACCACCCCAAACGGTTTGAGAATCAAACCAGTAACCGTCCACGGAACCGGGTCAACTCGAATACCGCCAAGGCAAACCATGGTTGGCCTGAGGGGATTCGAGGCCTTTGAAATAAAAGCTGTAGGCCTTGTCCTAGGCCAAAATCCAGCGTCTTCTGATGGTCTCGCCTGATGACGCTCCTTAGCATGAAGTCAACCATCGAATAACACACCGGTATCCCGCCGCGCGCTGTTAGCCGTGCTAATCGCCTGGAGCGCACGCCTCATGACGACTCTCAAGATCAGCGCCGACTCGTCGTCGGCCAGCCTCGACTTTATCTCAGCCGACGCCGCCAACCTGGCGTCCCACATGCACCACTGTGCCAGTTCACACCGCTTTTTCCCCCTGTATTCGGCGCTGCAGTCGGTCCATGGTCTGGTGAGTCCGCGCATTGTCACGGTTGCCGCCGTTGTGGCGATCAGCCTCGCTCTGCTCGCTGCAGCCTGAAGGTGTGAGCGCATCTGCCATCCACCGGCTGGAGGCCATAAGTCCCTACGCCAAAAAATTACTGCTCTCCCGTCAGGGGGCAATACAAGCCCCCATACGGGCAGAGCTTTTCGGCGCCCAGCGCTTCGAACAACATGGCCGCAGCCTGGCCAAAGCCCAGGCCATCCGGCCGGCTGACGGCACGAACCCAGGCCCGCCTTTTTTTCCACGCGTGCAGGAAAACATACGCGCGCTTCGCCAGGCCTATGACTACATTGCCCTCACCTCCCGCAGCGGCCATTACGTCACCCCGGCAGCGGAATGGCTGCTCGACAACTTCCATCTGATTGAAGCGCAGCTTCAGCAAATCCAGGAGGGCGTCCCTCACCGCTACTACGCAGACCTACCCAAACTCGCGGACAAACCGCTGGCGGGCCTGCCGCGTGTCTATGGCATTGCCTGGGCTTATGTGGCGCATACCGATAGCGTGCTAGACCCGGTGCTGTTCACCGCTTTCCTGCATGCCTATCAGGAAGTCAGCGAACTCAGCCTGGGCGAGCTTTGGGCCTTGCCAACTACCTTGCGTGTGGTGCTGTTGGAAAACCTCCGCCGCATGGCCGATCGCATCGCCTGGAACAAGGTTGCCCGGGAAGTCGCACACGCCGCCTGGGATTCTGCTGACGTCCTGAGCCTGCAAGATCTGGATGCTCTATACGCCGACATGCAAAGCTGCGGCCTGGAGCGCAGCTACCTGACACAGCTTTGGCAACGCATGCCCGCCGAGTCTGTCGAGCCGGTTCTTCCGCTGGTCCTTTGGACCGAACAACACTGCCAGGATGGCCTGAGCCTGCTCGGCGAGGGGCAAACCACGCAGGCAGAGGCCAATCTCACGGTCAGCAACATCATCACCACGCTCAGGCTGATCGGGCAGCTTGAATGGTCGGAATTGATTGAGCCCGTCAGCCACTCATTGCAAATTCTGCGCCGCCTGCCCAGCTTTTCCCGAGAAAGCGAGATGACGCGCCAGCAGATCACGCGTGCCATGGAAAGACTGGCCCAGCAAAGCGGCAAATCCGAGCGTACCGTCGCCCAAGCGGTGCTTGCGGCCGCCCTCCCCGGCCTTTCAAAAGCAGCGCAAACGGCCGGTTACTACCTGATGGGTGCCGGACGCCCCTTGCTGGAAGTGGCCCTGCGCCCGGCTGATCGGCCTGCCCTGTCAAGACCGCCGGCACGAAACTGGCGCACGTGGCGCCTGCCTATTTATGCAGCGGTCTGGATCGCCGGTACGGTGGCCGCCCTTTACTGGGCGGTGTATCCGCTGGCCGCCCTGCAGGGAGTGGCCTGGGTCGCGGTGTTTTTGATGGCCTGGCCCGCGTCCGAAGCGGCGGCGGCACTGATCCACCGGCTGGTTGCAGAGTCCACCCGCATCCAGCCGCTGGCACGACTGGACTTCACTGCGGGCATTCCGGCGGAACACCGGGTGCTGGTGGTCATCCCCTGCATGCTCGGCTCGGCGGCCTCCAACAGCGAACTGGCGCACCGCCTTTGCCTGCATTGGCTGGCCAGCCGCGAAACCCATGCCCAATTTGCCTTGCTGACGGACTGGGTCGATGCGGACACTGAAACCCTGGCCACAGACCAGGCTTTGCTCGATGACATCCGGTTGAAGGTGCAAGCACTCAATCACAGCTACCCGGCGCCCGCAGGCGCAGCCGCGCGTTTTCTGCTGCTGCACCGCCCCCGTACCTGGTCGGCCACCGAAGGCCGGTGGATAGGCTGGGAGCGCAAACGCGGCAAGCTCGAAATGCTATTGCGGCAGCTGGCCGAGAGTTCAGCCTCAGTCTTTGCGCCGCAGGGCCCCGGCATGCACCTGGCAACAGACATCCGCTACGTTCTCACGTTGGACAGCGACACCGGCTTGCCAGCAGGTTCGCTGCGAGAACTGGTATCGATCGCGGCCCACCCGCTGAACACGCCGCACATCGACTTCGATCGTCGGCGCGTCACCGCCGGTTACGGCATCTTGCAACCACGCGTCGTCACACCTCTGTCGGCCCACCATGAGCGTTCGCCCTATCACGCCATGTTTGCCGGCCAATGCGGCCTGGACCCCTATAGCAGCGGCGTGTCCGACCTGTATCAGGATTTGTTCGGCATGGGCAATTTCACCGGCAAGGGGCTGCTGCATGTGGCTGCCGTTCACGCCGTGCTGGACAGACGCATACCTGAAGGCGCCATCTTGAGCCACGATTTGCTCGAAGGCAGCATCGCGCGCTGCGGCTACGTGGGTGATGTCGTGCTATTGGAGGATCACCCGCACCACGCCGGGGTTGCGGCGTCCCGCGTGCATCGCTGGACACGCGGCGACTGGCAGTTGCTGCCCCTGATGCTGCACGCCCGACGCTATGGCATTGACGCACTGGGCTTGTGGCGCATGGCGGACAACCTGCGCCGCTCGCTGCTGGCCCCGGCCTGCCTGCTGCTGCTGGCCTGGGTAGTCGCAACAGGCGCACTGCCCTTGGCCACAGCACTGGCCTTTGTGCTTGCGGCCCTTTTGGTAGGCCCATTGCTGGGTGCACTGGCCGGCCTGGTGCCCACGCGCCGCGGCATCGCCTGGCTGCATTTCTTCGATGTCGGCGTGCGCGATGTGCTGCGCGGCTTAGCCGCCACGGCGTGGCAGTTCAGCCAGTTGTTTATCCAGGCCGGTCTGATGCTGGACGCCATGGCGCGCGCGCTCTGGCGCATGCTGCTGAGCCGCAGAAAGCTGCTCGAATGGACAACCGCCGCGCAGGCGCAGGCCTCGGCCAAATACTGCCTGGGCGCTTTCATGCGCAAATATGCCGTGTCGTCGCTTCTCTGCCTGTTGCTGGCGCTGGCCGCCTGGTGGAGCCCGCACCCGTGGGCCGGGCCTGCTCTGTTCATGCTATGGGCGCTGGCACCGCTACCGGCCTGGTGGGCCAGTCGGCCAGCGGCAAACGCGCCCTTGCTGGCGCTGGACACGGGTGATCGCGACTATCTGGAGCAACTGGCCCGTCAGACCTGGCAATTTTTTGAACACTGTGTTGGGCCTGAGGACAACCACCTGCCGCCGGACAACCTGCAGATGGAGCCCGAGCCGACCATTGCCCACCGCACTTCGCCGACCAACATCGGTTTGTACCTGCTGGCCGTGGCCTGCGCGCGCAGGTTTGAATGGATTTCAACGGCCGAGCTCATCGCGCGGCTGCAAGCTACGCTGGACACGGTGGAGCGCTTACCCAAGCATCAGGGCCACCTGCTGAACTGGTACGACACCCGAACGCTGCAAGGCCTGGCGCCCGACTATGTGTCCACCGTCGACAGCGGCAACCTGGCGGGCCACCTGCTGGCCACGGCGCAGGCCTGCAGAGAGTTGCTGGCCCCCACGCTTGTCACTGCGTGTACTACGCTGCCCCCCGAGGGGGTTGATTTTCCTAGGGGTGGCCCAACGGAAAATTCGGCCCCCACGCTTGTGGCCCCTCTCACGGCCGAACAGGCCGCCCGCCTTCAGGAGATTGCCAATCGCTGTGATCGCCTTTGCATGGCGATGGACTTCAGCAGCCTCTACAACGCCAAGCGCAACCTCTTCCACATCGGACTGCGCGTGCACGAGCAGGTGCTCGACGACAGTTACTACGACCTGATCTCCTCCGAGGCCAGGCTGACCAGCTACCTGGCGATCGCCAAGGGCGACGTGCCCCGGCGCCACTGGCAGGCCTTGGGCCGCGTCTTCCTGACGGTGGGCATCACACCCGGGCTCAAGTCGTGGTCGGGCTCTATGTTCGAGTACCTGATGCCTTCGCTGGTCATGGCCGAGCCGGACCAGGGTTTGCTGCATGTCTCGGGATTGGCGGCCGTGATGGAGCAACAGGCTTACGGTCGGGCGCAGCAACTGCCCTGGGGGGTTTCCGAGTCCGCTTATTTTGGGCAAGACCACACGCTGGCCTATCAGTACTCACCCTTCGGTGTACCCCGCCTCGCCTTGCGCCGCACGCCACCGGGTGATCGGGTCGTGGCGCCGTATGCCAGCGTGATGGCCAGCATGTTCATGCCACATGAAGCCGTAGCCAACCTGCGCCGCCTCGAAGGGCTGGGTGCCCGTGGGGAATACGGTTTCGTCGACGCGGTGGATTTCACCGCCTCCCGGCAGCCCGGCGCCCAGGCGCTAAGCCTGGTCAACACCTTCATGGCGCACCACCAGGGCATGTCACTGGTGGCGCTTTGCAACGTGCTGTGCAAGGAGGCGCCGCGCCGCTGGTTTTCCTCGGCGCCAGTGATCCAGGCCCACGACGCATTGCTGCATGAAAAAACGCCGCGCCAAATCGTCGAAAGCGCCGACCCGCGCACCCTGCCGGAACCGGAAGGCATCGGGGAAACCGCGCTGTACCATGCCCGCGAGGTAGACCCCGCCGCATCCGGCTGGCAGCCCACCCAATTGCTATCCAACGGCAACTACAGCGTGGCGCTGCGCGCCAATGGCGCAGGGGTCAGCCGCTGGCGCGCCAAAAATATCACGCGCTGGCGCGATGACCTGCTGCGCGACGCCTACGGCACCTTTATTTACCTTCGCACCACCGGAGAGGAACGGGTCGCATCACTCACCTTTCACCCCGCGCCTCACCCCGACTGGATCTACAAAGCCACTTTTCTCGCCGACCGTGTCCAGTTCGAGGCTAAGTCGGAGTATCTCGAAGCCACCACCACCGTGCTGGTCAGTCCAGAGGACGACACCGAAATCCGGACCGTCATGCTGCACAACCTATCGAACAGCGACATCAGCATAGAAGTGATCTCATGTTTTGAAGCGGTGCTGGCCGACCAGCGGGCGGATGAGGCGCACCCGGCCTTTTCCAACCTGTTTTTGGACACCCAGTGGCATGCCGAGTGGCGCGCCCTGCTGCTTTCGCGCAAGCCGCGCCTGCAAGGCGATCCGGTGATGGCTGTTGCGCATTTTCTGGCCGATGCAGAAGCCGATGTGCGGGCCATCGACTTCATCGCCGACAGGCGCTCGTTCCTCGGGCGCAACCGGATGACCGGTCAACCGGCCCTGCAGGCGCAGGCCAGGCGGGAAGACGGCACACCCCTCAACGGGCTGGACCCTGTCGCCAGCTTGCGTGTCCGGGTACGCATTGCGGCAGGCGGCGTTGCCAGGCTGAGCTTTGCGACCGCTGCCGCCGAACAGGCCGATGAGCTGATCTCGCGCGTCGACAAATACCTGCAGCCCATGCACGTGGAACGTGCGGCCCGCATGGCGGTGACGCTGGCACAGGTGCGACTGCGTGATCTGGACCTCGCCCCGGAGCGCCATGCGGCCCTGCAAGACCTCAACACGGCGCTGATGTATACCGCCACCCGCCCCTTGACCGAACGCGGGCCGCTGGACCAGCGTCAGCTCTGGCGCTTTGGCCTGTCCGGAGACAAGCCCATCGTGCTGGTGCGCATTCACGCCAGCAACGGCATGGCGCTGGTGCATGCCTTGCTGCGCGCCCTGCCCCTCTGGAGTTTCGGCGGCCTGGCGGTCGATGTGGTGATCATCAACAGCGAAATCAACTCCTACCTGATGCCGTTACACCAAGGCATCCTTGCGCTGCGCGACCGTACGCGTCAGCAGACGGAGAACAGTTTCCCGAACAGCGATGCAGGCGGATTTTTCCTGCTGCGCGACCACGAGTTGACGGCATCAGAAAAAGCAGTGCTGGCAGGTCTGGCGCGTTTCATCTTCATCGCGGACGGGCGCCCGCTGGAGCAGCAGGTGGCGACACTGCAAGGCGCCAGCGGCCTGCGCCGCCGCGCCGTGCCGGCCAGCCCACCGATTGCCAAGGCTGCTGTGGCAGATCCCTTGCTCGACCCAGTCGAGGCGGAACGCTCACCACTGGGCCGCTTCGACGCCGCCAGCGGGGAGTTCCAGTTCCAGCTTGACAGCCTGCATCGGCCGCCGCGCCCCTGGGTCAACGTGATTGCCAATCCATCCCTTGGCTTTCAGGTGTCCGAGGCCGGCGCCGGCTACACCTGGGCCATCAACAGCCGGCTGCATCAGCTCACGCCCTGGTCCAATGATCCGGTGCAGGACCCGGCTTTTGAACACTACCTGCTGCAAGACCTCGACAGCCAAAAGCTGCTGGCCCTGACCCCATCCACCGAAAGTGGATCGCAATTGCCTTATCAGGTGCGGCACGGCCAGGGCTACACGGTGTTTGCGTGCCAGCACGGTGATCTCCAGCTGGAAACCACTTTTTTCGCAGACCGCAGCGATGCCGTCAAGATCGTGCAGGTGAAGCTGCACAACCAGGGCAGCGAGCAGCGCCATCTTCGCGCGCTGGCGATGGTGGAATGGCAAATGGGCGCGGCCCGCCAGGAACGCCGCACCGTGCACGGCTGGAAAGTCCCCAACCAGCCGACCGTGTTTGCCCAGCAGCGTGAAAGCCGGGCCGGCTTCGGTGGCAGCAGTGCTTTTTTGTCACTGGTCGGGTTGTCTGATCCCATGCAATGGACTTGCGACCGCAGCGAATTTTTTGATGTGGCCGGCCGCCTGGTACTTCCCGAAATATTGGGCCAACAGGCCGGCACCGCCGCAGACCCGTGTGCGGCCTTGTCCGGCGCTTTTGCGCTGGAGCCGGGCCAGAGCCTTGAACTGGCTTTCATGCTGGGCCATGCCACGGATGCGGCGCAGGCCCAGCAGTTGGCACGCGACTGGCAAGGCAAAGACCTGGCGCAGGCGCTGAAAGGGGGCAAGCAGTATTGGAATGATCTGCTGGGCAAGGTCCAGGTGCGCACGCCCGACCCGCTGTTTGACGCGCTGCTCAATCGCTGGCTGCTGTACCAGACCCTGAGCTCGCGCCTGTGGTCCAAGGCCGGTTTTTACCAGGCCGGCGGAGCCTTCGGGTTTCGCGACCAATTGCAGGACGCAATGGCTTTTGCCCTCATCGAACCAGGCCGCCTGCGTCAACAAATTCTTCTAAATGCGTCGCGTCAGTTCCCCGAAGGCGACGTTCAGCACTGGTGGCATGCGCCGGGGGGCGAAGGCGTACGCACGCATTTTTCGGACGACCTGCTGTGGCTGCCTTTTGCCTGCGCGCACTATATAGATGTCACTGGCGACACAGGTATCCTGGACGAGGACGTGGCCTTCATCGACGGACCGCCCATCCCCGACGGCGCGGAAGATGCCTATTACGCGCCACAGCTCAGCGCCCAGACCGCCTCGATCTTCACGCATTGCGCACGGGCCATCGACCGCAGCCTGGCCACAGGTTCGCATGGCTTGCCCCTCATGGGCACGGGGGACTGGAATGACGGCATGAACCGTGTCGGCCACGAGGGCAAAGGCGAGTCAGTCTGGCTCGCCTGGTTTCTCTGTGCGGTGGTGCAAGCGTTCGCGCCGCTCGCCCAGGCCTGCGGCGACAGTGCCCGCGCACAGAAATGGCGGGATGCGCGCGAAGGCTGGATCAACGCGCTGCACAGCCACGGCTGGGACGGCGCCTGGTTCCGCCGTGCCTTCTTCGACAACGGCGCGCCGCTGGGTTCATCGCAGAACGACGAATGTCGTATCGATTTGATCGCGCAGGCCTGGGCAGTATTGTCTGGCGCATCCAGCGAGGCCTTCACGAAACCCGCGATGCAAGCCATGAACGAGCAGCTGGTCGACCGCGAGGCTGGCCTGCTGCGCCTGCTCACGCCACCGCTGGCCACATCAGCCAACAACCCCGGCTACATTCAGGCCTACCCACCGGGCGTGCGCGAAAACGGCGGCCAGTATGCACATGCCGGTGTGTGGGCCATGATGGCGCAAGCGCAAACCGGCGACACCGAGGCCGCGTGGGAAAGCTTTCAGATGCTCAGCCCAGCCCACCGCAGCCAGCACCCCACTCGCGGCCCGACCTATGAACTGGAGCCGTATGTGATGGCCGGCGATGTGTACGGCGCGCCACCCTATGTCGGCCGCGGCGGCTGGAGCTGGTACACCGGCTCGGCCGCCTGGCTGCACCGCGCGGCGCTGGAAACGCTGCTGGGCTTGTACGTGCGGCAAGGGAAAATGTCGCTGACGCCACGCGTGCCCGCCCACTGGCCTTCATTTGAGATCACGCTGCGCCTGAAACAACGCGTGGTGATACTTCGCTGGCAGCGTGCTGGCCTGCCGGCTGAAGACGGCTTCAAGCCTGATCGTGTGGTGGCACCGGGACAGGTGCTGCTGCTGGCGGAGCTGCCTGCACAAGCGCATCTGTTGGTACAGGCAGAACCCTGATGCATCAGTTGCCATGAATTCAATCGCAGCTTACGTCCGCAAGGGTAAGGTCTGTTTCAAGCCCAAGTCGCAGTTCCTCAGGTAATCCGCGCTTTTGGGTAGTCATTGTGTTTACGGACTTGCGAGATCACTCTCGCGTTGGATTTTCCGCTTACACGAAATCCAACACATTCTCTGTCTCCAGCAAAACCCGTATCCGATTGTCAACAGTGATCGAGCTTCAATTTTTAGCCAAGTACAAGATGAACCAGGTGCACCAGCCCATCTTCAGCCAGCGGGATTCGGACAACGTTTCCGGGGCTGTTGGCCCGCACCACCCCATCAAGCGTTACACGAATGACGCTGCAATTTACCCCAGCCAAATTTTCGACGTCTATTTCGTAGCGGGTGACTGTGTCATGCTTGCCACGACGGAAATACACAATCCGGTAGCCTCGCCAGGACTTGGGAATGCATGGGCTGAGCAGCAGTTGATCGCCATGCAACTGAAATCCCAAAATGGCCTCCAGCCCGGCGCGATATAACCAACCAGCCGATCCGGTGTACCAGGTCCAGCCACCGCGCCCGATGTACGGTGCCACTGAATAGACATCGGCACAGGCGACATACGGCTCGACCTGGTAGCGCGACAGCGCATCTGCAGTTGCGCTGTGCTGGATGGGATTGAGAATATTGAACAATTCGCCGGCACTGTCGCCTTGCTCGAGCATCGCGCAGGCAAAAATTGACCATGTCGCGCCATGCGTGTATTGCCCGCCGTTTTCCCGAATCCCGGGAGGGTAGCCTTTGATGTAGCCCGGATTGAGTGGCGTTTGATCGAACGGTGGCGTGAACAGTAGCGCGACCCTGTCGTCGTGCTGCACCAGGTATTTTTCTACCGCGGCCATAGCCTGTGTGGTATGACCGGGATCGGCTGCGCCGGACATTAGGCTCCACGATTGCGCAATCGTGTCGATCCGGCATTCTTCGCTGTTATGCGACCCGAGTGCTGTACCGTCGTAGTAGTAGCCGCGCCGATACCACTCGCCATCCCAGCCCACCGGGCCTTCGAGCACGCCCTTTAAAGCCGTCGCATATTTTTGCCAGGAAACGGTACGAGCATGCTCGCCGCGTGCGTGGGCAACTGGCGCGAAGGCCTTGATCGTCGCCAGCAAAAACCAGGCTAGCCAGACGCTTTCACCGTTACCCTGCGCGCCCACGTTGTTCATGCCGTCATTCCAGTCGCCGGTGCCCATCAACGGCAGGCCATGGGGCCCCGACGTCAGGCTGGAGTCAATAGCGCGCGCAGCGTGCTCGTACAGACTGGCCTGCTCGTTGGCAATACCGGGCTGATAAAACGCATCGGTGTCGCCCGCCTTGATCGGAGCGCCCTCGAGAAAGGGCAGATTTTCGTCCAAAACAGCGACGTCGCCAGTCGTCTCGAAGTAGTGGGCAGCGACATATGCCAGCCAGATATGGTCATCGCTGATGTGGGTGCGAATGCCCTGCCCTGAAGGCGGTAACCACCAATGCTGGACGTCACCCTCCCTGAATTGCCGCGCCGTCGCCCTCAGCAGGTGTTCTCGTGCGATGTCGGGGCGGCTGATACACAGTGCCATCACGTCCTGCAGCTGATCACGAAAGCCATAAGCACCGCTGGCCTGGTAATAAGCCGTACGCGCCCATACCCGACAGCCCAGCACCTGATACGGTAGCCAATCGTTCAAGAGGATGTCCATTGCGCGATCCGGTGTGCTCACCTGCACCGTGTCCAGCACCGCGTCCCACTGCGCGCACACCTCACCCAACACGGCCTCAAGATCGATCGTGCGATATTTTTCTACCAACGCCCGCGCCTCGTCACTCGACGCCGCATCGCCAAGCATGAACACCATGTCGATCTGCTCATGGGGTGCCAAGTCGATGGAAGTCTGCAGCGCACCACAGGGACTCAAGCCGGCGCCGACACGCCCCGATAGAGAAGCCCCGCCCGCCAGCGCTGCAGGATGATCGACCGCGCCATGGCGTCCGAGGAACTCCAGGCGATCGCCGGTGCATGCATGCTGTCGTCCACCCAGATCGATAAACGCAACACGTTCACCGAACTCCGCGCGCCACGCATTACGCGCGAACAGCGCGCCGGTCACGGCATCGCACGAGGTCGCCACGAACGGCGCCGGCACCGTGCCATTTGCACCCAGCGCCCATTCCACATAGCCGGTGACCGACAGGCGGCGGGTGCGCGAGGAACGGTTGCGCAGGCGCAACCGCGACAGCGTTACCGGATCTGCCGGTGGCACGAATTGCAACAAGGCCACATCGATGCCATGCGCCGCATGTTCGAAGCGGCTGTAGCCTTTGCCGTGGAGCACGGTGTAGGTCGCGTCCGGCACACGGATCGGCAGCGCCGTCGCGCTCCACAAATCACCGCTGCCCTCGTCGCGCAGGTACAACGCCTCATGCGGCGTGTCGCTGACCGGATCGTTGGGCCAAGGCGTCAGCGGATTTTGCTGGCTGTTGAGTGACCACGTATAACCGCCGCCTTCGCTTGACACCAGAAAGCCGAAGCAGGGATTGGCGATCACGTTGACCCAGGGCATCGGCGTACAGCGATCGCCGGTGAGCGTGATGGCGTAAGTGCGGCCGGACTCGATGAATCCCCCTGTGCCATTGTCGAACTCGCGTGTCGGCGGCGCGCTGGGCGCCGTGGAAGCGGCGTCCTCGTCTGCCGCTTGGGATGGGAGATACGCGTTTTCAGCCGGCGGTATGCCGTCGCCTTCGGCATTTTTGGGAGGCGGGGTAGGAAAACCTTGCGCCGTATCCAGCACAACGCGGGCGGCAGTGCTCACGCCGGCGCGTAAGGCATCGGAAACAAGGGTGTCGCGCAGCGTGAACAGCGCAGTGCCAACCGCCTCGCGATCGGCCTTCAGGCGGGCATTCTGCGCCTGCGTTTGCTCCTCCAGCCTGGCATGCAGGGGGTCGCCGTCGCTGACCGCGGTGTCGAGCAGAACCACATCAACCCCCAGGCGCTTTGATTGCCAGTATTGCTGCGCCAGCAGCAACTCATCCAGGCAAGCCAGATCAGATTCGCTGGCAATGCGCGCCAGCACGATGGGACGATCACCGGAAATGCCCTTGCTCCAGAGCACCGGCGGCCCACCACTGCCGCGTTCCAGAATCTCGGCTGATGCCCGCAAGTGGCTGTCGGCATAAATCAGTGCGCCGGCAAGGTATCCGAAGCGTGCCGTCTGCACGGCATCGATACCGAGGCGCGTCTGCTCTGCGACGGCACGAGCCAGTGATCCCGCCAGCACTTGTTCACAGGCGCCGCTTGCGCGCAATGGTTGCACGAGTGCAAGAATGCCCTCGCGCGAGTCCGATAGTGCGGTCCAGAACGCCACCCGCACGCTGGCACCGGGTTCCACGCACACCTGCCGGCGCAAGCTGAAGATCGGATCAAGCACACACCCAGAGGTGTTTGACAGTACCGCACCGGGCTGCATGGCCAGCGCGCGACGCAATGTGCGACCATGGCCAAGAAAGCGCATGCGATCAGTTTCGAATGTGCAAACACCCTCGTCGGTGCCCTCAATCACCGCCACATGAGCAGCCCACACCTGGGGCTCGTCCGGCGAGCGGCGCCGTCGCGTGGCAAGAAGAATACCGCCCTGCTCCACCCAATGCGTCTGCACAAACATCTTGGAGAATGTCGGGTGGGCCGCATCAGCGCCAGCCGGCCCGAGCACCAATTCCGCATACGAGGTCAAGGTGATCTCACGCGGAATGTCGCCGTGATTGGTGAGCGTGACGCGACGCAACTCGACATCACGGTCAGCAGCGACCGCCACATCGAGTATGGTGCTCAGCGTACCGAAGCACTGCGTGATGCCGACGTGGCCGTCTGACAATGAGGCCGTATAGCTATCAGACTCCTTGCCGCAGGGCTGCCGTCCTGCCGGTAATCCCCCCGATAAACCAAAGACCACAGAAGTAGAATTTTCCAAGAAGGAAGTTCTGCGTGAAGAAGTCAAGATTTACCGACAGCCAAATTATGGCTGCCTTGAAACGTGTTGAAGCCGGTCTGCCAGTCCCGGAGATATGCCGGGAGCTGGGTATCAGCAGCGCTACGTTCTACAAATGGCGTGCCAAGTTCGGCGGCATGGACACCTCCATGATGGCCCGCATGAAGGAGCTCGAAGATGAGAACCGGCGCCTCAAGAAGATGTATTTGGAGGAGAAGCTCAAGGCTGAAATCGCCAACGAGTACCTCGCAAAAAAGTAGCACGGCCGTCTCGCAGGCGCGAGATGGCCAAAGAGGTTGTACAGCAGCGTGGGCTCGCCATACGGCTGGCCTGTGCCGTGTTCTCGATCAGTGAATCCTGCTACCTCCAGGCAAAACGCTGAAAACGAGATCATTGCCGATTGGCTGATCCGCTTGACGGATAACCACCGCAACTGGGGATTTGGCCTGTGTTACCTGTATCTGCGCAATGTCAAGAACTTTGGCTGGAATCACAAGCGGGTGTACCGCATCTACCGGGAGCTGGAACTCAACCTGCGCATCAAACCCAGGAAGCGCCTGGTGCGTGAGAGGCCTGAGCCTTTGGCTGTGCCAGAAGCCATCAATCAGGTGTGGTCGATGGACTTCATGCACGACAAGCTCGAAGACGGCAGGAACCTGCGATTGTTCAATGTCATTGATGACTTCAACCGCGAGGCACTGGGCATTGAGGTGGACTTCTCGCTGCCGTCAGAACGGGTGATCCGGGCTTTGAAGCAGATCATCTCCTGGCGTGGCAAGCCACAGGTCATTCGTTGCGACAACGGGCCGGAGAACATCAGCGGCACCATCCAGAACTGGGCCAAGGAATGGGGCATTCGGTTTGAATATATCCAGCCAGGCAAGCCTCAGCAAAACGCTTATGTCGAACGGTTCAACCGAACTGTTCGCTACGAATGGTTGTCCCAGTATTACTGGTCCAGTATTGAGGAGGTTCAGGACTTCGCCACGCAGTGGATGTGGTCCTACAATCACGACCGCCCGAATATGGCCTTGGGCGGTTTCACCCCAAAGCAGCACCTGGCCATGGCTGCATAACCGCTCTACTTCTGACGTCAGTGGAAATCGGGGGGATTACCATTCCAAGACCAATCAGTCGGGGTCGAACAGCCGAAGAACGACCAGTTGTTGCTGGCCGCGGCCGCGTTGGTCAGCGGTATCGCCTCGGGGGTTATCTCCAGGCGGATTTGCAAGGGCGGCCATTTCGGTGAGGCGCTCTTCCCTGCTGCTGAAGTGATATTGTTAAAAAAACGCTGCGCCTTGGCAGGGATCGAGGGTCATAGTCCAGAATTTTATGGCGTATGGGGCGTATTGCGCACCGCCGACATCGTCGTTATTGCGCCTTCAGTTTGGTGATTTTTGTACCTTCCACGGTGAGGTTGGCCATCAGTCCCGCGTTGGTCATGACGAAAACGTTCACTGGTTGTGTGGCAGTGTTCAGGTCGACATCGCCATTGGCGCCAGCCTTAATGACTGCCACCGATGCATCGACGCCGGCCGTCCACCCTTGGCTGCTGCGGAATTTGTCCAGTGCTTCCTGTGTCATGAACAAGAAGATGACGGCCTTGGATTGCGCGCCAATTTGCAGTCCGAACGAAGCAGTCGCAGTACTGTAGTAATCGACGGTCTTGCCGCCTATGCGCAACGCGCCTTCACCGTATTCGCCGCCGACTCCGAAGCCGGCAGCCAACACGGATGGAAAGACCAGCACGCCGCGCGCTTTGTTAACCAGTTCGCGCGAACCGGGCACCGTACTGGAAAGCCTAGTCAGTGTGGAATTCACACTGGTATCGATTTCCTGTTTCTTGGCGGGCGTATTCGCACCAGACATAGGAGTGGAGGTACAGCCAGAAAGCGCTAGTGCGGTGGTGCACAACACTGTTGCTGATTTAATCAAAAAATTCCTTTTTTGCATGGCGGTCTCCTATGCGATTGAACATCCAGATCTGCCACGAAGCCCGGCGGGCGCATGGTTCGCTTGCATACGTGGGCTTATGTGGCAAAAACAACTGCTCTCGTCGTATTTTTTAGATATGACAAGAACGTGATTCATTGTCAAATTAAATTAAGACTTGTCAAGAACTGAGTTGGCATTCGGTGGCATGACGATGCGCCACTACTCATCCGAGCCGCGCGGCAAGGCTCCCCACCATACGGTCATCGTGGATGGGCGGTATCATTTTTTATTTGACATCTCATTGCAGCCAAAGCAACCACTTGGTTATTTCAAGCGGCAGACAAGTTTTTGTCATATTCAGACAGAATTGTCGTTCCCTTCACCGCTACTGTGATTGCCGTCTACTTTGATGAATTCAATCGTAGCTATTTGCACCGGATCACTATTCGGGCTTCTTTGCCAATGCTCGTCGGCCGCGTTCTCGATCGCTTCCTTGTCGTAAACGCCCCCGGATAGATCAGACCAAACGTGCACGTATGTTCGGCACCAGGCCGCTCTATCCTCTTTAAATCGCTTCTCGTCAAACTCGGGGTTGGATTCTTTAGTCATGATGCAAGGCTGCCTTTAGGGTCATCGAAAAGATAACTGCTGCTTTGATCAGTATTTTGACGTTTACTGGCCAAGACGCAATCTCCTCGCGTTTTAATGGCCCTTAACACTGCTAGTGTTCTAAGTGAAGCGCAAAGTGGACACTCACATGACCATCGCCGTGTCACCAAGCGCCACAAACTAGTAACGCTATACCCTCACGCGGCTGAGCTGCATGACTGCGCAGGCCTTGAGCATGACTGTGTCCGACCTTACACCCGGATAGGGGGTTATAGATGGAAATTTCACGAGGTAAATCCTCGAAAAAATCGACCTGAGATCAATATCGGCGTTTTGCCGGCGGACGTTCTCGAAGACCGCACCGCGCAACTGAACCAACGTCACGGAGGCCATGGTGTCGATGTAGGCCAATTCGCCGACGCGTTGAAAGTACGCAATGGACTTTGCTTTTGTGCGTTTGAAGGGGTTTGTGGCCCGAATTCAGTATCTTTCAAAAACAGAACTCGCGAGTATGGACAGACTCGTTGTGCGACTCATGGACAACAATGCTATCTGTTTCGTCAATGGCGACCCTCCGATCAGGCTGAATCGCGCAGGACCAACTGGAAAGGCAGCTCGAAGCCACGGCCCGGTCGGCCCGTATCGGGGCCATCCAGTCGTGCGATCAGCAACTCGGCTGCAAAGTGGCCCATGGCCTGTTCGGATCGGCGCACCGTGGTTAACGCTGGCTGCAGCAATTGCGCTGAGGGAATGTCATCGAAGCCGGCTACCGCGACATCGTCGGGAACGCGTCGCCCAGCCGCGCGCAGTGTTGCCATGGTGCCGATGGCCAGCAGGTCGTTGGCAGCGAATACGGCGCTGTAGCGGAAGTCTCCAGCCAATTCGGCTGCCATGGCGCGCGCACCTGCGGCTTGCGTGAAATCATCGGCGGCGATGATGTGGGGCGCTAGCCCTGCTTTCTGCATCGCGGCATGAAAACCGCGTTGGCGCTCAGCGCCCGGGCCTATCGGGCAGGACAGCATGGCGATGCGTTGGTGCCCTTTGTCGATCAGGACTTGCGTCATGGCCTGCGCCGCCGCCGCGTTGTCGATATAGACCTTGTCGATGTAGGGTGAGGGTCTGTACGCCTGGCTTTCCACCTGAACCATGGCAACGCGTCCGCGCACTGCCGTCAGCAGCTCGGCTTCGTCAAGATGAAAGAACACCGCCAGCACGCCGTCCACATGCCCCTGCGCCAGCCACTGCAACGCCCGGCGCTCGCGCTCGGGCGTGCCGTCGGTGTCAAAGATCATGGTGTCGTATCCCGCCGCATCGGCGGCGGACTGGAAACCCCGCACCAGGGCCGGGTAGGTTGGATTCGTAATGTCGGGGACTATGCAAGCCAGCGTGCGCGTGCGTGCAGACTTGAGATTTCTGGCCACTCGGTTGGGGACATAACCGAGTTGCTGTGCGGTTTGCAATATGCGTTCGCGCACCTCCGCAGACACCGTACACGGCTCCACGCGGTTAAGTACCAAGGACACGGCGGTCTGCGACATGCCGGTTGCAACGGCGATGTCGCGCTGCGTGGGGCGTCGCAAGGCCTCCGCAGGCGCCTCGGCTTTGTTCACGGCGGCGGACAAGTGACTGGTTTCGGCGGGCGGTACTTGTTGGGGGCTCGTTGAATTCTTCATGCTTGATTGCAACCCATAATACGAATTATTATCCCTCCCCGTCTGATCTCTGGGAACATCAGTCCGGATGATGTCCTGAAAAAACAGAGGATTTCGCCATGAACATCTCCCGTCGCGCATTCGCCTTATGGGGCATGGGCGCAGCTTCGTTCACTGTCGCCCCTCACCTTCGCGCCCAGACCCCCAGCGGCCATCTCACCATCTTGGTGGCGCAACCTGCCGGCGGCGTGACCGATATCTTCGCTCGCGCCGTTGCGCCTGCGCTGGGTCGGGGGCTCGGGCGTGTCGCGGTAGTCGAAAACATATCCGGTGCGAGCGGCTCCATAGCGGCCAATCGCTTGCTGGCGGCCGTGCCTGACGGCTCCACCCTCTTTGTGGGGTCCCCTTCCGAAACCGTACTGGCGCCGCTGACCTTGCGCGCTGTGCGATACAAAGCCACGGATTTCCGGCTCTTGGGCGTGCTGAACAATTCACCGCTAGCGCTGTACGCGCGCAGCGACTTGCCCGCGAACAATCTGGACGAACTCGTTGCGTTGGCGCGCAAACGCGAGGGCAGCGGCAACAGGCCGCTTAGCTATGGCAGTACTGGGCAGGGATCCTTATTCCACCTAGTGACGGAGAAGCTGCTGTCCGCCACGGGCATCCAAGCCACGCACGTGCCCTACCGCGGCGGCATGCCCATGCTGACCGACCTTCAGGGCGGCAGCATCGACTTAACGATGCTGCCCGTAGACGCGCTGCTGGGCAGCATGGTCTCTGGTGGCCGGATGAAGGTGCTGGGCGTCTCATCGGCGCAGCGGCTCGCGCGCTTCCCCGCCGCCGCGACCTTTGACGAAAGCCGGACGGCGCCTAGTGTCGGTCGCCCAAGCATCTGGGTCGGTCTGCTGGTACCGGCCGCGATGAGCGAAAGCGCCAGCGCGCAGATGCACAAGGTGGTCACCGACGCGCTCGGCGATGCAGATGTGCGCAAGGCCATCGATGCCGCCGGTGGTGCGGTGCCCTCCCCGATGTCACTGCTTGAGGCAGCTCACTTTTACAGCGCAGACACCGTGAAGCTGCAAGCCTTGGCCAAGGCCGTGCACATCCAGCCCTTGTAGCCAACGTAACGCGCGGCAATCAGCGTGGCACTGGCCATCGGATCGATGGCGCTGGCCGACTGCTGCAACTGATCGCGTTTTCTGAATAATTTAAAGAAAAAAGGCCTGTAACGCTTGCTGCTACAGCGCAAACAGCTATTGAAACAATAGCATTCTGCGCCGTCGCAACGGTGGCCGCCATTCTCCCCTGCCCTCGTCGGCAACAATGAAATTGTTTTGTAATTCGTATTACAATAATTTTTGACGTTGTCCTGTAGCAACTCTCCCACGTGGGTTGCTCACCCATTTTGAGAGATTCGCAGCATGAACATCGGCATTCCCAAGGTCAGGAGTCGTGGTGATTTCCAGGCTGGTGTTGGATAGCAACACCAGCGTATAGCTGGCGTCATCCACCATGGATCTACACAGAGCCCTGCCTTGACTACCGCCCCACAAGAGATCGCCCGCCCCCGCTCGCCGCGGCGTGTCCACCCGACCGTGCGCCTGGACTACGGTCTGCGCATCGTCGGCCAAGGGTTCTTTGGCGCGGTGGCTGTCTCGGTATTGCAACTGGGGGACATGTCCACCGGCACCTTGGTGCTGATTTGCAGCATTGCCTTGCTGTGGCCGCATCTGGCCTATCTGGTGGCGAGCCGCGCGCGTGACAGCAAGGCCGCCGAGCAGCGGAATTTGCTGGTCGACAGCTTTCTGATGGGCGCGTTCACGCTGCTGACCGGCCTTGATCTGTGGATTGGCGTGGTGTCGTTCACCGCCATCAATGCCGCCAACCTGAGCATAGGCGGCTTGCGCCTGGGCCTGATCGGCGCCGCGTGCTTCGTGCTGGGGATCTTGATCGCGGGGCTCAGCGCCGGGTTCGACGTGTTGCCGGTCCCTGTGTTGGCACATGCGATGACGGCGCTCGCTGTCATTACCTACACGGCAGCATTCGGTCTGGTGTCTCATTTCCAGACGCGCCAGGCCATTGGCGCCAAGCGTGAGGTTCACGCGCGCAATCAGGTCATAGAACAACAGAAGGCGGATCTCGAGCGATCCCGGGTGATCGCAGAGCAGGCCCGTGAACAGGCAGAGGCCGCCAACCTCACCAAGAGCGCCTTCCTGGCGAATATGAGCCACGAGCTGCGCACGCCGCTCAATGCCGTGATCGGCTATACCGAGATGCTGGAAGAAGACTTCGCGGATCGCGGCGAGGCGGGCACCGCGCTGGCCGACCTTGGGCGCATCAAGGGTGCCGCGCGGCATCTGCTGCAAATGATCAACGATGTGCTCGATCTCTCGAAAATTGAAGCGGGCAAGATCGAATTGCATGTCGAGTTCTTCGAGCTGGCCGAACTGCTGGACCAGGTGGTTTCGACCACCCAGCCCCTGCTGGCCACAAATCGCAACAGCCTCCAGGTGCATTGCGCACAGGGCTTGGGCCTGTTGCAGTCTGACTTGACCAAGCTGCGGCAAGTGCTGATCAACCTGGTTTCGAACGCGGCAAAGTTCACCCACGATGGCCGTATCCTGATAGAAATCACCAGCGGGCTGGATGCGGCCGGCCGCCGCATGGTGGTATTCGAGGTCAGCGACACAGGCATAGGCATGACGCCTTCGCAGCTGGGCCGGCTCTTCCAGCCCTTTGTGCAGGCCGACGCCGAGACGACACGCAAGTACGGTGGCACCGGCCTGGGACTGGCTATCAGCCGCCGTCTGTGCCGGCTGATGGGCGGCGACGTGACCGCCATCAGCACGCCCGGCGAGGGCAGCCAGTTCCGCGCTGCCGTGCTCGCCAAGCTGCCTGTCGCTGACAACGCCGCGATGGATTGACATGCCCAAGATTCTGTTGGTCGAAGACAACGAACTCAATCGGGACATGCTGTCGCGGCGGTTGCTGCGGCGCGGTTACGAGGTGGTGATGGCCTTCGACGGCGCGACGGCCTTGCGCATGGCGGCGAACTCCCGGCCGGCGCTGATCCTGATGGACATGAGCCTGCCGGTGATGGACGGCTGGGAGGCCACGCGTCGCCTGAAGGCCGACCCCGATATGCGCGAAATCCCGGTGATCGCGCTTACCGCCCACGCCATGGAGGGGGACCGCCAGCGCGCGCTGGACGCCGGTTGTGACGATTTCGACACCAAGCCGATCGAACTCGAACGATTGCTGGCGAAGATCGAGGCGCTGCTATGACGGCGCTGCCTGGCTTGCCGGCGGCGACGGACGTGTCGGCCGCGCCACGGCGGCTGTATGGCGGGGTGCGCGTGAACTACCCGGTGCGCATCGGTGCCCATTTGGCGGCCGGCCTGTTGCTCGGCTCAGTCTTCACCACGCAGCCGCCGACAGCGCTGTTGTGGGCGGGGCTGGTCATGCTGACGTGGCCGCATCTCGCCTACTGGCTGAGTTGTCGCGCCATTGATGGCAAGCGCAGCGAGATGCGCGCCTTGCTGGTCGACTCTTTCCTGATCGGGGTCTACGGCGGACTCTCGGGCCTGAACCCCTGGATCATCGTCGCCCTGGGAGGGGCCATGCACGCATCAAACCTCGGTTCGGGTGGAGGACGCCACGCCGTACGAGGACTGGTTGCACTGGCGCTCGGAATCATCACCGGCGCCGCCGCAACTGGTTTCGAGTTCCGCCCAGACACCTCCTTGCTGACCATTGCCTTGTCGGCTGTGGCAGCAGCGCTCTATTTGTCGTTGTTCGGCCATGCGATTTACGCCGAATCGCTGCGCACCGCCAGGACACGCGCGGCATTGCAAGAGCGCAATCGCGAGATCGAAGCCCAGGCCTTGCACCTCGAACAAGCGCGGCAGGAGGCGGTGCTGGCCAACAAGGCCAAGAGCGCTTTTCTGGCGAACATGAGCCATGAGCTGCGAACACCGCTCAATGCCGTGATCGGCTACGCCGAGTTGCTCGAAGAAGAACTGGCTGACAGCACCTCCCCCGCGGCCCGCGCCGACCTTGGCCGCATCAAATATGCGGCGAAAGATTTGCTAGCCATGATCAACGCCGTGCTGGACCTGACCCGGCTGGATGCCAACAAAGTCCAACTCAACCTCGAGGACTGTGACCTGCGCGGCCTGCTGTCGTCCGTCGAGGCCGCCGTGCAGCCGATGCTGATCGCCAACGCAAACCGTTTGCAAGTCGACGTGCAACCGGGCCTCGTGCTGATCCATGTGGATGCGCTGCGCTTGCGGCAAGTGCTGATCGCGCTGCTGTCCAACGCAGCCAAGTTCACAGCCAACGGGGATGTACAGCTGCGCGCTTCCATGCGTGAGCGCCAGCCCGGCGTGCGGGAAGTCCAGTTCGATGTCGAAGACACCGGCATTGGTCTGAGCCCCGAGGAGATCGGCAAGCTGTTTCAGCCATTTCTGCAGGCCGACGAGGGAACCACGCGCGCCTTCGGCGGCAGCGGCCTGGGCTTGGCGATCAGCCGCCGCCTGTGCCGCCTGATGGGGGGAGACATTGAAGTGAGCAGCACACCCGGCGCGGGCTCATGCTTCACCGTCTGGCTGCCCCAGCCGGTTCCATCGCAAGGGCCCCAGACGCCACCAGAAAATGTGGCCGAATCACCGCCATCGGGCACACCGTTGGAGCACGGGAAATGACAGGCTGCCGCACCTTGCCCACTGGCGCGAGCGATAGTCTTGCGTGTGGCGCCGAGCTCGCCAACCTGCCGGCGCTGCTGGCCGTGGTTGCTGCCCTGTGTCATCGCGAGCAGATCGACGAGCCGACATGCTACGACCTTCAGATCATCGTCGAGGAGGCCTGCGTGAATGTCATGCACTACGCCTATCCCGCAGGCCAGAGCGGCCCGCTGACGCTGGCGGTTCAGATCGCGCATCACGGCGGTCCGCGCCGCATCGTGGTGACGCTGGAAGACCAGGGCCAGCCTTTCGACCCGCTGGCGGTCGCGCCGGTGGATGCCTCCTGCCCGGTCGAGGCACGCGCGCTGGGCGGTTTGGGCGTGCACCTGATCCGGCGACTGTCCGACCGCCAGCACTATCAGCGCCACCCAGTCCGCGGCAACGTCTTCACCATCGAAAAGCACCTGATGCCGGTGCCGCCCTCCTCTCACTGAACTCTGGAGAAAGCTCATGCAGATCGCCATCACACAACACGAAACAATTTCCGTCCTGGCCATCACCGGCAGCGTGGACAGCCTCAACGCCGACGAATTAACCCAACGCTTTGCGGAGTCGATTTCCCAGGGAAACGTACGCCTGGTTGCCGATTTCTCGCTGGTGAACTACACGAGTAGCGCCGGCCTTAGGTCCCTGCTAGGCACCGTCAAGGGTTGCCGCGTCGCCGGTGGTGATCTGCGGATGGCTGCGGTGCAGCCTCAGGTCATGCGGGTGCTCGATATTGCCGGCTTTAGCAGCATTCTGCGCATCTTCCCCGACGTGCACCACGCGGTCGAGAGCTTCACGGAGGCCGCATGAAGCGCGAACCGGTTCGGGGTCCTACGGTCACGCTGGTGATCGGATCGGGCAGCGTGAAGTGCGCTGCCGCCATCGGCGTGGTCAAGGCGCTCAGCGACGCGGGCATAGGCATAGATCGCGTGGTCGGCTGCAGCGGCGGCGCCTTGTTCGCAGCCGGGGTTGCCCTGGGCTTCGACGCCGCCAGGATGACGGATATCACTGTGCGGACCTGGACCCGCAAGATGACCTCCAAGCGCAACAACATGGGTTTTTTGCGCCTGCTGGCTCCCAAGCTCTTCGGTTTTCAGCCAGACAGTTTCGGCTTGCGTGACGATGGCCCCATGCTCTCGGCCTTTCGCGAGGTTTTCGGGCAACAGCGCATCGAGGACACGCCGATTCCGCTGCACATCACGGCCACCGATTTCATGAATGGCGAACTGGTCGACATTACCCGCGGCGACCTCGTCGATGCGATTCGCGCCAGCGTTTCGCTGCCCCTGGCGTTTGCGCCCGTGAAGCGGGAAGGCCGGCTCCTGGTCGATGGCTATATGGCCGACCCGCTGCCGATCAGCGTCGCGATGAAGAACGGTAGCCGCGTGATCGTCGCGGTGGGCTTCGAGAGTCCGTACCAGGACAACATCCGCAGTGCGGGGCGCTTTGCGGCCCAGCTCAGCGCGATCCTTGCGAACAATCTGCAAAAGTCGCGCCTGGCCTTTCAGAGCGCGGTGCACCACTCCGAGATGATTCTGATCCTGCCGCAGTTCAAGCAACGCGTGCGGCTGTTCGATACCGACAAGGTGCCCTACATCATCGAAGAGGGCGAGCAGGCCGCCTTGCAGCAACTGCCCTATCTTCACGCCTTGCTCGATGCAGACCGCGAACGCCTTGAATCCGTCACCGCCTGAGGGCGCGATCGACACCATGCGAGCCCAGGCGATGTCCAAGCCGACGCCGACGGAGTCGTTGGAACGCCCGATGCGCATCCTGGTGGTCGACGACCTCGAGCTCAATCGCGACCTTCTGGCGCGCCGCATCCAACGCCTGGGCCATGAGGCCGGCATCGCCGTCAACGGACGCGATGCACTCGACAAGCTGCAGCAGCAGGACTGGGATCTGGTGCTGCTGGACATCACCATGCCAGAGATGGACGGCTACGAAACCCTAAGGCGGATCCGGGCCGATCCCCTGTCGGCGCAGCTGCCGGTGGTGATGGTCTCGGCCATCGACGAGACCGAAAGCGTGGTGCGTTGCCTTGAGCTGGGGGCCGACGACTACCTGCCCAAACCCTTCAATCCCGTGGTGCTGCAGGCGCGCATCGAATCTTCGCTGGCGAAGAAGCGCCTGCAGGACCACAAAAGCCACTTGCTGCAAGCGCTTTCCCGCGAGTTGCAGATTGGCCAGCGGATCCAGCAAGGCTTTTTGCCCACGGAACTGCCGAGCCCGGCGGGATGGTCGCTGGGCGCCAGCTGTACGCCTGCCCGACAAGTCGGTGGCGACTTCTACGATGCCTATTCGTTACCTGGAGGCTTGCTCGCCTTCGTGATCGCAGACGTGTGCGACAAGGGCGTGGGTGCGGCGCTCTACATGGCGTTGTTTCGCACGCTGCTGCGCGCGATGGCCTGCCAGGCGACGCTCGAAGAGCCGCCCCCCACGACACTCATGCGCAGCGTGGCTTTCGCCAATGACTACATCGCCACCGTGCACGGAAGAGAGAACATGTTCGCCACCTTGTTCTTCGCGCTTCTGGAGCCGGACAGCGGGCGCATGTACTACCTCAATGCCGGCCATGAAGCGCCGTTTTTCCAGCATGCAGAGGGCGGTGATACGGTGCGGCTCGACATCACGGGGCAAGCGGTGGGACTGCTGCCCGGAAAGCGCTGTTCCGTGCAGACCTTGACCATGCTGCCAGGCTCCAGGCTGCTCCTATACACCGATGGGGCTACCGAGGCACTGGGCGTGTCTGGGCCTTTTGGCGAAGAGGTACTTGGGCACGCGTTTGTCCGTCATGTCGGCTCGGCGCAGGAGATGGTCGACGGCGTGCGCACGCAGCTGACGGCTCATGTGGGCGCGTTTGAGCCGCATGATGATGTGACCTTGCTCGGTCTGATGCGTGAATCCGCCGGGTCATGAATAAGACGCCATCATTGCCGGCTCGCCCCCTTATGAGCCTGGGATTGTCCATGAGCCCGGACGTCCTGATGAGGGAGTTGTCGAAATGCTCCGCATTCCGCGCGCTCCACGGACACACCGTCCCGTTAGGTTCTTCCCGCGGGCTGAAGGGCGGCGCTGAACAGCGCCTGCGTTTTGAACTTAACCGGGGTGCTTAACCATGCAGCAGCCAGCTAGACCCGCCGTGTTCGTCCGCCGAGTGCGCATGGAGGATGCACAAACCATGCAAGGCTTTCTGTTGGGGCTAAGCGTATCGTCGCGACGAAATCGTTTCCATGGGGGCGTGAACGGCGCCTCGCCGAAGTTGATTGCCTATCTGGTCAATGCCGATGGAATTCGGCATGCGGCCTGGGTGGCCTGCATCTGGGGCTCCGACGGTGAGGAGATCATCGGCGAGGCGGGCTGGTTCATCGTCGACCCTGAACGCGGCAGCGCCGAGTTGGCCCTGAGCGTGTTGGATGGATGGCAGGGTTCCGGGGTGGCGAGCCGGCTGATGGTCACCCTCATGACAGCCGCACGCGATGCGGGCTTGCGCCACATCTACGGCGATGTGCTCGACGTTAATCTGCGTATGCTGGCCTTCATGCGCAAACACGGACTGGAGCCCGATTTCGACGAGTCACCCGACCGGGGTGTCGAACGTGTCAGCTGCCAATTGAACTAGTGTGACCAATACGACCAGTCCACGAAAATGATTGCGCCCTTGAGCGTATGCCTTGTAGCGGGCCATCTTCATATTGACTGTCTTGGACAGGTGCCGCGCCGCCGTGAATCAGGACATTCAAGATGTAAGGCAATCCAACAAGATATGTCGAGAGGCGCTATCTGCCATCAAGCGCTCATTCAAGAATAAAATTCTTAGCTGCCAGCAAGCATAAGCTTGAAGCAACTCAAGGAGTTCGTTATGGACCTATCGCTGGCGGTCAAACAGTGGCAAGCCCTTATTGGTGAACCAAGTGTGTTACTCGGTGAGGCCGCGACGGCGGCTTATGGCAGCGATACGAGTGGCGCGTACAGACGCATTCCGGCCGCCTTGCGAATAGAAGACAGCGCTTGCTTGCAGGACGTCATGCGCATCGCCAGCAGGCATCAAGTACCCGTTTACCCCATCAGCACCGGGCAGAACTGGGGCTATGGCACTGCCCTGCCCGCGCGTGACGGCTGCGTCGTCCTTGATTTGTCACCCCTTAAGAAAATCATTGATTTCGATGCAGAGTTGGGTGTAGTCACGCTGGAGCCCGGTGTGACGCAAGGCATGCTGGCCGATTTTTTGGAGGCTGGCCAGCATCCCTACCTGGTGCCGGTCACCGGCGCGGGCCCGACCTGCAGCCTTCTTGGCAATGCATTGGAGCGCGGTTATGGCGTAACGCCCCATGTGGACCACTTTGGCGCGGTGACTGACCTGGAGGCAGTTCTGCCAGACGGCAGTTTGTACCGCTCTGCCCTGCGGGAAGCCGGTGGTGAAGAATTGGCACGCTTGTTCAAATGGGGGATTGGGCCGTACACCACCGGGCTTTTCACACAAGGCGGGTTTGGTGTGGTCACCCGCATGTCCATCATCCTGGCACGTCGGCCCGAGTGCATCAAAGTCTGTTTGTTTAGCCTGAAAGATGATGCCTTGTTGGAACCCGCTGTGGAGCGCATCCGCTCCCTGCTCATCAAGCTGCCTGGCACCCTGGGCGCCATCAACCTGATGAACCAGCATCGCGTACTGAGCATGTCTGCACCCTACCCGATCGACAAGCTCGGGTCCGATAACATGATTCCACAAGCGGTCATCGATGCGATGGGGCGTCAATATCAGATCATGCCGTGGACCGGCTTTGCCACCCTTTATGGGACTCACCGGGTTGTCGCCGCAGCACAAAAAGAAATGCAAAAGGCGCTGTCTGGAGTGGCCAGCCGGACCCTGTTTTTGACCCCGGACCGCGCCCGCACGCTGGCAGGTCTGTCCAAGTGGATCCCTGGCGCCATCGGCCAACGGCTGACGAGCGTGGCAGGCACATTGGCCCAATCACTGGGGCTGGTAGCCGGAAGGCCCAACGAGACCGCATTGCCGCTGGCCTATTGGCGTAATCCGAACTCGCAGCAGGGGGCGTTTAAGAATCCGGCACGTGATGGCTGCGGCCTGACCTGGTACGCCCCCTTGGTGCCCATGCGGCCGTCCGGCGTTCGGGCCTATGTCAACATGGTGAAACAAATCACACCCGGGCATGGCATTGAGCCATTAATAACGTTCACATCCCTGAACGACCGCTTATTCGACAGTACCGTTCCTCTGCTATTTGACCGTGAGAACCCAGAAGCTGTGGCTGCCGCCGCCGCCTGCTATCAACACCTGTTTGAGACCGGGCGCATCCAGGGATGGTTTCCCTATCGGCTGGGAATCAACAGTATGCAGAAATTGGTCGATCTACAAACTGACTCACTGATATTCCAGGCACGCCTGCGCAAAGACCTGGATCCGCACGACCTGATGTCGCCGGGCAGGTATTGCTAAGTTCATCTCCTTGCATACAAGTTACAACGCAAGACCTCGCTTCAGGCTTTTGCCTCAGTCGCTCGTCCAGGCGATTCAGGCGGGCATCGCCGAAGTCCAGCGTTTCGGAATCTCATTCTGTCCAGTTCATCAGCCCGATCCTTCTGTAGTGAGCCACCGATGGGTCGAAGTAGCGCTCCGCCTGGATATTGCAACTGTCGATATTTTTGACATTGCACGACGCAAAAACGCTTCAAAGTCGCTGCTGATTAATTTTCTCTTTTCTTTTCAATGGCTTAAATGATCTAGAAAGTCATGGCACGTACCTTGCTTTGAACACAAGCGTGGGAAATAAATCCCTCGTAACAATCCATCTGGAGGTTGATCATGAAGAAAATTCTGGCTGCTTTAGTCGCCGCTTCCGGCCTCGCCCTTGCGGCACCGGCATCGGCAGTGGTCGTTGGCGGGATTGATTTCGGCGCTGCCGGTGGCTCTCCGACCAATATTCACCTAGACACGTCCACATTGGCACAAACTTTCGTCAACGGCAATGACCAGAGTGCAACGTCGTATGGTGTTATCACGAGCGTCAACGCCGACACCACCTATTGTGCCGGTAACGGTACATGCGGCCTCTTCTATGTTGCGAACTATTCTGGCTCCCAGAACTTTGCCCCTGACGGCTCTTACGTTGAATTTACCTCCGCGACGTTTACGGTTTACTACGCAGCGGTCGCGTCGGCGCTTAACTTGTTTGATCAAAATTCGGCCGCCAATCTCGCTTTGATTAGCGGACTTACACCCTGGCTGACCCTCACCGGCCATAACAACCTGGGCGGGATATCGCCACCAGCGGATCCGACCGCAGTGTTGACCGGCGGCGGTACTCTGACTGGAGCGAGCCTGAGCGGCGATGGGTTTGGATTGCTTGACGTCAACGCAGCTGGCGCCGGTGATTTGGCAGCCATTGCCTTCCTCAACTCGAATGGCATTTTGGATGCAATCGGCGGACTAGCCGACATGGTGGTCACGTCTTCGTTCAACAATGCTGTACTCAATCCGTTTGACGTAACCAGCGGCCTTGCCAATGGGTGCAAAACTGGCACCGCAGCAGTAGGCGCCTGGTGCTACCAGGGGACCGCAAACTTCCGCGGTACCACCACAGTTCCGGAACCCGGAGGGTTGGCTCTGTTCGCGATCGCTCTGGCCGGCTTGGGCGTCAGCGTACGCTCGCGCAAATCCTGACGAGTAGGAAGTTATTGCACATTGACTGAATCTAAGGGCTTGCGTGTCAACCTTAAAAGTCTGCTTTGTCGGACTTTTTTATTGGGCCAGCCTGTCCAGAAGTAAGTTAAGGTGTTTGGTCATTTAAAGAAAAATGCCGCTGGCGTGGCATCTCTGGATTTTTCCCAAGAACGAGACGCCACCGTACTCAATTGAGCGATTAGATACGGCGCCGCAGTATGGGCGGTCGCACAAGTGGTTTTCGAGTCGAGTTGGCAAGCAGCAAATTGAGTTGCCTCAGGCTCACGGCATGTGCCATTTTTTGATGGTCCAGCGAAATGCCCAACTCCACAATGTGCTGTTGAGCCAATGCCAGCGCTTGTCGCTCGGCTGCCAGGTCAAGCGTGACGGTCTGCATGCTGGCGGTGATGGCGGTATTAGCCGCCTCCTGCTTGGTTTGCAGTGCTTGGGCACGGGCTCCGGCCTCGAGCAAGGCGGCTTTTGCCTGCTTAGATTCCTGCCTTTCGCGATCCAGTTCTTCGAGCAGTCGCCGCTCATTGGCTGTCGCGCGAGCCTCCAGTCGGGCACGCTCTTCGGAGTGCCGTTTGCCCTCCTCCTCATTTCGGAGCCTATCTGCATCACGCTCTTTTTCACGGGCCGTCAGGCTGACGCGAAGTTCATCAATTTCTCGATCGCGCCGATTTTGAAGAGCACCCGCCTGCTCCAGGCGGATAGTCATATCGCTAATTTGAGTGCGTGCCACCTGCAAGGCCTCGTCAACCGCCAACTGACGCATCCTCAGGGCCTGCTGCTGTTTCTGTAAATCGACCGCCCGTTGCTCCAGCTCGGCTCTATCACCCGCCAGCGCCTGCCTTGCCTGTGAAAACTCCTGCGCAGCCTCCTCGCGTGCAGATAGCCTGGCCGCCTCCCACAGCATGAGCGCAGCCCGCTGTACCGGTTCCGGCAAGCAATTCCCGGCTTCGTCTTTGCTGCTGCCTCCCACGCCCAACCGCCCGGCCAGGGTGCCAAACCAGGCCTCCAGCAATGGGCTAACGGTATTGGGTGAACCCCTTCCCATTTTCTGACGCACCCGCTCAATGGTGGGGCGCAGCCCTTCGGCGACCAAGGCATCAGCCGCGCTCCATACATCTACTTGCTGAACGCCTCTGGGACTTTTTATTTGCATTACGATTCTCCAACAACTACATTAGCCACGATAAGAGATTGTTATCGTGATTAATAAAAAATATTTGTAATTAATCATACATAACATGTATTTATTTTAACAAAAATATGATTTTCGAACCACATACGTACCTGCCAGCCATACAAAAAACACCTGCTTTGCAAGCGGCAACGCTCAGCGACGTCACTCAACAGGCGGTCGATGAGTTGCTGCGCGAAGGCGAGTCCCCCAACACCATGCTCAGTTACCGCAGCGCTCTGCGGTATTGGGCAGCTTGGTATGGGATTCGTTATGGTCGCCAGATTCAGCTACCGCTGCCTACGCCCTGCGTGCTGCAGTTCATCGTGGACCATGCCGAACGCAGTAGCGAGCTCGGTCTGGTGTGGGAGTTACCCAGCGAAATTGACCAGGCGCTGGTTCAGGCCGGCTACAAAGGAAAGCTCGGCGCCTTGGCACACAACACGCTGGTGCATCGGGTCGCGGTACTGTCCAAAGCACATCAACTCCGCGAGCTCAAGAACCCCTGCCATGATCCCAAGGTACGGGAGCTGCTGTCGCGCACCCGTAAGGCTTACGCCAGGCGCGGCGTCTTGCCGCAAAAAAAGGACGCCCTGACAAGAGACCCCCTGCAAGCCTTGTTGGCCAGCTGCGATGACACGCTGCGCGGGAAACGCGACCGCGCCCTGCTGCTCTTTGCCTGGGCCAGCGGCGGGCGGCGGCGATCAGAAGTCACGGGGGCGGACATGAAGTTTTTGAAGCGCGTTCCCGAGGGGTTTAGCTACACCCTCGCCTACTCCAAGACCAATCAGACAGGCATGCAACGCCCGGAAAATGACAAGCCACTGCTAGGCGCTGCGGCCGAGGCTTTAAGCCGTTGGCTGGAGGCCTCGGGCATTAGTGAGGGACGGATTTTCAGGCAAGTGCGCAAGGGCGGGCAACTGGGTGGGGCGCTGGCTCCGGCGTCGGTGCGCGATATCGTGAAGAAGCGCTGCGCACTGGCTGGGGTCACGGGTGATTTCTCAGCGCATTCGCTTCGTTCTGGTTTTGTCACTGAAGCGGGACGACAAAACATGTCTTTGACGGAAACCATGGCCATGACGGGCCACCAGAGCGTGGCTACCGTGCTGGGTTACAGCCGTGCAGGCGCATCCATGTCTAGTCAGATTGCCCGACTGTTCGATCAAGACCCGGCTTAAAGGCGCTCAATCCAAATGCATTGAATGCACGTCACAGAGGCGTTACCAGCGACTTCGCTCGACAGCCAAGCTCAGCGCCCGGCGCTGGGAAAGAGCACGCTGCAACAGTCGTAATAGACCGTGAGGCAAAGAAGCTTGCGTAGTTACGAGTTCGACCAGGCAAGAGGCACGGTATGAAACTTGAAACTGACGGTAGGAACGGTGAAGTCCTCGAAGGGTGCGCCCAAAGCAATTTCACCTTCCTGCAGCAGTACGCATTCCTGCCGGCGCAGCGCAATGATGGCCGAGCTGTCGGAAAACCGAACCCAGGTGCCGTAGCTACTGACGTCCTCAAGATAAAACTTGCCGGCGCGCCACTCGATTCTGGCGTGATTGCGCGAAACCCGAGGATCCTGCAACACAAATTGTGCAGCTGGGTCGCGCCCCAAAAACACGGGCAGCTCCATGGTGGTGAAGGCGGCGCTGACATCCAGAGAGCTCAACTCGATAGACGACGGCCGGGCCGCTGTCTTAGCAAAAGGAGATTGCGTCAGAGTTGCCGGCAGCGTGAACAGCTCCGACATCACTTCGGACTGCCATTCGATTCGGTGCACCACACACGACTCACTGCGACCGCGTAGCTCAATGGCACCCAGGCAACGAAAACGCACCAGGCTGTCCCCTGGCAGTTGCTGGATGACCAGGTCCGTCGCCAAAATCTGTTCCGGGCCGGAGAGATCGCTGAGGCGCGAGGCCACATTGACTGCATCGCCATAGCAATCGCCGTCGTGTTCGACGATTTCGCCGCGCGCCATGCCCACCTGCAGCCGCATTTTCAGCGCTTCGGGCCAGTTGCGGATGCGCTCCTGGTGAACGCGCTGCAACTCCGTCGCGGCTTCAACCGCATCGGGGTTATGGGGAAAGATGATGAGCACCCCATCACCGAGGTATTTAATGACCTGCCCGCAATGGGCTTCGCAGACGCGGCCTATCCATTGCGTTAGACGGGTGATGGCCTGAGTCGCCTTGGCATTGCCGAGGGACTCAAAAACACCTGTACTTCCCGTTAGATCGGCAAAAACGACGGTAACTTCTGCCATGGGGAGTTTTATAGCTGCCTGTAAAAATTTATTCAATTAAAACATGGGCACCCGCCCTCACCCCGCAAGGTTGACGCGGTAACGGCCTGCACCGCGCATGGATAGCGCGCTGACCAAAGCTTGAGATTGCGCAAGCCCCGGGACTGAAAATGCCTTGATCGCCAGTGTGAGCTACTGGCCCGGAACTCAGTTCAACAGCTGTCTCCAACTAAAGAAGGCCTCTTCAATAGCAGTATCAAGTTGACATTTGCTTACCAAGTTATTGCCCTGCTCTGTTGTTTTTCTCAAACGTTTGCCGATAACTTGGTAATGAGACGAGCAAATACCCTTACGCTGAAAGAAACGCGCAGCCCCTGCCATCAAGCCATAAACCCATGAATGTTCAACAAAATCAAAAACGCATGAGCTGGTTTAGCAGTCACCTGAAAAGCAGTCTGATGAGTCTGCTGGGCACCAGCGAGGTCACGTCTTCGGTGTTGGAAGACCGCACGGAAGGCATACGCCAGTTGATTCTCGATGAACTCGATGAATCCCACTTTCCCAAGATCGCCCTCCGCGTGCGCTATGCCACCGATGCCCAGGGCCTGTGGCATGCCAGAGGCGATGTCATGGCGGCGCTGGCCGAAATGCATGGCGAAAGCATAGCCCGCGAAAAAATCAGCCGCATCAGCGAGCAATTCACCGGCCTGCTGCCCAGCGGCCTGAGCGCCAGGCCCAGTTCGCTGGCCAACTAAGGGCATCAGACCAGGATCAGGGCAGCGACCGACCTCAGTTTGGTGTCGCCCACCACTGCCAGATTCAGTTTCAGTGCTGATGGCCCCACAGCAAGAAGGCATCTCGGTCTTCCACCGCCAGCGTGATGGCTTGACCGACCGGTAGCAGCACCTTGGTCGGCACATGGCCAAACGGCAGGCCGGTCAGCACTCGCGCTTTGACCTGACTCTGCAGCCAACTCACCACGCCGGCCAGCTTGTAACCCTTGTCATGGGGAACCAGCTTGTAGTTGCTGAACTGTCCAAAAATAATGGCCTTTTGTTGCGCCAGCAGACCTGCCTGCAGCAACTGCGCCAGCATGCGCTCGACCCGGAAGGGGTGCTCGCCGACGTCCTCAATGAACAAGATGCCGCCTTTGATGACCGGCAGGTAAGGCGTACCGACCAGAGAAGCTAACATCGCCAGGTTGCCCCCCCACAAAACCGCATTATTTATGGTAAATCGCTCACTAGCCTTTGCTACACCTGCGGTAAGAGCTATTGAATTTGTAGCGATTTTAGGCAATTGCCAGCCCGTGCCCTCAACCTGCCCGGTGATCAGGTCATCAAAGCAGGCTTCCATGATGTCGTCTGGTCCGGCCACGGCGCCAAAGTCTTCGCCCAGCGACGGGCCAGCCCAGGTCACCGCGCCGGTTTTCGCCAGCAAGGCCATTTGAAACGCCGTGAAGTCGCTCAAGCCGACGAACTTCGTCCCCTTGGCGACGGCCTTGGCCACAGCCTTGTAATTGATAGCGGGCAAAAGGCGCGTCAGGCCATAGCCACCGCGGGAAATCAGCGCCACATCGGCGCCGCTGGCCGCCGCACGATGAATGGCCGCGAGCCGGGTCTCGTCGTCGCCGGCAAATCGCTGGTGCGTGGCCAGCGCGGCTTCGTCAACTTCGACCTCATGACCCAGGGCTTGCAAGCGCTTGATGCCACGCTTGAAGCTGGCTTTGTCGCGCACGGCGCTGGAGGGTGAGTAGATGTAGATATGTTTTTTCACGGGTGCAAGTATCCCATTGCTGGAGCGCCAAGGCAGACCAGCGGCAAAACCACGGTTAGTCTGGGCGCTTAAAAAACCGCAAGGCGTGCTGTGCCACCTGCTCGCCATGCTCAGGCACAAAATGGCCGGCTTGCGTTAGCACCACCGCTTCGCCGCAACCGCAAATCAGCGGTTGAAGTCTCCGCATCACCGGCTCGCCCAGTACCGGGTCTTGCGCACCGAGCACCATCAGCGCCTGTCCGGTCCAGCGGCTACGCCAAAACTCACGCGCCTGGCGCGACAGCTCGGCGCCGTCTGAATCCTGAAATTCCGGCACCATGGCGGGAAAGGCGCGCAAGGCGGCGCGATGCCCTTTGTCGGGAAAAGGGGCGCTGTAGGCGGCGCATTCTTCAGCGCTCAATTGTGGATTAGCCCTGGCCAGCAAGCGCGCGACATCAAAGTCCGGGTGTTTCGCACACCACTCGCGCCAGGCCAGAAAGCCGGCAGGCAGCGACTCATCGCCGCAAGCCAGTAGCGTGTTCATGACCAGCAGACCCCGGTAGCGCTGTGGCGCAGCCAGTGGCAAGGTCAGGCCGAGCAGCCCGCCCCAGTCTTGCACCACCAGAACGATGTTTTTTAAATCCAGCCTTTCCACCAGCTCAAGCAGCACCTGCCGGTGCGTGTTAAAGCTGTGAAAGCTGTCTTTCTTGGGCTTGTCGCTTTTGCCAAAACCAATCAGATCGGGCGCGACCACTCTATGCCCGGCCTCCAGTAAGCTGGGGATCATCTTGCGGTACAGATAGCTCCAGGCCGGATTGCCGTGCAGGCACAGATAGGTCAGGCCTTGCTCACTAGCACCCTCGTTCAGGTAGTGCAGGCGCAAACCGCCTAGCTTCGGCAGATCACTGATGTAGTGCGGCGACCAGGGGTAGCCCGGCAGGCCCTGAAAAGCGCGATCGGGCGTGCGCAAGGCATGGTCCCGCAGAGGATGCAGTCGCCGGGCTGCTTCGCGCTGCTCGGTGCGGCGCTGGCGAAAAAAATCTTGCAGCAGTGCGCTGCTTTCTGCCGCCAACACCCCACCCTGGCATTCGGTCTGGTGATTGAGCTGCGTCTGGGCAAACAAGTTGATGACCGAGCCGGCTGCGCCCGTTTTGGGCTCGGCTGCGGCAAACACCACGCGCTTGAGCCGCGCCTGCAACATGGCGCCGCTGCACATGGCGCAGGGCTCCAGCGTGACGAACAGCTCGCAGTCATCGAGCCGGTAGTTTCCCAAGGCCTGCGCCGCCGCGCGCAAGGCCACGATCTCGGCGTGGGCCGTCGGGTCATGGCCATCAATCGGCGCATTACGGCCGGTGGCAATCACCTGGCCGTCGCGGACCAGCACGGCACCCACCGGAACCTCGCCCATGGCAGCGGCCTCGCGGGCCTGCGCCAGCGCCATTTGCATGAAAGTTTCGTCACTCATTTTGCTACGATTTTAATAGCTTCTTGCGACCATCCTATATGGGCTAGAGTGCTATTCCATTCATTTATTCACCCTCGGGCATGGGCCTGGCCTGTTGCAGCGTTTTTTCCAGGGTCTGCTGGAATTGCTGCTGAATTTGCTGGCTTTGTACTTGCGGCGTGCTGCTCGCCTGCGCTGGCGGCAAGCGAACAGGCGCCACAGCCAGCTGCTTTTTTGCCAGCACCCCGACGACGGCCAGCACCAGTAGCAGACTCAATACGCTGAAAACAATACGCATCTCAAGGCTCCTAGGGATTGTTTGACCCGGTGCCCATGCCCAAACGATCCATCCAGCCGGCCAGCGCTTGCTCCTCTTCATTACCAACGGCGTACATGGCCCTCATGGCGGCATACGCCTCGGGCCGGTGCTGGTTGATTTTGAGCTTGCACTGCCAATCGCTCACCTGCAATTCAAAGGCGACGATGCCGGCCAGCATCTTGTGGGCGAATTCCTCACCCAGACCGCGCCACTGCTCGGCATAGGGCGGCTCGTGATCGCCTATCAGCTTTTTAAGCAGGCCATCCTTGGCCACAGGCTCTTCAATGAGTGTGGCCTGCACGGTGCAGTGCACAGCGAGGTAATTCCAGGTCGGCACCCGCGCCAGGTCGGGATAAACCTTGGGCGACAGATAGGCATGCGGCCCCAGAAAAGTGGCGACGGCCTGCGGGCGCGCCTGCAGATAGCGCCAGTGCGGATTCGGTTTGGCGACATGGCCCAGCAGCACCATCTGGTCGCCCCGCTCTTCCAGATGCAAGGGCAGATGCGTCACATAAGGCAGGCCGGAGTCATCCACGCTGATCAGGCTGGCAAAGGGGTGTTCCTGGATCAGCATGGCCACCTGGGTGCGGTCGCCTTTGAATTGGGGTGGCAAATACATGAGCATGAGCATAGGTCAAAAAAGGCAGCGCCAGAAGCCGCGACGCCAAGGCGACAGCCGGGCGCTACAGGCCGCGTCCCTCAAGTGACAATGGAAGGCTTGTAAGTCACTCAAAAGACAGCTCATGGACGATCCTATTCTTACGATAGACGAAAGAGCAGCCATAAACGGTGGCCGCTGGTTTTCATCCCTGTCCCCATCCCTGAGACACGACATACTGCGATGCGCCTACGTCAAACGCTTCAAAGACGGCGAACTCATTACGGCCCGCGGCGACCCGCCGGAAGAATGGATCGCCTGCGCCACGGGCGCGGTACGCGTCAGCTCGACCTCGATTTCGGGCCGGCAGATCACCCTGACCTATGTGGAGCCTGGCATCTGGTTTGGCGACGTGGCGATCTTCGACGGCGAGCGCCGCACCCACGATGCCTATGCGCATGGCAGCACCACTATTTTGTGCGTGGCGCGCGGCGACCTGCGCAAGATTCTGAGCCAGCACACCGAGCTGTACGAGGCCTTGCTGCGCCTGCATGCCCGGCGCATACGCCAGCTCTTCGGCCTGGTGGAAGACCTCAACACCCTGCCGCTGCGGGCACGCCTGGCCAAACAGCTGCTGCACCTGGTGCGCAGCTATGGCGTACCCAGCCTGGCCGACGGGCGCGAGGTGCGCATAGGCCTGCAGCTGGCGCAAGAGGAGCTGGCCCAGTTGCTGGGCGCCTCACGCCAGCGCGTCAACCAGGAACTCAAGTCCATGGAGCGCGAGCAGGCCATACGCATAGAGCCGGGTGGCCTGGTGGTGCGCAACCGCGACATCCTGATGCGCATTTCTGAAGCCGAGGCGGATAAATAGCTACACAAGGCATAGGACACAAGTCATGAGCAACTTTGACCACTTTGTAGGAACGCGGGCCGTCACCGGCTCCCAGGCCTTTGATCTGGCGGCCCTCAGCGCCTATCTGGAGCAGCACCTGGAAGGCTTCCAGGGCCCGCTGACGGTGGAAATCTTCAAGGGCGGTCAGTCCAATCCGACCTACAAGCTGATCACGCCGGCACGCGCCTATGTGATGCGGGCCAAGCCCGGGCCGGTGGCCAAACTCTTGCCCTCGGCGCACGCGATAGAGCGCGAGTTCAAGGTCATGACCGGTCTGCAGGGCACGGACGTGCCGGTGGCCAAGATGTATTGCCTGTGTGAAGACGAAGCCGTCATAGGCCGCGCCTTTTATGTCATGGAGTTTGTCGAAGGCCGGGTGCTCTGGGACCAGGCCCTGCCCGACATGACGCCGGCCCAGCGCGGCGAGATTTATGACGAGATGAACGGCGTCATCGCTGCCCTGCACAAGGTCAGGTTTGCCGAATGCGGCCTGGCCGATTATGGCAAGCCCGGCAACTATTTCGAGCGCCAGATCGGCCGCTGGAGCAAACAATACGTCGCCTCCATCACCCAAGCCATACCCGAAATGGACGCCTTGATGGCCTGGTTGCCGGCCAACATTCCCGCCAGTGCACGCGATGAAACCATGGTCTCCATCGTGCATGGCGACTTCCGCCTCGACAACCTGCTGTTCCACCCGACCGAGCCGCGTGTGCTGGCCGTGCTGGACTGGGAACTCTCGACCCTGGGCCATCCGCTGGCCGACTTCAGCTACCACTGCATGGCCTGGCATATTCCGCCCGGCGCCTTTCGCGGCATTGGCGGGCTTGATGTGGCCAGCCTGGGCATTCCGGAAGAAGCCGACTACATCCGCCTGTATTGCGAACGCACCGGTTTTGCCAGCCCGGCGCTGATCAAGGCCGACTGGAGTTTTTACCTGGCCTACAACCTGTTCCGTATCGCCGCGATTTTGCAAGGCATCGCCAAACGGGTTGAGGCCGGTACCGCCGCCAGTGCCCAGGCGGCTAGCTCCGCCAAAGGCGTGCCTGTGCTGGCCCGCATGGCCTGGGACTTTGCCCAGAAGAGCCAGAAGCAAACATGACCCCCACGCTTGTCGCTTCGCGTACTTCGCTGCCCCTGTCACCACGAAAAGGGGCGAATTTTCCTTGGGGCGGCCCTGCGGAAAATTGTTTATCCACCTAACCACCACGCTACCCAAGGAGATAGAGATGGACTTCAGCTACACCCCCAAGGTACAGGACATGCAGGCTCGCCTGCTGGCCTTCATGGACCAGCATGTTTACCCGAACGAGGCGCGTTTTTTCCGGGAAATTGCCGAAAACCGCGCCAAGGGCAATGCCTGGATTCCCACCACCCTCATTGAAGAACTCAAGCCCAAAGCCCGCGCTGCCGGCCTGTGGAACCTGTTTTTGCCGCAGTCGCCGCGTGCCCCCGAAGGCCTGTCCAATCTGGAATACGCGCCGCTGTGCGAAATCATGGGCCGCGTGCCCTTTGCCGCCGAGGTCTTCAACTGCTCGGCGCCCGACACCGGCAACATGGAAACCATAGCCCGTTATGGCTCGGAAGCCAACAAGGACGAGTGGCTGGAGCCGCTGCTCAAAGGCGAGATTCGCTCGGCCTTTTTGATGACCGAGCCGGAAGTCGCCTCATCCGACGCCACCAACGTGCAATGCCGCATCACACGCGACGGCGACGACTACGTGCTCAACGGCCTGAAGTGGTGGTCGTCGGGCGCCGGGGATCCGCGCTGCGCCATTTACATCGTGATGGGCAAGACCAATCCCGAGGCCGGCCGCCACGAGCAGCAATCCATGATTCTGGTGCCCGCCAATACGCCTGGCGTGACCGTGGTTCGCCCGCTCTCTGTTTTCGGCTACGACGACGCCCCCCACGGCCACATGGAGGTGCGGCTGAGCAATGTGCGCGTTCCCGCCAGCAACCTGCTGCTGGGCGAAGGCCGCGGCTTTGAAATCGCCCAGGGCCGGCTTGGCCCCGGACGCATCCACCACTGCATGCGCAGCATAGGCATTGCCGAGCGTGCGCTCGAGTTGATGTGCAAACGCCTGAACAGCCGCGTTGCCTTTGGCAAACCCATCGCCAGCCAATCGGTCTGGCATGAACGCATTGCCGAGGCGCGCTGCATGATCGAGCAGGCGCGCCTGCTGACCCTCAAGGCTGCCTACATGATGGACACCGTGGGCAACAAGGTCGCCAAGGCGGAAATTGCCATGATCAAGGTGGTGGCGCCCAACATGGCCTGCCAGATCATCGACTGGGCGATTCAGGCCCATGGCGGCGGCGGTGTGTCGGACGATTTCCCGCTGGCCTACGCCTATGCCAGCCAGCGCACCCTGCGCCTGGCCGACGGTCCGGACGAGGTGCACCGCGCCTCCCTGGCCAAGCTGGAGCTGGCCAAGCACCTGTTAATGCCGGGTGAGGTCGAGATGCCGGTGACGCGCGGCGGCTAAGCCATGTAACCCGGCAAGCGCTGCCGCTGCCGCTGCGGCTTATCCGCGCGCCGCTGGCAGCGCTATCCCGCATCGAGCCCCCGCTTAGCCGGCACATCCAGGCCGTCACTTCCGGAAAAACATCCAACGGATTGCTTACACCGGAGCCAGGAAAAGCCGCAACTTTCGCCAGGCGCATTGATCGCACTGGCTGCGGCCGCACGGCAGAGATTGGTTTTGCTGGTTTCTTTGGCCAAGCCAAGCCTTCGCGAGTTTCCGTGTGCCTTCGCAGACGAATGCGCCGCCAAGATTCCCGGCGCATTTCGAAAGCTCTGGACTGCAGGAATCGCAAGGAGATTCTTATGAGCAAACTCGTACGGGCTGCCTTGGTGGTCCTGCTTCTTATGGTTGCCGGCTGCTCTTCCATGGGGTCGGGCACAGGCAGCCCCAACGGCGCTTCAGGCTGGGCACAGGATATGTTCTACACAGGAGGTCGCCTCTAGCGCAGCGATGGCCCGGCCTTGGGGACGCAGGCACCACGCGGCGGCCAGATGGCTTTGACTTGAAAACCAGCTGAATTTTTAGCAAAATCAGGCTCTAGCCCTTATGTGACGGGCGGGATAAGCTATCAAATAAGGAGTTTTTGTGTGCGGCAACTTGGCAACTTGGCGCCCTGGTCTTGTCACCCAGCGCCTTGCGCCAGGCCGTGCTTGTCCATCAGGCGGTATAGCGTCATGCGGGAGATGCCCAGTTCGCGCGCCGCATGGGTGATATTGCGGTCTACCCGTCCCAAGGTCATGGCAATCGCATCGCGCTCCGCCATGGTACGCACGGCATCCAGCCCGACACCAGCCGCACTGCGAGCCATGTTCAGGCCCAGATCTGCTGGCGTGATCAGCCGCTGGTCACTCATCACCATGGCGCGTTGTACCCGGTTGCTCAGCTCGCGGACATTGCCCGGCCAGCAGTGCGACATCATCGCGGACAAGGCCTGACGGCTAAAACCCTCCACGCGCCGCTGGTGCTTGTCAGTCATGCAGTGCTGCAGAAAATGCTGCGCCAGCACCGGCACGTCGGACATGCGGTCGCGCAGGGGCGGCACCTCTATGGGTAAGACATTGAGGCGATAAAACAGATCCTCACGAAAGCGCCCCGCCGCCACCGCTTCCATCAAATCCACATGCGATGCGGCCACCACGCGCACATTGATCTGCAGGCTGTGTGCAGAACCGACGCGATGAATGGTGTGTTCCTGCAGAAAGCGCAGCAGATTGGTCTGCAGCTCAAGCGGCAGGTCGGCGATTTCGTCCAGAAAGATGGTGCCGCCGCTGGCCGCTTCAATCAGCCCGGGTTTGCTAGACGTGGCGCCGGTAAAGGAACCGCGCTCATGGCCAAACAGTTCTGAATGGATCAGCGAGGGCGCAATCGCGCCGCAATTGACGGCAACAAACGGGCCGACGGCGCGCCTGGAGCACTGGTGAATGGCGCGCGCGGCCAGCTCCTTGCCGCTACCGCTTTCGCCGCCAATCAGCACGGAAGCCTCGGTGGAGGCCACTTTGCGGATCTGTTGCTGCAACTTCGCAATGGCCGCGCTGTGCCCGACCATGCCCATTTTTCCGGTGGCCTGCAGGTAGATATCGTCCCGGCCACGCAGTTGAGCGCGGCGCAAGGCGTGACCCAAGGTGAGATGAAACTCGCGCCAGTCCACCGGCAGTGTGTGGTAGTCGAAGAAGTAGCTCAGCACCCATTCGCGCAGAAGCGGCGAGTCGAGCGCTGGGGCATGAAACAAACCCACCCACTCCAACCCGTTCGATAGCCGCAAGCAAGCTTCGACCCAGGCCAGTTGTTCGGGTGCAAAGTCCTTGAGCAGCAACACGCCAACCTGCATCGGCTGATGCGCCTGAATGCGCCGGCTCACGCCAGCCTGATCGCTGGCCTGTAAAACGTCCCAGCCCATGAGACTCAATTGCTCGACCACCTCAGCCGCGGGTTCGAGCGGACTGAGGCAAAGAATCTTTGGCAACGCCATGCAAGCCCTTTCAGAACGTCATTGGAATTCTGATGCTCATGGTCAGGTCCGGTGTGTCACGGGTTAGGCCGGCACCGACCGTGATACTAAAAGTGGTCTTGTCACTGTAGCGATATGAATAGCCCAGCAGCATGGTGGCCAACTGAGTGCGCACCGAGCCTGGCACCGGTGCGCCGTTCTGGCGCGTGCGACCTATCGAGTTCAGATCGACGCCTATGCTGAGCGCCGACTTGTCATTGAGCGCCAGTCCCATACCGAAATTGATGCCGAAGATGCCGCCTGGCTCCACATCGCCTATGAATTCTTGCTCGCCATTGAGCACCTGTCGGCTAATGCCGCTTCGCTTGAAGTTGTAGGTGTAGCTGATCCCGCCAAAAAACACGGCAGGATCAGAGGCGAACAGCCAGGTCACGCCCGGTTGCAGCGAATAAAAGCCCGAGCCGGTCGGCAGATCCAGCGGCAGGCCGGTTCCCGTGGTGTTGCCTACGCAGCGCGTGACGCAGTCGGTCACGACCTCGAAGGGGTCTTTTCCGGTGCGCGTCTTGAAGCGCAGCGATCCAACGACATAGGGTTTATTGGCGCCGCCGTCGGTGAGTTGATAGCGCGCTGCCAGCTCTATATCGCCAATAGACTTTCCGCTGCTGTTGAAAACGGCATCAGAGGCTGATCCGGTAAAAATTTCACGGCTGATGGTCGCATCAGAACGGTACACATAGGGCAGCCTGGCTTCCAGTTCAAACCGGTTATTCACGCCATAACGGGTCGTTAGCGCTCCCGTGATGGTATTGCGCTTGACTTCGCGCACATCAATCAAGCCTATCAGCAAGGCCGGAATGATGGTGTAACCCACCAAGGCCACCCGGTTGCTTGACGAATACACGTACTGGACCGAGGGCTCCAGCACAAACTTGCCCTTGGGCGTCAGAATGCCTGGCTGCTCAAACAAGGGTGCCACGACCGGAGGCTGCTGGGACTCATCACTGGGGGCCACCCCCACACGTACCGATCGTTGGGTGTTGTCGGGCTCACTGCCTGCGTTCTGGTTTGGCGCCGTCTGGGCGCCTTCCGTGGGCCCAGTGGCGGGTCGAGCATCCTGCTGGCCCAGCGAGCGCTGCAACTCACGCTGTCGCGCCTCCTGATCCGCCACCGCCTTTTTGAGTATCTCGATCTGCCGGGCTTGTTCGGACAACTGTTGCTGTAGCCCTTCGATACGCGCAGCCCCTTCATCACCGGCTGCGGCGCTCCCTTGTGCATAAGACGCCGTGCACGTCATGACCATGGTGGAACAGGCAAGGACGGCTGCACGCCCCTTACTGCGAGATGCATTCATGACGCCCTCCTTGTTTTTATTCGGCCGCACGATGTAAGACTCTTTTACTTCCTTTAAGGGTAGGCCTTGGTTGTGAGTGGCTGCAAGACACAAGTTGCAAAAAAAGGTAATTCCCCGTTGCAATCATGCTGCGCTGTCACAGCTCTGAGACAGCCACAGCCTGTATCTTTTGGCGTATTGCCAAGCCGCACCTAAGGCTGTGTCTGAGATTTTCAGAGCGCTTGCCAGGCGCCCTACCAAGGCAGCGTCACAAAAGCGAGACAGTCTCACCGGCACCTGGTGGTGGCCTGGTCACGCTGGTTTTACAACGGCCACAAAGGGGTGTGACTGGCTGGGAAGCCCGGATACCTTCACATTGATTAACGGAAGCGTCATACATCTGTGACAGTTTGCTCTGCCGATCTTGCGTCGAACCCGTCGTCATGAGCTGTTCTCGCCTGGAGCAAATGCTTTCTCCATAGACGGCGAGGCTTTGTCAGTTTCTTGTGAAAGTTGGCACTCAAGTTGCTTTGCCACCACTGATTTGCGGAAACGCAATTCAACCAAGGCATGTTGTTCGGAAACTTAAACAAACGTAGGAGGCTTTATGAAAAAGACACTGTTGGCTTCGGCCATCGCCCTTGCATGCGTTTCCGCATGGGCCAATCCGACCAATAACGGCACCGACGGTACTGCTAACGCAACGACCGGTAACCAAACCGCAACTGCCACCTCGACGCAAGGCGGCAATGCGCCGCAGGCTAACGAGAATTCAACAGCATCGCAGAACAACTCAAATCAAGGAAACACTAACAGCTCAAACAACTCCAATCGACACAACAACCAGAGCACCAACAACAACTCTGACAACAGCCTGAACAGGAACTCTGGCCAGGCACTTGCCAATGCTGCAAGGTCGGTCGCACTCAATAACGGCTCCACGGGTACGTTCAGCAACGCTTTCAATGTGACCACGGCCACAGCCACCAGCAACCTTAGCGGCACGGTGACCGGCAACCGCGTGCATGACATTGGCAACACCGCCTACAACACTGGCAATGCCAACGGCGGCACCGGCAACGGCGGCACTGGCGGCACCGGCAGGGGTGGCTCTGCATCCGGTTCTGCTTCTGGCGGCAATGGTGCCGGCGGCGTCGGCGCAGTGGGCGCAGCAGGCGGAAGTGCCTCCAATGGCGCCATCAGTCATGGCAGTGCCACCAATGGCAGCTCCGGCGATGCGGGTAACGGCGGTCGCGGCACGGGCGGCGGCGCTAACGGCTCAAGCGAAAGTGGCCGGGCCATCGCCAATGGAGGAGACGGTGCACGCGGCGGTTCCAGCGGCGATAGCGGTCGCGGCGGCAGCAGCGGCAGTCTGGCTGCTGGTGAGGGCGGCGATAGCGGCCGCGGCGGCAGCAGCGGCAGTCTGGCTGCAGGTCTTGGCGGCAGGAGCGGTGGTGCCGGCGGCGGCGGCAGTTCCGGTGGAACCGCGGCAGGCGCAGGCGGCGCAGGTGGCTCGGGAGCCACAGGCGGCATCGGCGGCGACGGCGGCAACGGTGGCAGTGGCGGTGCCAGCGGCACGGCAGGTGCAGGTGGTGCTAGCGGCGCAGGCGGCGCGGGCTCCGGGAGCAGCACGGCTGGCGCCGGTGGTACTAGCGGCGCAGGCGGCGCGGGCTCCGGGAGCAGCACGGCTGGCGCCGGCGGCGCTAGCGGCGCTACGGGCGCAGGCGGCGCAGGCGGTGCAGGTGGCGCAGGCGGCATGGCCAGCAGCACTTCCGGCGGAACCCGCACGGGCGGTGCAGGCACGGGCGGCGCAGGCGGCTCGAGCATGAACGGCAGTGCCACCAATGGCAATGCCAGCAACGGCAGCAACACCGCAGGCAATGGCGGGGCTGGCGGTAGCGGTACCGGCGGTACGGGTGGTGCAGGCAATGGTGGTGTCAACACCGCCAGCGGCGGCACCGGCGGCACCGGCCAGGGCGGCATGGGCGGCGCTGGCGGCACCAACAACGTCAACGCAGGCACCTTCAACATGTCCAATGCCATGACCAGTGTTGGGCAGTCGGCTGCTGGCATCATGCTGGCTAACCAGAACAGCGGGTTTGCCTCGCTGATTCAGCAAAGCGTGAATGTCCAGGCCAACCTGGCTGTTCACTAAAGCGACCTTGGCCGGCATTGATCGCGGTTCCAAAATGGGCTGAGGTTAATGCCGGCTTGTCGCCATCGTCCATCAAAGGGGCAACAAAATGAAACCAAGCGAGATGTTCTGGTTCAGTTGTGTCGCGTTGCTCACATCACTACCGATGCAGGTGACAGCACAAACGTCACCAGCGCTGCCGGTCACGGCAGACACAGCCCAGCAAAGCGCGGGGCCAGTCGGCTTTGACAAGCCGGTCGCGGCAGCTGCGTTGGAAAGCTATCGCGGCGGTACGGAACTCATTCGCAATGATATGGAGCTTGCTGGCACAACCGCTGGCAATACCGCCGTCAATGTGGCAACGGGCACCAACACCATCAGCGCCGGCGCGTTCTCCAGTATGAGCGGCCTACCGGTGGTGATCCAGAATACCGGTGCCAACGTATTGATCCAAAATGCCGTGATTCTGCACTTGCAGATGAATTAATGGGAGGGCATCATGCGTTGCCGTCCCCTGCTCCTGACGCTCACGGCGGTCATGGTGACTGCTGCCGGGGCGCAGCCAGCTTATCTACCTTCCATGGGCGGCGGTGATGTCTTCATTCCCGTGACCAGTATTCGACAAGCTCGCCTGGCCGGCACCCTGCTACAACAATACGATTTCAGTTGCGGCTCGGCTGCCTTGGCGACGCTGCTGACTCACCATTACGGCTATCCGGTGTCTGAGAGTACAGTTTTTGAATATATGTACAACCACGGCGACCAGCAAAAAATCCGGCGTGAAGGATTTTCGCTGCTCGACATGAAGCGTTTCCTGCAAGCCCAGGGCTTTGAGGCAGACGGATTCGAGCAGCCGTTGAACAAGCTGGCCGAGGCACGCATTCCTGCCATTGTTCTGATCAACGAAGGGGGTTATCACCATTTTGTGGTGATCAAAGGCCTGCGTGGCGACCGCGTTTTGATAGGCGACCCGGCAAACGGCACGCGCGCCGCCTCACGCAAGACGTTCGAGGCCAGTTGGCAAAGTGGCCTCCTGTTTGTCATTCACAACCGCATGGAGACAGCACGTTTCAATCTGGCTACCGACTGGCGTGCCGCACCTGAGGCACCACTGGCGACCGGGATCAATCGCAATGATCTTTCCGGCATCACCATGCCCGCTCTCGGTCCGGGAGACTTCTGATGTCTCACTTACGTCGCATCCACGTCGCAGCGCACCTCCGCAAATCTTGGCGCATCGCCGGCTTGTACACTCTGTTGGTGGCCAGTGCCTGCCAGGCGCAGAGCCTCCCGCCAGAGTCGCCACAACAGGGGGCAATGTGGCTCACGGTGAGCGACCGCACCTTGGCACGCTTGCGCGGCGGTTTTGATTTGGGCTCCGGTCTTGTCGTTTCGTTTGGTATCAGCCGTGCGGTGTATATCAATGGTCAGCTGATAACGGCCACCTCGTTCCAGTTGGGTGACATCAATACACTCACTGCGGCGCAGGCCGCTGTGCTGGGGCAGAAGATCGTATTGCAACCCCAGCTCGTGCAAAACGGTCCTGGCAACACGGTGGACCCCGTCGTAATGCAAGTGCCCCTGGCCACCTACATTCAAAACACCCTCAATAATCAGCTCATACGTAACCAGACCGTGATCCAGGCTACCAGCAACAGTATGGGCATCGTAAAAAGCCTGAATCTGCAGGCAACGATCAACGAAGCCCTCGCCAACGCCATCGGAAGCCGCTGACCCGGATGTATGGGGTTTCGCACAGCAGTGCGCAGGACACTTCATAGAACTCTACCGTGCCTGACTTGGTCGATTTACGCACTTGCTCCAGTAGGGGCCTGATTTGGTTGAACTGCTCTGGTGACGTCGCTCGGATATCTCTTCTTTCTCATCCGAATACTCTCGGATAGGACAGAGATCGTGAACAGGCGCTACAGCCCAGGTTGGTGACAGACCTTAGAAAAACCAGCATACTTTCCAGAATGCACGTAGGTATTTCCTCCCTTCTGGCTGTGTTGATGACGACATACTTTCCTGCCGTAGCGGCGCAGGGACATGGCTCCGAGGGGGAAAGCGTCGTTAATGATGTTCAGGTTTCCAAGCTACGCTTGGAGGCCCTTGCCTATGAACATGGCGAGGGTGTGCCGCGCAACCCTACTCTGGCCGCGACCCTGTACTGCCAGGGTGCGCGTCAGGGCGACGCGGAGGCGCAGTACAACTTGGGATGGATGTACGCCAACGGTCGTGGAGTGGAACGCAGTGATTCGATAGCTGCATTCTTTTTCCATGCAGCCGCCGAGCAAGGGCTGGAAGCCGCCCAGCGCATGCTCAAAGTAGTGGGAGCTCCCACGGGGGAATCACCTGACTGCATGCGTGATCCTGCACCGGAGCTCACTACGCCCAGTCAACCGAGCGTCGATTACAGTGCCATTGCTCCGCGGAAAATTTTTGATCTGGTGATGAAAATATCGCCTCAGTATCACGTGGAGCCGCAGCTGGTGCTGGCCATCATTGCCGCAGAATCCAACTTCAACAGTCTGGCGCTATCACCCAAGAATGCACAGGGACTGATGCAGCTCATCCCGCAAACCAGCTTGCGTTTCAACGTGAAAAACCCCTATGACCCAGCCCAAAATATTCGGGGTGGTCTGACCTATCTGCGCTGGTTACTGGCCTATTTTGAAGGCGATGTGGCGCTGGTGGCTGCTGCCTACAACGCAGGGGAAGGCAAGGTCGAGCGTTACCGGGGGGTTCCGCCGTATCTGGAAACGCGGGCCTATGTGCAACGCATACTCAAGTCGGTCGGCACCGCTACTCACCCGTTTGACGAAACAGTGGCCCGTCCCTCCCCTTCGCTTCCTTTGATTCGCTTGTCCTCGCGCGGCAAATCGAAGGTGGTCCCGGAAAATCTGAACAAGGCGATAAGCGCAGCGCCTCCTAAACAGTGACCGTTGTGTCATGGGTGTACGCCGCACCAACATGGACACTCCAAGGCCCTCTCCAAATGACGAAACTCCTGATGGTCTGTATGGGCAATGTGTGCCGTTCGCCGATGGGGCAGATCGTGACATTGCACTTGATGAAGAAAGCCGGCCTTGCGTCCAACATTCAAATAGATTCAGCCGGCACTCATGCCGGCAACGGCAAAGCGCCACCGGACCCGCGAGCCAAAGTGGTGTTGTCCAGGCGTGGATATACGATTGGCAAGAGTCGATCACGTCAAGTCATCGAATGCGACTTCAGTCGCTATGACTTGATCCTTGCGATGGATCAAGCAAATCTGAAAGATCTTCAACGCCTATGCCCGGTGGACCAGGCACACAAACTGCGCCTGTTTCTCGAGTTTGCGAAAGGGGTAGATAACTGTGATGTTCCCGATCCGTATTACGGCAACATCGAAGGTTTTGAGCGCGTACTTGACCTATGTGAAGTTGGCGCACGTGGTTTAGTTGAGCATTACCAGACGCACTACGGTCTGCCTCAGATTCCGTAATAGTCCCGATACCACGGTGGGCCTCAAACGAAGAAAGTGAGATACCACGCTCAATTCAAGGCGGTAGCAGTCAAGCAGGCGAGTGAGCGTGGCCACGGGGTGATGGATGGCGCCAAGCGGCCGGGCTTTCAGAGGTCTGCCGTGACAAGGTGGTTCTAAGCATTTTGTTTCGCATCCACTGAATCGGGTCAAGCGGAAACAAACAGTCCAAAGGCGCCTTGTGCAATAAACTGAATGTCCTGATGTGTAAGGCGGGTCACAAAACTATTGGAAACAAAGAATCCGCTGCTTCTTGAGTAGCAGCGACTATGCTTTCCATCCTTGATCCACAGTTAGCAACGTAGCACCAGTTGAATGAAAAATTCACATTCATCAAATGTAAAAAGGGTTTTGCATCAAAGTCTTCGGAAAATATTCTCCTTCTTCCCTCGGGTCGTGCGGTTTGCGGTATACCGGTCTTTTGTTGACTGCGATCCCAAGCCCGATAAATGCTTGGTTCTCAAGATTGCGGAGACAAGAGAAGAGTTGGAGGCGTGTTTTAAGTTGCTTCACGACGCCTATGTTGGTAGCGGCTTCATGCAACCCCATCCGTCAGGCATGCGTATTAGTATTTACCACGCACTACCTACGACGACAACGCTGTGCGCCAAATTTGATGGCGAAGTTGTGGGGACGATTTCCCTCATTCGAGAAAGTGTTTTCGGTTTTCCATTACAGAGTATTTTTGACCTACATGAACTTCGCGAAAAAAATGGCCGAATAGCTGAAGTATCAGCGCTTGCGGTGCATCCAAAATTCAGGAAAACAGGCGGTTCCATCCTGTTTCCGTTGATGAAATTCATGTATGAATACTGCACCAATTTCTTCGACACCAGGCATTTGGTGATTGCCGTCAATCCCAATCGGATTGACATGTATGAGTCTCTTTTACTGTTTAAAAGATTGACGGAAAATTCGGTTGAAAACTACGATTTTGCCAATGGTGCGCCTGCAATTGGCGCCTCTCTTGACCTGCATGTAGCCCCTGAAAATCTCAAGGCGGTTTATGGCAAGAAAGCATCACACAAAAATCTTTATCTGTACTTCGTGCGAATGAAGTTGCTTAATATTTTGATGCCAGGTCGGCGCTACTTCACCACTAATGATCCGGTGATGACGCCTGAGCTGCTCGACTATTTTTTTAATCAACGCACCCAAATATTTCAACACCTAAAAAAAAGGGAAAAGGGGTTGTTGCATTCCATCTACAACCATCCCGAGTACCAGCAGGTATTACCACCCTATATTAGTGAGTCTGACCTGCCGATACGTCAGCGTATGCATCAACGATACTCGCTCAAATGCCCTGGTAGCTTTGCTGTCATGGGCACTGAGACAATGGATGTTTACGAGCTGCAGGTGATTGAACTTTCAGATGAAGGTTTTTTGGCGCACGCAAAAGAACCATTACCTATTAATGTCCAGGGTGAGGCTCACGTTCGATTGGGAAGTACGGAAAGATCCATCACAAAAGCCACGGTCATACATGGCAAGCGCAAGGATTCTCATGGGATTTATGGCTTCAAGCTGATTGAGTCTGATTTGTCATGGCGAAAACTGGTTGGTGCGCTCCAGTCTGGTGCAACTCATGAAGACGTGGATAATGTCGCCCAACTCTTGCCGGTGCCAGTTAATATTGCTCCGCTGCAATAGCTAAAGAGCACACACAAACTCAATAGCCTTGCTGATTCCTGAACGCCTTTTCAAGGCAGATTCTTTGGTTCAAAAAATGAAAACCATGTTGAAAATGCCTTGCTCGCACCCATGTGGGCAACCTATTAATCCGTGAACTCGGTCAACATGGCGCTGACCTTGCCTTGTGCAAGCGTGCCACCTTCTCGTTAAAGCACTTAAGCAGAGCACATAGACCGTACCAACCTTGTACCGCTAAGGCCTGGTGAAGAGTACGATCTGATCAGTTGTCTTGCTTTGCAATGCTGGGGTGGAAGGCGCCGCGCACCCCAAGTCTGCGCGCAAGGCTGCTGGGGCAAGTATTGCCACGACGCAGGCTCCTGGTTCTGGCGCTGAGGGCAAATTGATCATGTTTTTATTCCGAAGGCATATCCAATGAGCATGATTCTTGTAACCGGAGGTGCTGGCTATATTGGCTCCCACACTTGCGTGGAACTGCTGGGCACAGGTCAAGATGTCACTGTTTTTGATAACTTCAGCAACAGCCAGCCTGAAGCGCTGGCACGGGTAGAACGCATTACCGGCAAGAAACCTGGCCTGATCGAGGGCGACATCCGCGATTCGGCAGCGCTGCTAGCCGCCTTACGCAAGAGCGGCGCAAGCTCTGTCATTCACTTCGCCGGCCTCAAGGCGGTGAGCGAGTCGGTGCAAAAACCGCTGGCCTATTACGACAACAACGTGGTGGGCACAGTCAGGCTGCTGGAGGCCATGACGCAATGCGGCGTCAAAACCCTGGTGTTCAGCTCGTCGGCCACCGTGTATGGCGACCCGCAACACCTGCCCTTGCGCGAGGACCATCCCCTTTCAGCCACCAACCCCTATGGCCAGAGCAAGCTGTTCATTGAAAACATGCTGCGCGACCTGTACCGCAGCGACCCAAGCTGGCGCATTGGCATCCTGCGCTACTTCAATCCGGTGGGCGCGCATGAAAGCGGCTTGATAGGCGAAGACCCACGGGGCGAACCCAACAACCTGTTGCCCTTCGTGGCCCAGGTGGCGGTGGGGCGACGCGAGTTTCTCAATGTGTGGGGCAAGGACTACACCACACCAGACGGCACCGGCGTGCGCGACTATATCCACGTGATGGACTTGGCGCAGGGCCATCTCATGGCACTGGAGCGATTAAAGGCACAGCCAGAGTGCCTGACCGTCAACCTGGGAACCGGCGTGGGCTACAGCGTGCTGGACATGGTGCGCGCTTTCGAGCAGGCCAGCGGCAAGCCCGTGCCCTACCAACTGGCACCGCGTCGCGCCGGCGATATCGCCTCCTGTTACGCTGATCCGGCGCAGGCCTTGACACTGCTGGGCTGGCGTGCTCAGCGCGGGCTCGAAACCATGTGCGCGGACGCCTGGCGCTGGCAAAGCGCCAACCCTAATGGCTACGCTCAAACCTGACGCTCAACAAGCTTGGCCGACTACACCCATCAGGCATTGAATAAAACATTGAAATTCAAATAAGCGCGAAATAACTTCGGCACGCCAACCCGTACGTTGATTGACTTTGCAGCGAAGCAGGCGGCATGGACCGGACACAACTCAGGAGGGGATCGAAGTGACGACTGCAAATGATGTCTCCCATGCCCAAGACCTGATTCCGGCCGCCGGACCAGGGACGCGGATACGGCCTCTAGCGACTGATTTGCTCAAGCCCGGGCATGAAGGTGCGAGGCCCCCCTTGATCCTGATTCAACCCGTGGTTTTATCGGGTGGCTCCGGCACCCGCCTGTGGCCGCTGTCACGCGAAAAATACCCCAAGCAGTTGCTGCCCCTGATGGGTAATGACTCCCTGCTGCAAGCCACGGTTAGGCGAGTCGATGGCATTGCCGGCGCCGAACTGGCGCCGCCTATGGTGGTCTGCAACGAGGAGTACCGCTTTGTCATTGCCGAGCAATTACGCCTGCTGGACAAGTCCGGCACCATCATTCTCGAACCTTTTGGAAGAAATACGGCCCCAGCCCTTACCCTATCTGCGCTAGCAGCTACAAAAACAGGAGCGGATCCGGTGCTGCTGGTGATGCCGGCGGACCACGTCATCACCGACACAGCGGCCTTCCAGCGGGTTGTTAGCCAGGGCGCTTTGCTGGCAGCCGACGGGGCCGTGGTCACTTTTGGCATCACGCCTGATGCACCGGAAACCGGCTACGGCTATATCCAATCAGGCGCAAGCTACAGCGGGCCGGTAGGCCAGACGGACGCTTCGAGCGCCAGCTTGATTGCCCGATTTGTCGAAAAACCTGATCTTTTGACGGCGCAAGCCTATCTGAATGAAGGCAGCTATCTGTGGAACAGCGGCCTGTTCATGATGCGCGCCTCGATCTGGCTGGCGGCCATAAGCGCCTGTCGGCCTGACATTTTGTTGGCTTGCCAGTCCGCCTGGGATCAAAGCTCAGCCGATGGCGAGTTTGTGCGGGTGGGCAAACAGGCTTTTGCCGCCTGCCCCAGTGACTCGATCGATTACGCCGTCATGGAGCGCCTTGCCGCAGGGACGGCGATACGCGACTTGGATGCTCCAGCACTCCCGCCAGGCTTGGTCATTCCACTCAACGCAGGCTGGTCGGACGTCGGTGCCTGGGATGCGCTGTGGAAGGTGCTTGCCAAAGACCTTGACGGCAACGTGTCGCAGGGTGACGTGCTGCTGCAGGGCTGCCACAACACGCTGGCGCTTTCTGACGGCCGGCTAGTGGCCTGCGTGGGCGTGAATGACTTGATGGTGGTCGAAACCGCAGATGCCATTTTGGTGGCGCACAAGGACAAGACTCAGGACGTCAAATTGATCGTCGAGAACTTGAAACGCCAGAGCCGCTCCGAAGGCATAGTTCATCGCAAGGTATTTCGCCCCTGGGGTTCGTATGACAGCGTGGACGCGGGTGAGCGCTTTCAGGTCAAGCGCATTGTGGTCAAACCCGGTGGCACGCTGTCCCTGCAAATGCACCATCACCGCGCCGAGCACTGGATCGTGGTGCGCGGTACGGCCAAAGTGACGCGGGGAGAGGACACGTTTTTGCTGTCCGAGAACGAGTCCACCTTCATTCCGCTGGGTACGACTCACCGCCTTGAAAATCCCGGCCGCGTCCCGCTGGAGATGATTGAGGTTCAATCCGGCGCCTATCTGGGTGAAGACGATATTGTCCGGTTTGACGATGCTTATGGTCGGCAGGGGTAGCTAGGGCCAGACTTGAGATCAGTCAATGTCAGGCTTGAGTTGAATGGAGCTGCCGACCAGTCAGCTCAGGCTCAGTTGAGCTTGCTCCGTTGCAATAACTGCAGAATAAACACAGATGGAATCGCGTAAGTGATTCCAGAAGGGTTTGTCAAAGCCGACTCTCTGGTTCCTTTAATGAACACCATGTTGACAATGCCCAGGACGTCACCCGTTTCCGGATCAAACAAGGGGCCGCCACTGTTCCCGGGGTAAGCCGTTCCATCGAGTTGAAAGATATTGAAACTCCCTCCCCCGCGCAGGCTAAGAATCGTTTTTTCATTGAGCTGCTGAGCCGTAGGCGTAGGTAAAGCCGCCGCAGCGATGGATGAAACCATGCCCCTATGCGTCACGGGTGAGAAACCAAGCGCGCCTCCAATTGGAAACCCCATGAAGGCAATGTTTTGTCCCTCTTGAACCATGCCGGAATCACGCACATTGAGCGCCGGTACAGGAGGCCCTTCAAACCGCAGCAAAGCCAGATCATGAAGCTTGTCCACTTCAAGTACAACGACTGGACGCATCTGCAATTCAGTTTGACTCACCCTGATCTGAACCACCAAACCAGCGTCCAGGTTCTCTTCAGATGGTTGCTGAAGAACGTGAGCGTTGGTAAGGACCAAATTGCCCTGGCCTCGATTTCCATTGGACACGACGAAGCCCGTGCCCCTCAGACCAAAACGCGGGCTGCTTGTAGTCTTGAAGGTGCCCACAATGACCACTGATGGTTTGACCTTGGCAATGGCATTTAGTATGTCGGCCCGCACAGGTGCCCCAAAAAAGAGGCCGATAAGCACAAGGGAAAGTAAACGGGATTTCATGTTGATACGCTCCATGTTTTCCGAAAGTGCCCAGCCCGAATCGAGCATGACACTAGTGCGATCGGCCTACTGGTAATCCTCGAACTGGGCCCACTGGGAGGACGGACCGGCATCCTCGCTGACCCCGAGATCCACGACAAACACGATCTCCCCCCCGAAACGCCCCACCCCCAGAGTCTTCATGAGAGCATCTTCCTTTTCAGGTGAAACCAGCCTCAAGAAGCAGATGGCCTGCCTCCTGCCCTCATGCATGGCGGTAAGTACATCCAGACTTGCAATCCGCCCAAATTTTTCGCAAAGTCTCTGCAAGGCGGGCTTCAAGGTGGCAATATTCGGGCATTGACTAAGTTCCTCAAGTGCGTTCACGATGGCTCCCGTCCTGTTTTTCGATATCTGAACTCGCCGGATCGTCGCCCGACTCCTCGGAGTCTTTGTAGAAAGATACTCTAAAAGTAACCTGCAACCCTATTTTTGTATCAGCCTCGTTACCATTTCACATCCTCAACCATCACTTCGCCTAGATTCTTGGCAAGACGCTTGATCTCTCTCAACCGGGTGATTGGCACTGGTGTGCATGTTGTGCTCCTTGGACCCGCAGGTCCGCATGGCCCCATAAACTGTGAGCTGCGCGATTTCTACTTTCACATCGGTTCCTATTCGACTTGAAACATGAATAACTACCACGTACCAGCACAACCCGATCACGCGCCCGATCATGACGCGCTGGCCCGTCTACCTGCCTGCCTCTGCAGCAACGGGGTGGCCGAGCGCACCGCACATATCGGCAGTTGGGCGATCGACCTGTCGGACCACCGACTGAGCTACTCGGCTGAGTTCGCCGCCATTCTGGGCGTGACGGCAGACACACCGATCACGCTGGAAATGATGGCGGCCAAGTACACGCCCGAGTGGCGCGCCAGCATCAACGCCTTTATCCATAACTGCGGGCTAAGTGGCACCGCCTTTGATGAAGAAATGCAGATCGAGGCAACGGCCAAGACTCGCAAATGGGTGCGCACCGTCGGCGAGGCCGTGTACGGCCAGAACGAAGAAAGCGGCCAGATTGTCCGCATTCAGGGGGCTTTGCAGGACATCTCCGACCAGAAGCAGGCGCACCGCCAAACCCTTCGCCTGGCGATGCGCCTGACGACAACGCTGGCCAGCATCACGGAAGCTTTCGTGACGCTGGATCGCCAGTGCTGCTTTACATACCTCAACAGCGAAAGCGAACGGCTGCTGCAGCGCACGACCGGTGAGCTGCTGGGCAAGGAAGCCTGGCAGGACTATGGCAATGGCGTGGAGCAGCGCCTGAAGCAGCAGCTTGAGAAGTCACTCGAAACCAATTGCCGTGTGGAATTCGAGGACTACTACCCCACCCTGGACAAATGGCTTGATGTTCGCGCCTACCCATTCGCCGAAGGGCTTGCGGTCTACTTCCGCGACGTGACCGAGCGGCGCAAGTCGCAGGCGCAGTTGATGCTGCTGGAAACCAGCATCTCGCGCCTGAACGACATTGTGGTCATCGCCGAGGCCTCGCCAGCCGATGAATCTGAGCCACTTATCGTGTTCGTCAACGATGCGTTCGAGCTTCACACCGGCTACGGCCGAGACGAGGTGCTTGGCCAGACGCCCCGCATGCTGCTCGGGCCCGATCCCCAAATCGGACGATTGCATCGCATGTCGGTGGCACTAAAGCAGAACAAGCAGGTACGCAACGAGCTGATGATCTACAAAAAGGACGGCAGCTGGTTCTGGGTGGAACTGGAAATCGTCGTGGTGCTCGGGCAATTGGGCGAGCTCACGCACTGGGTTGCCGTTGGACGCGACATCACCCAGCGCAAGGCGGCAGAGGAGAAAATCCACCATCTGGCCTTTTACGACTCGCTGACCGAACTGCCCACCCGGCAGGTGTTGCTGGACCGGCTGCAGCACCTGCTGGCCCAAAGCGCCCGCACGCGGCGCCAAGGCGCGCTGCTCTTCATCGACGTGGACCACTTCAAAGTCGTCAACGACACCTTGGGCCACGACAAGGGCGACTTGCTGCTGCAAAAAGTCGCTGCGCGTCTATCTGATTGCGTTCGCAAGACCGACACCGTGGCGCGCCTGGGCGGTGACGAGTTCGTTGTCATGCTGGAAGACCTGGGTGATGAACCGGACGCCACCAAAGCCGGGAACGTAGCCGAAAAAATACTGAGCCACTTGCGCGAGCCTTTCGACCTGGATGGACACCAGTACTACATGACCTCCAGCGTTGGTGTGGCCTTGCTCAACGGTCAACAGGATAGTGTGAGTGAGTTGCTCAAGCAGGCCGACCTGGCGATGTACCAGGCCAAGACCCTGGGGCGCAACACGGTCTGTTTCTTCGACCCCGACATGCAGGCCAGCGTCAGCGCCAAAGCCGTCATCAGCTCAGACCTGAGGGTCGCCTTGCGGGACCAGCAGTTTCTGGTGTACTACCAGCCACAGGTGGACCGCCATGACCACGTCACCGGCGTCGAGGCCTTGCTGCGCTGGCAGCATCCCGCGTGGGGCCTGATCGCACCGGCAGACTTCATTCCGGTGGCCGAGGAGTCGGGCCTGATCCTGCCGTTGGGCCAGTGGGTCCTGGAGACCGCCTGCGAGCAGCTGGTTGTCTGGGCCGAACGGCCGGAAACGGCGGACTTGAACATTGCGGTCAACGTGAGCGTGCGCCAGTTCCGGCATCCGGACTTCGTCGACATGGTGATGGCCACGATTAAGCGCAGCGGCATCCGGCCGCACCGGCTCAAGCTCGAACTCACCGAGAGTCTGCTGGCCGACCGCATGGAGATCACCATCGCCAAGCTGGGCACGCTCAAAGCGCTGGGGGTAACACTGTCACTCGACGATTTTGGCATGGGGTATTCGTCGCTGTCGGTGCTCAAACGCCTGCCGCTGGATCAGCTCAAGATTGACGGGAGCTTTGTCGCCGACCTGCTTACAGACCGGAACGACGCCGCCATTTCGCGCGCCATCATTGCGCTGGCCCGGACCCTCAGCCTGGAAGTCGTGGCCGAGGGCGTGGAAACGCAAGACCAGCGAAACATCCTGATCGAGCTGGGCTGCCACCAGTTTCAGGGCTACCTGTTTTCGCGGCCACTGCCCATCGAACAGCTGGAATCCTACTTTTTGGGCTTGCGCTAGGGACGGGAGAGAAGCATGTGCGGCTCGACTGAACCCCTCACCATTGTCCGGCCGGCCGCTTGCTGCGTATAGAAGCGGCAATGGCTTCCACCGCATCTGGCCGATTACCGCGTTGGGCGAACTGCAGTGCGCTCAAGCCTTGCTGGTTCTTGAGCTGTGGATCCGCGCCTTCACGCAGCAGCAGATTGACGGCGGCGGTCGTGCCGTACATGGCGGCCATCATCAAGGGCGTGGTGCCATTGGGTGACTCGGCATCGATATAGGCGCTGTGTTCCAGCAGCAGGCTGATGATGGCCAGTTGCCCGCCGCTGGCGGCGTAATGCAATGGTGTCCAGCCGGTCTTGTTGGTGTCGGCCCCTTTGGCTATGAGTTTTTCGGCCAGCGCCAGATTGCCTTTGAGCGCGGCCAGCATCAGTGGACTTTCGTCCTTGGCATTGACAGCGTTCACATCAGTTTTGGGCCAGTCGATCAAGACCTGCGCGACCTTTGGCGAAGGCTCCACTAGCGCCAGATACAAGCCGTTCTGTCCTTTCGGGTCGCTGGTGTTGGCATCAAAACCGCGAACCAGCAGCTCCCTGACTGTGCCCGCATCGTCCTGTTTGATGGCCATAAAAAAATCATCATAAGACCCGGCAGTGGCCATGCCAAACCCAACAAAAACAAATAGATAGACAGACTTCTTAAGGTAATTGATGAACTTTTGATTCATGCCTTCACCCCGGTAAACAGCTGCTCAAAATTGCGGCTGGTGGCCTCGGCGATGACTTGCACCGATTGCTGTTTGAGCTCGGCAATCTGCTGCGCCACAAAGGGCACGTAAGACGGATTATTGGTTTTTCCGCGGTAAGGCATGGGTGCCAGATATGGACTGTCGGTCTCGATCAGCATGCGGTCCAGCGGCACAAAGCGGGCCACTTCCCTGATGTCGCCGGCATTCTTGAAGGTCAGAATGCCGGAAAACGAAATGTAAAACCCGAGGTCCAGCGCGGCGCGGGCCACGGCCTGGGTTTCCGTGAAGCAGTGAAAAACGCCCCTGGCCTTTTCGAACGCCGTCGCCTGTCCCGCCGCGCCTTCGCCCTCCTCTTTCAGAATCGCCAGGGTGTCATCCGAGGCGCTGCGGGTGTGAATGACCAGTGGCTTGCCTGTCTGGCGGGCGGCGCGGATATGCACCCGGAAACGCTCGCGCTGCCATTCCATGTCGGCCACGCTGCGCTCGCCGAGGCGGTAGTAGTCCAGCCCGGTTTCACCGATGCCGACCACTTTGGGCCGGCTGGCACGCTGCAGCAAGTCGTCCAATGTGGGTTCCTGCACATCCTCGTTGTCGGGATGCACACCCACGGTGGACCAGAAGTTGTCATAGCTGGTGGCCAGACCGTGAACCGTTTCAAACTCTTCCAGCGTGGTGCAAATGCACAGCGCCCGGTCTACCTGGGCCTCCTGCATGGCCTGGCGAATCTGCGGCAACTGTGCCTGGAGCTCGGGAAAGCTCAAATGGCAATGGGAATCGGTGAACATGCTTAAACCACACTTCCAAGTAAAAAAGGCCGCTAGCCCATATGTATAGGGCGCAGCCAGCTATATAAACAATAGCTATTTTACCAACCGGGGCGAGCCGGGAGCGCCAACCTAGATGGTCTGCGTCGGCCGGTCTGAAGCCAGATGGGAGCCCAGGATTTCTTCAATCTTGATTTTCAGCAGGCGCGACTTTTCGTCGGCGGGAAAACGCACGCCCACGCCCTGGGTGCGATTCCCGGCGGCACGCGGCGGTGTGACCCAGGCGACCTTGCCGGCGACCGGATAACGCTGCGGGTCCTCGGGCAGCGTCAGCAAAACGTAGACATCGTCGCCCAGCTTGTACTCGCGGGCCATGGGAATGAACAGGCCGCCCTCTGTGAACAAGGGAATGTAGGCCGCATAAAGCGCCGCCTTTTCCTTGATGACCAGTTGAACAACGCTGGGCCGGGAAGCGGCTGCGGCGGCAGGGGAACTGGCGGGAGGCGTGGTACTCATGCGGCTAGTTTATCGGTTTGGCTGGGCTTGGGCGATTGAAAAATAACGGTCACGGCCAGCAGGCGCCTTATTTCGCATTGAGCGCTATCCGGGCACGGCTGACCAGCGCTTCGAGCATCAAGCCAGCGTTATAGGGATGCTCCACGGTACGGGCCGTCGCGCTGAGCTCTTTAGCCCAGTTGGTCAGCGCATAAAGGCCAGGCTTGGTGCCAGGCAGGTCGCCGGCGCTGAAGAATCGCGGCGGCGCGCCGACCCGAACGGCCAGCACGTCGTGACACAGTTTTTGCAGTGCATCGACCGCCTGTGCCGGCGCCCAGTCGGCCAGCGCGCTGACGTCGCCCCTGGCCATGGCTTTGGGCAAGGCCTGCCAGTGCTGGGCTGCGTCGGCGGCCGCGCTGTTGTTGGCCCAGCTCAGGGCGTCGGCCGGGCGGCCGCCAGCGGCCACCAGCAGGGTTTGCAGATCGGCAGCCTCAGGCGGCCTGGCCGTTTTCTTGGCGCCAACCTCGCCAGCCGCCTGGCGCTGGGCCTGCTGCCCCAGCCAGGCCAGTGCCGGCTCAAAGTCGGGCCAGACCATGGTGTGGCCCAGACAGCGGCTGCGTATCGTAGGCAGCAGTTGGTGCGCCGCATCGGTGGCCAAAATGAATTTGACCGGGCCGGGCGGCTCTTCCAGCGTCTTGAGCAGGGTGTTGGCCGTGATGGTGTTCATGCGTTCGGCCGGAAACACCAGGACCACCTTGGTGCTGCCGCGCGAACGCGTGAACTGGGTAAAGGACACGGCATCGCGCGCCGCATCGACCTTGATTTCCTTGCTGGGTTTGCGTTTTTTGCTGTCCAGCTCATCCTGGGTTTTTTCGTCCAGCGGCCAGCCCAGCGCCAGCGACAGGGTTTCCGGCATCAGCATGCAAAGATCGGCATGGGTGTGCACTTCCACCGCATGGCAGCTGCCGCAGTGGCCGCAAGCGCCTTGCGCACTAGGCTGCTCGCACAGCCAAGCCCGCGCCAGCGCCAGCGCCAGATCGAACTGGCCCAGACCCGAGGGTCCGCTGAGCAGCCAGGCGTGGCCGCGCTGGGCCAGCAAGCCTTCCAGTTGGGTTTGTAGCCAGGGGGCCAGCGGCTGTCGATTCACCGCAGTTTCGGCGCTGGCCTCGCTCATGACAGCCAGCCCTTGGCGACAAACACCTGGCGCACCGCCAGCCAGACCGCGGCGCGCTCCTGGGCGGCGTCAATACGGGCAAAGCGTTCGGGATGACCCTGCTGGCGATCGGCATAGCCCTGCGCCACCCGGCGGAAAAACTCCACCGGCTGGGCTTCAAATTTATCCGGCACACGGGCGTCAGCCAGCCGCAGCGCGGCCTCTTCAGGCGGCAGGTCAAACCAGACCGTGAGGTGCGGCTCTATGACGGTTTCCACCTCGGGTTTCATGGGCTGGTTGCCGGCCGGGTCGCCCAGCAGTCCTTCATCGGCCTGCACCCATTGTTCCAACGTCGCCAGCAGCTTGAGGTCAAAGCCGCGCCCCGCACCCTGATAGGCAAAGGTGGCATCGGTAAATCGGTCGCACAGCACCACCTCGCCGCGCCGCAGCGCCGGCGCAATGACATTGACCAGGTGGTCGCGCCGCGCCGCAAAAATCAGCAGCGCCTCGGTCAGCGGATCCATGGCGTCACCCAGCACCATGGCGCGCAGTTTTTCGGCCAGCGGCGTGCCGCCGGGTTCGCGCGTCAAGGTGACCGCCCTGCCCTCGGCCCGGAAGGCCTCGGCCAGAGCCGCAATGTGCGTGGACTTGCCGGCGCCGTCTATGCCTTCAAAACTGATGAAAAGGCCGCTCAAATTTTTAGTCATGCTTGAAGCTTGGAAAGCGTGGGGGTTATTGGCCGCTGCGCCGGGCCGCCCCAAGCAAGGCCAGCCCCCTCGGGGGGCAGCGCAGTACGCGAAGCGACGAGCGTGGGGGCCATTATTTGCCTCGGATGTATTTGTTGACGGCGCGGTTGTGCTCGTCCAGATTGGCGCTGAACTGGCTGCTGCCGTCGCCGCGGGCCACAAAATACAGCGCCTTGGTAGGTGCCGGCTGCACGGCCGCCAGCAAGGCGGCTTTGCCGGGCATGGCGATCGGCGTGGGCGGCAGGCCGGTACGGGTGTAGGTGTTGTAAGGCGTGTCAGCCTGCAGGTCGCGCTTGCGCAGGTTGCCGTCAAACTGCGCGCCCAGACCATAAATCACGGTCGGGTCGGTTTGCAAGGGCATGCCTATGCGCAGCCGGTTGCTGAAAACACCGCCAATTTGAGCCCTGTCGGAGGCTTTGCCGGTTTCCTTTTCCACAATGCTGGCCAGTATCAGGGCCTGCTCCGGCGATTTCAGCGGCGAGTCCGGGCTGCGCAGCGCCCAGGCGGTATCCAGGCGTTTGTCCATGGCGCGGGCGGCACGCTTGAGTACCGCCAGGTCGCTGGCGCCCTTGGCATAGGTGTAGGTATCGGGGAAGAAGCGGCCTTCGGGGTGCAGCCCTGGCTTGCCCAGCTTTTCCATGATCAAATTTGGCTCTAGCGCTTGTGTGTCCGGCGTGAGCTGCTCTGCTTTTAGTAGCGCCTGGCGGACTTGCGCAAAGGTCCACCCCTCTACCAGCGTGACGCTTTTGAGCGCTTCTTCGCCGCGCACCAGCATGCTCAACAATTGGCGCGGTGTGGTGCCAGGCACCAGCTCATAGCTGCCGGCCTTGATCTGCTTGGCCTGCCCCGACAAGCGGAACCAGGTTTGCAGCAGCAGCGCCGGCACCTCGGCGCCGCTGGTCACCACGGCCTCGGCCACGCCGCTGGCACGTGTGCCGGGCTCGACCTCCAGGTCCAGCACCTGGCTGCCGGCCGGCAGGCGCAGCGCCATGGGTTCGTTCAGCCACCACAGGGCCGCGCCGCCTAGCAGCAAGGCGCCGGTCAACAGCAGAGTCAGCAAACTTGTAAAGACACGACGCACAGCCCAACTACCTTTTCAATGGCAAAACCCAAAATCAGAGGGCTATGATAATTCAGCCCATCTTTACAACGACAGCGAACCAGCCCATGACCATGCTCAACACTGCCCCTGATATTTCCGGCATCGCCGAACTCACGCACCTGGGGGTGATTCGGGTCGCCGGCGAAGATGCGGTGAAGTTCCTGCAAGGTCAACTGACCCAGGACGTGGCCTTGCTGGGTTTGTCTGAGGCCCGCCTAGCCGCTTTTTGCAATGCCAAGGGCCGGATGCAGGCCAGTTTTCTGCTCTTCAAGCGCAGCAACGAAGACATCCTGCTGCTGTGCAGCCGCGACATTCTGGCCGCCACGCTCAAGCGCCTGAGTATGTTTGTGCTGCGTGCCAAGGCCAAGCTCAGCGACGCCACCGGCGATTTTTCCCTCTATGGCCTGGTCGGAAATGCTATCGAATCAGTCGCTGGAAATGGCCAACTGGCTTGGGGCAAGACCGATATTGGGGAGGCAAACCTGATTGTGCTGTACCCCGGCTCGGCGCAGCCACGTGCGCTCTGGTGTGCGCCTGCCGACGCGCCGCGTCCCACGGGCCAGCCCCTGGACATTGGCCTGTGGCACTGGCTTAGCGTGCAGTCTGGCATCGCCATGATCACCCAGCCGATTTTTGAGGCCTTTGTGCCGCAAATGCTGAATTACGAATCGGTGGGCGGCGTGAACTTCAAAAAGGGCTGCTATCCCGGCCAGGAAATCGTGGCGCGCAGCCAGTTTCGCGGCACGCTGAAACGCCGCGCCTATCTGGCGCACACCGATGGCATGCCCGCCGTTGGGCAAGAAGTGTTTCATGCCTCTGATGCCGAACAGCCCTGCGGGCTGGTGGCCGCCGCCGCCGCCAACCCCGCAGGCGGCTTTGATGCGATTGTGTCCATGCAGACTTCCGCGGCCCAAGAAGGCCGGTTGACGCTAGGCAGCGCTACCGGCCCCGCCTTGACGCTGCTGCCTCTGCCCTATCCCCTGCTGGAAGACATCTGAGCCTGGCCAAGCCAGGAACTTCCCATGTGTCTGATCGCCTTTGCCATCAACGCCTCAGCCCGTTGGCCCCTGGTGATTGCGGCCAATCGCGATGAGTTCTTAAACCGCCCGACCTTGCCGCTGGCGCGCTGGCAAGGCCCGGCCCGCCAGGACATCATTTCCGGCCGCGACCTGCGTGCCGGTGGCACCTGGCTGGGCATGAATCCGAACGGGCGGGTGGCTTTTCTCACCAATGTGCGCGAGGGTCAAGCCCTGCTTGCGCCGCGCTCGCGGGGCGAACTAGTGACGCGCTGGCTGGAAGCCAGCGGCGATGCCGACGCCTTTGCCCAGAGCCTGTCGAAAGACGCCGCGAGCTATGGCGGCTTCAACCTCATAGTGGGTGATTTCCAGCACCAGGCCTGGACCTGGCTGACGAATAAGCCGGCCGGCCAAGCCACGGCGGCCGCGTCGCCGCTACAAAGTCAGCCTCTGGCGCCCGGTGTTTACGGTCTGTCCAATGCTTCGCTGAATACCCCCTGGCCGAAAACCACGGCACTGAAAGAGGCACTGGCCTTGGCGCTGCACAAGCCAGAAGAAAAGGCGCTGCAGGCGTCCCTGTGGGCCGCACTGGGCAATCGTGAACGGGCCCGGCCCGAACAATTGCCACTCACCGGTGTTCCCCTGGCGCTGGAGCAGGCCTTGTCCAGCGCCTTTGTCGACTATCCCGAGCACGGCTACGGCACACGCAGCAGCACCTTGCTGCTGGTCAGCGAACCAGGCCATAGCGAAGGCGCCAGGCGCTGGGAGGTCTCGGTGGAGGAGCGCAGCTATGGTCAAACGCCGCGCCCGGACACAACAGAAACCGCGGCGGCCGCTGTTCATGGCGCGCAAGTGTCAGGCATTCACCGCGAACGGTTTTCCTGGCAGCCGCTGACTGAAGCCGTTAAAGCGTCTTGAACATCTCGATATGGGCAATGCCCGCCTCGTCAAAGGGTTCGCCGCGCGGCACAAAACCCAGGCGCAGGTAAAAACCTTGGGCGCTGCGTTGAGCGTAAAGCATGACTTCGGCCTCGCCGACCTGCCGGGCTTCATTGACCAGCGCGCTCATGATGCTTTGCCCGACGCCAGAGCCGCGCAGGGCGTGGTGAACCGCCACGCGGCCTATCTTGCCCACGCCGCTGGCGTGCCTGACCAGCCGCCCGGTGGCGATGGCCTGGCCCAGGCCGTTATAGGCCACGACATGCTGGGCGCTGTGGTCGGCCTCGTCCCATTCCAACGCCGGCGCAATACCCTGCTCTTGCACAAACACGGCCTCCCGCACCCTGGCGGCATCCGGGCCCAGGGTGAGCCAGTCGCCGGTCTTGAGCGTCACCGTGGCGGCGCCGGCCTCAAACCGGGCTAACAGGCTGCGCAAGGCCTCGGGCACGGTGAGCGGGCTTTGCGTGGCCGGATTGGCAAAGACATAAATCAGCTCGGCGCCGACCAGCCACTCCTCGCCCCGAAAAATGGCGCCCTCAAAGACCATGGACGAGTTGCCTGTGCGCGAGTATTTGAGCGCCACCTCCAGCTGCTCATCAAACCGCGCCGACCGGTGGTACTCGACGCCGGCTTTCTTGAGGTAGAGCTCGCCGCCCAGTTGCTGCATGGCCTCTTCATAGGGCAAGGCCAGTGCGCGCCAGTAGTCGGTGATGGCGGTGTCGAAATACATCAGATAGTGCGCGTTAAACACGATCTTCTGCATGTCGACTTCGGCCCAGCGCACGCGCAGGCGGTGAAAAAAGCGAAAGTCTTGTCGTTCCATATCAGGCCTTGAAGTTGAAAGCCTCTCGCAGCGCCTGCGCCGCATCGGCATGCGCTTGCCGCGCTTCGGGAATGGCGCGCCCCATCTTGATGAACTCGTGCGTCACGCCGCGGTAGATTTCCAGATCCACAGTCACGCCGGCCGCCCGCAGCTTGTCGCCATACATCAGGCCCTCATCGACCAGCGGGTCACACTCGGCCAGACCCATCCAGGCCGGTGCCACTTCGTCCACATCGGGGGCATTGAGGGGCGCAAAACGCCAGTCGTCGCGGTCCGCCGGGCTGCGCAGATAAAGATCGAAAAACCAGCTGATGCTGGCTTTATCAAGAACAAAGCCCTGCGCAAACTGGCGGTGCGAGGGCGTGTCTTGATGCGCCGCGCAGCCTGGATAAAACAACAGCTGCAAGGCCAGCGGCAGGCGGGCATCGCGTGCCAGCACGGCGCACATCGCGGCCAGCGTGCCGCCCGCACTGTCGCCGCCCACGGCCAGCCGGGTGGCGTCCAGGCCCATGCCACCGCTATGCAGCGACAGCCATTGCAAGGCGTCCCAGGCATCGTTGGCGGCCGTGGGGAACTTGTGCGTGGGCGCCAGCCGGTAGTCCAGCGACACCACAGCGCAACCGGCCAGCTGACTGAGCTGGCGACACAAAATGTCGTGGGTGGCAATGCTGCCAATGGTGAAGCCGCCACCGTGGAAATACAGCAGCACCGGCAATTTTTCAGACGATGGCGCGTACAAGCGGGCGGCCAAGTCATGGCCGTCCCGCGCCGGGATGCGGAAATCCTCCACCCGCGGCAGCGCCGGCCTGGGAATTTCCAGCACGCCAGCACCAGCTTCGTAAGCGGCTCTGGCCTGGGCCACGGTTTGGGTATGAAAGGGCGGGCGATCGGCCTTGGCCATACGCCTGAGCACATCCCGCGTGGCGGGTGTCAGCAGGGCTTGGGCAGCATTGAAAGACATTTATTGAAAAAAGGGCTGAAAGCTGGCCGCTTTGGTAGATCGAACTGTCATCGCCAATCTGACCCTGGTCAGGGATTGCTTGCCATTCATCGATCTCTTTCGGGCCATAAAGTAAAGTAAGGTGGCTTGAACAGCCTCGCATCGTACAACGCAGAAAGATGAGCAAACATGGCCTTCATTTACTACGTGACCCAGATCCAGTTTGAATATGGCGCGCTCAAGTTGCTCAAGCAGGAATGCGAACGCGTGGGCATCAACCGGCCGCTGATCGTGACCGATGCCGGCGTCAAGGCGGCCGGCCTCTTGCAAAAAGCCCTGGACGCCCTGCCCGGCATGAAGGTGGCGGTGTTCGACCAGACCCCCTCCAATCCGACCGAAGCGGCGGTGCGCGCCGCCGCCGAACGGTACAAGGCCAGCGGCTGCGACGGCCTGATTGCCGTGGGCGGCGGCTCGGCCATTGATTGCGCCAAGGGCGTGGCGATTGCCGCCACCCACGAAGGCCCGCTAAAAACCTACGCCACCATAGAGGGCGGCTCGGCCAAAATCACCGAGCGCGTGGCGCCCATCATTGCCGTTCCCACCACCAGCGGCACCGGCAGCGAGGTGGCGCGCGGCGCCATCCTCATCGTGGACGACCACCGCAAGCTGGGCTTTCACTCCTGGCATCTGGTGCCCAAAACCGCCATCTGCGACCCCGAACTCACACTGGGCCTGCCCGCTCAACTCACCGCCGCCACCGGCATGGACGCGATCGCGCATTGCATGGAAACCTTTATGTCGGCGGCCTTCAATCCGCCCGCCGACGGCATCGCGCTGGACGGCCTGGCGCGCGCCTGGGCGTATATTGAGCGCGCCACGCGTGACGGCAGCGACCGCGAGGCGCGCCTGAACATGATGAGCGCCTCCATGCAGGGCGCCATGGCTTTCCAGAAAGGCCTGGGCTGCGTGCATTCGCTCAGCCACAGCCTGGGCGGTATTGACCCGCGCCTGCACCACGGCACGCTGAACGCCATGTTTTTGCCGGCGGTAGTGCGCTTTAACGCCGGCGCCGAATCGGTGCAAAAAGAACACCGGCTGGAGCGCATGGCACGCGCCATGGGCCTGAAGTCGGGCGGCGACATCGCCCACGCCATCAAGGATATGAGCGGCCGCCTGAGCCTGCCCGCAGGGCTGGCGGCCATGGGCGTGCAGCGCAGCCAGTTCGGCCACATCATCAAGGATGCGCTGGCCGATCACTGCCACAAGACCAATCCGCGCCTTGCCAGCACCGAGGACTATGAGGAAATGCTGGAGGCCTCGCTGTGACGCTGGCGGAGTTATCTGCGCAACTTCGTCTGCTACTGGATGAAACGCAAGAGGCACACCCCCTTCTTTGTGAAGGAAGTCCATTCGATTGCAACGTCGCAATAGTTGGAATCAACCCCGCTACAACCACGCAGTTCTGGCCTTACTGGACTGACTCATTGGGCATGGACCGCACTGCGTGGATTGATGCATACAAGACGAAGCACAGAAAATTTAATCGCTCAAGGGCGGCTCTCGAAAGATTTATCCCTCAAATCAAGGCGAACGTCGTTGAGGTCAATGCTTATGCCCGGCAAAGCAGGCGCTTTGCTGACCTGCAGCGCCAGCATCGCACGAGCTCCGCTATGGAATTCCTTCTAAGCGCGATCAGGCCTCGTGTCATTGTGTATGCCGGCGCTGCGGCACTTAATGCAGGGGAACGCCTTACCCCTGCCTGGCATCCGGTCGTGATACCTGCCAGGCATTTCATCTATTGGGGAAAGCAGTATGAAAGCGAGCTTGCCGTGCTGGTGAACCACGCACTCGCCCACGCGCAGGACTCAACTTCTAGAGAGATTTGACGACGTCCATATCCGGCCGCGCCAGCCAGGCCTGCCACTCGTCTGCCAACTGCTGGCCTGCAGCGGCGGCAGCGGTCCAGGCCTTCACCCGGCCCTGAAAATCTGCGCCGTAGCGTATGAAGTCCTGGCGGTCCGGCAGCTTGCCGTTGGGCAAGGCCTTGACCCAGTCCGGGTCGGGCGCCAGCAAGACCATGTTGTCGAGGAAGTGAGTCGCCTTGTGGCGCCACTTCAGGCCCTTGTCCAGCCAGCCAGGCACCACGGTTTGCTGGAAGTGCGGGTACAGCACCAGGCCCGGGTTTCTTAAGTCATTTGTGGCTGTACTGCCCGTACCATCAGCGCTGGCAGCTATTAATTCGGGAGCATATTTGAGGTGCAGATGGTAATCGGTGATGCCGCCATCCCAATAGGCTCCCGGCGGTGCGCCAGGAATGTTGTGCACCGCCTTGAGCATAAAGGGAATCGAGCAGCTGGCCTGCAGCGCCAGTTGGAAGTTGGCTTGGCTCAGCACCACCTGGCGCGTGCGGTAGTCGCTGGTGGCAAAGGGCAAGGCCGTGTTGGGGCTGGAAAACACCACGCGCTCCAGCCAGGCGCCCATGGCCTTGCGGCGCACGCCATTGGTCAGAAAGGCCCCCAGATAGCCTAGGGGCGTGGCGATTTTGTGCTCCCGGCCCAGCAGGTGGCGGCCGCGCGAGGTGACGATGTGCAGCCGGTAGCGCGGGTGCGTCAGCACCTCCTGCACCCGGCCGCCATAAAAGTCTTGCAGGCTCTGGCTGAACTGCTCGCTGACGGATTCGGCGCTAGGGCGCTTCTGGCCCGGCGGCAAGGCGTAGTGCTGCTGGATGTACTCGTCCTCCAGCTGCTGAAAAGCCGCCGCCGGATCATTCAGGCAGGCCGTGGCCATGCGCCATGCGCCTATCGAAGCGCCCACCAGATGCACAGTCTGCGTGCTCTGCGTCAGCCAGTCGCCAAAGATTAAACGATCCAGCGCGCCCAGCATCAAGCCCTTGGGCCCACCCGCAGCGCCGGGAATCACGCCAATGTCTTGCGGCTGCAAGCCGTGTTGCTCAATGTGCCGGCGCGCCAGCGGGCCGGCGTAGATGCGCAGGGCTTTCATGGTTTGGCCGGCGGTGCCTGGAGTTCGGGGTAGCCATGGGCTCGGAAAAAATCCAGCACCAGCGGCTGCCAGACCTCGGGCGCGCGGGTGAACAGGCCGTGGCCGTCTTCGCCATGGGGCGGGAAGCGGGTGTAGTCGCCCTGCCCGCCTGAGGCCTCGAAGGCATCAAACCATTCCCGGGGGTGGGTTGGCCCCATGAACATGTCGTTTTCGGTATAGACCCAGAGGGTGGGCAGGCGTGCGGTTTTGCCGTAGCCGGCAAACAGGCGCTCCAGCCGCGCCGGCGCGCAGGGGTTTTGCGGCATGGTCTTGGGATTGCCGCCACCGCCGCCGGCGAAGTTGATGGCCGCCTGCACGCCAGGCGGGTTCATGGCGGCGACGGCAACGGCGGTCGTACCGCCAAAAGACTGGCCCAGTATGACGGCCCGGTCCTTGGCCGCGTCGGGCCGCTGCCTCAGCGTTTCCAGCACCTTGAGGGTTTGCAGCGCCGCTGCGGCATAGCCGGGGGGATAGTTTTTATGGTTGCAGCTACCGGTGTCCTCGACATCTTCGCCACCGCTTTCGCCATAGCCCACGCGGGTAGGCACGGCCACCATATAACCCAGGCGGGTAAACCAGCGCGCATTGGCCGAGTACCTGGCCTGTCCCAAGGCCTGGCGCCTCGCCGCATCGGGGGAGCGGCCGTGGCCCAGGATCAGCAGCGGATAAGGCTTGGCTGCCGCGTCATCATGAAACACCGTGACCACGATGTCTTGCGCGACGGGCTTGCCGTAGCCATTGCTGACGGCCACCGGAACCCGCATCACCTCTTCCACCAGCCAGGCCTGCACGCTGGCGGTCGCCGTCAGCCCGGCGATCAAGGCGGCGCAGGCCAGCGGCTTGGGCGCTTTGATGAATCGCGGCAATGACAAGGCGGGCATGCGGACTCCTTGATGGCTTGGCGGCTACGGCAGCATGCCAACAGCTATCGTTTTAATAGCTATTGGCGCTCGTCAGTCTTGGGCTAGAGGGCGATTTGACTATAAAAATCGGCCCAACCCTGTCGTTCTGGCGACTGGCGCGCTTATTTTTTCAGCGCCGCCAGCTTGCTGAAGGCCGATTCCATGGCGGTGGATGCTGCCGGTTGCGGCGCCCTGCTCTGGCCGCCGTAATTGCCACCGCGGCCTTGCCCCGGCCGTGCGCTTTCAAAGCGATTGTCGCGCGGGCCATCCTTGCGCGCCGGCGCGGCGTCCAGCTTCATGGTCAGGCCTATGCGCTTGCGCGCCACGTCGACCTCGGTCACGCGCACCTTGACGATATCGCCGGTTTTCACCACTTCACGCGCGTCGGTGACGAACTTGTTGGAGAGCTGGCTCACATGCACCAGGCCGTCCTGGTGCACGCCAATATCTATGAAGGCGCCAAAGGCCGCGACGTTGCTGACCGTGCCTTCCAGCGTCATGCCCTCTTTCAGGTCCTTGATGTCTTCCACGCCTTCGTTGAAGCGGGCCACCTTGAAGTCGGGGCGCGGGTCGCGGCCGGGTTTTTCCAGCTCGGCAATGATGTCCTTGACCGTGATGACGCCGAATTTTTCATTGGCGAACAACTCGGGTTTCAGGGTCTTGAGCATCTCGGCGCGGCCCATCAGCTCGGCCACCGGCTTGCCGGTGTGCGCCATGATTTGTTCCACCACCGGATAGGTTTCCGGGTGCACGCCCGTCATGTCCAGCGGGTTGCTGCTGGTGCGCAGGCGCAAAAAGCCCGCGCTCTGCTCAAAGGTCTTGGCGCCCAGGCCGGTGACCTTCATCAAATCTGCGCGGCAGGTGAAAACGCCGTTGGCATCGCGCCAGCGCACCACCGATTTGGCCACCGTATTGCTCAGGCCAGACACTCGCGCCAGCAAAGGCACGCTGGCGGTGTTCAGGTCCACGCCGACGCTGTTGACGCAATCCTCGACCACGGTGTCCAGGCTGCGCATCAGGTCGCTCTGGTTCACATCGTGCTGGTACTGGCCCACGCCGATTGATTTCGGGTCTATCTTGACCAGTTCGGCCAAGGGGTCCTGCAGGCGGCGCGCAATGCTGGCGGCGCCGCGCAGGCTCACGTCCACATCGGGCATCTCTTGCGAGGCGAATTCGCTGGCCGAATAGACCGAGGCGCCGGCTTCGCTTACGACGACTTTTTCAATCGCCTGGTCGATCTTGGCCATGAGCTTGATCAGGTCACCGGCCAGCTTGTCGGTTTCGCGGCTGGCCGTGCCGTTGCCAATGGCAATCAAGTTGACCTTGTGCTTTTCGCACAGCTTGGCCAGGGTGTGCAGCGAGCCGTCCCAATCCTTGCGCGGCTCGTGCGGGTAGACGGTAGAGGTTTCGACCAGTTTTCCGGTGGCATCGACCACGGCCACTTTCACACCGGTGCGAATGCCGGGGTCCAGGCCCATCACCACGCGCGGGCCGGCCGGCGCGGCCAGCAACAGGTCGCGCAGGTTGTCGGCAAACACCTTGATGGCGACTTTTTCGGCCTCTTCCCTTAGTTTGGTGAACAGGTCGCGCTCCAGCGACAGGCTGAGCTTGACGCGCCAGGTCCAGGCCACGCATTTGCGCAGCAAGTCGTCGGCCGGCCGCGCCTTGTGGCTCCAGCCCAGGTGCAGGGCAATCTTGCCTTCGGCAATGCTGGGCTGGCCGGCTTCGGGCGGCACCGGCAGTACCAGCTTGGCGTCCAGAATCTCCAGGCCGCGGCCGCGAAACACCGCCAACGCGCGGTGCGAGGGCACGCGGCCAATCGGCTCGTCGTAGTCGAAATAGTCGCGGAATTTGGCGTGATCGGCGTTGTTTTCGTCCTTGCCGCTGACCAGCTTGGAGGAAAACAGGCCTTCGTTCCAGAGCCAGCCGCGCAGCGACTGCACCAGCGCCGCGTCTTCGGCCCAGCGCTCGCTCAGGATGTCGCGCACGCCGTCCAGCACCGCCTGCACGGTGGTGAAGTCGTCGCCGGTTTCGTTCTTTTCGGCCTTCACAAAGGCCACGGCTTCGTCGGCGGGCACCAGCGACGGGTCGGCAAACAGCTTGTCGGCCAGCGGCTCTATGCCGGCTTCGCGGGCGATCTGGCCCTTGGTGCGGCGCTTGACCTTGTAAGGCAGGTAGAGATCTTCCAGATCCTGCTTGGTGGCGGCGAATTCAATCGCGGCGCGCAGCTCGGGCGTGAGCTTGCCCTGCTCTTCAATGCTTTTGAGCACGGCTTCGCGGCGCTCTTCGAGTTCACGCAGATAGCCCAGCCGGTATTCGAGTTCGCGCAGCTGGACGTCGTCCAGTCCGCCGGTGGCTTCCTTGCGGTAGCGCGCAATAAAGGGCACGGTGGCGCCGCCATCGAGCAGCTCCACGGCGGCCTTGATCTGATGCTCCTGGGCCTTGATTTCGACCGCGATCTGGCGAATGATTTTCTGCATATTGAAAAAAGAAGAGTCGGCTGGAAGGCTATGAAAGGAATGAGGGGGTGGCCTGATGACGGGCCCTCGCCCCCGTCAAGCGGGGTCAAGGGTCGGAATTGTCCCACAGCCGGAACAGGCTGCGAGGCCCATAATCCCCTCAATCGGCATCGCAAACTTTTACAAACAATCAGGGAGCACCAGCATGCGCATACGCACCATTTTTTTCATTGTGGCCATTTTGCTGCTCGCCGGGTTTGTCGCCCTGAATGTGGATGAGTTCACGCGGGCCAGCGTGCTGAGCCTGGGCTTTACCACCGTTCAAGCTTCGCTGGGTCTGATCATGCTGCTGCTGCTGGTGCTGGCCACGGCGGTCTTCCTGGCCGGCACCCTGTATATGCAAAGCACCAACTTGCTGGAGGCGCGCAAGCACACCCGCGAGCTGAACGCCCAGCGCGAGCTGGCCGACAAGGCCGAGGCCTCGCGCTTCACCGAATTGCGCAGCTACCTGGAAATGCAGTCGCTGGCAGCCCAGCAACGCGAGGCCACCGCCAGCAGCCTGCTCAATGAGCGCTTTGCCCAGCAGCAGCAGACACTGCTGGCCCGCATTGAGCAAACCGACAACACCCTGGCGGCCCATCTTGGCGAACTGGAAGACCGCCTGGAGCGCTACGGTGTCGTCAGCCGCGATATCGTCAAGGCGCCGCAGGTTTAAGGCGCACTGCAAGAGTCTGCGCAGGCCTTGGCCGCCTTGTCGGTTTTAGCGCAGCCTGCGGCAGCAGCTTGGCGCCCAGGCAGGCCGCCAGTTGCTACTATATTTATAGCTGCCAGCACCCAGCTGGCGGCGGTAACAAGCACTTTTCCCTTGCAAAAAGAGCGGCCTGAGTAGCCGCAAGGGCTCTGATATGCATCAAACCGCGTCGCGGACGACTCCGGTACGATTCAGGCTCGCCTCAAGCCGACCCCTTTTTTCATCACCATGCAAGACTTTCTGACCGCCGCGCTGTACAAATTTGTCGAACTGCCCGACTTTGCCGAACTCCAGGCGCCGCTGCTCGCCTGCTGCGAAGCCCATGGCGTCAAGGGCACCTTGCTGCTGGCCAGTGAAGGCATCAACGGCACGATTGCCGGCGCTCCCGATGGCATTCACGCGGTACTGGCCTATTTGCGCGCCGATCCTCGCCTGGCCACGCTGGAGCACAAGGAAGCGCATGCCGCCCAGATGCCGTTTTACCGCATGAAGGTCAGGCTCAAGCGCGAAATCGTGACTCTGGGCGTGCCCGATGTGCACCCCGCGCTGATGGCCGGCCACTACGTCAAGCCGCAGGACTGGAACCAGCTGATTGCCGACCCGGCGGTGGTGCTGGTCGATACCCGCAACGATTACGAAGTTTCCATAGGCACGTTCAAGGGCGCTATCAACCCCGCCACCCACAGCTTTTCGGAACTGCCGGGCTGGGTGGACAAGGAAATGGCCGCCGGCGGGAAACTCGCCGAAGTGGATGGCAAAAAACCGCGGGTGGCGATGTTTTGCACCGGCGGCATACGCTGCGAAAAATCCACCGCCTTTCTGCGCTCCAAGGGTTTTGAGGAGGTTTACCACCTGGAAGGCGGCATCCTCAAATATCTGGAAACCATGCCGGTAGAGCACAGCAGCTGGCAAGGCGAGTGCTTTGTTTTCGATGAACGCGTGTCAGTCGGCCACGGCCTGAACGTGGGCCACCACACGCTGTGCCGCTCCTGCCGCGATCCCTTGAGCGAGGAAGACCGAAAGCACCCGCTGTATGAGCTGGGCGTGAGTTGCGCGCATTGCCATGGCCGCACTACCGAAGCACAAAAAGCCGGCTATCGCGAGCGCCAGCACCAGGTCGATCTGGCCGAGACGTGCCATAGGCAACACATAGGCGTGCGGCAGGCCGACTCCTGAACCCGGCCATGACGCCCCTGCCCATCCTGTATTCCTTTCGCCGCTGCCCCTACGCCATGCGGGCGCGGCTGGCCATTGCCGTCAGCGGCCAGCGCTGCGAGCTGCGCGAAATCGTGCTGAGAAACAAACCGCCCGAGATGCTGGCCGCCTCACCCAAGGCCACCGTTCCCGTGCTGGTGTTGGCGGATGGCCAGGTCATAGACCAAAGCCTGGACATCATGCGCTGGGCGCTGCAGCAGCACGACCCCGAAGGCTGGCTGGCGGCAGACCGCGCCACCCTGGACAGCCTGATCGCCGCCAACGACGGCCCGTTCAAACGCGACCTGGACCGCTACAAATACCCGAATCGCTACGCGGCCGAACATGCGGGAGACGATAAAGCCTTTGCTGAAGCCCACCGCAGCAGCGCCGCCCGCTGGCTGATGGAACTGGATGCCCGGCTCAACGGCCACGGCTGGCTATGTGGCGCCTCTGTCAGCCTGGCCGACATGGCCATACTGCCTTTTGTGCGGCAGTTTGCGCACACCGATGCGGCCTGGTTTGCGGCCCAGCCCTGGCCCAATCTGCTGGCCTGGCTGGCGCGCTGGGAAGCCGGGCCGCTGTTGGTGCGGGTGATGGGAAAGTACCCGCCCTGGCAGGCCGGGCTGGCGGGTGTCGAGTTTCCTCCAATAGCGCCACCGCCAACAGAGTTTTAAGCCATTTAGGCCTCTAGCAGGCTGCTGAAATACTCACTGCGCCAGCGCAGCAGCTGACTCGAAGCGGTTTATTTTTGCGGTTCTGTTTCATATTTTGAGATTCCAGTGCTTTTTTGAGCTTTTGTTATTGGTTTGAAGCTCTGCTGCCGTTTTTTTCACCCCTCACTGCGCCTGCAGACGGATTTGTCCCAAGGTGCGCATACGCGTCAAGTTGTACGCGGCCATCGTCAGCACAAACATCTGATCGACCCGCTCAAGCCCGCGCACCATGACCTGCCGCATCCGGCCCACCGTTTTGGCCCAGCCAAAGCCCTGCTCAATCAGTTTTCTCTTTTGCTGCGAAACGGCGTAGCCCTCACTTTGGGCGATTGCATC
>NZ_FOKZ01000007.1 GCF_900112285.1 Polaromonas sp. OV174 | reverse complement strand
GAAGTTGCCTGCCCCCAGCAGGCGAAACGCCACGTCTTCGTGCAGCTTGCGGGCAAGCTTGCGTGAACTGAACACGCCTGTGGCGTAACCATAGATCAGCACCTTGACCATCATGGCGGGGTGAAAGGGCTGGTTGCGTGAGCCGCCTGCCGAATACCTCGCGTGGAACGCCTGCAGGTTCAGACTGTCCACTGTGTCGTTGATGAAATACGCCAAATGCCCTTCGGGCAGCCACTCGCGCATCGAGTGCGGCAGCAGCATGTCTTGGTCCGGCAGGTAGGGTAGGTAGCTGGCAGGCATCAAGCTCTAACGTCCAGACTTCACCAAACGATGACTTCAGGCTTCTGCCGCGCAGACTCCTAGGCGGCCCTATATTGAATCAGCCTCAGTCCGTGCTGGCGCCGGAGTCGCGAACCACCTTGCTCCACTTCACCGATTCCTTCTGGATGAAGGCGGCAAACTGTGCCGGGGTTTCGCTGTAAACCTCGGCGCCCTGTTCGTTGATCTTCTTCTTCACCTCAGGATTGGCCAGCACCTTGACGATGGCGGCGTTGAGCTGGCTGACCACGGCAGGCGGCGTGGCGGCGGGCGCGAACAGGCCGAACCACGAGGTGGCCTCGTAGCCAGGCACGCCGGCTTCGGCGATGGTCGGCACATCAGGCAGTTCCGGCGAGCGTTTGGCGGTCGTCACGGCGATGGCGCGCAGCTTGCCCGAGCGCACATGCTGGATGGCCGATGGCATGTTGTCGAACATGACACTGATCTGGTTGCCCAGCAGGTCGGTCACGGCCGGCGCGCTGCCCTTGTAAGGCACGTGCACCATGTCCACCTTGGCCATGCTCTTGAACAGCTCGCCCGACAAATGGATGGAGCTGCCGTTGCCCGAGGAGCCGAAATTCAGCTGGCCCGGATGGGACTTGGCGTAGGCAATCAGTTCCTTGACGTTCTTGAAGGGCTGCTTGGGGTTGGCCACCAGCAGATTGGGCACATTGGCCACGCGGGTCAGGGGCGCGAAATCCTTGATCGGATCGAAAGGCATCTTCTTGTAGAGCGCGGCATTGATGGCATGCGTGCCGACCGTGCCCATGAACAAGGTGTAGCCGTCAGCAGGCGCGCGAGCAGCGGCCTGGCCGCCGATGTTGCCGCCGGCGCCGGCGCGGTTGTCGATGATCACCGACTGGCCCAGCTCGGTCGTCAGCGCCTGGCCGACGATGCGCGCCAGGATGTCGGTGGTGCCGCCCGCAGAGAAAGGCACGATCATGGTGATGGGCTTGCTGGGGTAAGCCGCTTGTGCGGCGGCGGGCACGCTGGCCAGCAGGCCGGAGCCCAGGACCAGGGCGGCCGTCAGGCTGCGCAGCGCGAATTGGCGACGATCGGAAGTAGCAAAGCGGGACATGGAGACATCTTTCCAGGAAACGAGAGAGAAAACCCCGGTCGCGCTGCAGCTGCCTATCTTGTGGATCGCACTGGCAAAACCGGGACGGGGAAAGCCCTGATAACAGGGCTATGGAAAACTCAAATAGGCGCCACACCCAGGGTGGTGCCACCGCACACATAAAGCACCTGGCCGGTGACAAAACCGTTGTCGGGCGAGAGGAAAAACAGCGCGGCGCGCGCCACGTCTTCGGCCGTACCCATGCGGCCCACCGCAATGCTGTCCAGGATGCGCTGCGTCTGCGGCGCACCCTCGGGGTTGCTCTTGCGAAACAGCTCGGTGGCGATGGGCCCGGGGCCTATGGCGTTGACAGTGATGCCGTCGCGGCCCAGCTCCATGGCCAGGGTGCGCGTCATGCCTATCATGCCGGCCTTGGTGGCCGAATAGACGATGCGATCGGCCTTGCCCAGCGCCGCGCGCGAGGACATGTTGACGATGCGGCCGTGGCCGCAAGCGCGCAGCGTTGGCAAAAAGGCCTGCGTCAGCAGCATGGGGGCGCGCAGGTGCAGGCCCACCACATCATCCAGCGTGGCCGTGGTGGCCGTGTCTATGGTGCCGGGCCGGGTGGCACCGGCGTTGTTGACCAGGGCAACGATGTTGTGCCTGGCCGCAATCTCGGCGGCACGTTCACGCGTCGCCGCTTCCTGCGTCAGGTCGGCCTGATAGGAGCTGAGCTGCGGGTGGCTCCAGTCGGGCAGCACATAGTCGAGGTTGACCACATGGCGGCCCTGCGCCAGCAGCGCCTCGGCGATGGCCCGGCCAATGCCGGCGCTGGCGCCTGAGACCAGGGTTGCTTCAGGGGTCTGTGCAGTCATGGAACTCACACCCGTTCCAGAATCACGGCAATGCCCTGGCCCACGCCAATGCACATGGTGCACAGCGCGTACTTGCCGCCGGTGGCGTGCAGGCGGTTCACGGCCGTGGTGGCCAGACGGGCGCCGCTGGCGCCCAGCGGGTGGCCCAGGGCAATCGCGCCGCCCCAGGCGTTGACGCGGGCGTCATCGTCCTGCAGGCCCAGTGCGCGCAGCACGGCCAGGCCTTGCGCGGCAAAGGCTTCGTTGAGTTCGATCACGTCCATTTGCGCCAGGCTCAAGCCGGTTTGCGCCAGCACCTTGAGCGTCGCGGGCGTCGGGCCAAAGCCCATGATGCGCGGCGCCACGCCGGCCGTGGCCATGCCGACCACGCGGGCGCGCGGCGTCAGGCTGTACTTGGCAGCGCTGGCTTCATCGGCCAGCAGCAGCGCACAGGCGCCGTCGTTCACGCCCGAGGCGTTGCCCGCGGTGACCGAACCATCGGGACGCACTACGCCCTTGAGCTTGGCCAGCGCTTCCAGCGTGGTGGCACGCGGGTGCTCGTCCTGGCTCACGATGATGGCGTCGCCCTTTTTCTGCGCGATGCTGACCGGAACGATTTCGCGTGCCAGGTGGCCGGCTGCGATCGCGGCGGCGGCATTGATCTGGCTGGCCAGCGCCATACGGTCTTGCGCGGCGCGCTCGATCTTGAAATCGTCGGCCACGTTCTCGGCGGTCTCGGGCATGGAATCCACGCCGTACTGCGCCTTCATCAGCTTGTTGATGAAGCGCCAGCCTATGGTGGTGTCGTAGACCGCGTTATTGCGGCTGAAGGCGCTGTCGGCCTTCGGGCTAACAAAGGGCGCACGGCTCATGCTTTCCACGCCGCCGGCAATCATCAGGCCGGCTTCGCCGGACTTGATGGCGCGTGCTGCCGTGCCCACAGCGTCCAGCCCCGAGCCGCACAAACGGTTCAGGGTAGCGCCCGGCACGTCGATAGGCAGGCCGGCCAGCAGGCTGGACATGTGCGCCACGTTGCGGTTGTCTTCACCGGCCTGGTTGGCGCAGCCGTAGATCACATCAGTCACCGCCGCCCAGTCCACGCCCGGGTTGCGTTCCATCAGCGCCTTGATCGGAATGGCGCCCAGGTCGTCGGTACGCACGCTGCTCAAGGCACCGCCGTAACGGCCGAAGGGGGTACGGATGGCATCGCAGATAAAAGCTTGGTTCATGATGTGTCTCGTGGTTTTGTGAATAACGGAAATGGAAATACCGCTTCAGGCCTGGACCGGCAGGCCCAGCAGGGTCTCGAGTTCGGCGTGGCTCAGGCCCTCTACCTTGTCTATGAGTTGCAGGCCTGAAGGCGTGCATGCCAATGTTGCCAGGTCGGAGTAAATCCGCTTGACGCAGGCGATGCCGGTCAAAGGATAGCTGCACTGCTCAACCACCTTGCTTTCGCCCTTTTTCGTCAGCAAATCCATCATGACCCAGGTCTGCTTGGCCCCTATGGCCAGGTCCATGGCGCCGCCCACGGCCGGAATGGCGCCGGGCTCGCCGGTGCTCCAGTTGGCCAGGTCACCGGTGCTGGAAACCTGAAAGGCGCCCAGCACGCAGATGTCGAGGTGGCCGCCGCGCATCATGGCAAAGCTGTCGGCATGGTGGAAATAGGCGCCGCCCGGCAGCAGCGTGATGGGCTGCTTGCCGGCGTTGATGAGGTCGTAGTCTTCCTCACCCGCTGCGGGCGCAGGACCCATGCCGAGGATGCCGTTTTCGCTTTGCAATATGACCTCACGCCCGGCCGGGATGTGGTTGGCCACCAGCGTCGGCATGCCTATGCCCAGATTCACATAGGCACCGTCGTGGATGTCCTGCGCCACGCGCTGGGCGAGTTCTTCTTTGCTTCGTTTTTGATAGCTACTCATACTTGTTCCTTGTTGGCCCGAATCGGTTCAGGCGGCCTTCTTGAAGCCACCGGCCTGGGTCGCCACGCGGTCTATGCGCACCACCTTGCTGACGTGAATGCCGGGCGTCACTATGCTTTCGGGATCAAGCGCACCCAGCTCAACAATCTCGTGCACCGTGGCCACCGTGTGCTTGGCCGCCGTGGCCATGACGGGGCCGAAATTGCGCGCCGACATGCGATAGGTCAGATTGCCCCAGCGGTCACCCTGCTCGGCCTTGATCAGCGCCACGTCGCCATGGATGGGGTATTCGAGCACATAGTGCTTGCCCTTGATCTCGCGCGTTTCCTTGCCCTTGGCCAGCTCGGTGCCGTAGGCCGTGGAGCAAAAGAAAGCGCCTATGCCGGCACCGGCGGCGCGCAGGCGCTCGGCCAGATTGCCTTGCGGCACCAGCTCCAGCTCCAGCTTGCCGCTGCGGTACAGGGCGTCAAAAATCTGGCTGTCGGCTTGACGCGGAAAGCTGCAAATGATCTTGCGCACCCGCCCGGCCTTGAGCAAGGCGGCCAGCCCGACTTCGGCATTGCCCGCGTTGTTGTTGACCACGGTCAGGTCCTTGGCGCCTTGCGCGATCAGGCCGTCAATCAGCTCCAGGGGAATGCCGGCAGTGCCAAAGCCACCAATCAGCACAGTGGCGCCGTCTTTCACATCCGCCAGTGCATCGGCAATGCAAGGGGCAATCTTGTTGATCATTCAATCCTCTCCAAGGGGAAAACTTACGCCGCCACAGCTCAATGGAATGGCTGTTGAAATTTGTTCGACATTAGAACAAGAGTTCGTATAATGAATTCTAGGAGATTTCAAGCCCCATGGCAAATGCCGCATCCACCCTTGTTGCCAACCTCAAGCCCGGCGACGGCTATGTCCAGTCGTTCGCGCGCGGACTGGAAGTGATCCGCTCCTTCAGCGCCAGCGCACCCCGGCAAACCCTGACCGAGGTGGCCGGGCGCAGCGGCCTGAGCCGCGCCGGCGCGCGCCGCATCCTTCTCACCCTGGAGTCGCTGGGCTATGTGCGCAACGAGAGCAAGCTTTTCAGCCTGACCCCGCGCATACTCGATCTGGGCTTTGCCTACCTCTCCTCCATGCCGATCTGGAACCTGGCGGAGCCGGTGATGGAGGCGCTGGTCGAGCAGATCAAGGAGTCGTGCTCGGCGGCGGTGCTGGATGGCACGGACATCGTCTACGTGCTGCGCGTGCCGACGCACAAGATCATGAGCATCAGCCTGAGCGTGGGTTCTCGGCTGCCGGCCTATTGCACCGCGCTGGGCCGCATGCTGCTGTCAGCCCTGCCGCCAGACGAACTCCTGCAGTTGCTAGAAAACTCGGACCGGGTTCAGCGCACCCGGCACACGGTGACCGACGTGAAAGAGCTGGCAGCCAAGATTGCGCAGGTACGCAAACAAGGCTGGGCGCTGATCAATCAGGAACTGGAAGAAGGCCTGGTGTCCATCGCCGCGCCGATTACCGATCGCTCCGGCAAGACGGTGGCGGCACTCAACATCAGCGGCCAGGCCAACCGCAGCAGCGCCAAGCTCATGCAAGAAAGCATGCTGCCGCAACTGCTGGCGGCCGCGCAAACGATCTCACGCCTGCTGAGCGCGCAGCGCAGCTGATGCCGATAAAGGGTGCCTTGCCGTTCAGGATTTACGGAAGCCAAGCGCCAGCACCAGCGCACCCAGAGCCACGGCGCCCAGGCTAAGCCACTGCGGAATGTTGACGGATTCTTTTTCCTTGACCGTCAACTCGATGGGGCCGATTTTGGCGGCGGTCGTGTCCTTGGTGAAGCTGAAACCGCCGGTGAAAAATCCGGCCAGACCAGCCACAATCAAAATAATGCCTGCGATGCGTGCTGCGTTCATTGAAATCTCCTCGCCGGGCTGATGAGTCAGGGGATGGAACGCCCAGGAACCGCGCCACCGTGAGCGTAATGTAACGAGCCGCTCCCGGCTTGTCTGTAGGACGCGGCCTGGGCCTGCCAAGCAGATGGCTCCAAAGTAAAAGCATTACGGCCAAAGCGCAAATCGACTGCGTGATACGCTTGCGCCCATGTTTACGCCCTCACAAGCCGACGTCCGCCGTTTTTTTTGCTCCGTTTATGCCAAGGCCCGCTCTGGTCAACCACTTGAAGCTATTGAAACAATAGCAAGCCAGTGGATGGACGAACACCCGGAATACCACGCCGATTTTGCCGATGCCGATGCCGCACTGGAAAAAATGTACGACGTGGAAGCCGGCAAAACCAATCCCTTTCTACACCTGTCCATGCACCTGTCGATCAGCGAGCAGTGCTCCATCGACCAGCCCAGGGGCATACGCCAGGCGGTGGAATTGTTAACTGCCAAACGCAACTCACTGCACGATGCGCACCACGAAGCGATGGACTGTCTGGGGCAAATGGTTTGGGAAAGCCAGCGCGCCGGCCGCCCGCCCGATGGAGCTGCGTATATCGACTGCGTGCAGCGGCATGCGACTCGGGACTGATCCGGGCACCACACACCTCATTGGCACCCACGCTTTTCGGCCACCAAAGGTCGCTGAAGCAGCGAGACCTTGAATGACTGGGAGCAGAACTAGATGCCTCGATCCTGATGCACTGGGTGAAACCAGCCCAGTCGGTGTGAAACTCGATGCACACGATCCCGAAAACTTGCGACTAACCGGCTGATCAAGCTACGCCAACTCCAGTTGGGAAATGACCGGCATCGAGTGAAGCGTCACTAGAATCAGAGCAGTTTTGGCGGACCGCAGCCTTCGCAGGATGCAAGAGCCATCCATGATGTCATGGTCGAAAAAAACGGCCTGTGTTAAATGCCTTGTTTTTGCATATTTAAATGTACTATTGACATGACAATAGAACTGAATAATCATGATGGGCATGTTACGAATGCCTTTATCAAAACTCCATGACCTACCGCTCCGTCAATGGCTGCGATGACAGTCGACACCCGTGCCGATGGCAAAGGTGGCTTCTTCGCCATCGAAATCGCATTCTCCATTGTCATCACGTCCGACGCTGCGCACCTAGCATCTGAGTTGATGTCGGCACTCCAGATGGAAATGATCCGTGCAGGCGGCTTTATCAACCAGTTGCGCCAGCAGTCTGGCATGGAGTTCTTCGATGTTTGAATTGCGTTCCAGTATGACGACGGATCCCGTCACGCTCGCCGTCCTGCGCGGCCGCCTCGAACAGGTGGCCGACGAAATGGACGCCACGCTCTACCGCAGCGCCTTCAATCCCATCATTGCCGAGGCGCACGACGCCTGCCACGGCCTGTACGACGCAGCGAGCGGCGACACGCTGGTGCAGGGCAAGTCGGGCCTGCCGGTGTTCGTCGGCGCCATGGCCTTCGCCGTGCGCGCCACCGCGAAGGCGGCAGAGCCGCGCGGCGGCATGAAGGACGGCGACATCTGGATCAGCAATGACGCCTACGACGGCGGCACCCACGCCAACGACTTCAAGCTGGTGAAGCCCTTCTTTCGCAACGGCAAGCTCTACTGCTACATGGCCTCGGCCGCACACTGGCACGACGTGGGCGGCGCGGTGCCCGGCAACTACAACCCGGCCGCCACCGAGTGCTGGCAGGAGGCGGTGCAGATTCCGCCGGTGCGCATCGTGCAGGGCGGCGTACTCGATGCGGACGTGCTCGCGATCCTGCAGGCCAACACGCGCCTGCCCGACAGCCTCTGGGGTGACCTGAACGGCCAGCTCGCCGCGCTGGAGCTCGGCGAGAAGCGGCTGAACGGTTTGCTCGACGAGTATGGCGACGACTTGGTATTGAACGCGCTTGGCGAGCTGCGCAGCCGTGCGCTGCGCCACATGCGCTCGCACATCGCTTCGCTGCCCGACGGTCGCTACAGCTTCGAGGACGTGCTCGACAACGACGGCATCGTGAACGAGCCGCTCACCATCGCGCTCGACATGACGGTAGCCGGCGACCGGCTGCTGCTCGACTTCTCGCGCACCTCGCCGCAATGCGCGGGGCCTGTGAACATCTCGCGGGCCACCGCAGTGGCGGCCTGCTACGTCGCGCTCAAACACCTGTTCCCCGACGTGCCCGCCAATGCCGGCGTGCTCGATGCGGTGGACTTCAACATCCCCGACAAGCTGGTGATTAGCTGTGAGCGCCCGCGTCCGGTCGGCGGCTACACCGAAACCATCCTGCGGATGATCGACGTGATCTTCAGCGCTGCCGCCCAGGCCGACCCGACGCGTGCGGTGGCGCAGGCCTACGGCACGATCAATGCGCTGTCGATCGCGGGCCACCGCAGCGACAAAGGCCGCGAAGGCCAGCGTTGGGTGATGTTCAGCTTTTTCGGCGGCGGCCATGGCGGCCACTCGGGTGGCGACGGGCTCTCGCACGGCAATGCACCGATCTCCACCGCGACGATTCCGCCGCTGGAGATTCTCGAAGCCGCGTACCCGGTGCGCTTCACCGAGTGGTCGCTGCGGGCCGATTCGGGCGGCGACGGCCGGCACCGCGGCGGGCTCGGCGCCGTGTATGAAATCGAACTACTGGAGAAAGACGCCGAAGTGTTCGTCTTCGGCGAGCGCGGCACCTCGCCGCCCAAGGGCATCGCGGGCGGCGGCGAAGGCGCGGTCAACGTGTTCAGCTACGAGAACGCGGGCGAGTGGCACACGCCACCCATGGTGTCGAAGATGCGCGGCATCCAGCTCGCGCGCGGTGAGCGCGTGCGGCTCGAAACTCCCGGCGGCGGCGGCTGGGGCCATGCGGCCGAGCGGGCCGCACCGCAGCGCGAAGCCGACAGCGCAATGGGTTATGTGACGACCGGCAGCAGCGACAAGAAAGCCTCCGAATGACTTCCACTGGTAAATCCCTTGTCGTCGGCGTCGATGTCGGCGGCACCTTCACCGACCTCTTCGTGCTCGACGAGGCCAACGGCACGGCACGCATCGTCAAGGTGCCTTCCACGCGCGGCGAGGAAGCACGCGGCTTCATGAACGGCGTGGCGCGCGTGGCCGACTCGGCCGCGGCCATCGCCACCATCGTGCACGGCACCACGGTCGGCACGAATGCGCTGCTTGAACGCAAGGTGGCGCGCACCGGCATCATCACCACGCGCGGTTTTCGCGATGTGCTGGAGATGCGCCGCCGCGACCGGCCCGAGACCTGGGGCCTGCGTGGCAGCTTCACACCCGTGGTGCCACGCGACCTGCGCCGCGAGGTGGACGAGCGCGTGCTGGCCGACGGCACGCTGCACACGGCGGTCGACTTGGACCAGGTGCGCGCCGAAGCACGCTCGCTGCTCGAAGCCGGCTGCGAAGCGGTGTGCGTGTTCTTCATCAACACCTACGCGAACCCCGGGAACGAGCGCCTCGCCGTCGCTGCGGTGCGCGTGCTCTGGCCCAACCCGCACGTCACCTCGGCGAGCGAGGTGCTGCCCGAGATCCGCGAGTTCGAGCGCTGCTCGACCGCCACGCTCAATGCGGCGCTGCAGCCCGTGGTGGGTAGCTATCTCGAGCGGCTCGAATCCGACCTGCGCGGCCAGGGCTTTGCGGGCGAACTGCTGGTGGTGCAGAGCAACGGCGGCCTGATGTCGCGCCAGACCGCAAGCGACCTACCGGTGCGGACCGCGCTCTCGGGCCCGGCGGCCGGCGTGATTGCCTGTGCTGCCATTGCGCGTGCGGCAGGCTTCCCCAACGCGATCACCGGTGACATGGGCGGCACTTCGTTCGACGTGTCGCTGGTGGCGAACGGCGAGGCCGCACTGGCCGCTCAGACCGCCATCGAGTTCGGCATGGTGATCCGCTCGCCGATGATCCAGATCGAGACCATCGGCGCAGGGGGCGGCTCGATCGCCTCGGTGGATGCGAGCGGGATGCTGCAGGTCGGCCCAGAGTCCGCCGGGAGCGTGCCGGGGCCTGCTTGCTACGGGCGCGGCAACATGCGGCCGACGGTGACCGATGCGAACGTGCTGCTGGGGCGCATCGCTGCCGATCGTCCATTGGGCGGCGGGCTGCTCGCGGCGCTGGATGCGGAGAAGTCGCGCCAGGTCATCGAGGAACACGTCGCCCGGCCACTCGGCCTCGACGTGCATGCCGCGGCCGAGGCGATTCTCACGGTGGCCAATGCGCGCATGGCGGGCGCCATTCGCCTCGTCTCCATCGAACGCGGCCACGACCCGCGCCGCTTCGCCTACATGCCCTTCGGCGGCGGTGGCGCGTTGCATGTGTGCGCGATGATGCGCGAGGTGGGCGTGGCGACAGGCATCGTGCCGCGGTACCCCGGTGTGACTTCCGCCCTCGGCTGCGTGATTGCCGACATGCGTCACGACGCGGTGCAGACGCTCAACAAGCCGCTGACCGAACTCGACGTGGGCGACGTGCAGCGCCGCATCGATGAACTGGCTGCTAGCTGCCAGCAGCGCCTCGATTCCTCGGGCGTTCGCTTCGACGAAGTGCGCGAGGTGATCGCGCTCGACATGCTCTACGCGGGCCAGACGCACACGCTGCCCGTGGTGCTCGCAGATGCGGGCAAGGTGCCGCTCACTGCCGCATCCATCCGCGCCGCCTTCGAGGCTGCCTACACCGCCGCCTTCGGCCGCGTGCTCGACGGCATTGCCATCCGCGTGATGAATCTGCGCTATGCGCGCATCGGCGTGCGGCCCAAGTTCGACCTCGCCGTGCTGGCACCAGAAGGCAAGGGCAGCACCGCGTCGCTGGGCTCGCAGCGCGTTTTCCACCAGGGCCAATGGCATGACGCGGTGCGCTACGCGCGGCTAGAACTGCCCGTGGCCGCACGCATCAACGGCCCCGCGATCCTCGAACAGGTCGATACCACCGTATGGCTTGAACCCGGCTTTCACGCCGAGGTCGATGCGCACGGCAACCTGCTGGTGAGGCCATCATGAGCAACGGCGAAGCCATCGCCGCGGCCAGAACCGCGCTGGTCATCATCGACCTGCAGAACGACTTTCTCGATGCCAAGGGCGCCTATGCGCGCGGTGGCGACACCAACCCGCCCGCGCTGCAGCTGCCGGATCGCGTGGCCACCGTGGCGCGCGCGCTCAAGGCAGTTGGCGGACTGGTCGCCACGAGCCAGTTCACCCTGTGGCCGGACGCGGCAGGTGAACCTATGATCTCGTCGCACCTGAAGACGCTGCGTCCCTATCTGAGGAAGGGTGACTTCGCGCCCGGCAGTTGGGGCCAGGCCAACGTCGATGCGCTAGCAAGCCTAGCCGACGTGACGGTCTGCAAGGTTGCCTACTCGGCCTTTTTCAACACCCAGCTCGACTGGTTGCTGCGCCGCGCTGGCATAGACACGGTGGCGGTGTGCGGTATCGTGACCAACGGCGGCGTCGCCAGCACCGTGCGCGATGCCCACATGCGCGACTACCGCGTCGTGGTGTTGGCCGACGGCTGTGCGGCCTTCGGTGAGGAGCGCCACCAAACCTCACTTGCCGATATGCGAAACGTCGCTGAGGTAATGAATTCCGAGGTTTTTATCCGGGCACTGCAATAGCAGCCATGGAGTGACCTGCATGCAGACGACCGCTCTGGGATGCTCCCTTGGTTGCTCGCCACCTTCAGTCGGACGATGACTCCGCGAAGCGTTCGGCTGGCATCCAGACATTGGCACTCCCGACACCCACTCGCGATGGCGCCAGCCGGTATTCGTAGCTGTCGGGACGGTACAAACCATCAAGCAGCTGCATTAGCACTCCCTGCGCATCGACAGCAATGGTGCGGCGGCCTCGATGTCCACTCGCCGCACAGCCACCGAGTGCACCAACCCGCACTCAAACAGCGCATTACTGAATGCGAGTGGTGAGCTCCTTGCTGATCCACACATTGGCGGTATCGGCTTCGTCAGAACGAGACAATTTCATTTCGTACTCGTATCTGTCGGGTCGGTACAGCCCTTGAAGCCACTGAACAGGCCTAGCCTCCCCATCAAAGACAATTCGACTGACAGCAAGCAGGGCCGTTCCAACAGGCACTGCGAGATGGCGGGCAACCAGACTGTCGGCTTGCCTGGCCGACACGGTTTGAGTGGCGCTCGAGATCTGGACTCCAGCCTCTTCAATCAGCGTGAGGATGGGCTTGCGTTCGAGTTGACTCTTGGTCAGCCCACGAGAACTGATGGCAGGCAGCCACGCGACAATATAAGAGACAGGCCCGTCGCTTGTACTGCGGAGCCTCACCACACGTAAAACTTCAGCACCCACATCTACCTGCAGTGCGGCCGCCACTGACTCCGTCGCAGAGATACGCTCGTGCTCAAGAACTTTAACCGTGGTGTGCTGATTGATGGCAACAAGCTTATCCAGCAGATGGGGGCGGACAGATCCTGCTCCGCTCCCGGCTGAAGCACCGCTTGCATCTACCCGTCGGGTTCCACGCCCGGCGGTTCTTTCGATGAGACCTTCAGACGCCAGATTGCTGAGAGCCTTCCGAATGGTGACTCTTGAGACTTCAAATTCGGTAGTTAACTCAAGCTCGCCTGGAAATTTTTCGTTGTAAAAACCCTCGAGAAGTCGCTCTTTCAGGACGAGGTACACCTGGTGGTACTTCGGCAAAGGCATGGACTGTTGCATAAATTAAAATTTATTTGTATGATTATAGGTACAATGGAACAATAAACACGGACACTCTTGATTGTCTTCGGCACATGGGCGGAATTTAAGGACGCTCATCTGTCAATACGGATTCAACGTCGACAGGGTAAACGATTCATGATCTCTTCACTGTGCCTCAAGGTTTTTCTGCAACGCCGTACCATGCTCTTAACTGCCCTCGCTCTAGCGCTGGGCAGCAACGCGATGGCGCAGGATGCGTATCCGAACAAACCAGTCAAACTGATTGTTCCCTTTGCTCCCGGCGGTACCGGAGACATCGTTGCCCGGTTGATTGGCCACAAGTTGGGAGAAGGGTTTGGCCAAAGCGTCGTCATTGAAAATCGCGGAGGGGCCGGGTCCCTCATCGGAACCGACGCAGGAGCCAAGGCGGCGCCAGACGGCTATACGTTGACCATCACCAATGGGGCCGCCATTACAACCGGCCCATTGATCGGGCAGAAGCTGCCCTACAAACCGATTGATGACTTCGTTCACGTGTTTTTGATCGGAAGCTTCCCCAACATGCTGGTGGTCCGCGCCGACCATCCTGCAAAGACACTAAAGCAATTTCTGGAAATTTCGAGCAAAGACCCAAAGGGCGTCAGCTGGGGCTCAGCTGGCGTAGGGTCCGCCGGATTCCTGGCGGGGGAGCTTCTTCAGCAACTGGCAAAGATCAGCATGGTGCATGTGCCATACAAGGGAACGGGCCCCGCCGTCACGGACCTGGTCGGCGGCTCCATAGGCGCCATGCTGACAAGCCCGGCAGTCGCAGCTTCTCAAATCAGTTCCGGAAAACTTCGGGCGCTGGCAGTAAGCAGCGCTATGCGATTGCGCGATTACCCTGACGTTCCGACCATGAATGAAACCATTCCTGGCGCCATCGGTGACGCGTGGTTCGGAGTATCGGTGCCAGCAAAAACACCGCGTCCCGTGATCGAGAGGATTCGCGCCGAACTCGAAAAAGTCACCCAGAGTCCCTTGCTCCGCGCGCAGCTTCAACAGGCTGGAATAAACCCCATGGGTCTTGGCCCCCGGGAATTCGACAACTTCCTCCGGCAAGAAACCGCAAAGTGGGCTCCTATCCTCAAAGCCGCCAAGATCACTATCGAATAAGCGCGAAAAAGGAGCTGCTTCCATGAAAGTCGAATATGCCTCAAAAGGCTTGATTGGGCTGCTGACGCCACAAGCCAACACAACCGTCGAGCCCGAGTTCTCAGTACTGCTGCCACCAGGCTATGCACACATCAACGCCAGGCTTGTGAGCAAAAAAGAGACCATTGAAGGGCGCTTGCTAGATTACCTTCGCATTGCCGATCAGACGGCAGACCAATTTGCCAACGCTCCAATTGAGGCGCTCGCTCTTGGGTGTACGGGCGCATCGTATCTGGCAGGGCGCGAGCAAGAGGAGAGCTTGCTGGAACAGTTGGGCGCAAGGAGAGGCATCACGGCCTTCACGGCGGCGACCGCACTTGTGGATTGCCTGGCTCAAATGGGCGCGCGACGCATCGCCTTGGCAACACCTTATCCCGAAGGGTTGACACAAAAGAGCGTGAAGTACTGGGAATCGCACGGACTGACGGTTGTCAAGGAAGCTTCGGCCGCCTTCAATTCAACCAACTTTCATCCCATCTATTCCCTAAGCGCCGCGCAAGCCAACAGTGTTCTTGGCGAACTGGGCTCCCTGGCCGGTGTGGATGCTCTGGTCATGCTTGGAACGGGTATGCCCACGCTGGAACCCTTGCTGCAGGCAAACAGGGAGGCGAAAGGTGTCCCCGTCCTGTCATGCATGTTGTGTCTTGCCTGGAAAGCTGTAGAGCTTGTGAATCCGGGCGGTCATTCAATCCAAAGCTGGCTCGTGGGTGAGCACTGGGCTCCTCGCCTAGAGGCTCTAAAACACTAAGACGGCTACCTGATGCGGCGCTCATCCGAATCAATTGTCCTATTGTAGAAATATTAAGCAACGAACAGTTCATGGCGAACTGCTCACTCAAGTTGCCTCCCTCCACTCAACTTTCCTGCACCTAATATGAATACGCGAAAACTGGCCGATCAACGTGTGATCATTGTCGGCGCCGGGCCTGTCGGCCTCACTACTGCCATGCTTCTAGGACACTACGGAATCGAATGCCTGGTTCTGGAAGCCGCCGCCGAAGTGCCTCATGATCTGCGCGCTTCCACGTTTCATCCTCCGACACTCGACATGCTCGAAGATTTCGGCATCACGTCGCGGCTGATAGAGGCCGGTTTGGTGGCGCCGACCTGGCAAGTGCGGTGGCACACCACCGGCGAGTTTGCGGAATTCGATCTCTCAATCCTGAAAGACCACACTGCCCACCCCTATCGCCTCCAATGCGAGCAATGGAAGTTGGCCGAGTATCTACTGGAGCACATTCGGGACAGGCTGCCTGGAATTGAGGTGTTGAACGGCCATCGCGTGCAAAAATTTTTGCAGCACGCCGATAGCGTCGATGTGGTGGCGCAAGGTCCGGATGGCGAACTTCAGTCGTTCACCGGCGCCTACCTGATCGGTGCGGATGGTGCCAGAAGCATAGTCCGGTCACAACTGGCCCTGGCGTTTGATGGACATACTTTTCCAGAAACCACGGTGCTGGCGACCACCAGCTTTCGTTTTCACGAGCATATTCCGGACCTGTCCTTCATCAACTACTGCTGGAAGGAAAGCGGCACATTCAGCCTGCTGCGTCTGCGCGATCTGTGGAGGGTGAGCCTCTACCCCCGCGACGGAGAATCGGATGAAGAAGCCGTGGCGCCCGCCTCGATTCAAGCCAAGCTGCAGGAAATCCATCCGAAGGCGGAGCCCTATGACGTTCTTGAAATCAGGCCTTACCGGATTCACCAGCGCGTTGTGCAGCAGTATGTTCACGACCGAGTGGTGCTCGTCGGAGACGCCGCACACATCAACAGTCCGAGTGGTGGTATGGGCATGAATGGCGGCATTCATGACGCCTTCAACCTTGCTGAAAAACTCAGTCGAATTTATGCCGGAGAAAGCACGGAACTGCTCCAGCTGTACGAACGACAGCGTCGACCGATTGCTGTGAAGCACGTACTCGAGCAGTCAGGCCGGAACCGAGCGCGCATGCAGGAGCGGGACACAGAAAAGCGAAGGCGGTCATTAACAGATCTCCAGCAAAAAGCATCCGACAAGGCATTAGCGACTCAATACCTGCTGGAGACATCGATGATCAGCGGCCTTCGCGAGGCCACGGCGATTCGCTGAGCAGTATACGCAACAGATACGGACACCCGTCCTCCATTCCGGCCTTTTCTCGCTAGAGGGAGCCGGCCGGGCTTTTCTAAAAACCAAGATAAATCGAGGAGAACTGCAATGAAATTAAGGCCTTTTGCGACAGGAGCGACTTTGCTCTGCATGCTGCAAGCCGCAGCAGCGCAAACCGGACTGACCCTGTATGGAATTGCGGATAGCGGCGTTCGCTACGCGTCAGGCCTGAGCACGGCAAATCGGCCGGGCACGGGGACTGTACTGGGCATTTCCAGTGGCGTGAACCGCACCTCCCGATTTGGCTTTCGTGGCCGGGAGGACCTCGGCGGCGGAAATTACGCGATCTTCAACGTCGAGTCGGGCCTGGCCCTGGACACAGGCGCCAACGCTGACACGAACAAGTTCTGGGATCGGATGAGCTACGTCGGGCTACAGACGCCTTGGGGCACCGTTACCCTGGGCCGACACACCAACCTTCTGGCAGACACACTTGGCGTCATTGACCCGCTCGCAATTCGATTTGCCGGGTTCAACCCCAATGTCCAGTTTGGTGCGCTCTCTGCACATGGCCTGGGATCCGAGTTCGGATCAACCGGCGGTTCTACAACCGGTTCATACCGCATGGACAACTCGCTCAAGTACGCAGTCAATCTGGGAGCGGTGACCTTGAAAGCCATGGCCGGACCGGGCGAAGCAAGCGGAGGTGACCGAAGCAGCAGCGGCGTCGGAGCCGGCTATAAAGCTGGAGCCTTTGAAGCCCAGATCGCCTATATGACATTAAAAGGAACGGGGGCCCAGAAGCTCAATGCCTACATTGCGGGCGGGGCACTGCGCACTGATCTAGGCCATTTCAAGCTGAGCTACGCCCATAATGACGCCGATCTGACTGCCACCTCCTCAACCGGACATCGAACTGTCGGCGTGGGCTACAGCTCCAAGCTGTCGCCAAGCCTTGAGCTCACGTTGTCTTACTACGATATGAAGCGAAGCAGGACCAAGCTGAGTAATGACGGATTAGGTCGCGCAATCGCATTTCTTGAATACTCGTTGTCCAAGCGATCCAAGCTGTATGCGGAGCTGGATCATACGGACTGGCGAAGCGGTTACCAAGGCGCCGGGTTCAAGGACAAGGCGACTGCGATGACGCTGGGCATCGTGCACAACTTTTGATTCAGCAATGCAAGATCAACGGGCGAATCAATCATCTGCATCAGAGCGTGCACGGGCTAGTAGCACGAGTACGCAAGTAACAGTAAGCGAAGTGGGCCCACGTGATGGGCTACAAAGTATTTCGCAACTCATGAGAACCGCGGACAAGAAAGCCTGGATTCATGCGCTGTATAACGCTGGATTACGGGAAATCGAGGTGGGATCTTTTGTTCCCGCCAAGGTACTTCCCCAGATGGCCGACACTTCGGAACTTGTCGAGTATGCGAGCAGACTGCCAGGACTTGCCGTTGCGGTATTGGTGCCGAATCTGAAAGGTGCGGAAGCAGCCGTCCTGGCCGGCGCAAACAAAATCACAATTCCTTTTTCCTGCAGCGAAACCCATAGCCTCAAGAACGTCAGGCGTACGCATGAACAAATGATTCGTGAGATACATGCAGTCGGTGACTATCTGCAATCGTTGCCGAAGCAAACTCGTCCTCACTTTGAAGGGGGCTTGTCGACTGCATTTGGCTGCACGCTGGAGGGCGACGTTCCCGAGTCAAGAGTGGTTGATTTTGCGGAGATTCTTATCAAGGCAGGGTGCGACGAAGTGGGTCTTTCTGATACGACTGGCTACGCAAATCCAGCGCAAGTCCGACGCTTGATAAGGAAAGTTCACGAACGCGTCGGAGCCGACAAACTCACCGGCATTCATTTGCACAACACCAGGGGGCTTGGCCTGGCAAACGCGGTTACCGCAATTGATGAGGGATTGACCACCATAGACGCCTCTCAAGGCGGGTTGGGCGGTTGCCCATTTGCGCCTGGCGCCAGCGGCAACATCGTCACGGAAGATCTTGTATTCATGCTGGAAGCAATGGGCATCTCCACCGGAATTGACTACGGTCGATTGATGGCCGCCCGTCAACTGCTGAGCGATGCCCTTCCTGGCGAGCCTCTCTACGGCATGGTCCCACTGGCGGGACTGCCAAAAAATTTTAAATCTTCATGAACCAGATTTCCGACCTACCCCTACATGGCTTGTTAGTGGTCGAGTTCACACATATGGTGATGGGCCCGAGCATGGGCCTGATCCTCGCCGACCTCGGCGCAGAAGTCATCAAGATAGAGCCCTTGGAGGGAGACAATACGCGCCGCCTGACCGGCTCGGGCGCCGGTTATTTCCCGATGTACAACCGCAACAAGGCCAGTCTTGCCATAGACGTGAAGTCCGCTGCCGGGCGTGATGCCACTTTGCAACTACTAGATACAGCAGACGTTGTAATTGAGAATTTTCGTCCAGGCGCCATGGATGCGCTCGGCTTGGGATTCGAAGCGGTGTCGGCTCGCAACCCGAAAGTCATTTATTGCTCAGGCAAAGGATTCCTGAGCGGACCTTACGCTCATCGCACCGCGCTGGACGAAGTGGCCCAGATGATGGGAGGCCTGGCCTATATGACCGGTACGCCGGATAGGCCCATGCGGGCGGGTGCCTCTGTCATTGATGTGATGGGCGCGATGTTCGGAGTCATCGGGATCATGGCTGCCCTGGAACAGCGCCATCGTGACGGAAACGGGCAAAAGGTGACGACGGCGCTCTACGAAACCACGGCATTTCTGGTTGGACAGCACATGGCTCAGTTCGCCGTGACAGGAAAGGCTGCCCCGCCCATGTCACAACGCCAGTCAGCTTGGGCGGTTTACGACGTGTTCGAGGTCAAAGACCACAACAAAGTTTTTGTTGCCGTTGTCAGTGACACGCAATGGCGCAGCTTTTGCAAAGCCTTCACCCTGGATGAGCTGGCGGCTGATCCTTCACTTCACAAAAACAATGATCGTGTCCGGCAAAGAGAGCGCATCATGCCGATCATTCGGGAGCGTTTGGGTTCGCTGACGCAAGCTGAGTTGATGCAAAAACTGGAGGAAATCGGCCTGCCTTTTGCTCCGGTGGCCAAGCCTGAGGACTTGTTTGAGGATTCGCAACTTAATGCGGGCGGACTGCTGACAGTCACTCTTCCCTCGGGTAAAAACACAAAATTGCCGGCACTGCCAATAGAAATGGGCTCGCGCCGCATGGGTGTGCGCCGGGATTTGCCAAGCATTGGTTCGGGGGGCGCTCAAGCACTCCTTGCTGCCGGCATTTCACCGGATCAATTGCAGAAGATGCAGGATGCGGGTGTATTGCGGATCGAAGACCAATGACCAAGAGGCCCCCTCAATCGCTGTTTGAAAAAATCTGGTCACGGCGCCGCATCGCCGACCTTGATGCCGATGGTAGTCTGGCGCTTGTGCACATCGACCGGGTGATGCTCCACGAGCGAACCGGTGGCGTTGCCTTGCGGTCGCTTTCCGAGCGCAAGCTTCCGGTAAGAAGGCCCAGTCAAGTCTTTGCCACGATTGACCATATCGTCGATACCAGACCAGGGCGGACGGACATCACCTTGATGCCGAGTGGGACGAATTTCATACGCGCAACCCGGGAAGAGGCTCACAAGGCAGGAATTCACCTTTTCGATATCGACGATCCGCGCCAGGGCATCGTTCACGTCATTTCACCTGAGCAAGGAATTGTTTTACCAGGCATTACTTTGGTGTGCCCTGACAGCCACACCTGCACGCAAGGTGCGTTCGGTGCGCTCGCGTGGGGAATCGGCTCGTCCGAGGCTGAGCATGCGCTGGCAACGCAGACCTTGCGCGTAAGAAAGCCTCGTTCCATGCGGGTTCTATTCAACGGGCGTTTGGCAGCGGGCGTAAGTGCGAAAGACATGGCTTTGGCGCTCATCGCCCGGTACGGCTCAGACGGTGCCCAGCGCTGTGTCGTCGAATTCGACGGGCCTGCAGTTCGCGAACTGTCCATCGAGGCGCGTCAAACCTTGTGTAACATGGCGGTAGAGTTCTCGGCATTCACAGCGTTGATCGCGCCCGACGAGCAGGTGTTTGATGCACTGTATGGACGCTCATTCGCACCAAAAGATTCCCAATGGGATCAGGCCGTCGCATTTTGGCGCACGCTTCGAAGCGACGACGATGCAGATTTCGATGCTGAGTTACAGATGAATGCCTCTGCATTGTCCCCCATGGTGACGTGGGGAACAAGCCCCCAACACGCGTGTGGGGTCGATGAGTTCGTTCCAGACCCAGAAGCGGCTGTCGAGGCGCGCTCCGCAGAATCCGCATTTCGCGCACTGGCATATATGGGCCTGAAGCCTGGCGACAGACTTGCCGATCTTCCGATCCAGGCCGCCTTCATCGGTTCATGCACGAACAGCCGTCTGTCAGACCTCGTCACTGCGGCCGCGATACTGCGTGGACGGCGCGTTGCTCCCAACGTTCGGGCGATTTGCGTACCAGGCTCCACCAGCGTGAAGCGCGAAGCCGAGGCCTTGGGTCTTCATCGTGTGTTTATCGACGCTGGTTTTGAATGGAGGGAAGCCGGATGCTCGATGTGTTTCTTTGCAGGGGGTGAAAGTTTCGGAGAATCTGAACGGGTCATAAGCACGACTAACCGCAACTTTGAAGGACGCCAAGGCCCCCAGACAAGAACACATTTGGCGAGTCCTGCGACGGTTGCCGCTTCGGCACTGGTTGGTCGCATCGCCGATCCAAGAGTTTTTTTTGAGAAAACACAATGACACCCTTCGTTCGGCATGTAGGAATTGCAGCCGCTCTACTACATCACAACATCGATACCGATGCAATCATCCCTTCACGTGAGATCAGAACCGTAGGGAAGGATGGACTTGCGCACGGGCTGTTCGCAAACTGGCGTTATTGCGATGTTGCGACGCGCGAGCCAGAACCAGACTTCGTACTGAATCAGCCCCAACAACACGGAACCACTATTCTGCTCACCGGACGAAATTTTGGATGCGGTTCTTCGCGAGAACATGCCGTCTGGGCGCTGGTCGAGTGGGGGATTCGGGCTATTGTCGCGCCAAGTTTCGGGGCTATTTTTTTTGAGAATTGCATTCGCAATGGAATTGCGCCTGTTGTCTTGCCAGAGTCGGACGTTAAAACGCTAGCCAATTCCGTGTCTTCCGACCCACAAGTACACTTGCTGACCGTAGATCTGATGCGACGAGAACTACTTGGTCCCAATGGAATATCGCACTCCATAAATTTAGGTGAAGAGGAGCGCGACCAGTTATTGACGGGATTAGATCCAATCGGCAGGACGCTTCAGCAACACTCTACGCAGATAGAGGCTTTTGAGGCCGAGGATCGAATTTGCCTGCCTTGGATGTATGTTTCGACCGAAGACTACAAGACGACATACCCATGATCGACTAACGACTCCCCACCTTCACGCTGCAATGCATGGACGTGTGAAATCCAAATAAAACGGGATTTGGAAACGAAAAAGCCCCCTACTGAACTTCAGTAGGGGGCTCATACATTCAACGCATTAATTGAATGCTGTGCTGAAACAGCGACTATTCAATCAGGCTTTGACGGCTTCAGCGGAATTCGCTCTGGGGAACCACCTTGAGCGAACCAGGCACCGATGACAGGTAGCCGGCCAGCAACTTGAGTTCGGCATTGCTGTATTGCTTGACCATGCCACCCATGATGGCGTTGCCGCGGCCAACCTTGGGGTTGTTCTCGATTTTGTAGGACTTGAGCGCCACGAACAGGTAGTCCGCATGCTGGCCGCCAATCTTGGGATAAGCCGGATCTATGGGGCTGCTGAAATCGGCACCATGGCAAGACGCGCAATTGGCCTTGTTGAGCAAAGCCTGCACTTCGGCGCTTGGCGCCTTGACCTGCTTGGCGGAAGCTTCGGCACCAGCCACCACACCATGGGCACTGTAGTAAGCCGCCAGATCGGCGATATCCTGATCCGTCAAGGAATCGGCAATGTTGCGCATGGTCGGATGTTTGCGCTCACCTTTTTTGTACTCATGAAGCGCCGCTTCGATGTACTTGGCGCCCTGACCGGAAATCATGGGAACCTTATAGACCTCTGGAAAAGAGGCCTGATAGCCCTTGATGCCGTGGCAGCCGATGCACATGGCATTCTTGGTCTGGCCGGCTTTGGCGTCGCCCTTGATGTCCTGAGCAAGGCTTGAAGCCGTCACACATGAGACAGCTAGAGCGAATATCGTGGTCAACAGCTTATTCATTTTGCGCGCACAATCAGGTGAGAATTCATCGTATAAAACAACCGCCGATTATATCTGTGCCGGCCCAAACGAACTGCCGTCTGTCAATAAGCTGCTCCAAGACCTTTCAATTCCACCACGCCTCCTCCACAAACATGAAATTCCAAGGCTCAAAGAACTACGTCGCCACCCCGGACCTGATGCTGGCGGTCAATGCCGCCTCCACCCTGAAACGGCCGCTGCTGGTCAAGGGTGAGCCCGGCACCGGCAAAACCATGCTGGCTGAGGAGGTGGCACAGACGCTGGGCCTGCCGCTGTTGCAGTGGCACATCAAATCGACCACCAAGGCGCAGCAAGGCCTGTATGAATACGACGCGGTGTCGCGCCTGCGCGACTCGCAGCTGGGTGACGCGAAGGTCAAGGACATTCACAACTACATCCTCAAGGGCGTGCTGTGGCAGGCCTTCACGGCAGAGCAACCAGTGGCGCTGCTGATTGACGAAATCGACAAGGCCGACATCGAGTTCCCCAACGACTTGCTGCGCGAAATCGACCGCATGGAGTTTTACTGCTACGAAACCCGCGAACTGATTCGCGCCAGGCACAGGCCGCTGGTGTTCATCACCTCCAACAACGAAAAAGAACTGCCCGACGCCTTTTTGCGCCGCTGCTTTTTCCACTACATCAAGTTCCCCGACGCCGACACCATGAAGCAGATCGTCGACGTGCACTTCCCCGACCTCAAGAAGGAATTGCTGGCGTCCGCCCTGAAAACCTTTTACGAGGTGCGCAACCTGCCCGGCCTGAAAAAGAAACCCTCCACCAGCGAGCTGCTGGACTGGCTCAAGCTACTGGTGGCCGAGGACATTCCACTGGAAGCACTGCAAAGCAGTGACCAGAAAATCGCCGTACCGCCGCTGGTCGGTGCGCTGCTCAAGAACGAGCAGGACGTGACCTTGTTTGAAAAACTGGTGTTCATGCAGCGCAACAACCGCTAATTCACAAGGCCTACTCATGAACCAAAAATCATTGCTGCTTGAGGGCCTGTCGGACGCCATTGGCTTCATGGGCGGCGCGCTGCTGGGCTACTGGATAGGTCGTCTTTTGGGCCTGGATATTTTCGCCGAGGGCTATGGCAACAGCGCCATAGGCGGCATTGTGCTGGTGGGGCTGGGCGGCGGGCTTGGCCTGCAGCTGGCGCGACGCTGGAGAAAACGCCAGAAAGCCAAGGAGGAGAGCTGAGCATGGCTTTTGTTGAACCCGTGACTCTGGAGGCACGCGGCGTGCGGCTGCTGCCGCTTGAACTTGCGCACGAAGCCGGCCTGAAAGCCGCCGCCGCCGACGGCGAACTCTGGAAACTGCGCGTCACCTCGGTGCCCGAACCCCACGAGACGCGCGCCTATATAGAGACCGCCCTGCAGACCGGCAACCGACTGGCTTTTGCCGTCACCCATGCTGACAGCGGCAAGGTGCTGGGCACCTCCAGCTTTCATGACATCGTGCCGGCGATCAAACGCGTCGAGATTGGCTACACCTGGTACGCCGCCAGCAGCCAGCGCACCCACGTCAACACCACGGCCAAGCTGCTGCTGCTCACGCATGCCTTCGAAACCCTGGCCTGCCATGTGGTGGGCTGGCGCACCGACAACTTCAACTTCGCCAGCCAGCGCGCCATTGAACGGCTGGGCGCAAAAAAAGACGGCGTGATTCGCGGCCATGCGCTGCGCCGTGACGGCACGATTCGCGACACCGTGATGTACAGCCTGCGCGCCGGCGAATGGCCCGAGGTCAAGGCGCAGCTGCTCTACCTGCTCAACAGGCCACGCCATGCTGATTGATTTTTTCTACACCCTGCGCTCGGCCAAACTGCCGGTATCCGTCAAGGAATACCTGATGCTGCTCGAAGCACTGGAGGCCGGCGTCGTCGGCCCCAACAGTGAAAAAAATGACGCCAACGACGGCGAAGGCGAGAACGGACATACAGGCGAAGGCGCCTGGAAGATCGACGACTTCTACTATCTCAGCCGCACCGTCCTGGTGAAGGATGAAAAGCACTACGACAAGTTTGACCGCGCCTTCGCGGCCTACTTCAAGGGTGTGGAGATGATCGCCGACTTCACCAAGGACATTCCGCTCGAATGGCTGCGCAAAAACCTGGAGCTCGAACTCAGCCCCGAGGACAAGGCCAAGATAGAAAAAATGGGCTGGGACGAGCTCATGGAAACGCTGAAGAAGCGCTTTGAAGAGCAAAAAGAGCGCCACGAAGGCGGCAGCAAGTGGATAGGCACGGGCGGCACCTCGCCCTTTGGCGCCAACGGTTTCAATCCGCAGGGCATACGCATAGGCCAGGAAAAAAGCCGTAACCGCAGCGCCGTCAAGGTCTGGGACCAGCGCGCCTACAAGGATTACGACGACACGCAGGAGCTGGGCACGCGCAACATCAAGGTCGCGCTGCGCCGCCTGCGCAAGTTCGCCCGTCAGGGCAACGTGGAAGAGCTGGACCTGGACGACACCATACGCTCCACCGCCGCCAACGCCGGCTGGCTTGACATCAAGATGCGGCCCGAGCGCCACAACAATGTGAAGGTGCTGCTGCTGATGGACGTGGGCGGCACCATGGACGAGCACATTCACCGCGTCGAGGAAATGTTCTCCGCCGTTAAGGCCGAATTCAAGCACCTGGAGTTCTATTATTTCCACAACTGCGTCTACGACTTCATGTGGAAAAACAACCGCCGCCGCTTCAGCGAAAAGTTTCCGACCTGGGACATCATTCGCAAGTACAACAAGGACTACAAACTGATCTTTGTCGGCGACGCCACCATGAGTCCCTACGAAATCCTGCAGCCCGGCGGCAGCGTGGAATACAACAACGAGGAAGCCGGCGCCGAGTGGCTGCAGCGCCTGACCAACACCTTTCCCAAGTTCGCCTGGATCAACCCCGAGCCGCAAGGCGTCTGGCAATACCGCCAGAGCATCGGCGTGATTCAGCAACTGATGGGTCAGCGCATGTATCCGCTGACCATCAAAGGCCTGGAAGAAGCGATGCGACTGCTGTCCAAATAATCACCAAGTAAACTGGGTGCCGTGACCCATCCCAGTATCTATTGCACCTGGACGGCCACCGCCGGCCATGTCTTGGCCCGCTTTGCCGGCCGCTCCCGCATTGTCCCCGCCCTCCTCGCCCTGTCTGCGATGGCTCTCATGCCTGCAGCCCGAGCACAAAGCGCCACGCCTGCAGTGACTGACGGCATGGTCTCCACGCCGCCTTCCAGCGTCACGCAAACCGCACCGGCCCCCACACCGCCTCCTGAAAGCGTGGCTCCCGTCGCTACACCGCAAGGTTCGGTTGGTCCCGGCAATGCCGAGCCCGAAGTCAGCGCTTTTGACATTAGCGTGCGCGCCCCGACCGCATTGCGCGAGTTGCTGGAAAAGCATCTCGAGCTGCAGCGCTACCGTGCCGTCACCGATCTGGACGAGGCCGAACTGGCCAGGCTGATCGTGCTGGCCGAGCGCGATGTGCGCAACCTGGTCGGCACGCAGGGCTACTTCAGCCCCGACATACGCATCACGCATGAAACCGGCCCCAATCAACGCCCTACCATCGTGGTGGCCGTCGATCCAGGCGCAGCCACGCGCATAGGCCCTGTCGCCATCAACTTCGAGGGTGATATTGCCGACTCAGCCGATCCGGATGCCGTGGCCCAGCGCAACGACATCCGCAAGGACTGGCGCCTGGCCAGCGGCCAGCGTTTCACACAGGATGCCTGGGACAGCGCAAAGACACAGGCCTTGCGCGAACTGGTCGCCCGCCGCTACCCCGCCGGCAAGCTGGCCGACAGCCTGGCCGACGTAGACGCACCGGAGCAAACCGCCAGCCTGAGCCTCAAGCTTGATTCCGGCCCACTTTATCGCCTGGGCCCTATGCAGATCACCGGCGTGCAGCGCTACGACCCGGTGCTGGTGTCGCGGCTGGCCCGTTTGAACGTCGGTGCGGTCTACGATCAGAACCAGCTGATGCAAGCCCAGCAACGCCTGGCCTCCAGCGGTTACTTTAATTCGGCCTATATCTTTGTCGATCCCGAAAGCGATCCGCAGGCCGCGCCGGTACAGGTACAGGTGCGGGAAGCCAGGCTGCAAAAAATCATTCTGGGCGTGGGCGCCACCACCGACAGCGGGCCACGGGCATCGGTGGAGCACACCCACCACCGCGTGCCCGGCACCGACTGGCGCGCGGTCACCAAGCTGCAGCTGGAAAAAAAATCGCCGTTCGCGCAAACCGAGTGGACTTCCATGCCCGACGAAGCCAGCTGGCGCTGGGTTGCCCTGGGCCGCACCGAGCGCATAGACGACGACCAACTGATAACCCGCGACCAGCGCCTGCGTTTTGGCCGCACCCAATCCGGCGAGCGCATTGACCGGAACATCTACCTGCAATACGACCGGGCCTCGGTGCAGGGTGCCGGCCTGCTGGGCAATACCGCTGCCGACACCGGCGACGGCTCGGCCATCACCGCCAACTACGTCTGGACCGGCCGCTATTTCGACAGCGTGCCTTTCCCTAGCCAGGGCTACGGCCTGGGTTTCGAGCTGGGCGGCGGCACCACGCTGAGCGACAAGCGCCAGCCCTTTACCCGCCTGGTGGGCCGCTGGCTGGGCATTCAAACACTGGGCCGTGGGCGTATTGCCATGCGCGCCGAAGGCGGTGCCGTGCTGGCCAATGACTCGGCCCGCATCCCCAGCGCCCAGCTGTTTCGCACCGGTGGCGACAGCACGGTGCGCGGCTATGGCTACCGCGACATCGGCATCCCGCTGGCCAACGGCGTGATTGGTCCGGGCCACTACCTGGCCGTCGGCAGCGTGGAATGGCAGCGCCCCATGATGGTTGACGGCCGGCCCAGTGAATGGGAAAACACCTTTTTTCTGGATGCCGGTGCCGTGGCGGAGAAACCGCAAGATATGCGCCCCTCCGTCGGCATAGGCACCGGCGTTCGCTGGAAAAGCCCCATTGGCCCCTTGCAGATTGACCTGGCCTATGGCGTCAAGGTCAAGCGCCTGCGGCTGCATGTCAGCGTGGGCTTTGTTTTCTGATGACTAGCGCCAACACTCCCACCCCACAGCCGGCGCCAGCTGCGCAACCCACGCCCGCCAAACCAGCACGGCGCATGCTGAAAACGGTCGCGCTGGCCGGCAGCGGCATGGTGGCGATGGCCGTGGCTGCCACCGCTGCGCTCTGGTGGTGGGCCGGCACCGACGGCTCGCTGGCCACCACCCTGCGCTGGCTGGAGCAGTCACAGCCCCTGACGGCTACCCACGCCACCGGCTCGCTGCGCACCGGCGGCCACCTGGATCAGTTGCTGTGGCAGCAAGACGGCCTGAGGGTTGAGGCACACGATGTCAGTCTGGCCTGGCAGCCCTGGTCGCTGCTGCATGGCACGCTCAAGCTGGACCGCCTGGCCGCCGCCAGCGTGCTGGTGGATGACCAGCGCCCGCCCTCATCGACCCCGGCTGCCCCGCCCACAGCGCTCAATCTGCCGCTGCCGATGGCGCTGGATGCTTTGTCCGTGGGTCACTTCAAACTGAGCGGGTCGACGACATTTGCCGCCTCCGGCATTTCCGCCCGCTATGCCTTCAACGGCCTGTCGCACCAGCTGGAATTGCTCAGCGCCGAAGTCGCCAGTGGCCGTTACAGCGGCCGCGCCGCTTTGTCTTCGCACGGCCCGCTGACGCTGGACGCCAGCCTGTCCGGCGCTCTGAGTGCGCCCCTGCCCAATAGCCAAACCGCCCTGCCACTGACCTTCCAGGCCACGGCGCGCGGCCCGCTCACGGAACTGCTGGTCAAGGCCGAGCTGCAAATGACGGCCCCGCCCGCCACCGGCCGGCCTGCCCAGCCACAACCTCAGGCCAGCGCCACGGCACGCGTCACCCCCTGGGCCGCGCAGCCGCTGCCGCAAGCCGATGCCAGCTTTCGTGACCTGGACATCGCCGCGCTGTGGCCAGACGCACCGCAAACCCTGCTCAACGGCAGCGCCAGCGTGCGCCCGCAGGGCAATAGCGCAACGCCGGCCTGGTCGCTGCAGCTGCAAGTGGCCAATCGCCTGCCCGGCCCCTGGGATCAGCACCGGCTGCCACTGGAACGAGTCGAGGCCCAAGGCGAATGGCGTAATGGTGCGGCCATGGTGCGCACGCTGAAAGCCCAGTTGGGCGGCGGCGAGCTGCTGGCCAGCGGCGAATGGACAGAATCCTCAAGCGCGGCGACGCCAAGCTGGAAGCTGCAGGCCACGCTGCGACAGGTCAACCCGGCGCTGCTGCACGGCAAATTCGCTCCGCTGCCGCTTGACGGTCAGGCCCAGGTAAGCAGCCAGGGCCAGACCATCAGTTTTGACACCAAGCTCCTTGCGGCCGGCAACGGCAGCAAATCCTCTCCCTTCAAGCGACAGGCCGCAGGCCAGTTGCACCTGCGCGATGCCAGCGCTACCGGCAGCTGGAACTCCCAGCAGGCTGGCGGCACGCTGCGGCTGTCGGCCTTGCGCGTGCGAAGCGATGAAGCGGAACTACAAGGTCAGCTCGAAGCCCAACCCTCGGCGCAAGGCGGCAAGGCCACGCTGACACTCACGGCCCCCGGGCTGCAAGCCAAGCTGCAAGGCGAATTGCGGCCGGGCAGCGGCGCCGGCGAGCTAAGCCTGCACGGCCAGGATGCGGCCAAAACCCTGCGCTGGCTGCAACAGCTTCCGGGCCTGCCGGCCGCCCTTCAATCAGCCTCGGCCAATGGGAATGCGGAGCTGCAAGCCAGCTGGCAAGGCGGTTGGCGCGATCCGTCACTGCAGGCCAGGCTTAGCGTGCCTACGCTGGATTGGCGCCAGACCGGCTCCGCGTCCGCCAACGCCACCGCCGCCGCCGCCGCCGCCGGCCCGGGAGAGCTCAAAATCCGCGCGCTGCAAGCCACGCTCTCGGGGCGCCTGAGCCAGGCCCAACTCAGCACGCAAGGCCGCCTTGAAATCGACCAACGGCGCTTCAGCCTGCAACTGACGGGCGAAGGCGGCCGCGTCAAGCCGGGCGCGTCCCTCAGCGCATCAAGCTGGCAAGGCCTGCTGAAAGAACTCAGCCTGAGCATGGAAGATCCAGCCCTGGGCAGCGGCGCCTGGCGGCTGGCAACACGCACCGCGCTGCCGCTCAAATGGACACCTGGCGACAAGGGCGGGGCCTTTGAAAGCGGCGCTGGCGAAGCGGTCTTGAGCGCCCCCTCCGGCGCGCTGTCAGCAGCCACGCCCAACCAAGCCAGGCTGTCCTGGCAACCCGTGCGCTGGCGGCCCGGCCAACTCGTCACCGCCGGCAAGCTCAGCGGCCTGCCCATGGCCTGGATAGAGTTGCTGGCCGGCCCGCAGATGGCGGGCGCAGGCCTGGGGGGCAACCTGCTGTTCGATGGCGAATGGGATGCCATGCTAGGAGACAGCTTGCGGCTCAAGGCCAGCCTGGCGCGCAGCAGCGGCGACATCACGGTGCAGGCAGAAACCGCACAGGGCACGACGGCGCGCGTAGCGGCCGGCGTGAAGCAGGCGCGGCTCTCGCTGCTCAGCGAAGGCAATGAGCTGAGCCTGGCCTTGCGCTGGGAGAGCGAGCGCGCCGGTACGGCCGAAGGCCGGCTGTTGACGCGCCTGGCGCGCACGCCCAACACCGAGGGCGGGAACTGGCATTGGCCTGTGGATGCGCCGCTCAATGGCCAGCTGCGAGCGCAGCTGCCGCGCATCGGCGTCTGGTCGGTGCTGGCACCACCGGGTTGGCGGCTGCGCGGCTCGCTGGGCGCCGACGTGGCGATCAGCGGCACGCGCACGGCGCCCGCACTGGCTGGCGAACTGCAGGCCAATGACCTGGCCCTGCGCTCGGTCGTCGATGGCATAGAGTTTGGCAACGGCCGCTTGCGCGCCCGGCTCGACGGCACCCGCATGCGCATCAGCGAGTTCAGCCTGCAGGGCGCTGGCGACAAGGGCACGGGCGGCAGCCTCACGGCTCAGGGCGAGGCCGGCTGGATAGACGGCAAGCCTCAGGTGCAACTGGATGCCAAGCTGGAGCGGCTGCGTGCCAGCATTCGCACCGACCGGCAGATCACCCTGTCAGGCCAGGTGCAAGCCAGCCTCAAGAACCAGCAAGCCGAGCTCACCGGCAAGCTCACCGTCGACCAGGCCCGCATCATCCTGCCCGACGAAGGCACGCCGCAATTGGGCGATGACGTGATCGTACGCACCGCCCGTGGCGTCGCCGCCGGCCAGAAGGCGCCGGCAGAAACCAGCGCGCCGACTGGCACGCAGGAGAACCGCCCCATCAAGCTGGTGGTCCAGCTCGACCTGGGGCCAGACTTCCGCATCCAGGGCAAGGGCCTGGACACCCGGGTTCGCGGCAGCCTGAGCCTTAACGGCGACTCGCTGCGCGAGCCCCGGCTTACCGGCACGGTCAGAACCTCTGGCGGGCAATACCGCGCCTATGGCCAGCGCCTGGATGTGGAGCAAGGCGTGCTGCGCTTCACCGGCGCTATCAACAACCCGGCACTGGACATACTGGCGATTCGCCCCAACCTGACACAGCGCGTCGGCGTGCAGATCACCGGCACCGCCCTGCTGCCCTATGTGCGCCTGTACGCCCAGCCCGAGCTGCCCGATGCCGAAAAGCTGTCGTGGCTGGTGGTGGGCCGCGCCTCGGCCGACGGCGGCGCCGAAGCCGCGCTGCTGCAGCAGGCCGCCCTGGCCCTGCTGGGCAGCAAGAGCGGCGGCATGTCGGGCGGCCTGGCCGCCTCGCTGGGCCTAGACGAGCTGTCGTTTCGCGGCGCCTCCAGCAAGGCCGATGGCACCACCACCGAAAGCGCAGTCACCCTGGGCAAGCGCTTCTCGCGCAATTTCTACGCCGCTTACGAACGCAGCATTTCCGGCGCCCTGGGCACGCTGTATGTGTTTTATGACTTGTCACGGCGCTTCACCATCCGCGCCCAGGCCGGCAATCAAAGTGCCGTGGATCTGATCTTCACCATCCCCTACGATTAAGCGCTCCTGCCAGCGCATACAATTCGTCTTCTTCGCAACTTGCCAAGATGTGCCGCCATAGTTCAATGGATAGAACGAGTGCCTCCTAAGCGCTAGATACAGGTTCGATTCCTGTTGGTGGTACCAGACGATCGAATCAAACAGTCTCATAACCCCTCAAAACCCGCATGTTTAATGGCATGGCGGGTTTTTTATGGTCTCAAAACAGGGGACAAGCAGACCGATGGCGGTGGTATGCATCTAGGGGTGAAGACGAGCGGCAAACAACAGGCGTAAAAAAGCCCACTGAAAGCGGGCTGGATAATGGACGTGGGCTCTTACGCGACCCACGTTACGGCAATTCACATGCAGGAACTCAGATTATTTTTTTCGTCTGGTGAGTTCTTGATCGACGCGCCGGTGTGAGATTCGGCTTGCCTGGCCAGGCAGTCCCGAGTGCCTGTGGCTCATCGGGAAGTATGGATTATACCGGAATGTGAAAAAGCCGCGCTTAGAGCGCGGCTTAGTGCGATGCCAGCGAGCCTCTTACTTCATGTCGTATTTGGCTTTGGCATCGTTTTGGCAAGTGTCTTTGGCCACACCTGCCAGGCTGTCGCAGCGCTCCTTGGCTGCCTTGTAGTCGGCTTCGCGGGTCTCCGTGCTGGCGGTTTTCTTCGCGTCATTCACGGCTGTCGTCTTTTCCTTGCTGCTATCAGCGGTGACCTTGGCCACCTTGGCGTCTTCCTTGGCTTTCACATAGGCAGCCTTGGCGTCCTTGACGCAGACATCCTTGGCGTTGCCCGCCAGGTCATCGCACTTTTCCTTGGCCGTGTCATAGGCGGCGTCCGCCTTGGCCAGGGCGACCTTCTCGGTATTTTTGGCACCAGGCTGATACTGGGCAGTCAGTTCGGCCTTGGCGACTTTCTCCGTGCCCTTGGCTTCGGCCTTGCAGATGTCCTTGGCGTTGCCCTTCATGACCTCGCATTTTTCACGGCTGGCCTTGTAGTCGGCCGAAATCTGCGCTTCCTGGGTTTTGTATTCTGCTTTGGTCATGGCCATGACATTGCCAGCAAAGGCACAAGACATGGCGACCGTCAGCATGATCAGTTTGATTTTCATCGTTAATCCTTGGCTAAACATTGAATGGGAAATATGGCGTGCAGCCCTGGGGCTCAATAGCGCTCAAAGAAATTCGTCGGATTGCGCTCACGCCATTGGGTGACTTGGGTTTCGGCCTCTTCCAGGGTCAGGCCGTGGCGCTCCTGGAGCTTGCCCAGCAACTGGTCACGCTTGCCGGCAATCACGTCCAGATCATCATCTGTCAGCTTGCCCCACTGCTCCTTGACCTTGCCCTTGAACTGAAGCCAGTTACCTTCGATACGATCTTGGTTCATAGATTTCTCCTGGGGTGATGATTGAAAACTCTGCTCTGGCCGGTTGACGTTTTTCGTCGGTGTCACCAAGCGTTTGCAGATGGAGAAATCGTAGGCGCGCAGCGGTCCGGCGCCGGTAGGTCCACAGATTTGACGGGCGTAGTCTCATGACTACACGGCTTGCAGGACATATGCACCCGCGCCGAACCGGTCGGCGTGCGAACACCGCGCGCTAGCGGGCGCGCAAGGTGCGGCTCAACAGAACCACGGGCAACAAGCCGACCAGCACCAGCACCAGCGCGGGCAAGGCGGCCTCGCCCAGGCGCTCGTCGCGGGCCAGCTGGTAGGTGACCACGGCCAGGGTGTCGCTGTTGAAGGGGCGCAGCACCAGGGTGGCCGGCAGCTCTTTCATCACATCCACAAACACCAGCAGGCCGGCCACGGCCACCGAGCGTTTCAGCAAGGGCCAGTGCACCCGGGCCAGCAGACCGGCCCCGGTGATGCCCAGCATGCGCGCGCTGTCATCAAAGCTGACCGGAATCCGGGAGTAGCCGCTCTGAATGCTTTGCAAGGCCACCGCGCTAAAGCGCACCAGATAAGCCCAGACCACGCCCAGCACCGTGGCCGTGACCCAGTAACCGGCGCCCGATTGCGGCGCGGCCGCCTGCAGCCAGCCCACCGGCAGCAGCAAGCCGACCACAATCACGGCGCCCGGAACGGCATAGCCCAGGCTGGCCAGATGGGCGGCCCAGCGGTTCAGCGCATGCGGCTGGCTGCGCACCGCAAAGGCCAGGCTCAGGGCCAGCGCGGTGGCCAGCACGGCACTCAAACCGGCCAGCCACAGACTGTTCATGGTCCAGTTGAAAAACTGGTCCCAGAGCAGGTTCTCCCAGCCCAGCACCAGCGGGCGCAGCATGAACAGCACCGGCAGCACAAAGCCCAGCGCAATCGGCGCGGCGCAGACCAGCCAGGCCAGGGCCGCACGCCCACCCCGCAACTGGACCGGCGCGGCATCGGCGGCGCCAGCGCGCGCGCCCCGGCCAGCGGCAAAGCGCATGCGCTTTTGCGCGCTGTGCTCCATGCGCAGCAACAGCGCCACCACGATAAGCAGCACGGTGGCCAGTTGCGCGGCGGCCATGCGGTTGTCCATGGACAGCCAGGCCTTGTAAATACCGGCGGTAAAGGTCTGTATGCCGAAATAGCTGGAAACGCCGAAATCGGCCAGCGTTTCCATCAGCGCCAGTGCCACGCCGGCGGCCACCGCCGGTCGCGCCAGCGGCAAGGCCACCGCGCGAATGCGGCGCGACAGCGGCGCGCCCAGCAGGCGGGCCGCTTCCATCAGATGCACGGCGCGCTCGGACAAGGCGGTGCGTGCCAGCAGATAGACATATGGGTAAAGCGCCACCGTGAACACCAGCACGGCGCCGCCCAGGCTGCGGACCTCGGGCAGCAAGCGCCCCTGCAGCCCGAAACTGGCCCGCAGCCAGCTCTGCAGCGGCCCGCCGTATTGCAGAAAGTCGGTATAGGCATAAGCCATCACATAGGCCGGCATGGCCAGCGGCAGCAGCAAGGCCCACTCAAACACGCGCCGGCCCGGAAACTCGAACAGCGTGACGGCGCTGGCCGTCGCCATGCCGACGGCGGCCACGCCAGCGCCCACCAGCAGACACAGCCACAAAGAGGTCCAGGTGTAGTCGGGCAACACCGTCTGCAGCATTTCCAGCAGGATGGCGCGCGCCTCGCCGTTGAACTGCAACCAGGACAGTGCCACGGCCAGCACCGGCAGCGTCAGCAGGCCGACCAGCAACAGCAACAAGGTGGTGGGGACAAAACGAACAAAAATACGACGCAGCATGTAGGCCTGAAAAAAGGCCATCGCCGGCGCGGGCCGTGCCCCAGCCGGCGTGCGCCGTAGTGTCTGCAGTCAGTCACTGCAAATGAGAATTGTAAGCATCTACAATCCATCCATGTTTTTGGATGTCTCCCAGCTGGGTGTTCACTATGCGGGCCGCCCACAGCCTGCCGTTGACGGCGCGTCTTTCAGCCTGCAGGCGGGCGAGATCGGGGTGCTGATAGGCCCCTCGGGCTGCGGCAAGACCACCTTGCTGCGCGCCGTTGCCGGGCTGGAGCGGGCGCAGGCCGGCACCATCAGGCTGGCCCAGCAAATCGTCAGCAGCCCGCAGGTGCAAGTGCCGGCGGAGTCGCGCCGCATCGGCATGGTGTTCCAGGATTACGCGCTGTTTCCGCATCTGGATGCGGCGCACAACGTGGCTTTCGGCCTCACCCACCTGAGCCGCCACCAGCGTGAGCAACGCGTCAGCGAGGTGTTGGAGCTGGTCGGCCTGGGCAATGTCCACAAGCGCTTTCCGCACGAACTCTCCGGCGGACAGCAGCAGCGTGTCGCGCTGGCTCGGGCGCTGGCGCCACAGCCGCGCCTGCTGCTGCTTGACGAGCCTTTTTCCAATCTTGACGTGGATTTGCGTGAGCGGCTGGCGCACGAGGTGCGCGGCATTCTCAAGGCGGCCGGCGCCACCGCCCTGTTTGTGACCCACGACCAGCTCGAAGCCTTTGCCATTGGCGACCGCATTGGCGTGATGAATGAGGGGCGCTTGCACCAGTGGGACGACGCCTACGCGCTGTATCACCGGCCGGAAACCCGCTTTGTCGCCGACTTCATTGGCCATGGCGTGTTTGTGCCGGCCACGCTGCGCCACCAGGACGGCGGCGTGGTGGCTTGCACGCCGCTCGGCGACCTGAGTGATCTGGACGAATGCCCGCTACCCTCCAGCTACCCCGGCGGGGAATGCGACGTCTTGCTGCGCGCCGATGACATCGTGCATGACGACGCGGCGCCGGTGCAGGCGCAAATCATGCGCAAGGCCTTTCGCGGCTCCGAGTTTCTCTACACCCTGCGCCTGGCCAGCGGCCAGAGCATGTTGGCGCATGTGCCCAGCCACCACAACCATGCCGTTGGCGAGTGGATAGGCATACGGGCACAGGTCGACCATGTCGTGACCTTCGCCCGCGAAGCCTGACAAATTTATATAAAAAAGGCCTGAAGCGCCCGTCCAATAAGCGCAAGCAGCTATTTATTCAATAGCAAGCTCAGGCTTTAGCTGTTGCGCAAACCGTCCACCGTGTCGCGCAGCTGCTGGCTCCAGGCACGACGGTCGCGCCCCTGGGCATGCTCTGGCTCGCCGAAACACACCAGCGCCACAATCGGCGGCGCGCACAAGGTGCGCCAGATCGAACCGAGCAGGGTTTCGTCGCCAACATAGCTGGGCGCGTAGCTGGTTTCACCACTGGCCTGGTCCATGAAACGCAGGCCCACCGGCTGCACGGGCGCATCGGCAGACACCGCCGCCTGCAGCAAGTTGGCATGAAAAGGCAGCATGGTGCGGCCATCGCCCGTGGTGCCCTCGGGGAACACCGCCAGTACCTGGTCGGTGCGCAACGCCTCCGCCATCTGGTGCACCATGCGCAAGGCATCGCGCCGGGAGCTGCGCTCTATGTAAAACGTACCCGCCGCCTCAGCCAGCTGATTGACCAGCGGCCAGCCTTTGATATCGGATTTGGAGACAAAGCGGCAGTGGCGCGCGGCATGCATGACCGGAATATCCAGCCAGGAGATGTGATTGGCCACCAGCAGCACCGGCCCGGTGACGGGTGGCTGGCCGCGCACTTGCAGCGTGATGCCGACATGGCCCAGCATCTGCAGCGCCCAGGCCTGCACGCGGGCATGTTGCTGGGCTGGCGACAGACGCGGAAAGCGCAGCGCCACCACCCCCAGGCCGGCCAGGATATGGCCCAGCAGCCGCAGCAAGCGCCAGCAGGCGCGCAGACGACTCATGCCAGGCCCTTCATACGGCGGCGCACCAGCAGCGAACGACTCATGCCGACCATAGCGACAGGCACGGCGTCAGGCACGCTCGAACGCCACTTGACCACCCACCAGGGTGTAGCGCACGCAGCCCGACAACTCGTAGCCGGAAAACGGCGTGTGCTTACCCTGGCTGCGCAGCGCGGCCGGCTCCACCGTCCAGGCGCGATTCGGATCGAACACGCAGATATCGGCGACCCCGCCCTTGACCAGGCGGCCGGCGCTGGCCTGCAGGGTGCCCAGCGCATTGCCCAGCACGCGGGCCGGCTCGCTCGTCAGCACGGCGAGCGCGCGCTGCAGGCCCACCGCGTCATCCTGACCCCATTTGCAGGCCATGCTCAGCAGCAGCTCCAGGCCGGTGGCGCCGGGCTCGGCTTCGGCAAACGGCAGGGTTTTGGCATCTTCATCGACCGGCGTGTGGTCTGATACCAGCGCATCAATGGTGCCGTCCGCCAGGCCCTGGCGAATGGCGTCGCGATCGCGCTGCTGGCGCAGCGGCGGGTCCAGCCGCATGCGGCTGTCGAAATAGCCGATGTCCACATCGGTCAGGTGCAGGCTGTTGATGCTGACGTCGCAGCTCACGTCCAGGCCCTCGGCCTTGGCCTTGGCCACCAGCGCCACCCCGGCGGCGCTGCTGAGGCGGCACAGGTGAACGCGCGCGCCGGTGGCACGCACCAGCTCAAAAATCGTGTGCAGCGCAATGGTCTCCGCCGCCACCGGCACGCCGCCCAGGCCCAGCCGCGTGGCCAGCGCGCCGCTGGCCGCCACGCCCCGGCCCAAATGCATCTCCTGCGGCCGCAGCCAGACGGTGTAGCCGAAAGTGGCCGCATACTGCAGCGCACGCATCAGCACCTGGGTGTTGGCCATGGGCACTTCGGCCTGGCTGAAAGCCACGCAGCCGGCCTCGGTCAGCTCGACCATCTCGGTCAGCGCCTCGCCCTTGAGCGCGCGCGTCAGGGCGCCCAGCGGAAAGACGCGCGACTGGTGCATTTTTTCGGCGCGAAACTTGAGCATCTCCACCAGGCCGGGTTCATCCAGCACCGGGTCGGTATCGGGCGGGCAGACCAGGCTGGTGACGCCGCCGGCCACCGCGGCGGCCAGCTCGCTTTCCAACATGCCCTCATGCTCGTAGCCAGGCTCGCGCAGCCGCGCCGCCAGATCGATCAGGCCGGGCGCGACGATGCAGCCGCTGGCATCAATCACCTTGTTGGGCACGAAATCGGCCAGCGTGCCGTGGATGGCCACGATGCGGCCGGCCGCAATCGCCACGTCACCGATTTGATCGAATCCGGTGGCAGGATCAATCACCCGGCCGTTCTTGATAAGAATTTTCATTTGATTTGTCCGGAAAAAAGCTGCCGCGCAGCAGACCAAATGGAAAGCGTGGGAGCCAGTCCCGCCGACAGGCCGCCCTTAGGCGGGACAGCCCCCTCGGGGGGCAGCGCAGCACACGAAGTGGCAAGCGTGGGGGCAACGTTCACGCTTCATTCCCGGCAACTATGCTCATGACGGCCATGCGTACGGCAATGCCGAAGGTGACCTGCGGCAAGATGACACTCTGCGCGCCATCGACCACCGCCGAATCAATCTCGACGCCGCGGTTGATGGGGCCGGGGTGCATGACGATGGCATCGGGCTTGGCCAGCTGCAGCTTTTCGGGGGTCAGGCCAAAGCTCTTGAAAAACTCCTGGCTGCTGGGCAGCAGCGCGCCGCTCATGCGCTCGTTTTGCAGCCTCAACATGATGATCACGTCGGCATCCTTGATGCCTTCTTCCAGCGTGTTGCAGACCCGCACGCCCATCTGCGCCATGTCTGAGGGCACCAGCGTCTTGGGGCCGACCACCCGGACTTCGGGGCAACCCAGGGTGGTCAGGGCATGGATGTCGGAGCGCGCCACCCGCGAGTGCAGCACATCGCCGACGATGGCCACCGTCAGGTTGCTGAAATCTTTTTTGTAGTGCCGGATCGTGTACATGTCCAGCAGGCCCTGCGTTGGGTGGGCATGGCGTCCGTCGCCGGCATTGATCACGTGCACATGCGGCGCCACATGCTGGGCGATCAGGTAGGGTGCGCCGGACTCGCTGTGGCGCACCACGAAGAGGTCGGCGGCCATGGCACTCAGGTTGGCGATGGTGTCCAGCAGCGACTCGCCCTTGGAGGCCGAGGAACGCGCGATGTCCAGATTGATAACGTCGGCCGACAAACGGGTGGCGGCAATCTCAAAGGTGGTGCGGGTGCGCGTGGAATTTTCAAAAAACAGGTTGAAAACACTTTTGCCGCGCAGCAGCGGGACTTTTTTAACCTCGCGGCTGCTGACCGAGACAAAGTTGGCGGCGGTATCGAGAATTTGCGTCAGGGTCGCCTTGGGCAAGCCTTCGGTCGACAGCAAATGAATCAGCTCGCCGTTTTTATTGAGTTGTGGATTTCGTCGATACAACACCTTGGGCTCTCCTCTTGCGCTTGTCGCGCTTACGCTCTTATGCTGTTAATGGCCGCTTGGGCCTATCGATCCTGCAGCTGGAAGCTGAAGCGGCCGTCTTCGGCGCGCGCCAGTTCCAGCGTCTGGGCGGCCGGCAAGGCCACCCGCGCCACGGCCAGGTCGGGCTGGACCGGCAACTCGCGTCCGCCCCGGTCCACCAGCACCACCAGCTTGACGCTGGCGGGCCTGCCATAGTCAAACAGCTCGTTGAGTACCGCCCGTATCGTGCGCCCGGTGTAGAGCACATCGTCGAGCACCACCAGGTGAGCGCCATTGACGTCAAAGGGCAGCAAGGTTGGCCCGCTGGAGGCCAGGCCACGCTGGGAAAAATCGTCGCGGTGCATGGAGGAAGACAGCACGCCGATGTCGCCCGCCAGGCCCAGGTCTTTTTGCAGGCGCTCAGCCAGCCAGGCACCACCGGAGGCAACGCCCACCAGCAGCGGCGGCTGGGCGTAAGAGGCCAGTTGCAGCCGCATGCCGCGCAGCAGATCGCTGTACAGGGCCTCGGCGTCCAGAACCAGACTACTCATTGGGAAGACTCCTTAGAAACTGCTCAAGAATGATGCAGGCCGACGCCGCATCGGCATCCTTGGCGCCGCCGGCCAGGGCTTCGGTGGTGCTGTAGCGCTCGTCAACCTCGAACACCTGCAAACCAAAACGGCCGCGCAGCTGGCGGGCGAACTTTTGCGCCCTCAGGGTATTTTCATGGCTCGCGCCATCGGGGTGAAAGGGCACGCCGACCACCAGCGCATCGGGTTGCCACTCCTTGATGCGGGCGGCAATCAGCGGGAAACGGGCCGCCCCTTCCGCGACAATGGTGGCCTGCGGCGTGGCGCTGCGGGTCAGCTTATTGCCGCTGGCCACACCCGTGCGTTTGAGACCGAAATCGAAAGCCAGAAAGGTTTGCAGACCCGCGTGCAAGGGAGGCATGGCCGCCAGGCTCATGCGTGACCCGCCACCGGCGACAGCATCCAGCTCTGCAGGCCCAACAGCATGAGGGCCTTGTCGTAGCGTTGCTCCACCGGCGTGTCAAAAATCACCGCCAGGTCGGCCGGCACGGTGAGCCAGCTGTTGTCCAGCAGCTCGGACTCCAGCTGACCTTCGCCCCAGGCGGAGTAGCCTAGCGAGACAAACACCTTGCGCGGCCCGGCGCCGGTGGACAAGGCTTCCAGCACGTCCTTGGAGGTGGTCATTTCCAGGCCACCAGGAATCGACATGGTGGAGGCGTAGACCGATTCGTGACCCGGCATCATGGACTCATGCAGCACAAAACCGCGCTCGGTTTGTACCGGTCCGCCCTGGAAAACCGGGTTGTCAGTGAGATCGTCGCGCCGCAGCGGCAACTCGACCTTGTCAAACAGGCCCTTGACATTGATGTCGCTGGGCTTGTTGATGACCAGGCCCAGGGCACCACGATCGCTGTGCTCGCACATATACACCACGCTTTTGGCAAAGGCTTCGTCCTCCAGCCCCGGCATGGCGATGAGAAAGTGGTGCGTCAAGTTGATCGGTGCGGAGTCCATGGCCATCCCTCGATTTTACGCGCACTGGCCGGCCTGGCCCGGCGCCGCAACGCTCCTCAGGCAGGGCCGGGACTTTTCACTAACATGCGGCAATGCAAAAGATTTACCAGACCGGTCTGATGTGGTTCAGGCGCGATTTACGGGCCGACGACAATGCCGCGCTCTACCACGCCCTGAAATCCTGTCGCCAGGTATTTTGCGTGTTCGTCTTTGACCGCAACATTCTGGACGCCTTGCCCCGCTATGACCGCCGCGTCGAGTTCATCCGGGAATCACTGCTTGAGCTCGACCAGCAATTGCAGCGGCTAGGCCTAGAAAACGGCGGCACGCAAGCCGGCCTGCTGTGGCGGCACGGCAAGGCCGATCAGACCCTGCCAGCGCTTGCCGCCAGACTGGCGGCCGATGCTGTGTTTTGCAACCATGATGACGAACCCGCTTCACTGGCACGTGACGCCGCAGTGCAAGCCCTGCTGGAGCGGCAAAAGGTGGCTTTTCACAGCTTCAAGGATCACCTCATTTTTGAACGCACCGAGCTGCTGACCCAGGCCGGCAAACCCTATAGCGTGTTCACGCCCTACAAAACCGCCTGGTTGAAGAAGCTCCAGCCCCACGATCTCAAACCCTATGCGCTGGAACGTTATGCCACGGCACTGGCGGCAAGGCCTATTAATGAGCGGCAAGCCCTGCCCACGCTGGCTGCTCTGGGTTTTGAAAAAACCAATCTATCGGCCCTGAAGATTCCCACCGGTAGCCAGGGCGGTGCCGCTCTGTTGGCCGACTTCCTTGGGCGCATGTCGCACTACCACGTGAGTCGCGACTTCCCGGCCGTCAAAGGCCCCAGTTATCTAGGCATGCACCTGCGCTTTGGCACGCTGTCGATCAGAAAGCTGGTGGCCTGCGCACTGGCGCAACAGCAATTGGGCGACGAGGGAGCTGCCTGCTGGCTGAGCGAGTTGATCTGGCGGGATTTTTACGCCCAGATCCTAAGTCATTTTCCCCATGCTGCCCGCAGCGCATTCAAGCCAAACTATGACGCCATTGCCTGGGAAAGCGGCGATAAAGCTCAGGCACTGTTCCAGGCCTGGTGCGAGGGCCGGACCGGCTACCCGTTGGTCGATGCCGCCATGGCACAAATCCGGCAGACCGGCTATATGCACAACCGCCTGCGCATGGTGAGCGCCAGCTTTTTGGTGAAAGACCTGGGGCTGGATTGGCGCTGGGGGGAGCGCTTTTTTGCCACTCACCTCAATGATTTTGAGTTGGCATCCAACAATGGCGGCTGGCAGTGGGCAGCCAGCACCGGTTGCGATGCCCAGCCCTATTTCCGCATCTTCAACCCCGTCAGCCAGAGCGAAAAATTTGATGCACAAGGCAAATTCATTCGCAAATACCTGCCGGTGCTGGAGAAGCTGCCGACTTCGGTTTTGCACAGCCCCTGGCTGGCCTCACCGCTGGAGCTCATGGCCGCAGGCGTGGAGCTGGGAAAAAACTACCCCCGGCCCATCGTGCAGCACGATGAGGCGCGTGCGCTGACACTGCAACGCTACGCCGTGGTGAAACCGTCGCAGCCCTGATTAGCTATTAGTTCAATAGCTGACCGCGCTCATCCCGTCTGGGCTAGAAGCCAATTCAAGCCAGAACCGCGGCTTCGGTATAGTGCCGCACCAGACTCAGCAACGCGTCTTCGGAGTAAGGCTTGCCCAGGTAGTGGTCAACACCCAGTTCCTTGGCGTGTTCACGGTGCTTCTCGGCAATCCGCGACGTGATCATGATGATGGGCAAACCCTTCAGACGTGTATCGGCGCGGATGTTTCGCGCCAGATCGAAGCCGTCCATGCGCGGCATTTCAATGTCTGACAACACCACCGCTGGCAACTCTTCCTGCAAGCGTTCCAGCGCCTGCAGGCCGTCGGCCGCCATGGCCACACGATAGCCTTCACGCTGCAACAGGCGCTGCGTCACGCGCCGTACCGTGATGGAATCGTCAACTACCAGAATCAGCGGTATTTGCGGTGCCGCCGGCATCAACGCCGGCACGGCACCGGCAGCGCCGGCTTCCAGCATATGCGGCTCGGCCCGGTCCGCGCTCCAGCCGCGCGCCCGTTCACCATAAACAGCAGCCAGGGCCACCGGGTTATAGATCAGCACCACCGTACCCGATGCCAGCACAGACATGCCAGCCAAACCCGGCAGACGGGACAACTGGGGGCCGAGGTTTTTCACCACCACCTCGCGCGTGCCCAGCACCTCATCGACGTGCAGGGCAATGCGCTGGGCCGCACTGCGGAAAATCACTACCGGCGTGGTTTTGGCCTGCACTTCGCTGCTATGGTGCGAAGACTGCAACAGCGCTCCCGACCAGAAGAAGGGCACGGCCTCACCGGCCACCTCAAGCGTGCCACTGTTGTAAGCCTGCTGCAGCTCCTTGCTGGAGACGCGCCTGACGGTTTCCACCACGTTGGCGGGAACACCGATAGACAGACTGGCGGCGCGCATCATCACCACCTGCGTCACAGCGGTGGTCAGTGGCAACACCAGTTTGAAGCACGAACCCTTGCCCGACTGGGTGGTGGTTTCAATCCTGCCACCCAAGGCATTGACCTCATTGCGCACCACGTCCATGCCAATGCCACGCCCGGCGAGCTCGGTCACTTGCGCGGCGGTTGAAAAGCCGGGCATGAAGATCAGGTTGGCTGCGGCTTGGTCATCCAGCAACTGATCAGCCGTCACCAAGCCCAAGCTGAGAGCTTTTTCGCGGATGCGCTGCAGGTCCAAACCGGCGCCATCATCGCTAAATTCCACCGCCACGTCATTGCCTTCCTGGCGCAAATGAACGGTGATCAGGCCAACCGGGTCTTTGCCGGCGGCGCTACGGACTTGCGTGCTTTCTATGCCGTGAGCCACACAATTACGCAGCAAATGCTCAAACGCGGGCGTCATGCGGTCCAGCATGCCGCGATCCATCTCCATGGTGCCACCCAGCAAATCGAGCCGTACCTGTTTACCGGTGTCCTTGGAGGCCTGTCGCACCACGCGATACAGCCGATCAGAGATACCTTCAAACTCGACCATGCGCGTACGCAGCAGATCGCGCTGCAATTCACGGGTCTGGCGGGCCTGGGCAATCAGGTCGTCTTCAGTCGCCTCAACCGTGCGCTGCAAGGTACGCTGCACGGTGGCCACGTCGTTCACCGACTCGGCCATCATGCGGGTCAGCTCCTGTACCCGGGTGAAGCGGTCAAACTCCAGCGGATCGAAACCGGCCTGAGCCTCCTTGGCTTGGGCCAGGCGCGATTGCATCTGGGTTTCGGCCTGCAGCTCAATATCGCGCAACTGTTGCCGCAAACGGTTCAAGTTGCCGCTCATGTCGTTCAGGGAGCCGCGCAACTGGCCGAGCTCTGCTTCCAGACGGGAGCGGGTGATCATGACCTCACCGGCCTGATTCACCATGCGGTCGAGCAACTGGGAGCGCACACGTATCGAGGCCGTCGCAGTTTGCCGCAAGGGTTGCAGGGCCAGCGACTGCGGCGCAGGAATCTCCACTGCGCGGGCACTATTGCCGGGGCCAGGCGTCTCAAGTGGCACGGCTTGCTCGGAGATGGGCTGGGCCGGCTCGTCCATGGTGAACGGTGCGACTTCAATCAGATCATCAGGCGCGGCAGCGACCGCAGCATCAACATGACGCAAGCGCTCAAACGCTGTTTGCATGCCGTCAAAACGCATCAGCAGCGGCTCGAACTCCTGGCCTGTCGCGGCATCAGAGCCGAGATACTCGATCTCCGACTCAATCCGGTGCGCCATTTCACCAAGCCGCAAAGCGCCAGCCAAACGGGCACTGCCCTTGAGCGTGTGCAGCACGCGTAACACTTCAAGGCGTGCGCTCTGGTTGTCGGGCCGCGCCGACCATTGCCGCAATGCGCCGCCCAATTGGGGCATCAGTTCCGCGCACTCTTCTTCAAAAATAGGGAAGAGATCGGGATCAATCGCATCGATGGCGTCAATGCCGTCTTCGTCTTCTTCATGAAAGTCCGGGGCAGCAGATCCCGCAGCAAACGATGTCAGTCGCGCAGGCGGTGCCACGACAGCATGCATCGGAACAGGTCGCAAAGCATCAATTGGCTCGCTGGCCAGCGGGCGTTCTGCCTGCAGCTCTTCAGACTCGGCCAACGCAGCCGCTTCAGACGGCGCGAAAAAGTCAAAGTCATCGGCCTCAATCGGCAGCGACAAAATCGAGTCGGCAAATTCAAGCTGATCCAAGCGCTCCAGCACGCTGGCATTGGGCAGCTTTAGGAAGCCCGCAGCGAACTGGTGCAGCAAGCGACGAATATCTTCCGCCGCATCAACAAACACCTGACCGTAAGTGGCTGCACCATGGCTGTGATGGTCCCGCGATTTCTGCAAGGCATGCTCGAGCGCACGCGCCATTTCAGACAAGGCCTCAAAACCAACCGTGGCGGAACTACCGGCCAGGGAATGTGCCAGCGCCACCGTGGAAGCACTCACAGGCTGGTGCTGCTCAAGCACCCACTCCCCCACTTCAGTCACCAATCGGCGCGACCATTCATCGGCCTCGTTCAGATAAACGTTGTAAAGAGGAATACCTATGCGCAAGTCACCAATAATCTTGATCTTTTCGTCCTCGTTGTCGTCGACCGAGGGAAAAATCTCGGGAACCTCAACCAGTACGGCCTCAACCAGATCGGTGACAGCGTCTTCAGGCTGAGGAACAGGTTCCGGTTCCGGTTCCGGTTCCGGTTCCGGTTCCGGTTCCGGCTCAGGCTCAGGCTCAGGCTCAGGCTCAGGCTCCGTGATAGCTTGCGTTGCGCTCGCAATGACAAGCTCGCTGGGAGTGGGGCTAGCCTCCTCAAACTCAAAATACTGGTCAAAATCGGCCACCGACAGCGCCACGGGTTCAATAGATTCCGCGTCAATGGGTAGCTCAGCAGCCACGCTTTCAACCGACGAGTCAAGCTGCACGGAAGATGAATCAGTGCCGTCAGCAGAAAGCGCAAACAGACTGTCAAGATCTATACCTTCAAGATCCGGAGCCGGTGTGACTGCCTGTTCTTGCGGCGTCACTACTTGAACCGCCGCAACAGGTTCAGGCTGAATGTCGAACTCGAAATCGGGCTCGATCAGAAATTCTGGCAATTCGGACGTGACCGACGCAGACTCGTCAGTGACAGGAGTCAAAACGCTCGGATCGCCAGCAATTCCAGGCAAGGCCAGCGCGCTATAGCGGACTTCGATGCGCATGGCCTCCGCACTGCTCTGAAAGGGTGCTGCCAACCATGATCCATCCTGATTCGCGGCGATAGCGTCAACCCAGCGCCCGAAACCGGTCACAGCCTCTGACGACAAGGCCAAAAACTCAGGGCTGGCGATTTTTTGGTCGGCCAGCCAGCTATTGACCAATTGCTCGAAGGACCAAGCGGCCTCGCCGAACTCGTTGAGTCCGACCATGCGGGAGCTGCCTTTGAGCGTGTGAAAAGCACGCCGCAGCACCGTCATTTCAGCGACATCATCCGGATTGGTGGTCAGTGCGGCCAACGCTTCCCGTGCATGAGCAACAACTTCACCGGCCTCCTCAAGAAAAATACCCTGCAAGTCATCTTCTTCGAAATCCACCGGGACTGACAGGGCGGCCGAAGTGACGGGCACTTGCGCCGCGGTCGATGCCAAGCTTGTCAATGCCTGGGCTGTGGCGTCCATGTCATTCGCCGAAACGGCCAGCGCAGCATCACGTACGCTTTGTGCCAGCGCGGGCTGATCAGCAAGCGCCGCGCGCGTTGCCAGCGCATCAAGTCTGTCGCCAAGAGGTTCATCAGGGTGGCTGACAGCAGCATCCTGCACCACGGCCATCAGTTGTTGCGACAACAAATCATTGTTCACCGTCACCGCCGAGGCTGCGCTTGCGGTGTTGTGCGTGCGGCCCATCAGGGGTTTTAGCTCGCCTTTTTCTTCGTCATAGACAAACAGTTTTTTCGCCAGCGCCGGCTGGTAGTTGAGCATGTCGATGAGGAAACTCAAAGCGCCCAGGTTGTTGCCAAGATGCTCAAAGGTGCCGGCGCTTCGCGCCAACTGTGGGTCAACGTCGGTGACAAGCATTTGTTCCACGCTGGCCTTCATGCGCAAAACAGCCTGGGAGGCCTGATCTAGCCCCAGCACCGACAACACACCACGCATCTGGGAGAGTTGCCCCGGCACCGCCTGCAAAGTCGTCTTGCCCTGTGGATTGCGAAAGAAGGCATCGAGCGATTTCTCTAGCTCGCCCAGAGAAATGCGCAACTCCCCCACCACGCTGCCCATGGTCTGCTTGTCGCTGACCCGGCGGTACAACTCTTCCATCCAGCCTTCCAGTGGCTGGGGTTCTCCGCCCGCTCTGACCCCCTCCAGACGCTCAGCCAAGTTGGCCATGCGCACCGTCAGTTGCGGATCGTTAGGATCCAGATCATCAAACACGGCTTCCAAATAAAGCACCGATGTCGCCACCTCCATCGCCAATTGAATGTCTGGGGCCTGAGCGCTGCGGACGGTGGTATCAATCGCCCGCATCAAGGCCTGGGCCAGCGGTTCGCTGGGCGCATGCAATTTGAGCAGGGAGTCGGACACCAGACTGAATTGATCAGTCAACGATTTGAACTTGCTGGCATCCCCGGCACACAGCGAAGACCAGATCTCCTTGGCTGCGGTGATGCGCTTGCGCGCCTGCGCCAGCAGAGCCGGATCAAAACGACCAAACTGCACCAGTTCGTAATCTACCGGCTTGAACCTCGTGAGCCCATAAGCTGCACGAACTGCTGACAACACAGGCGTATCGCTGGCACGAGCAGAAATGGCCTGAGAACAAAAAAAGAGCAGATCCTGCACCAGGCGCTCGGAGATCGAACTGTCGTCCTTGGCGAGCGAAGCGTATTGCAGCAAGATGCGGGAAGCGGCACGCCTCACATACAGGTCGGCTCCCAGTAGGTCATTCGCGATGGCCTCAAAATAAGCAGCTGCAATCTTCCAGAAAATTCTGGGCTGTCTATCGGTTTGCTGCATCGACAGCCCAAGGCTCAAATCCATGAGGCTGCTGGCCGCCTGCGGCGCCTTGCCCTTCATGAGTTGCAATATCGACTGATCCAGCACAGCCCGGGCATCCATGTCGTAATGACGAGCCGGCACCGTAATAGGCAGTTCCGGCTCCACCCAGCGCAACTCAAGCGGCCATAAGTCGGCCGGGTGAATCCGGTCGGCTCGCACCAGCTGCTGCACCTCACGGTACTGAGGGAACAGCGAGACCGCAGAGACGGGCTTATCCGCCAGCACACTTTGCAGGTATTCGGTCAATGCAAAACTGGCACGCTCGATTTTGGCAGCCGCATCCTGGTTGCATTGCTCGGGTTGCTGTACAAACTTTTGCACCGCCGCTTCCATTGCCCGGAGCACCAAAGCAGGTCCTGTCAGCCCCACCATTTCCAGAGCACCAACCGCCTGATGCAGTTGCTGACGAGCCAGTCGCAGCTGACCAGCGTCAAGCGCCGCCAGATCCGAGCCGCGGGCCGCCTCGGCGTCCCGGACAAAACGTTTAAGGGCCTTCGTCGCGCCGTCCAGCGACTTGCGAAGCTCGTCCAGCACCCAGGCCAGTGGCCCCAAGTCATTCACGACAAAGTCGAGTTCGGTGGCTGTTGAATTCGGGACCTTGGATTGCATAGATAACAGACCGGTTCAAAAATCGGAATTTGCAAACAGCGCACAACGGATGGACATCACGCAATCTTGAATCGTGACACCGACTGACGCAGCTCTTCTGCCATACGAGAGAGTTCACGCACCTGCTGCGCCGTGGAACGGGTACCTTCACCGGTCTGTTCGGTCACCGCAAAAATGTGCTGGATATTTCCAGCCACCACGTTGGCCGATGCGGCTTCCCTGGACGCCGAGTTGGAAATCTGCTCAATCAAATCCGCCAGACGACGTGACACCTGGTCAATTTCTGACAGTGCCGTACCAGCGTTATCCGACAGTTTTGCACCTTCAACCACACCCTGGGTGGAGCGCTCCATAGCAGCCACGGCATCCTGGGTATCAGTCTGAATGGCTTTGACCAGTGCAGAAATCTGGCGCGTCGCATCGGCGGAACGTTCAGCCAGTCGCTGCACCTCCTCGGCCACAACGGAGAAGCCTCGCCCGGCTTCACCGGCTGACGCTGCTTGAATGGCGGCGTTCAGCGCCAGCACGTTGGTTTGTTCGGTAATGTCGGAAATCAGCTCGGTAATTTCACCAATCTCTTGTGATGATTCACCGAGTCGTTTAATCCGCTTGGACGTTTCCTGGATCTGGTCACGGATGGAGTTCATACCGCCGATGGCGTTCTGCACCGCCTGCAAGCCGGATTCGGCAGCCGTCAGCGACTGGCGCGCCACTTGAGATGACTCTTGCGCCTGGGTTGACACTTCGTTGATTCGGGATGCCATGTCGAGCACCGACTGACCGGTTTCACGAATTTCGCGCAGCTGCTCGGTAGAAGCTGCCAGCAGTTCTGTCGATGTACTTTCCACCTGCGCCGTCGTCTGTGCAACGCGGGTCGCCGTGTTCTGTACGTTACCCACCAGCTGTCGCAACTCTTCAACCGTGTAGTTCACCGAGTCGGCGATAGCGCCAGTAATGTCTTCGGTCACAGTGGCTTCCTGCGTCAGATCACCCTCCGCCACGGTCTGCAATTCATTCATCAAACGCAAAATCGCGGCCTGATTGGCATCGTTGACGCGCTTGGCATCCTGCTCCTGACTTTTTGCGTCTTGCCGTTGACTCTCGGCAACAGCCTGGCGCTGCTGACTGTCCTTCACCTGCAAACGAGCCAGCCCTGCCGCACAAAGCAAGGCCACAGCGGCAGCAGCCACCAAGGTGGCCAGTGCGGCAGCTCCCAAGCCGGTCTCGGACGACAGTTTGCCCTGCAGACTCTCGAGGTCACGGCGCAAAGGCTCGCTGTCAGCAATGATCGATGCCTGGGCTTCACGGGCCGAGACCAGTCCCTGCAAGTTACCCAAAATGGCACCGGCCTGCACCCGTGTCTGCTCATAGAGCGCCATCAAGGCATCCAGCCGCTCACGCGTTTGCGGGTCCTTGGCGCCGGTCAAACGCAGCTCAGGGCTGCCCTCCTGCAGACCTTGGGCAATTTCCTTGAATGAATTCAAATCCTTGCCCAGCAAGAACACTGCCTCGGGACTCACGCCCTCCATGGTCAGGAATTCATTGGCTGATTTACCAATCCGCTGGGTCAACATCACCAGTTGACCAGAGGCTGAAATTTCTGCTGGCGCCGCATTTTGCTGCAACTTGAGCGAGGACACGGTTTCGGCAATTTCCAGCAAATCCGAAGACTGACGGTTAATGGTGCGCAAAGCATTGCCCACTTGGGTCAAGATATTTTGCTGACCCAGCACAATTTTTGCGTTTTTCTCGGCCCGCTCCATAAGAGGAGTGACCTTTTCCACATCGGGCTGCAAGTCACTTTTCACCGGAGCCAAACGCAGACTGTCTTCACCAGATTTCAAGCCACGCACGGTTCTGGCCAGCACGTCAGAGCTTTCGCGCACATCGGGAAAAGCCTGAGCACTACCCACCAGCGCCTGCGACACCGATTTCGCCAGCCGCTGCGACTGCATCAATGACTGCCCGGTTGCAGCCACCTGCTGAGCCACACGATTTGCCTGGCTCAACGCCAAAAATGTCACCACACCGAGCACCGCCACCGCCACCGCCAACGTGCCTACCAAAATCTTCTGGTGTTGACTGATGGTACGGCGGCCAAGCAAGGGAAGACTCAGCAGATCAGCGGCTTCAACCGGAGCATCCTCTTCGGCCATTGCCATGCGATTGGACACAAAGGACTCCTCGGGGCTAGCCATGGAAGCCGGAGGGGCATCATCAAACGAAGCTTCATTCGCAACCGTGACAGCCAGAGGATCGGCCGGCATGCTCAAGGAGGCCATATCCATGCTGTCTTCAGGCTGGGTAGACTTTGGTTTGAATAGTTTCTGGATGTTTTCAATAACAGACATGAGAAGCCTTCCGGGAGAAACAGGGAACAAGGCGCGTTACGCCCCTATGGTCAAAAAATGAGCTTGCTGGGCAAGTAGCTGAAGGTTGATTTCCTGCCAGGTTGTGCCGCCGAGATCAACGTACTGGTTTCCAAAAAAATCCGGCGCATCGGGCGCCTTTTCAGAAAAATCGATGAAGGCATCCTGCTTGCGCAAGCCGGCCAGCTTGTCCACCAGCAAGACGCAATTCACTTCCAATGCGCTATTGAGTGAAACCAGCCTCGAATCCGTGCGTGCGAGCTCATTTTTCAGTAGCGGTGGCTGACCGCTCACATAGCTGGCCAAGTCCACAACCCCGAACAGGCCGCCGCGCAAATTGGCAACGCCGGCAAACCAGGCTTGGGTATAAGGAACCGACTGCATGCTGACCCAGGGGAAAATTTCACCGGATTGACTCAGTGGGAACAAGTATTTCTTGCCCCCGGCCTCCACCGCCAACCAGGAAGCCGAAACACCTTGGGTTCGGGCAATTTGTAACCGGTCGGCCAGCCGGGTTTGTAGCTCTCTGAGGGCCTGTCTGTTCGCCATGCTTGGGGCTTAGGCCGTGACTCAGCCGAGGGCTTTGATTTTGGCCATCAGCTCATCGGCCACCACCGGCTTGGTGATGTAGTCACGCGCGCCTTGGCGCATACCCCAGACCCGGTCGGTTTCCTGGTTTTTGCTGGTACACATCATGATGGGGATGTCGGAGTAAAGCGGGTCACGCGCAATGGCTCGGGTCAACTGGAAGCCGTTTTGTCCCGGCATGACTACGTCCATCAAAATCAACTCCGGCTTGTCTTCAGCCAGACGACGAAAAGCGTCTTCCGCGTTTTCTGCCGTCTTGACCATAAAACCATTTTTAACCAATAGATCGGTCAAAAACATCAATTCGGTTTTAGAGTCGTCAACGATCAATATTTTTTTGATTGCCATCACAATACGCCTTCTTTAACACTGCCCAAGTCCTGCACGGTTTGCAGCAACTGATCTTTTGTAAAGGGTTTGGTCAGGTAGTCTTGCGAACCCACCATGCGACCGCGCGCCTTATCGAAGACGCCGTCCTTGGAGGACAGCATCACAATGGGAACATCCGAAAACCTCGCATTACGCTTGATGATGGCGCAGGTTTGATAACCATCCAGACGCGGCATCAGGATGTCGCAAAAAATAAGGTTGGGCTCATAGTCGTTCACCTTGGACAAGGCATCAAAGCCGTCCTCGGCCAACAACACTTCATGCCCACCCTGCTTCAAGAATATCTCGGCGCTACGCCTGATGGTGTTGCTGTCATCGATAACTAACACCTTCAGTCCGGAACTAGGAATGCTCACTGCCTCTACTCCTCTTTTTGCGGGCTCCGAAGTGATCGGTACGCCGGATTGCCATTATTCAAACCAGCGCTTGCAGATTTACATCGCGACCATTTCAAAGTCCTCTTTACGCGCCCCGCATTCAGGGCAAGTCCAGTTCATGGGCACTTGAGCCCACGGCGTCCCGGCGGCAATACCATGCTCAGGCGAACCTGTAGCTTCGTCGTATATCCACCCACAAATCAAACACATCCAAGTCATTGAGTCAGTCACAGCTTAAGTTGCCTTCAAATAGAATGCAACAATTGTATCCAGCCCGTGTTGCTTATTCGCTCACAGGGCAAAATCTAGGCCTATGGCAAACCCCACTTCCCCTTTGCTAGACAGCCAACAAACACAAGCCGAGGACAGCGACATGTCGCCGACGTGCGTCATGAGCTTCAATGCCAATGATCCGAGCGGCGCTGCCGGCCTGACCGCCGACATAGCCGCCATCTCATCTGCCGGGGCTCATCCACTGGCCGTCGTGACCGGCGCCTATGTGCGCGACACCGCCGAAATTTTCGATCACTTTGCTTTTGACGAAGAGGCCGTCGCGGAGCAAGCGCGATCCGCGCTGGAAGACATGCCAGTCTCTGCCATCAAGGTGGGCTTTGTCGGCAGCCCGGAGAACATCAGCACGATTGCCGAGATCGCCTCGGACTATTCTGAAATTCCGTTGGTCGCCTACATGCCCAGCCTGTCCTGGTGGGAGGAAAGCGAAATTGACAACTACCTAGACGCCTTTCGCGAATTGCTGCTGCCGCAGACCACGGTGCTGATAGGCAACCACAGCAGCCTGTGGCGCTGGCTGCTGCCCGATTGGCCGGCCGAGCGCAGCCCCTCGGCCCGCGATATTGCCAAGGCGGCCTCCGATCTGGGCGTGCCTTACACACTGGTCACCGGCATTCCCTTGCCCGACCAGTTCATAGACAACGTCCTGGCCACGCCACAAGCCATTCTTTACAGCGAGAAGTTCGAGCGCTTCGAGGCCGTGTTTGCCGGCGCCGGCGAAACCCTCTCGGCAGCCCTCTGCGCCTTGCTGGCCAACGGCCATGACCTGCAGGCGGCCACCGCCGAAGCCTTGACCTATCTGGATCACAGCCTGGATGCCGGCTTTCACCCCGGCATGGGTCACATCGTGCCGGATCGCCTGTTCTGGGCGCAAAGCGATGACGACGCCGAGGCTTCTGAGGCCGACGCCGAAGCAGACGATGCAGCCGCTGACTCACCCCTGACTTCCAAGCCTCCTTTTGACCTGCCCCCCAATGGAACACTCAAGCATTAACTCCCTGACCTCCCCATCCCGCAACACCGCCCTGTTTGAGCGCGCCAAAAAGCTGATCCCTGGTGGCGTCAATTCCCCAGTCCGAGCCTTCAAGGCCGTCGGCGGAACGCCGCGCTTTATACAGCGCGCCCAAGGTGCCTACTTCTGGGACGCCGACGGCAAGCGCTATATCGACTACATCGGCTCCTGGGGACCCATGATTCTGGGCCACGGCCATCCAGCGGTGGTCGAAGCCGTACAGGCCGCCGTGCTCGAAGGCTTTTCCTATGGCGCGCCGACTGAACGCGAAGTGGAGTTGGCCGAGGAAATCGTCAAGCTGGTGCCCTCCCTGGAGATGGTGCGACTGGTCAGCTCGGGCACCGAGGCGACCATGAGCGTAATCCGGCTGGCGCGTGGCGCCACCAGGCGCAGCAAGATCATCAAGTTCGAAGGCTGCTATCACGGCCACTCCGATGCGCTGCTGGTCAAGGCCGGCTCGGGCCTGGCGACTTTCGGCAGTCCCACCAGCGCCGGCGTGCCGCCCGAGGTGGTGCAACACACGCTGGTGCTCGAATACAACCATATCGTCCAGCTCGAAGAAGCTTTTTCACTGCACGGCAAAGACATCGCCTGCCTGATGATCGAGCCGATTGCCGGCAACATGAATTTCGTGCGCGCCAGCGTTCCCTTCATCAAGCGCTGCCGCGAACTTTGCACCGAATACGGCGCACTGCTGGTGTTTGACGAAGTCATGACCGGTTTTCGCGTGGCGCTGGGCGGCGCGCAAAGCGTCTACGCCAAGAGCATTCCCGGTTTCAAGCCCGACATGACGGCGCTGGGCAAGGTGATAGGTGGTGGCATGCCGATGGCGGCCTTTGGCGGCAGCCGCGCTGTGATGGAGCACCTGGCGCCTATAGGCTCGGTCTACCAGGCCGGCACGCTGTCTGGCAATCCGGTCGCTACCGCCTGTGGCCTGGCAACGCTGCGCGAAATCCAGAAACCTGGTTTTTACGATGCACTGGGCGCCCGTACGCGCAGCCTGGTTGAGGGCTTGACGCAAGCCGCCACCAAGGCCGGCGTGCCATTTTGCAGCGACAGCGAAGGCGGCATGTTCGGCTTTTTCCTGCTGTCTCAATTGCCGCAAAACTATCCACAGGTCATGAAGACGGACAGCCCGGCCTTCAACCGCTTCTATCACGCCATGCTGGACAGCGGCGTGTATTACGCCCCGGCGCTTTATGAGGCGGGCTTTGTCAGCGCGGCGCACACGGCCGACGACATAGAAACCACGATTGCTGCGGCGCGCGACTTCTTCAGTTCACTCGCTTCGAAATAAGAGCGTCAGCCGGTTACGGGAGCGGCGGCTGGGACAGCACCCAGTCTGCCAGCACCTGCGCATCGGCCGGCGTCACCAGCGCTTGCCGGGGCATGATGACGCGGCCCCAGGTGCCAACACTGCCTGCTTGAATTTTTCCCGCCAGACGTAGCGGCGCCTCGGGGTCGCCGCGGTAACGCGCCGCGATCTGGGCGAAGCCCGGTCCGACTTGCTTGCGGACCATGCCGTGGCAGGACAGGCAGCCGTTTTTTCGGGCCAAATCCTGCGCCTGCAGCGATGGCGGCTGGGCCACAGCCGTCAGACTGCAGACCAGCAGCAGGGCCGCTGCCATGCAGCGCAGCCCTGCCAAGCCCCGGGAGCTTGAGCCCAAGGACACCAACTCAGTGACGGAAGTGGCGCACGCCACTCAGCACCATGACCACGCCACGCTCGTCGGCGGCATCAATCACTTCCTGATCACGCATGGAGCCGCCCGGCTGAATCACGCAAGTCGCACCCGCATCGACCACGACATCCAGGCCATCACGGAAGGGGAAGAAGGCATCGCTGGCCACCGCCGTGCCTTGCAGCGACAGTCCGGCGTGCTGCGCCTTAATGCTGGCGATGCGCGCCGAATCCAGCCGGCTCATCTGACCAGCACCGACACCCATGGTCATGCCGTTGGCGCAGAACACGATGGCGTTGGACTTGACGTATTTGGCGACCTTCCAGGCAAACAGCAAATCCTGCAACTGCGCTGGCGTGGGCTGCAGCTTGCTGACCACCTTCAGATCGGCCAGGGCCAGCTCATGGTTGTCGGCGGTCTGCATCAAGAGACCGGAGCCGACGCGCTTGACGTCCATCAGGTTGCGGCCCTGCTTCCAGGCGGTGTCGCCGCCAGGCGGCAGATCGATTTGCAGGATGCGCACATTCACCTTGCTCTTAAACACTTCCAGCGCCTCGGGTGTGAAGGCGGGCGCCATCAGCACTTCCACGAACTGCTTCGAAATTTGTAGCGCAGCGCGCTCATCCAGCGGGCAGTTCAGGGCAATAATGCCGCCAAATGCAGAGGTTGGGTCGGTCTGAAAGGCCTTGCTGTAAGCCTCCAGCGCATCCGCGCCGACGGCCACGCCGCAGGGGTTGGCATGCTTGACGATGACGCAGGCCGATTCCGTGAAGCTCTTGACGCATTCCCATGCGGCGTCGGCATCGGCGATGTTGTTGTAGGACAGCTCTTTGCCCTGCAGCTGCTTGGCGGTGACCAGCGAGCCAGGCGCCGGGTAAAGGTCACGGTATAGCGCGGCCTGCTGGTGCGAATTTTCGCCGTAGCGCAGGTCTTGCAGCTTGATGAAGCGGCCATTGGACTGGCCGGCAAACAGGCTGTGCGAGCCGTCCGGCTGGATGCTGGAGAGGTAGTCGCTGATGGCGCCGTCATACTGGCTGATGCGGTTGAAGGCGGCCACCGACAGGGCGAACTTGGTCTTGTCCGTCAACTTGCCGCCGGCCTTGAGTTCGGCCAGCACGCCGGCGTATTGCGAGGCGTCGGTGAGTACGCCGACGTCTTTCCAGTTCTTGGCCGCCGAACGCACCATGGCCGGACCACCGATGTCTATGTTCTCGATCGCGTCTTCCAGCGTGCAGCCGGGCTTGGCCACCGTGGCTTCAAAGGGGTAGAGATTGACCACCAGCAGGTCTATGGTGTCTATGCCGTGCGTCTGCAGCGCCGCCATGTGCTCAGGGAAATCGCGCCGCGCCAGCAGGCCGCCGTGGATCTTGGGATGCAGCGTCTTGACGCGGCCGTCTAGCATTTCGGGAAAGCCCGTGTGATCGGCCACTTCAGTGACGGGCAGGCCGGCATCGGCCAGCAGTTTGGCGGTGCCGCCGGTGGACAGCAGCTTGATGCCCAGCCCATGCAGGGCCTGGGCGAATTCGAGGATGCCGGTCTTGTCGGAAACGGAAATCAGAGCGTTCATGGTTTTCTTCTGTGCAAGTCATCAGGGCCGGTCAAACCGGCCCTGATGGAGGGGGTGGATTATTTAATGAGCTTGTGCTCGAGTAGCTTTTTACGCAAGGTATTGCGGTTCAGACCCAGCCATTCGGCGGCGCGCGACTGGTTTTGTTCGGCGTGGTGCATAACGACTTCCAGCAGGGGCTTTTCAACCACCCTGACCATCATGTCGTACATGCCGTCGGGGTTGGTGCCGTCCAGGTCCTTGAAATAGCCTTCCAGACTGGTGCGTACGCACTCTTCGATGTGATTTTTGCTCATGCAGCAGCTTCCTCCTGATTTTTATCTTTGTTCATCCCGACCCATACCGGGTCGTTCTCACTCTCTGTGGGCAACGGAATTCTGTCCATCCGTTCACCCAGGTCGTCAAAAAAATGAGCGACCGCCTGGAGCTGCGCTTGGCAGTCTTCCAGTAAATTCATCTGCGCCCGAAACGCTTCGCCGCCCGGCAAGCTTTTCACATACCAGCCGATATGCTTGCGCGCCGTGCGCACGCCGCTGAAGTCCCCATACAAGGCGTAGTGGTCCGGCAAATGGTCTAGCAGCAGGCGCTTGACCTCACTCACCAGCGGCGGCGCCAGCTGCGTGCCGGTGGCCAGGAAATGCGCCACCTCACGGAAAATCCAGGGCCGGCCCTGGGCCACGCGACCCAGCATCACGGCGTCGGCGCCGGTATAGGCCAGCACATCCCTGGCTTTTTCCGGGCTGTTGATGTCGCCATTGGCCACCACCGGAATGCGCAGTGCCGCCTTCACCGCGGCGATGGTGTCGTATTCGGCAAAGCCTTTGTAACCCTGCTCACGCGTGCGTCCATGCACGGTGACCATCTGCACGCCGGCGCTTTCGGCGGCGCAGGCAATCGCCAGGGCATTTTTGTGGCCCTGGGCCCAGCCGGTGCGCATTTTCAGCGTCACCGGAACCCGGTGCGGGGCGCAGGCCGCGACCACCGCCTCGATGATTTGCAGCGCCAGCTTTTCATCCTGCATCAGGGCCGAACCGGCCCACTTGTTACAGACTTTTTTGGCCGGACAACCCATGTTGATGTCAATGATTTGCGCGCCCCGGTCCACGTTGTAGGCGGCCGCCTCGGCCATCATCTGCGCGTCGGTGCCGGCAATCTGCACCGCAATCGGGCCCGGCTCGCCCTCATGATTGGCGCGGCGCGAGGTCTTCAGCGTATTCCACAAATCGCGCCGCGAGGTCACCATTTCGCTCACCGCATAGCCGGCTCCCAGCTTTTTGCAGAGCTGGCGAAACGGCCGGTCCGTCACGCCAGCCATGGGCGCGACAAACAGGTTGTTTGCCAAAGCATAAGAGCCGATGTTCATGAGAAGTGGGAGCGTGGGACGGGTCGAAAAGGGAGCGGTGATTGTAACTGCCTAAAATTTCAGCAATTGAAATTTTTGCATCTATTCGGCCAAGCCGCCCATCCGTCCTGTTCTGGCCCATGCACCCCTGCCTATAAACTCTAGGCCCTATGGAAGAATGGATACAACAACTGATCACGCTGCTGGCCTTGCCCGAATTTGGCCTGAGCACGGTGTTTGTGGTGTCCTTCATCTCGGCAACGCTGCTGCCGCTGGGCTCTGAGCCCGTGGTGTTTGGTCTGGTCAAGCTCAACCCCGAGCTGTTCTGGCCGGCCGTCCTGGTCGCCACTGCCGGCAACACGCTGGGCGGTGCGCTGGACTGGTGGCTGGGCTACGGCGCGCACAAGGTGGTCGACAAGTACAAGCATTCCTCGCACCATGGCCGGGCGGTGCGATGGCTGGAAAAGCTGGGCCCCAAAGCCTGCCTGCTGGCCTGGCTGCCGGGCGTGGGCGACCCGCTTTGCGCCGTGGCCGGCTGGCTCAAATTCCCCTTCTGGCCCTGCTTGGCCTATATGGCCATAGGCAAGTTCGCGCGTTATTTTTTGCTGACCGGAAGCCTGATCTGGGCATTTCCTGGCGTCTTCGGTACTTAAAAGCGCTCGTGCGGCAGCAAATAGCGCCACTGACCGGGCGGCAAGTGGCTCATGGGAATCCGGCCCACGCGCAGGCGTTTCATGGCCTCTACCCTAAGCCCCACGCTTTCGCACATATAGGCGATCTGCCCGGGCAACTCGCCCTTGAGCGCAAAGCGCAGCCGCGCCTCGCTCTGCCAGCTCACCTTGGCCGGCGGCAACAAAGCGCCCCTATAGGTAAAGCCGTGATCAATGCGATTCAAGCGCTCCAGGCCGCCGGGCTTGATCTCGCCGCCAACCTCCACCAGCACCTCATGCTCCAGCAACCTGGCGTCCTCGCGCAGCTTGCGCGTCACGCGCCAGTCACTGGTAAACACCACCAGGCCACTGGCCGGCGTGGCCAACGGCGTGACCAATTCAGAAGCGGAAAAGTGTTTTTTCAACGGCCGTATGCGTGAGCGGTCCTCGGGCCACAAGCTGGCCGCCGACAGCAACTGGGCCGCAGGCAGCGCCTGGCCTCCAGCCGCACCCAGGCCCGCCTCATAGCCGACCGGCTTGTGCAGCAGCAAGGTGACTGGCGTGAGCGCCAGCAGACTGGCGTCCGGGTCCAGCGCAATGGTCTGGTTCAGCACGCGAAATTGCGGCTCTTCCACCACCACGCCATCAACTGTGACCCAGCCACCCTCTATGTATTGCTCGGCCTCGCGGCGCGAGCAGGAGAGCATCTCGGCCAGGCGTTTGGCGAGTCGTACCGGTTCATTCATGGCCGCATGTCCTGTTGAGTCCGGTTGCAATGGAAAATTTGTTCGCTACTTAATTAATAGCTGGCTGCGCCCATGTTTATTGGGCTACAGGCATAAATCACTTAAAAATCAAGGCCAGCAGCAAGCCGGCCTACCCCGCTCAGGAACTGAACAGGAAGTTCATCACGTCGCCATCCTTGACGACATAGTCCTTGCCTTCGGCGCGCATCTTGCCGGCATCCTTGGCGCCCTGCTCGCCCTTGTAGGCGATGAAGTCTTCAAACGCGATGGTCTGGGCGCGGATATAGCCCTTCTCGAAATCGGTGTGAATCACGCCGGCGGCCTGCGGGCCGGTGTCGCCCACATGAATGGTCCAGGCGCGCACTTCTTTCACGCCAGCGGTGAAATAGGTTTGCAAGCCCAGCAGCTTGTAGGCCGAGCGAATCAGCCGGCTCAGGCCGGGCTCGGTCTGGCCCAGCTCCTCCAGGAACATCTGGCGGTCTTCGTCGCTCATCTCGGACATTTCGGCTTCCAGCTTGGCGCTGATGGCCACCACGGGTGCGTTTTGCGACTCGGCAAAGACCTTCAGGCGATCCAGGAAAGGGTTGTTCTCGAAACCGTCTTCGGCCACATTGGCGACAAACATCGCGGGCTTGGCGGTGATCAGGAAAAACTGCTGCAGCAGCGGCTTTTCTTCCTTGCTGAACTCCAGCGTGCGCACCGGTTTGGCTTCATTCAAAGCGGCCTGGCATTTCTCCAGGATGGCCACCAGCTTGACGGACTCCTTGTCGCCCGAGCGCGCCAGCTTGGTCACGCGGTGCAGGGCTTTTTCCACCGCACCCAGATCGGCCAGACAGAGTTCGGTCTGAATCACCTCGATGTCGGAAATCGGATCGACCTTGCCGGCGACGTGAATCACGTTCTCGTCTTCAAAACAGCGCACCACGTTGACGATGGCATCGGTCTCGCGGATATGAGCCAGGAACTTGTTGCCCAGGCCTTCGCCGGTGCTGGCACCGGCCACCAGGCCGGCAATATCGACAAACTCGACAATCGCCGGCACTACGCGCTCGGGCTTGACGATCTCGGACAGCTGCGCCAGCCGGGGATCAGGCACCTCCACCACGCCCACATTGGGCTCGATGGTGCAAAACGGGTAGTTTTCCGCCGCAATGCCCGCCTTGGTCAAGGCATTAAACAGGGTTGATTTTCCGACGTTAGGCAAGCCTACGATACCGCACTTCAAACTCATGACAAACCTTCAAAAACAGGGTGAGAAGTGTATTCGATACCGCCCGCAGGCCGCGATTTAAGGGCTCTGCTAGTCAAAGCGGTAGTTGGCGGCAACGCTTTGCCCCACCTTGAGCAACTGATCCACGCCGCTAATCACGATGGCATTCATGCCAAAAGTCACCGCGCCATTGACGCGCGCATCCTGGCGGTAGCTTTGCAGCATGTCGCCGACTTCCGGGCTGCTGATGGCGGTCGCCGGGTCGATATTCGGGATGGGGCAGCGCGGGCAGGGCTTGACCGGCTTGAGTTCCACCAAGCCTGGCGCGCCCGGCGCCGTGGCGATCTGCAGCCACTCCAGCCGGTCTTCGTCATGCGGCGCCAGCGCCTCCCCGCCGGCCGCATGGCCAAGCACGATGTTGGGCCGAAACCGCTCCATGCCCACCGCCGCGACACCGGCGGCGCCCAGCTTGCTGTTGAGCTGGTCCAGCGAGGCTTCGCTGCTGAGCAAGAGCGAATAGCCATCGCTGAACTGGTTGAGCGCCTCGTGCTCATCGGTCCATTTCCGGCTGCAGACGCGCTGCTGCTCGGGGTCAAAGCGCACCAGGCGGGCCGTGGTGCCCAGAAAATCGCTAAACCACTGGGCGGCGATGGGCCCCATGTCGTAAGCCGGCAGCTCGTCGTCCCAGACGCTGACACGGGTTGGCGCCTCGACCTGGTCCAGCGCGATGTGCAAGGCCAGCATGCCGGGAGCGCGCAACACCATCTCATACTGTTTGAGCTGCGGCTTGATCAGCGCCATGCGCGGCAGCTCGCGCTGCGTCAGAAAGCGCCCCGCGCCGTCGACCACCATCCAGGCGCGGTCAAATTCCAGCCCGGTCTCGGTCAGTATCGCCTCTTGCACCTGCACGCCGGCGCAGGACTTCACCGGATAGACATAGAGCCGCGAAATCACCGCCACCAAGTCGCACTCCGCTTCGGCGACGGCGGTCTTCAAGCTGTCATTGGATGCATCACTCACTTTGATTCAGTCCTTGTCAATGCCGGCCCAAGGCCAAGCCAAGCGTCAAAAACAGCCATTCTGCACTGCCTTCTAAAATGAGGGATGTCCAAGTCCTTTGATGTTTGTATTCGCGGCGACGGCGTGGTCGGCCGCAGCTTGGCCCTGTTGCTGGCGCGCGAGCGTTTGCGCGTGGCGCTGGTCACCAGGCCAGACAGCGCAAGCGCCGACCAGCCCGGCCAGGCCCGCACCGACGTGCGTGCCTACGCCCTGAACAGCGCCTCGCGGCAAGTGCTGGAGTCCTTGCGGGTCTGGCCAGAAGCGCCTTTTGCCACCCCGGTGCGGGAAATGCGCGTCTGGGGCGACGACGGCGGCCGGCTCGACTTCAGCGCCGACAGCGTGGCGCAAGAGGCCCTGGCCTGGATCGTCGATGTGCCCGCGCTGGAGCAGCAGCTGATTCAGGCGGTGCGCTACCAGCCGCAAATCGAGACCGTGCAGGCGCCGGTCAAGGCCGCTCTCACCGTCATCTGCGAAGGCCGGCAAAGCCGCAGCCGCGATGAATTCGGCGCTCACTGGACCGTCAAGCCCTATCCGCAAAAAGCCATTGCCGCCCGGCTCGAAGCAGACGCCCCCCATGGCGGCGTGGCGCGGCAGTGGTTTTCGGGCGGCGACATTTTGGCGCTCCTGCCTTTATCGGGCGCGGCCGGGAACTCTGTGGCCTTGGTCTGGTCTGTCTCTGTAGAGCGCGCCGCTGCGCTGGAGAAGCTGGCGCCGGAAGAATTTTGTGCGGCTCTGCAAGCCGTCTGCGGTGAGGAAGTGGGCAGCTTGCGTTTGACCAGCGAGCGGGCCAGTTGGCCGCTGGCGCTGTCCAGGGCCGATCATTGGGTAGGCCCGGGCTGGGCCTTGGCCGGCGATGCGGCGCACACCGTGCACCCCTTGTCGGGCCAGGGCCTGAACCTGGGTCTGGCCGATGCGGCCTGTCTGGCCAGCGTGCTGGCACAGCGTGAATACTGGCGCGAGCTGGGTGATGAAAAACTGCTGCGCCGCTACGAAAGGGCGCGCCAGGCCGATGTCAGTGCCATGGGCGCGGTGACCGATGGCTTGCACGGCCTGTTTGCGCAACCCGACGGCCGCTGGCAGGCCTTGCGCAACTGGGGCATGAAGGGATTTGCGCGCAGCGCCCTGCTCAAACGCTGGGTGGCGCGCCAGGCGGCTGGTTTATAAGAATTTTGGAATAACTAGGAATGAAGATGAACACCATGAAATCAATCGCCGCGCTAAGCCTGCTGGCCTGTAGCCTGAGCGCTGCCTTTGCGCAGGAAGCCACCATACGCAAAAACCTGGCGGAAAGGCTGCCGGCGCTGTCCAAGATTGATGAAGTCAGCAAAACGCCCATGAACGGCCTGTTTGAGATTCGCGTCAACGACAACGACATTTTCTACACCGATGCCGAGGGCAACTTCCTGCTGCAAGGCCAGCTGATCGACACCAAGGCCAAGCGCAACCTGACCGAGGAGCGGATGGAAAAACTCAGCGCCATCGACTTCAGCGCCCTGCCCCTGAAAGACGCTTTTGTCGAAGTGCGCGGCAACGGCAAGCGCAAGATGGCGGTGTTTGCCGACCCCAACTGCGGCTATTGCAAGCGCTTTGAACGTGATGTGCTCAAGGTGACCGATGTGACGATACACACCTTCCTGATTCCCATCCTGAGCCCGGACTCGACCGAAAAATCCAAGAACATCTGGTGCGCCAAAGACAAGAACAAGGCCTGGACCGACTGGATGGTGCGCGATCAGACCCCCGCCAAGGCCAGCTGCGACACCGCCGCGCTGGAGCGCAACCTGGCTTTCAGCCGGAAATACAAGATCACCGGCACGCCCACGATCTTTTTTGCCGACGGCTCACGCGTGCCCGGTGCCATCAGCTCACAACAGGTCGAAAAACTGCTCAGCAGCGGCGGTGCCCAATAAGCCGCGCCCGCCTGGTTTTTAAATAAAAAAGGCCTGTAGCCCATATACTACGGGCGATACAAGCTTCTCTTTTAATAGCAAACTCCAGCGTGCTGTTGCGGTATTTATGGCCAGGGCCTGGCCATAGCTACGGCAGGCCTGGAACACTCTTGGATCAAGATGCCCACTGCCAGCCGAAACACCGCCAGCCCGATTCACTACCGCGTCGACATCGGCGAACTGCACGCCCATCTGTTTCAAGTCACCCTGACGATTGCCAAACCGGCGGAACTTCAACGAGTGTCTTTGCCGGTCTGGATTCCCGGCAGCTATTTGGTTCGCGAGTTTTCCAAACACCTGCAAGGCCTGCAGGCCCACCAGGGCACGCGCAGCGCCTTGCCGGTGCAGCAGTTGGACAAATGCAGCTGGCAAGTCCGCTGCTCGCCCGCCAAGCCGCTGGTGCTGAGCTATCAGGTCTATGCCCATGACAACTCGGTGCGCAGCGCCTGGCTGGACGCCCAGCGCGGCTTTTTCAACGGCACCAGCCTGTGCCTGCGGGTCGAAGGCCAGGAAAGCGCGCCCCATGTGCTGGAGCTGCCCGCCAACCAAGCCCTCAAGGGCTGGTCGGTGGCCACCGGCCTGAGCGCCCAGAAAGTCAACAAACAGGGCTTTGGCAGCTATCTGGCGGCCGACTACGACGAGCTGGCCGACTGCCCGGTGGAAATGGGCGCCTTCTGGAGCGGCAGCTTCACCGCCCGCGGCGTACCGCACCGCTTTGTGGTGGCGGGCGCCGCGCCCAGCTTTGATGGCGAGCGTCTGCTGGCCGATACGCAAAAAATCTGCGAAACCGAAATCCGCTTCTGGCATGGCAACAAAAAGCCGCCCTTCCAAAGCTATCTGTTCATGCTCAATGCCGTGGACGACAGCTACGGCGGGCTGGAGCACCGCAACTCGACGGCGCTGATCTGCAACCGCAAAGACCTGCCCAGCCTGGGCGAGCCCAAGACCTCAGACGGCTACACCACGCTGCGCGGCCTCATCAGCCACGAGTATTTCCACACCTGGAACGTCAAACGCCTGCGCCCCGCGGAGTTCGAGAGCTATCAGTACGACCGCGAAAACTACACCGAGCTGCTGTGGTTTTTCGAGGGTTTCACCAGCTATTACGACGACCTGCTGCTACGCCATGCCGGTCTGCTGGATAACGCCGGCTATCTGAAACTGGTCAACAAAACCATCAACCAGGTCATGCAGACGCCGGGCCGGCAGCTGCAGTCGGTGGCCGAGGCCAGCTTTGACGCCTGGGTGAAGTACTACCGGCAGGACGAAAACACGCCCAACGCCACGGTCAGCTACTACACCAAGGGCGCGCTGGTGGCGCTGTGCCTGGACCTGACGCTGCGCGCCGAGGGCCGCGCTCGCGGCGACGCGGGCGCAACGCTGGACCATGTGATGCGCGAGCTCTGGCTGCGCTGCAAGGCCGGCCCGCTGCGCGAAGCCGATGTGGCCGAGGCGCTGCAGGCGGCAGGCCAGCGCTCGTTCGCCCCCGAACTGGCACGCTGGGTGCACGGCAAGGGCGAGTTGCCGCTCAAAGCGCTATTGGAACAACACGGCGTGGCCGTGCTCGAAGACCCCGCACAGATGGCGCATAAGCTGGGCCTGCGCGTCAGCGAAGGCCGGAGTGTGGAAATCAAAACCGTGCTGCGCGGCGGTCTGGCCGAGCGCGCCGGCTTTGCGGCGGGCGACGAATGGCTGGGCCTGGAACCTAGCGGCAAGGCCGCAGCCCAGCAAGCTGGCGGCTGGCGCCTGAACAGCCTGGATGAACTCACGCTGTACGCCGGCAAAGCCAAGAAAGTGAGCGCCCTGGTGGCCCGCGACAAGCGCCTGCTGCGGCTGGAGTTGACGCTGCCGCCAGCCCTCACGACCTGGCGGCTGGCGGTCAAGGACGCGGCGCTGCTCAACGCCTGGCTGAGCCCCAAAGCCTGAACCGCCGGCAAGATCCGGCCTGAAAAAGCCGGCCGATTGTGCCAGCCGCCTGGATGACATTGAGCCTTGCGGCTGGGCGCTTTAGGGTCGGGAAACGGGCGCAGCAAGGCCGCCTGAACATGGCATGATTCAAGCCTCAAAAGGAGCATCCATGACCTACGAAATGATAGAGATCCGCACCGAAGGCCCGGAGACCCGCCAGGTCGGCATCGTGACCCTGAACCGCCCCAAACAGCTCAATGCGCTCAACAACCAGCTGATGGATGAACTGGGCAGTGCCCTGAAGGCTTTTGACGCCGACAACAGCATTGGCTGCATCGTGCTGACCGGCAGCGAAAAAGCCTTTGCCGCCGGCGCCGACATAGGCGCCATGGCCCAGTACAGCTTTGCCGATGCCTACAACAACGACTACATCACGCGCAACTGGGAGCAAATCCGCAGCGTGCGCAAGCCGGTGATCGCGGCCGTCAGCGGCTTCGCCCTGGGCGGCGGTTGTGAGCTGGCCATGATGTGCGACTTCATCATTGCCGCCGACAACGCCAGATTCGGTCAACCCGAAATCAAGCTGGGCATCATTCCAGGCGCCGGCGGCACGCAGCGCCTGCCCCGCGCCGTTGGTAAGGCCAAGGCCATGGACATGGCGCTGACCGGCCGCATGATGGACGCGACCGAGGCCGAGCGTGCCGGCCTGGTCAGCCGCGTGGTGCCGCTGGACAAGCTGATGGACGAAGCGCTGGGCGCGGCGCTGATGATTTGCAACTTTGGCCAGCCCAGCGTGATGGCGGCCAAGGAAGCCGTCAACCGCGCCTTTGAGAGCGGCCTGAGCGATGGCGTGATGTTCGAGCGCCGGCTGTTTCACGCCCTGTTCGCCACCGAGGACCAAAAGGAAGGCATGGACGCTTTTGTGAACAAACGCCAACCAATTTTCAAGAATCGCTAAAACCGCCGCTATAATACTGGCCTGACGGTGATATAGCTCAGTTGGTTAGAGCGCAGCATTCATAATGCTGATGTCGGTGGTTCAAATCCACCTATCACCACCAAACTCCAAAAGCCTCAGTGGTCCTGACCCCTGGGGCTTTATTACTTCACAGCCTCTGGATAGACACCATGAACCGCTGCGCACCGCCCCTGATGGCCGCCCTGTTTTTGCTGGCGGCATCCACCAGCCTCTTGAGCCTGCCCGCCGCCGCGCAGGCCAATGACGAGGCCACGCCCAAGGTCAGACCTTTCCCCAAAAACGCCTTGCGCGGTGAAATGGTGGTGCTCAACCCGCCCATGATTTCCATGGACGGCAAGGCCGACCGCCTCTCGCCAGGCTCGCGCATACGCGATGTCAACAACCATCTGGTGCTGTCGGGCGCCATCGTCAACCAGAAACTGCTGGTGAACTACCTGCGCGAAGGCAATGGCCAGGTGCATCAGGTCTGGCTGCTCAATAGCGAAGAAGCCAAGGAAAAGCGCCCTGGCGCCAGCGCTTCGCTGTTCACTTTCGACAGCGACACGGCCGCGCCGGCCGACAACGGCAAGACGCCTTACGGGCAGCTGCCGGCCTACTCGCGCTAAACCCTTAGCCTCAAGCATCAAAGAGCCTCTAGCCCAATACCATTGGGCGCAGACAGCTATTATTTCAGTAGTAAATCATGAGTAAAAAAGTCTTCATCAAAACCTTCGGCTGCCAAATGAACGAGTACGACTCGGACAAGATGAGCGACGTGCTGCATGCCGCCGAGGGCTACGAGCCGACGCAAAACGTTGACGAAGCCGACCTGATCCTGTTCAACACCTGCTCGGTGCGCGAAAAGGCGCAGGAAAAAGTCTTTAGCGACCTGGGCCGCGTCAAGCACCTGAAAGAAAAAGGCGTGCTGATCGGCGTGGGCGGCTGCGTCGCCAGCCAGGAAGGCGCAGCCATCATCCAGCGCGCCCCTTACGTCGACGTGGTGTTTGGTCCGCAAACCTTGCACCGCCTGCCGCAGATGCTGGCCAGCCGGGCCCGGCTCAACAAGCCACAGGTCGACATCAGTTTTCCCGAAATCGAAAAATTCGATCACCTGCCGCCGGCCAGGGTCGAAGGCGCCAGCGCCTTTGTCAGCATCATGGAAGGCTGCTCCAAGTACTGCAGCTACTGCGTCGTGCCCTATACGCGCGGCGAAGAGGTGTCGCGGCCCTTTGACGACGTGCTGGTCGAAGTCGCCGGCCTGGCCGACCAGGGCGTGAAAGAGGTCACGCTGCTGGGGCAAAACGTCAATGCCTACCGCGGCCCCATGGGCGGCACGGCCGAGATCGCCGACTTCGCCACCTTGCTGGAATATGTCTCCGACATCCCCGGCATCGAGCGCATACGCTATGTCACCAGCCACCCGAATGAATTCACGCAAAGCCTGATAGATGCCTACGCCAAGCTGCCCAAGCTGGTGAACCACCTGCACCTCCCGGTGCAACACGGCTCCGACCGTATCCTGATGGCCATGAAGCGCGGCTACACGGCCATGGAATACAAGAGCACCATCCGCAAGCTGCGCGCCATCCGCCCCGACCTGGCCATGAGCAGCGACTTCATCGTCGGCTTCCCCGGCGAAACCGAAGACGACTTTCAGAAACTGATGAAGCTGGTGGACGATGTCGGCTACGACACCTCCTTCAGCTTTATCTACAGCCCGCGCCCCGGCACGCCGGCGGCCAACCTGCAAGACGACACACCGCACGCCGTCAAGCTCAAGCGTCTGCAGCATTTGCAAGCCGTGCTGGACGACAGCGTGCGCGCCATCAGCGCCAGCCGTCTGGGCACGGTGCAGCGCGTGCTGGTCGAAGGCGCGGCGCGTAAAACCGAGAACGCCTTGTTCGGCCGCACCGAATGCAACCGCGCCGTGGTCTTCAACGGCCCGGATCGCCTGATCGGGCAGCTGGTGGATGTCAAGATCACCGAGGCACCGCAGCGCTCGTTGCGCGGCGAGGTCCTGACCCGAGACCACGCCGTACCGGCCTGAGCCCAGCGGCCGGCGCCAGATCCATGCTGCAGCGATTTTCGTTCCGGCAGCTTCTCGTCATCGCGTTTTTGCTGATTGCCGCCCTACTGGGCGCGGCCTCGCTGCGCGCCCTGTTCACCCTGGAAGACCTGACGCTGCAAAGCCGTGACAACGCGGCCCGCGCCCTGGAGCTCAGCGGCGCGGCCCAGTCGCTGAGCGAGCGCAGCCTGTCCATGGAACGCACCGCACGGCAGTCGGTGGTGCTGGACGACCGCATCCTGCGCGAACACTTCAGGGACGAAGCCAAGGAAAGCCTCAACCTTCTGGGCCGCCTGACGCAGGAAGGCATTTCCAGTGCCAGGGCCCGGCAGTGGCGCGCCCACCTGCAAACCATGGACAAGCTGCTGACCGGCCCGTCCGCGACCGCGCTGGAGCGGGAGCGCCAGCTGGCGCAGGCCTTTCGTGAGCTCGAGGGCATCAACACCGCCATCGCGTTACAGGCGCAGCAAACCATACAGCAGCGCAACCAGTCGCTGCAAGACAAGCTGGAAGCCAGTCGCCAGCAACTGGCGCAACAGGTGACCTGGGCCATCGTCCTGGCCGTGGCCATGGCGCTGGCCTTTGGCATCTGGTTCACCCTGCCGCTCAAGCGCCTGGAAAATGCCATCGTCGGCCTGGGCGAAAACCGGCTCGATCAGGTGATCGCGATTCAGGGGCCGGCCGATCTGGCGCTGGTCGGGCAACGCCTGAACTGGCTGCGGCTGCGGCTGGTCGAGCTCGATGCCGACAAGTCGCGTTTTCTGCGCCACATCTCTCACGAATTGAAAACCCCGCTGGCCTCGCTGCGCGAAGGCGTGTCGCTGCTGGAAGATGGCGTGGCCGGCAGCCTCAGCCCGGACCAGCGTGAAATCGCGCAAATCCTGCGTCACAACACCGTTGTGCTGCAAGGCCAGATTGAAGACCTGCTGCGTTTCAACACGGCGGCTTTCGAGGCCCGCCAGCTGCGCCGGCAAAATGTCGATCTGCTGCAACTCATAGAAGAACAGGTGGACGCGCAACGCCTGCAATGGCGCGCACGCGAGCTGTCGCTCAGCATCGTCGGCGAGCCACTCAAGATGGAAGTCGATCCCGAGAAAATCGGCACGGCGCTGGCCAATCTGCTGTCCAATGCGATCCGCTACTCGCCGCTCAAGGGCGTGATACACCTGAGCCTGAGCGAGCAGCCCGGACTGGCGCGCCTGGACATCCAGGACCAGGGCGTTGGCGTGGCGCCGGCCGACAGGGAGCGCATCTTCGAGCCCTTTTACCGCGGCGAACGCCAGCCCGGCGACGTGGCGCGCGGCAGCGGCATAGGCCTGTCCATAGTCCACGAATACATCGCCGCGCACGGCGGACGCATAGAACTGCTGCCTGGCGAGTCGGGCGCACATTTCAGAATCGAGTTTCCCCATGTTTTCAAATCCTGATTGTTTAAGCCGCCTTGCCCGTACCGGCCTGCTGGCGTCGCTGCTGTCGCTGGCCGCAGCGGTGCTCAGCGCCTGTAGCGCCGGCCCGTCCAGCCACGCCGAAGCCGCGGTGGGTCGGGCGGCGGCACCAGCCCCGGTCCTGGCCGATCGCGCCGGGCCGGCCCAGCCCAGCCAGGCCGAAACGCCGACCAAGGACGCCGCCGAGCGCATGCTGGCCTACGCGGACCGGCTGCGTCAGCTGCCAGCCGCTGACATCAACCAGGAAGTAGCGCGGCTGGGCGAGGCTTCCACCAGCCCAACCAGCCCGACCGCTCAGCTGCAACTGGCGCTGGCCTTGAGCCAGCTGCGCCAGTTACCAGAGCTGATACGGGCCCAGGAACTGCTGACCCGTCTGCTGGCCAATCCCGAAGCCCAGGCCTTGCATCCGCTGGCCCGCCTGCTGGCCGCGCGCTACGGCGAGCAACGCCGCCTGGAGGAGCAGCTGGACAAACAAGCCCAGCAGTTGCGCGAGTTGCAGCGCCGGCTGGATCAGACCAATGACAGGCTGGAGGCGCTCAAGGCGATAGAGCGCAGCCTGACCAGCCGCCCCGCCGCCTCAGCGCCGGCGCCCGCCAGACGCACCCGCCCCGCCACGCCATGAGCACCGCTTCCCTGCCATCCGCGCCCCACCTGCTGGTGGTTGACGACGACGCCGACATGCTGCGGCTGCTGACCATGCGGCTCACGGCGGCGGGTTACCGCGTCACGGCCGTCACCTCGGCCGAAGTGGCACTGACCCAGCTGCATATCGAGCGACCGCAACTGGTGCTCAGCGACGTGCAGCTGCCCGGCAAGGACGGGCTGGCGCTGTTTGACGAGATTCGCGCCCAGCACCCTTCACTGCCGGTGATTTTGCTGACCGCGCACGGCACCATTCCCGATGCGGTCGAAGCAACCGAACGCGGCGTCTTCACCTACCTAACCAAGCCTTTCGACGGCAAAAGCCTGCTGGAAAAGATCGCCCAGGCGCTGGCCCTAAGCGCGCCCGCCCATACGCCCCAGCGCGGCAGCCCCGAGGCCTGGCAAAGCCAGATCATCAGCCGCTCCAGCCGCATGGCCGAAACCCTGGCCGAAGCCCGCATGGTGGCGCACTCCGACGCCAGCGTACTGCTGCGCGGCGAAAGCGGCACCGGCAAGGAGATGCTGGCCCAGGCGATTCACCTGGCCAGCGCACGCGCCGGCAAACCCTTTATTGCGGTGAACTGCGGCGCCATTCCCGAGGCCTTGCTGGAGTCCGAGCTGTTCGGCCATGTCAAGGGCGCCTTCACCGATGCCGCGAGCAATCGCAAAGGCCTGTTCCAGGCGGCCGACGGCGGCACCTTGCTGCTCGATGAAATCGGCGACATGCCGCCGGCGCTGCAGGTCAAGCTTTTGCGCGTGTTGCAGGAGCGCGAGGTCAGGCCGGTCGGCGCCAGCCAGTCGATCGCCGTGGATGTGCGCATTATTTCGGCCACCCACAGCGACCTGGACGCGGCCATGGCCGAGGGCCAGTTTCGCGCCGATCTGTACTACCGCCTCAACGTCGTCACGCTGACCTTGCCGCCGCTGTCCGAGCGCCGCGAAGACATTCCCTTGCTGGCCAACCATTTCCTGCTCAAGCTGGCCAGCAAATACGGCAAGCGCCTGAGTGGCTTTGCTCCCGAAGCGCTGAAAGCCCTGAGCACCGCGGCCTGGCCCGGCAATGTGCGCCAGCTCCACAACGTGGTGGAGCAGGTTTGCGCCCTTTCCACCACGCCGCTGGTGCCGCTGGCGCTGGTGCAGCGCGCGCTGCGCTCTCCCAGCGTGCCGGTGCTCACTTTCGCCGAGGCCAAGCAGCGTTTCGAGCGCGACTACCTGGTCGGCTTGCTCAAGCTGACCGACGGCAATGTGGCCGACGCGGCCCGCCTGGCCGATCGCAACCGCACCGAGTTCTATCGCCTGATGCAAAAGCACGGACTGAGCCCCGGCCTCTTCAAGTCTGATGGCGTTGCGCCGCCCCAGGAGTCGCTTTCAGGCGACAAGCCAAGTGCTTGATTTATAAGGAATTTTTTCCCTTACCCCGCATCTTGTCGCTGTACAGCGACAAAATTCCGGATTTGCCGGCCATTTCCCGATGGATTTCCGGCAAGAATTTTTTGAGGCGCGCAAGCTGTTGATTTAAAAAGGTTTATTCAAACTGGCATGGGGTTTGCCCTAGTCAGTTGATGCAAGCTTTTTTCGGTCTTTCTCAACGCGCCAGCGGCTTGATGCCACCGGCGCGTTTTGCCGCCCTGGCCTGCGCCGCGGCGCTTGTCTTGACGACCGCCCAAGCCCATGCCTTCGGCCTTGACGACGTGGCCGCACTCGCCAGCCAGCGTGCCCAGACCCCATTCAAGGAAGCGCCCCATGCCGTCCCGGCCGAGCTGGCCCGGATGGCGTACGACGATTACCGCGACATCCGCTTCAAGCCGGAAGGCATGCTGTGGCGCGCCGACAAGCTGCCTTACGAAGTGAATTTTTTCCACGTCGGCCGCCATGGCGACTCGGTGCGCGTCCATGAAATCACGTCCGCTGGCGTCAAACGCACTCCCTACGATCCGGCCAGCTTCGACTTCGGCAAAAACAAACTGTCGCCCAAAACCTGGGGCGACATTGGCTATGGCGGCGTGCGCGCTTTCAGCAACCTGAATTCGCCCACTTACAAGGACGAGCTGATCGTTTTCTCGGGCGCCAGCTATTTCCGCGCCCTGGGTGCCGGCCAGCTTTATGGCCTGTCGGCGCGCGGCCTGGCCGTGAACACGGCAGGCCCAGCCAAGGAAGAATTTCCGCGCTTCACCGACTTCTGGCTGGAAAAGCCCGCCGTCGAAGGCGGCCCGCTGACCATTTATGCCCTGATGGATTCGGAGCGCATGACGGGAGCCTATCGCTTTGACGTCAAGCCGGGCGAGCAAACCATGACCGAAGTCCGTGCGCGCATTTATATGCGGCCGACCGACAAGCCGGTCACCACGCTAGGCATTGCACCGCTGACCAGCATGTTTTTCTTTGGCGAGAACCAGCCCAGGCCCGGCGACTTTAGGCCCGAGGTGCACGACTCGGACGGTCTGATGATCGCCACCGATGACGGCAAAGGCGGCGGCGAATGGCTGTGGCGCCCGCTGCAAAACCCGGCATCGCCGCTGGTGACGTCGTTCAGCATGAAAAGCCTCAAGGGTTTTGGCCTGATGCAGCGCGACCGGGCTTTTGCCAGCTACGAAGACACCGAGGCGCGCTACGAGCTGCGGCCCAGCGCCTGGGTCACGCCGCTCAGCGGTTTTGGCGCCGGTCGGGTCGAGCTGCTGCAATTTGCCACGCCCGACGAAACCCACGACAACGTGGCCGCCTACTGGGTGCCCGAAAAAATGCCGGCCCCCGGCGAGTCGCTGGAGCTGTCCTACCAGATTGCCTGGCAGGGCAAAAACCAGCAGTTGCCGCCCAACGGCTGGGTCACCCAGTCGCGCCGCGGCACCGGTTATTCCAAGCTCGGCGCCGACGAGCTCAAGCAGCAAGTCCAGTTTGCCATCGACTTTGCCGGGCCGGCGCTGGACGCCCTGCCGGCAGACGCCAAGGTCGAGGCCATCACGACGGCCGGCAGCAACGCCCGCGTGCTGGAAAGCCTGGCCTTTCGCAACCCGGCCACCGGCGCCTGGCGCATGAATTTACGCGTACAGCGACTGAACGGCGAGCCCGTGGAACTGCGCGCCTTCCTGCAACACGACACCCACACCCTGACAGAAACATGGACCAACCTGATTACCCAATGACACGCAGCTTGCTGCGCGAAGAACGTCACCCCAACGCGCTGACCGCGCCGCCGGTGCAGCGCGGCTCCATGGCACCACGCCCGTGGCGCGGTTTCTGGAACAGCCTGGGCACGGCCGCACTGCTGCCTTTTCTCAGGCCGGGCGCTGCGGCAGCGCCGCCACGCGCACCGGCGCAAGCGCTGGCGCCCTGGCAATATGCCGCCAAGCGCCGCCGAGCGGTGTTCTTGCTGCTGACCCTGATCAGTACCGCGCTGGCCACCAGCCTGTTTGCCGACATGCAGCCCCACTACGACAACGCCTGGCTGAAATACGGCCAGCTGGCCCTGTTCGCCCTGCTGTCGGGCTGGGTGGTGACCGGTTTCATGACGGCCATGATGGGCTTTTACGTCACGCTGTTTGGCGATGCCCATACGCTGTCGGCCAAGAAGGTGCAGCATCACACGCTGGACCCGTCCACCCGCACCGCCATCATCATGCCTATCTGCAACGAAGATGTGCGCACGGTGTTTTCGGGTTTGCGCGCCACCTGTGAATCCGTCGCGCTGACCGGCCACGTCAAGGCCTTCGATGTGTACGTGCTGTCCGACAGCTACGACCCGGCGATCCAGCAGGCCGAGCGCGCGGCCTGGGAAGAGCTGCGTAGCCAGCTGGCCAGCCAGCCGGAGCAGCCGCAGATCGAGGTCTATTACCGCCTGCGCAAACGCCGCAGCGACCGCAAGGCCGGCAACGTGGCCGACTTTTGCCGCCGCTGGGGCAAGGACTACCACTACATGGTGGTGCTGGACGCCGACAGCGTGATGAGCGGCGACTGCCTGGTGAGCATGGTCAAGCTGATGGAGGCCAACCCCAAGGCCGGCATCATCCAGACCGCCACCCAGGCCATAGGCCACGTCACCCTGCATGCGCGGGCGCAGCAGTTCGCCTCGCGCGTCACCGGCCGTCTCTTCACGCTGGGCATGCAGTACTGGCAAATGGGCGAGTCGCATTACTGGGGCCACAACGCCATCATCCGCATTGAACCCTTTATGCAGCATTGCGCACTGGCCCGCATCAAGGGCACGGGCGGCATGGCGGGCAGCATCATGTCGCACGACTTTGTCGAGGCCGCGCTGATGCGCCGCGCCGGCTACCACGTCTGGCTGGTGGCCGACCTGGTCGGCAGCTACGAGCAGCAGCCGCCCGACCTGCTGTCCGAGCTGCAGCGCGACCGCCGCTGGTGCCAGGGCAATCTGCAGAACTCGCGCCTGATTGCCGAGCCCGGCATTCACCCGGTGCACCGCTCCATGTTCGCCACCGGCGCCATGGCCTACCTGTCGGCGCCGCTGTGGCTGTGCTTCATGACCATGGGCACCGCGCTGTGGCTGTCGGGCTCGCCCATGGTGAGCGACTGGGCCGTGCTGCCCGGCGAGTTGGCGTCGCTCTGGGCCTGGACCCTGTCCATGCTGTTTTTGCCGCGCATTCTGGGCCTGACCGCCGTGCTGATCAAGCGTCAGCAGGCATCCTATGGCGGCACCGCCAGCCTGCTGCGCAGCGCCCTGCTGGAAACCCTGATCGCCCTGCTGCAAGCGCCGATTCGCATGCTGGCGCATTCGCTGTTTGTGGTGGTGGCCATGACCGGCCTGAAGCTGGAGTGGAAGTCCCCGCCGCGTGAAGCCGCCGCCGTGCCGTGGAAGCACGCGCTGCAGCAGCTCGCGCCCATGAGCGGCGTGATCGCGCTGCTGGCCGCCGGCATTGCGCTGATAGATGCCAGCGCGCTGGTCTGGCTGCTGCCGGTCGGCCTGCCGCTGCTGCTGGCGATTCCCATGACGGTGCTGACCAGCCAGGTCGGCGTGGGCGCCGCCATGCGGGCCCACAACTACCTCTTGATTCCCGAGGAAACCCGTTCGCCGGCGGTGCTGCGCCGGGCCTGGCTGCACGCCAGCCGGCGCACCAAGCCGCAGCTAAGAGCGGCCTGAGCGGCCAGCCACGCGGACATGAAAACGGGCGCAAGAAGCTATTATTTCAATAGCTCCTTGCGCCCGTCCTGATTGGGCTAGCGCCTCATTTTGCTTAAAAACTGGGGCTATCAGAACTTCGGCATGCCCTTCATGCCGCCCATGCGCTTCATCATCTTCATCATGCCGCTGCCCTTCATCTTTTTCATCATGCCCTGCATCTGCTCGAACTCATTGAGCAAGCGGTTGACTTCCTGAACGTGCACGCCCGAGCCAGCGGCGATGCGGCGCTTGCGCGTAGCCTTGATGAGTTCGGGCTTGCGGCGCTCCAGCGGCGTCATGCTCTGGATGATGCCTTCCTTGCGCTTGATGTCTTTCTCGGCCTTGCCCATGTCGATCTGACCGGCCTTGGCGGCCATTTGCGCCGGCAGCTTGTCCATCAGGCTGGACAGACCGCCCATGTTCTTCATCTGCTGCAGCTGATTGAGGAAATCGTTGAGGTCAAAACCGTCGCCGGACTTGATCTTGGCGGCCAGCTTTTGCGCCGCAGCCATGTCCACGCCCGCCGCCACCTGCTCGACCAGCGCGACGATGTCGCCCATGCCCAGAATGCGGCCGGCGTGGCGCTCGGCGTCAAACACTTCCAGACCGTCGATCTTCTCGCTGGTGCCGGAAAACTTGATGGGCGCGCCGGTGATCTGGCGCACGCTAAGTGCGGCACCGCCGCGTGAATCGCCGTCGGTCTTGGTCAGGATAATGCCGGTCAGCGGCAGCGCTTCCTTGAAAGCCTTGGCGGTGTTGACGGCATCCTGACCCTGCATGGCATCGACCACGAACAGGGTTTCCACCGGGTTCAGGATGGCATGCAGCTCCTTGATTTCGGCCATCAGGGCTTCGTCAATCGCCAAGCGGCCGGCCGTATCGACCAGCAGCACGTCGAAGAAATGCCGGCGCGCGTAATCAATGGCGGCGCGGGCAATGTCGGCCGGCTTCTGGTCCGGCGTGCTGGGGAACCACTCGGCGCCGGCCTGCGCGGTAACGGTCTTGAGCTGCTCTATGGCGGCCGGGCGATAAACGTCGCCCGAGACGGTCAGCACTTTTTTCTTGCGCTTTTCAATCAGGTGCTTGGCCAGCTTGGCGGTGGTGGTGGTTTTACCCGCACCCTGCAGGCCGGCCATCAGGATCACCGCCGGCGGCTGCGCCGCCAGGTTGATGTCGCTGACGCCCTCGCCCATGGTGGCGGCGAGTTCGCGGTTGACGATGCCGACCAGCGCCTGGCCGGGCGAGAGCGAACCCATCACCTCCTGGCCAAGCGCCTTTTCCTTGACCCGGGTGATGAAGTCGCGCACCACCGGCAGGGCCACGTCGGCCTCCAGCAAGGCCATGCGTACTTCGCGCAGCATGTCCTGCACATTGGATTCGGTGATGCGGGCCTGGCCGCGCATCTCCTTGACGAGGCGGGATAACTTGTCGGTAAGGGCTGAAGCCATGAGTGAGGGTCCTGAAACGGGGCGCGGCAAGGGAGCGAAAAGGCCAAGACAGACTTGGCCAGGCGCTAAACTGTAGCCATGGTGCGACTCGAAGTCGTCCATTACTGGGTCAGCCAGTATTGTAATGAGGCAGCTTTCCCTCTGAGAGAGCATGGCGTTTCCCTCGGGAAACGAACGGAAAAATGACCTGAAATAGGAATATTTCAGCTAGCTTCGTTGTCCCATTGGGATAGCCAGGCATAGGAATCAGAGCCATTGGCCCCGATCTCTGTTGTGCATATGCTACGAAATTCGTGAGGATTCTCGGTTGGCAGGAATTTTTTCACCGTGAAACAATTTTCTATCCCGCTTCATAAATGACACCACTCAGCGTGTCTTGTTTCTACTTAACTGAAACCACTTCCGGAACGAAGTGACCTCAACTGCACGTGCGTCGCAAGTAACTGCGGGGTGCGAAGCTGCGGATAAACATTCTGCGCAAGGGCTACAAGCCCATGCGGCCAAGCAGTCCGTGAGGATTGCCCAGGCGACATAAACAAGACTGTCGGGAATGCTGAGGTAAAGGGTACGGGAAACACATGTGAACGCTCGACTAAACCGTCGTTAACAGTAAACAGCTAACGCTTGTCTCTCGGTGCAAACTGAGGAGCTGTAGCCAAAAGGCACCGCGTAGGCCGCTGCTTGTCATGGACTGCAGTGGGTTCCCCAACACGTGCGGCGGATAGAGCGTCCCTAACCCCATCGCCCGGATAGCCGTCCGGGTGGATACGCTGGGAAACGAGGTAAACCCCATGCACCGCCTGACGTCTCCGCAAGGGGTCGCCAGGCAACCGAAGCGCAAGCAACGGCCATGATGCAGGGGGCAGAGGAAGTAGCAAAAAGCGAATGGCCGTTTGTAATGGACGGCATAGAGGCTCAAAATTTACCTTGCTGTGAAAGCAGGCTGACTTGCTACAGGTGCAACGGCGCAAGGCCGCTGCGGACTTCAAAACGACCTACGGGGTGCAATACCCCTCGTGGGTCGCATTCCGTTTTGGGTTCACCAAACCGGAGAAAGTATGGAAAACATCCCAGAAGTGAATGGCAACATTCGCGACAAAGATGCTGCGTCTCCGGGCAAACCCAGCAACTGGCACTCCATTGATTGGAGTCTGGTGGCGAAGTTTGTCGGGAGGGCGCAGATGTGCATCGCGCAGGCAGAAAAAGAGCAGGATCATCGAAAAGTCTCGCGACTTCAGAGAAGTCTTGTTCGTTCCTGGCAAGCCAAGGCATTGGCCGTCAGGAAAGTTACGACAAACCAAGGGAAGCGGACGAGTGGCATCGACCGCGAACTATGGGACACGCCAGAGAGCAAATGGGAAGCGGTGTGTCGACTGAACTGTAGATGCTACAGAGCCTCACCGCTCAGGCGCGTTTACATCCCGAAATCAAACGGAAAGGAACGCCCTCTGGGCATCCCGACCATGTTTGACCGGGCGATGCAGGCCCTACATCTGCTCGGGCTGGAACCCATCGTGGAATGCAACTCTGACCCGAACTCTTATGGATTCAGGAAAGAGCGATCAACCCACGATGCGCGCAGCCAGTTGTTTGTGTGCTTGTCTCAAAAGGTTTCGGCCCAATGGGTACTCGACGCAGACATCAAGGGATTCTTCGACCACATCAATCACGACTGGCTGATGCGCAAGGTCTCCATGAACAAGCGCATCCTGCAGCAGTGGTTGAAGTCGGGTGTCGTTGACAAAGGACACTTCGCACGCACCGAGATGGGCACCCCACAAGGAGGCATCATCTCGCCCACACTGGCTAACATCACGCTTAACGGACTGGAAACTGGTTTGCACAATTACCTCAGCCACAAGCTGGGGGCCTGTCAAGCCACAAAAGCAAAAGTTCATTTAGTGCGGTATGCCGACGATTTCGTTGTGACCGGCAGCTCGCAAGTGCTGCTGGAAACAATTGTCAAACCCTGGGTGGTTGAGTTCCTGCGCGAGCGGGGACTTGTGCTATCGGAGGAGAAGACACGAGTCGTTCATATCGAGCAAGGCTTTGATTTCTTAGGATGGAATTTCCGAAAATACGGAGAAAAAATGTTGATCAAACCGAGCCAGAAAAACGCGAAAGCGTTCTACGGCAAGGTCAAGGAAATCATTAGTACTTCGCTTGCGGTGCCCACTGACGTGCTGATAAATCGCCTGAATCCGCTTTTGCGGGGTTGGGCAACGTATCACAAAGGAGTGGTTGCAAAAGCTACCTTCTCAAAGCTCGACTACCTGATCTACTGGCGGTTGATGCGTTGGGGGCTCAGGCGCCATCCCCGAAAAAGCGCCAAGTGGGTGTTGGAACACTACTGGAAGCGCCCACGCGGGCGCTGGGACTTTATGTCCAGTTCAAACGAGTGTGATCAGACGTCGGATTCGCTGGTTCTAATCAAGCTGGCGGACACACCGATTGTTCGACACAAGAAAATCAAGGGGGCTTACAACCCCTTTGACAAAGAATGGCTCGTTTACGGTGAACAGCTGAGGGAAAAACGGATGTCGCAAGTCATTCGTGACGCCCAACGCTTGCGGCTGTGGATGAGTCAGACCGGGGACTGTGCCCTGTGCAAAGTGCCAATCGATGACCTCGAGGACTGCGACGACCACCATATCGTTTATCGGCAGTTGGGGGGAAGCGACGCATTGAGCAACAGGGTTTTGCTCCACCGAGTATGTCATGTGCGTGTCCACGCCCTAGGTTTGGAGGTAACCAAGCCGGTCCCTGCACGGGGACTTTAATCTGGCGCGATAGACTAGAGCCATGCAGCTCGTTAAATCTATCAAGCCAGTGGTTGTGCTTGAGCCGTATGCGTTGAAAGGCGCACGTACGGTTCTTAGGGGGGAGGGGTTTCAGCAATGAAATCCTTCCTACCCTCCATTTTAGCTTTCAGCGCCTGGTGGGGTCTTGCGGCGGCAGCCGGTGCCGCCATCGCCTATGCCGTGCTGGCGCTGGCCACTCAGCGACTGGGCGCCCGCGCTATCCGCGGCCTGCTGCTGGCAGCCTGGCTGCTGCATGCGCTGACCCTGGCGGACGGCCTGCTGGGCACGCCGCCGCGCTTTGGTTTCGCCCCCGCACTATCGATGACCGTCTGGCTGGTGCTGTCGGTTTATGCGATTGAACGCCGGCTGTTTCCGCAGCTGCATGCACACTGGGCACTGGCCGGCCTGGGCAGCGCCGCCGTCATTTTGGCGCTGATTTTTCCGGGCACCAGCTACCACATGATTGCTTCGCCCTGGTTGCCGCTGCACTGGGCACTGGGCATCGCTTCATACGGACTGTTTGCGGCGGCGGTGGTGCACGGCTGGCTGATGATTCGGGCCGAACGCTCGATGCGGCAGGCCACGCAAACCGATGCCGGTGTGCCGCTGCTGACACTGGAACGCCTCACCTTTCGTTTTGTGGAAGCCGGCTTTGTGCTGTTGTCCGCCACCTTGGCTGTGGGCTGGCTGTTCGCCGAAACGCTTTATGGCCCGGGTCTGGCCTGGAAGTGGAGTCACAAAACGGTGTTTTCAGTGCTGGCCTGGCTGGTCTTCGCCGGCTTGCTGATAGGCCGCGCGCGCCTGGGCTGGCGCGGCCGCAAGGCGACTCGGGTGCTCTACCTGGGCGCCGGCCTGCTGCTGCTGGGTTACGCGGGTTCGCACTTTGTGCTTGAAGTCATTCTGAGGCGCACATGAAGTATCTGTTGGTCATGGCGCTGGTGCTAGTGGTGGCCTGGCTCTGGCGCCACAACCGGCAAGCCGAAATAAAAGAGGCCAAGCCGGCCGCTCCTGCGCCCCAGCCAAAAGGCCAGGGGGTCACGGAAATCGTTGCCTGCGATCTGTGCCAGGTCCATCTACCCAAGTCTGAGGCTCTGATAGGCAGCCACGGCATTTACTGCAGTGATGCCCACCGCCGCCAGGCCGGTGGCTAGATGAACCACAGAATCAACGCCTGGCTCGAATCGGCAGAAGAAACGTCCGGAGCCTGGGAGCGCCAACCCGAACAAAGCTCCTTCGGCCGACTCTGGCGGGTCTTCATGACGGCCCGCATCGCCATTGCCGCCGTGCTGGTGTCGCTGCAGGCCGCCGTCTATGCCTTGGGCACCAGCCCTCACGGCGCCATGGCCGTTTGCACCGCCTATCTGTGCGCCACGCTGGCGGTCAAGCTGTGGGCACGGCCACGCCCGCCCGGCCGCACCATGGATGCGCAATGGTTCTCAACGATTGGCGTGGACGTCATCGCCTTCTCGCTGCTCAACTTCCTGCAGTCCAGTGGCATCAATTACACCCCGCTGTTTGCCCTGCCAGTATTGCTGTCCTCTGTGCTGGGCCCGATTTTGCTGGCCTTTGGTACGGCCGCCAGCGTCACACTGCTGCTGCTGGCCGACGCCTGGTGGCGCTCTTTGCACGGCAGCGGAGATTTCAATGCCAGCTTTCTGCAGGCGGGCCTGAGCGGCTCGGGCTTTTTTCTAGTGGCCCTGCTGGCCAACCAGTTGGCCCTGCGGCTGGCACGGGAAGAGCGGCGGGCCAGACGCGGTCAGTCTGCGGCCCGCATGCAAACCCAGGTCAACGAGCTGGTGATTGAAGCCCTGGGCGACGGCGTGCTGGTGGTGGACGTCAAGGGCACGGTGCGTTCGGCAAATCCAGCCGCCCGGCGCTTGCTGGCAACGAATCATGCCGCGCCCTTCCTGCTGACAGCACAAGCGGCCTGGCAACCGCTGGTCGAGCTGATTCATCGCACTTTTATCACCCTGTCGCCGCAGCAGGCGGACATCAGCCTCGAGGATCCGGCCCGCAACGCCAGGCGGCTGCAGGTGCGCACCCGCCTGGCCGCCTCGCAGGACGGCACGCACGAGAACCGCTGCGTGATGTTTCTTGAAGACCTGAGGGAAATGGAAGCCCGCGTGCGCCTGGAAAAAATGGCCGCCATGGGTCGCATGTCGGCGGCAGTCGCCCACGAAATCAGAAACCCGCTGGCCGCCATTTCACAAGCCAATGCCTTGCTGGAAGAAGACCTGATTGACACCGGCCAGCGCCAGCTGACGACCATGGTCAGGCAAAACGCCCAGCGCCTGGCCAAAATCGTCGATGAGGTGCTGGACATTTCACGTGCCCAGGCGCAAATTCCTGCGCCCCAGACCACGCTGCTGGTGCTGGACGAGGCAGTTGCCCGCATCACCGCCGACTGGATAGGTCAAAATGCCGCCTCGGAACGAATCCGCCTCATCACCGGCGCCAGCCAGGCGGCGGTTTACTTCGACTTCGAACACCTGCGGCGCCTGATGATCAATCTGCTGGACAATGCCCTGCGCTACACCAGCGATTCAAGCCATGCGATTGAAATCAGCACCCAACTGGTGGCAGCTGGCCAGGCCAGGCTGGCAGTGTGGAGCGACGGCCAGCCGCTGGAGTCTACGGTGCAGACGCATCTGTTCGAGCCCTTCTTTTCCTCCGAAAGCCGCTCCAGCGGGCTGGGCCTTTATATATGCAGGGAGCTGTGCGAGCGCTACGGCGCCCTGATTGGTTATCAGCGTGCACTGCGCGCAGCTACCGAGGGCAACGAATTTTTTGTCATCTTCCGGCCGGCATCACACTCCTTGAATCCCGGCCAGTATTCTTTCGACTCCGTACTTGTCTGAGACCATGAGCCTGCAAGCACCTGCTTTTGCCCCCGCCCGCATTCTTGTCATTGATGACGAGCCGGATTTGCGCACCCTGTATGAACTGACGCTGCTCAGGGAAGGCTATCGGGTGGAAGCGGCCGGCGATCTGCTGCAGGCCCGCGAACACCTCAAGGAACAGCGCTTTGACGCCGTCATCACAGACATGCGCTTGCCCGACGGCTTGGGGCTGGAGCTGCTGCGCGACCTGGCGACCCAGCAACGCAGCGAGCGCTGCGTGGTCATCACGGCGCATGGCTCGGCCGAAAATGCGGTGGAAGCGCTCAAGGCAGGGGCCTTTGACTACCTCACCAAACCGGTCGACCTGAAGCAGTTCCGCAGCGTCGTGGCTTCTGCGATTCAAGGCAGCAAAAACTTCGAGCCCCCCTTGCTCCAGGGCGAAGCACGCATGCCGGCGCCGGTCGCCGGGCCGACTGCTACGGCGGCCAAACCAGGCGACGCCTCGGCTCTTGCAAAACTGGTCGGCGAATCGCCGCTCATGCGGGCGGTGAAGGCTCGCATCGTCAAAGTAGCCGGCAGCATGGCGCCGATCTTGATCCAGGGCGAATCCGGTACCGGCAAGGAGCTGGTGGCGCGCGCGGTACATGACTGCAGCCACCGGGCCGCCAGCCCGTTTGTCGCGGTCAACTGCAGCGCCATTCCGGAAAACCTGCTGGAGGCCGAGTTTTTTGGCGCCCGCAAAGGCGCTTACACCGGCGCTACGCAGGATAGGCTGGGGCTGTTCCAGACGGCCAAGGGCGGCACCCTGTTTCTCGATGAGATTGGCGACTTGCCCCTGACCATGCAATCCAAGCTGCTGCGGGCCATTCAGGAGCGCACCGTGCGGCCGCTGGGATCAACCCAGGAAGACACGGTAGACGTACGCATCGTCAGCGCCACGCACAAAGACCTAGCGGCGGAAGTCCTGGCCGGAAGCTTTCGCCAGGATTTGTATTACCGCCTCAATGTGATTGAGATTGTGATGCCGGCGCTGCGCGAGCGGCTTGAAGATTTGCCAGCGCTTTGTCAGGCCCTGCTCTGCCGAATCTGCCAGGAGTCCGGCTTCGCCCCTCCAGAGTTGAGCCCGCCCATGCTGGAGCAACTGCGCTCGCGGCCCTTCAATGGCAACGTCAGGGAGCTGGAAAACATACTGCACCGTGCCGTGGCTCTTGGCGAAGACAGCGGTCTGCATTTCGACGCAGCACCGGAAAGCCATGTGGTGATCCCCGAAAATTTGCAGGATTTTCTGGATCAGCAAGAGCGCAATATCCTGATCAAGGTCTTGCAGGAAACCGGTTTTAACCGCACGGCCGCGGCCGCCAAACTGGGCCTGAGCCTGCGCCAGATCCGCTACCGCATCGCCCGTCTGGAAATCGCCACGCCCGGCAACGATGATGCAGGCGACGCAGCCGATGAACCCGCCTGAGCCTCTAAACCCCACAAGCAGCCAGCCCCTGTGGCACAAGGGCTGGTACCGTTATGCCCGCGCCCTGGCATCACCCAACTTCGGTCCCCGCCCGCTCCAGGCGCCGATTGACCTGATCGTCATTCATTCCATCAGCCTGCCGCCCGGGGAGTTCGGCAACGGCAACGTACAGCGCCTCTTTTGCAATCAGCTCGACTGGGATGCCCATCCTTATTTCCAGGGGATTCGTGGCTTGCAGGTTTCATCCCACTTTTTTATCACCCGCGGCGGTTCGCTCTGGCAATTTGTCAGCGCCGATGAGCGGGCCTGGCATGCCGGGCCATCCAGCTACCGGGGGCGCAGCAACTGCAATGACGACTCCATAGGCATTGAGCTGGAAGGACTGGAGGGCGGCCTGTTTGAAGCCCCTCAATACGAAACCCTGGCAGGACTTTGCGCGGCGCTGCTGCAGGCCTATCCCATTGCCCACATTGCCGGACATGAGCACATTGCACCGGGACGCAAGCACGACCCCGGCGCCGGATTTGACTGGCGGCAACTCCAAAGTTCACTGGCAGCCACAGATCAGGGTTTCCCCTTAAAAATCTGAGACAATTCGAATCCGCCGCCATGCCGTGGTGGCATTTTTTGGCTTGAAAACTCAAGGTCGCCAACCCTGCCCAGCAAGTACTGATCAAGGTTTGCAGCCCAAAGTCTGCGGGGAGTCGCATCCGCACTCCGTTTTTTTTGCGCAAGCCAGAAGGCATCAGGCCCGAGGCCGAATCAGGCGTAAAGACAGGCCCAAAAAACCCTCCCGGAGCACAAGCTTATTCCGTCAAAGTACACTACAGGTAGTGGCTTGTATTACCCCAGCACACTAGCTATAGTGTCTAAGCCCTAACGCAGGTTGATGCATTCGGGCCAATTTCTCAAGGTATCTGTTCATCGTTTGAACCGGCCTTGGGTAGCTTTAAAACTGCCCCGAACCACGCATCAAGCCCGTCACACAACACAGCAAAAGAGGAAATCATGCAAACAGCACAACATGTCGTGCCCGTGCCGTCCGGCGTTCCCGCGAGCGATTCCGCCAACAATCACGCCAGCGCAGCCTCCAATACTCTCGCCCATTACCAGATCATTCGCCGCAATGGCGCGGTGGTTCCTTTTGAGCCCAACAAGATCGCCGTGGCTGTGATGAAGGCCTTTCTGGCCGTTCACGGCACCCAGGGAGCGGCATCGGCCAGCGTGCGCGAGACGGTAGAGACCCTGACCCAGGCCGTTGTCCGGGCCCTGATGCGTTCACGCCCCAGCGGCGGCACGTTTCATATTGAAGATGTGCAGGATCAGGTTGAACTGGGCCTGATGCGCGGTGGACACCACGAGATTGCCCGCGCTTATGTGCTTTACCGTGAAAAACACAATCAAGAACGCGCCAAGCAGGTGCAAACCCAAACGCCTGCGACCCCACTGCTGCACGTGATGGACGGTGGCAAAAAGGTGGCGCTGGATATCCGCAACCTGCAGGCACTGATTGAGGCCTCCTGCGCCAATCTGGGCGCCGATGTCAAACCAGACCCCATCGTTGCGGAAACCATGCGCAACCTGTATGACGGCGTCCCCATTGAGGAAGTCTACAAAGCCTCCATCCTGGCGGCGCGTACGCTGATTGAAAAAGATCCCGACTACACCTACGCCACTGCCCGCCTGCTGCTGCACACCATCCGCAAGGAAGTGCTGGGCGAGGAAGTGAATCAGGAAGCCATGGCGATCCGCTACGCCAGCTACTTTCCCGAATTCATTGCCAAAGGCGTCAAAAACGAACTCCTGGACGAACAACTGCAGCAGTTTGACCTGGCTCGCCTGGGTGCGGCCCTCAAACCAGAGCGCGATCTGAAGTTTGACTACCTCGGCCTGCAGACCCTGTTTGACCGCTACTTCCTGCATGTGCGCAAGCAGCGCATTGAATTGCCACAGGCTTTCTTCATGCGCGTGGCTATGGGGCTCTCGCTCAATGAAAAAAACCGCGAAGAACGAGCCATAGAGTTCTATGAAGTGCTCTCGTCGTTCGACTTCATGTCGAGCACGCCCACGCTGTTCAATGCCGGCACCCTGCGCTCGCAGCTGTCGTCCTGCTACCTCACCACCGTGGCCGATGACCTGGGCGGGATTTACGACGCCATCAAGGAAAACGCGCTGCTGTCCAAATTTGCCGGCGGCCTGGGCAACGACTGGACCCCGGTGCGCGCCATGGGCGCCCATATCAAGGGTACCAACGGCGAATCCCAGGGCGTGGTGCCCTTCCTGAAGGTCGTCAACGACACCGCCGTGGCGGTCAACCAGGGCGGCAAGCGCAAGGGCGCGGTCTGCGCCTACCTGGAAACCTGGCACCTCGATATCGAAGAGTTCCTAGAGCTGCGCAAGAACACCGGTGATGACCGTCGCCGCACGCACGACATGAATACGTCCAACTGGATTCCCGACCTCTTCATGCGCCGCGTCATGGAAAAAGGCAGTTGGACGCTGTTCTCACCATCCGACACGCCAGACCTGCACGACAAGTTCGGCACGGATTTCGAAAAAGCCTATGTCGCCTACGAAGCGCGCGCCGAACGCGGCGAGCTCAAGCCGTCGCGCAAACTGCAGGCCACCGACATGTGGCGCAAGATGCTCTCGATGCTGTTCGAGACCGGCCATCCCTGGATCACCTTCAAGGACGCCTGCAACATCCGCTCGCCGCAGCAGCACGCCGGCGTCGTGCACTCGTCCAACCTGTGCACCGAGATTACGCTCAACACCAGCGAAACCGAAACCGCCGTCTGCAACCTGGGCTCGGTCAATCTGGTTCAGCACTTGAAGGACGGTGCGGTTGACCACGACAAGCTGAAGAAAACAATCACCACCGCCATGCGCATGCTGGACAACGTGATCGACATCAACTACTACGCGGTGGAAAAAGCCCGCCACTCCAACATGCGCCACCGTCCAGTCGGCCTGGGCCTGATGGGCTTTCAGGACTGCCTGTACGAGCTGCGCGTGCCCTACGCCTCGCAGGCCGCCGTCGAGTTTGCCGACCAGTCCATGGAAGCGATTTGCTACCACGCCTACTGGGCATCGACCGAACTGGCCAAGGAACGCGGCCAGTACGCCAGCTACAAGGGCTCGCTCTGGGATCAGGGCATCCTGCCGCTGGATACGCTGGACATGCTGGCCAAAGAACGCGGCGGTTATGTAGACGTTGATCGCTCCGCAACCCTGGACTGGGATGCCCTGCGCAAGAAAATTGCCCAGGACGGCATGCGCAATTCCAACTGCGTCGCCATTGCGCCCACGGCCACCATCTCCAACATCATTGGCGTGGATGCCTGCATCGAACCCTGCTTCGGCAACCTCTCGGTCAAGTCCAACCTGTCTGGCGAATTCACCGTCATCAACCACTACCTGGTCCGCGACCTCAAGCGCCTGGGCCTGTGGGACGATGTCATGGTGGTGGACCTGAAACATTTTGACGGCTCGCTGCGCCCCATAGACCGCGTTCCGAACGACATCAAGGCCTTGTACGCCACCGCCTTTGAAATCGAAACCTCGTGGATTGTGGAAGCCGGATCGCGCCGCCAGAAATGGATTGACCAGGCCCAGTCGCTCAACATCTATATGGCCGGCGCCTCGGGCAAGAAGCTCGACGAAACCTACAAGCTGGCTTGGGTGCGCGGCTTAAAAACCACCTACTACCTGCGCACCATGAGCGCCACGCACGCCGAGAAATCGACAGTGCAAGCGGGCAAGATGAACGCGGTGTCATCGGTTGCGGCAGCAGGGCCAGAGACCGCACGCGTCGGCGGCATCAGCATGCTTGAAGCAGCCGCCACTGCAGCGCAAGCGCAGATGGATGCGTCGCCCGCGACCGATATCAAGTTTTGCGCCATCGACGATCCAGGTTGCGAGGCCTGTCAGTAAAGAGCATCGAGTCGTGCGTTGAAAATTCTCCGCACGATTCGATGCCAACTCGATGTAATTGAGCAACACAAATTAGCAGCGATGTGAATGAACACTTTTCATTTTGTATTGCTGCTTTCATAATCCCCAAGTATTGGAAATCTCTATGTTGACCTGGGACGAAGAAGTCACACCATCGTTGCAAAAAACATCTGCCAGCGACCTGTCCGACAGCCGCTCGATGGAACTCCCGCCTCTATCTTTTACGTCAACCCAGCCAACCCAGGTGCAGACGCTTAATGACGGCGTAGCCGCCGCCGCGGCACCCGCCAAGGCCAAGCGCGTCAAGGCCTCGGACAAACGCATCATCAACGGCCAGACCGACGTCAACCAGCTGGTGCCCTTCAAGTACAAATGGGCCTGGGAAAAATACCTGGCGTCTTGCGCCAACCACTGGATGCCGCAGGAAGTCAACATGACGCGCGACATCGCGCTATGGAAAGACCCGAACGGCCTGACCGACGACGAGCGTCGCCTGGTCATGCGCAATCTCGGCTTTTTTGTGACGGCCGACTCGCTTGCCGCCAACAACATCGTGCTGGGCACCTACCGCCACATCACCGCGCCCGAATGCCGCCAGTTCCTGTTGCGCCAGGCCTTTGAAGAAGCCATTCATACCCACGCCTACCAGTACATCACCGAATCACTCGGCCTGGATGAGGGCGAAATCTTCAACGCCTACAACGAAGTGCAGTCCATCAAGGACAAGGACCAGTTCCTGATCCCTTTCATTGAAGCCATCTCTGACCCCAGCTTCAAGACCGGCACCACGGAGGCGGACCAGACCCTGCTCAAGTCGCTGATCGTGTTTGCCTGCCTGATGGAAGGCCTGTTCTTCTATGTCGGCTTCACGCAGATCCTGGCCCTGGGCCGCCAGAACAAGATGACCGGCGCCGCCGAGCAATACCAGTACATCCTGCGTGACGAATCCATGCACTGCAACTTCGGCATTGATCTGATCAACCAGCTCAAGCTGGAGAACCCGCATCTCTGGACCGCGGAGTTCAAGGCCGAAATCAACGCACTGTTCATGAAAGCCGTCGAACTGGAGTACCGCTACGCCGAAGACACCATGCCGCGTGGCGTGCTTGGGCTGAACGCCTCCATGTTCAAAGGCTACTTGCGCTACATCGCCAATCGTCGCGCCACGCAGATTGGGCTTGAAACTCTCTTCCCCAACGAGGAGAATCCGTTTCCGTGGATGAGCGAAATGATCGACCTGAAAAAAGAGCGCAACTTTTTTGAAACCCGCGTGATCGAGTACCAATCCGGTGGTGCCCTGTCTTGGGATTGATTCAAATAAACGCCAGCAACAAGCACAACAATGATTTCTAGAATTGCAATGATCCATGCCAGCACCGCAGAGTGCGCATGGGGCTTTGCTCCTGTGTTCGTGGCGCTGGGCCTGGTTATCCAAAGGCCCAACGCCATGAATCGCTTCACGTACTCCAATCGTGAAGTGCTCTTTGCAACGTAATCAAGGAGAAAACCATGGCAACTGCGAAAAAACCAGCAGCTAAAAAAGCTGCCCCGAAGAAAGCACCGGCTCAAAAAGTAGCGGCAAAAAAAGCGCCAGCAAAGAAAGTCGCTGCAAAGAAAGCTCCTGCTAAAAAAGTAGTAGCTGCAAAAGCACCGGCTAAAAAAGTCGCCGCTAAAAAAGTCGCTGCAAAGAAAGCTCCTGCTAAAAAAGTAGTGGCCCAAAAAGCACCGGCTAAAAAAGTCGCTGCAAAGAAAGTCGCCGCAAAGAAAGCTCCTGCTAAAAAAGTAGTAGCCCAAAAAGCACCTGCCAAAAAAGTAACGGCGAAAAAAGTCGTGGCTAAAAAAGCTCCTGCTAAAAAAGTAGTGGCTAAAAAAGTGACGGCACAAAAGCCAGCAGCGAAAAAAGCTGCTGTTAAAAACGCCGTTGCCAAGACCGCCGCAGCCAAAAAGCCTGCAGCCAAAAAACCTGTAGCCAAAAAAGCCGCAAAAAAACCAGCCGCCAAGAAAGCCGCGAAGAGCCCCGCTGCCAAAGTAGCTACTGCAGCATCGGGCCTTGCCGCTCAAACAACGCTGAACCCACAAGCTGCCTGGCCATTTCCAACCGCCAGCAAGCCGTAAGCCTTCAGACGTTTGAACCTGAAGCCCGATGTCGCAAGACACCGGGCTTTTTTCATTTCAGGTTGACTTTTCCGCAGCACGCCTCACTCAGCCATGAAGCCAGACTGGACGCCACCGGGCACCCTTTTTGCGATTGAAAAAGAACGGTGATGTGCGGAGCCTTGTGCATGGGACGCCCGCCTCTGCCAATGGCGAAGAAGGCCGGCAGGCACTGCACCTTGTGGCTGCATGCCCTGCCGGTGGATGGCAAGGCCAATCAGGTCTTGATTAAATAGCTGGTCGACTGCCTGGATGCGTGCGGCCAAAGACGCGCTCACCTGGTGCACAAAGAGACGCCAGGCGGGCAAGCCAACCCGGCGCCCGACCATTCAGGGTTGGCAGCGAAATCAGGGCCGCCAAACCCGATCCGCGACTCAGGCTGCTTCGGTGTCGGTATCAGGTGCTTTGGTGCGCTTGACCAGGACCTGGGCCGCCAGAATGCCGACCTCGTACAAACCGCCCACCACCATTAGCAGCATGATCATGGAGCCGGCATCCGGCGGTGTAACCAGGGCCGTGCCAATCGCTGCAGCGACCCAGAAATAACCGCGGTACTCACGCAGCTGGGCAACGCTGAGTACCCCCATGCGCACCAGCAGGATCACTGCAATAGGCACCTCAAAAGCCAGGCCGAAGGCCAGAAACATGCCGAGCACGAAATTGAGGTATTCCTCGATATCAGGCGCAGCGGTGATGGACTTGGGGGCGAAGCTCTGTATGAACTTGAACACCTGGCCAAACACGAAGTAGTAGCAAAAGGCGACGCCGATGAAAAACAGCAAGGTACTGGAAATCACCAGCGGCATCACCAGTTTTTTCTCATGGGAGTACAGGCCAGGCGCGACAAAGGCCCAGACCTGGTACAGCACCACCGGCAGCGCCACCATAAAGGCCGCCATGAAAAGAATCTTGATAGGCACCACAAAAGGCGAGATGACGTTGGTGGCGATCAGCGTGGCGCCCTTGGGCAGGGCCGCCACCAATGGCGCGGCCAAAATATCGTAGAGCGCGCCAGGGCCGGGAAACAGCGCCAGCAGGGCCGCCACAATGCCGATCGCGATCACCGCCTTGATCATCCGGTCGCGCAGCTCCATCAGGTGCTGCACAAAGGGCTGCTCGGTGCCCGCGAGTTCGTCGGGCTTGTCGGTATTGGGATCGCTCATGACGGGAGTGTGCGCCTAGGGTTTGCGCCGGGATGCGCGCGAATAAGGAAAAATCAGAAAGAAAGAAAAATCAGGCTTTGCGACCCGGCTGCGGACGAAAGCGAGCCACGCGGGCGGCACCGGATTGCGCCTTGCTGCGCACGCCGGAACGCGCCTTGTACCACTGCGGTGTGGCGCCCTGCTTGAGTCGCCATTTCTTTTTCGGATGCCGGTATTCGGGGAATACTTCCATGCCGGGCAGCTCACCGGAGGATGCGCTGCCGGTGGTTTCCGCCCACGATTTCTCGAAATCACTGGCGCTGGTCTGTAACGAATGCTCAACGTCGCGGGCCGCGTCCTCGACGTTTTCCTTCATTTTTTTGAGCTCATCGAGCTCCATGGAGCGGCTGACTTCCTGCTTCACGTCGGCCACATAGCGCTGCGCCTTGCCCAGCAAGGTACCCACGGTGCGAGCCACGCGCGGCAATTTTTCCGGGCCGATCACAATCAGCGCCACAGCGCCGATCAACGCAATTTTGGAGATGCCGAGATCAATCACTGATGCTCATGCCGGAAAAATTTCAGGGCGTGCGACATGCGGCCCCGATTCAAGATTTTTGCCGGGCTTCGACGTCAATCGTCGTCTTGTCGACGGACTGGGCATTGGTAACCTGGCCGGCCGGTGCCGCAGGTTTGTCGTCAGCAGCCGTTTGCCCGCCTTCTTTCATGCCGTCTTTGAAGCCCTTGACCGCACCACCGAGATCGCTGCCCATGTTTTTGAGCTTTTTGGTGCCAAACACCATCACGACGATCAACAGCACGATCAACCAGTGCCAAATGGAAAATCCACCCATGTTTCTCTCCTAATCTGTAATTGCCGATGTGCGAATATGCACGCCACAAACCCGATTCTAAAGGCCCTGCGTGACACGATGCCAATGACCCTTTAAGCCTGCAGCATTGAGTTAGTGTCGGCACCTGCCGCCAGGGTTCCCTAACGAGGCCGCCAAAGCCGCTGTCAGCCTTTCAGCCAGGGCCGCGGGCCGCCTATGACATGAAAATGCAGGTGATGCACTTCCTGACCGCCTTCGGTGCCGGTATTGGTCAGAATGCGGAAACCCCCTTTCGGATAGGGGTTGCAGCCCTGCTCCATGGCCAGCTTGGGCGCCAGCACCATCATGCGGCCCAGCAGCGCCGCATGCTCGGGCTCCACCTGCGCCATGGACGGTATATGCGCCTTGGGAATGATCAGGAAATGCACCGGCGCCCAGGGATGAATGTCGTGAAAGGCGAACAATTCGTCGTCTTCATAGACCTTGCGGCAGGGAATGGCGCCGGCGGCGATTTTGCAGAAAATGCAGGTGTCAGAGTGGCTCATGCGTTAATTCGGAATCAGTCAAAACAGGCACGGGAAGGTGAGGATGGGGCTGCGCTCAGGGCAAGCGGTCGCGATTGAAATGCATCCAGCCGCGCACGCAGCGGTACAAATACCAGAGCCAGACGATGCCATAGGCAATCGCACCGGGAAAAATAAACAGCAGCCACAAGGGTGACAGCAATGCCAGCCACAGCACCGTCCACCAGAAGGTGGCGATCATGTAGTTGTGGTGGTTGAGGTAAAGCACATCCGACTCGTCGGCACGCTGCACATAGTTGATGATGAGCGCGATCACGGCGAAAACACCGCCGCTGAACCAGGCCAGCGTATGCAGGCCATACAAGACGTGCATGACGACGCGGTTTTGAGGGGTTTTCATTTCAAACTCAGCCAAATCAGTTTCCATGGTTGCTTGCTCCTCTCAAAAGAACGACAACAAGGGACAGGCAGCTTACCTGCTCAGGACTTCTCCGCCGTCTCGCCGGCTTGGCGGTCCAGCGCTTTGCGCAAGGCTTTCTCCTCTATGCCGCTGATGCCTTCACGGCGCTCCAGCTCGGCCATCACATCGGCCGGGCGCAGGCCGTAGTGCGCCAGCGCAACCAGCGAGTGAAACCACAAGTCGGCGACTTCACCGACCAGTTTGGCCTTGAGCTCCGTCGTGGCGCCAGCGTAATCGATGTCCTTGGCGGCCATCACGGTTTCGGTGGCTTCCTCACCGATTTTCTTCAAAAAGGCATCCGGGCCTTTGTGCAGGAGGCGGGCAACATAGCTTTTGTCCGGATCGCCGCCGTTGGCCGGCTTGCGGGTTTCGATGATTTGCGCCAGGCGCTCAAGGGTATCGTTGGAGGACATGCTGGGTATAAAAACTATTTGTAGATGCTGCTCGGGTCTTTCAAGACCGGCTCGGTGACAACCCATTGGCCATCCCGGTAAAGGCTGAAAAAACAGCTGTGGCGGCCGGTGTGGCAGGCAATCCCCGGCTCATGACCGAGCTGCGTCACCTTGAGCAGCACCACGTCGTTGTCGCAGTCGAGCCGGATTTCGTGCACCGTTTGCAGGTGGCCCGATTCCTCGCCCTTGTGCCACAAACGCCCGCGCGAACGGCTGAAGTACACGGCCTGGCCCAGTTCGGCGGTTTTTTGCAGCGCCTCGCGGTTCATCCAGGCAAACATCAGCACATCGCCGCTGACGGCCTCCTGAGCAATGACCGGGACCAGGCCCTTGTCGTCCCAGCTGACTTCGTCTAACCAATTCATGATTTGCATTGTCCGTGATTGTGCGCCGCTGTGTTTTGGCAGATGCCGGGAGCACCCGAGCTTACTACCAAATCGATAGCTGGCAGCGACCGTCCCTTATGGGCTAGTGGCCTAAAAGGCTTGAAATTCAGAGCCGGACCGGAATACCGCGCTCGGCCATGTGGCGCTTGGCCTGCTGCACCGTGTATTCACCGTAATGAAAGATGCTGGCCGCCAGCACCGCATCGGCACCGCCAATTTGCACGCCGTCGGCCAGATGATCCAGATTGCCGACGCCACCCGAAGCGATCACCGGCACGCTGACGGCGTCGCTGACGGCGCGCGTCAAGGCCAGGTCAAAGCCGGCCTTGGTGCCGTCACGGTCCATGCTGGTCAGCAAAATTTCGCCGGCGCCGCGCCGTGCCATCTCGCTGGCCCAGGCTACGGCATCCAGGCCGGTGTTCTTGCGCCCGCCGTGGCTGTAGACATCCCAGCCCGCGCCGCGCGTCTTGGCGTCTTCCTCGCTGCGGCGCTTGGCGTCAATCGCCACCACGATGCACTGCGCGCCGTATTTGGCCGAGGCGTCGCTGATCACCTGCGGATTGGCCAGCGCGGCCGAGTTGAAGCTGGTCTTGTCGGCGCCGGCATTGAGCAGGCGACGCACGTCGTCGACGGTGCGCACGCCGCCACCCACCGTCAGCGGGATGAAGACCTGAGAAGCCACCGCTTCGATGATGTGCAGGATCAGGTCGCGACCGTCGCTGGTCGCGGTGATATCCAGAAAGGTCAGCTCGTCGGCACCCTGCTCGTTGTAGCGCGCGGCAATTTCCACCGGGTCGCCGGCATCGCGCAGCTGGGTGAAGTTGACGCCCTTGACGACGCGGCCGCCGGTCACGTCAAGGCAAGGAATAATTCTTTTGGCGAGCATGGACTTTAGACAGTAGGTTTGCGGAATTTAGAGGTTGCCAGAAATTCGACTATCGGGATTCAGGGCAAGGCGCGTGTCGTATCGCCCTTTGGGCTCATACGAGGGGAGCACAGGAACCGGAATGCACTCCCGTGCATGAGGATTCAGAGCACCGCGCAACGCAGCCATGCGCCCGAGAATCGGATTTATGGGAGCCTCTAGCCGTTTAGCTCGTCGGCGCGCGCTTGCGCCGCCGCAAAGTCCAGGTCGCCGCTGTAGATGGAGCGGCCGCAGATCACGCCTTCAACGCCCTCGTCTTCCACCGCGCACAGCGCTTCAATGTCTGCCATATTGGACAGGCCGCCAGAGGCGATGACGGGAATCGTCAGCGCCTGCGCCAGCTTGACGGTGGCTTCCATATTGATGCCGCTGAGCATGCCGTCGCGGCCGATGTCGGTGTAAATGATGGACTCAACGCCGTAGTCCTGGAATTTCTTGCCCAGATCGATCACTTCATGGCCGGTCAGCTTGCTCCAGCCATCGGTGGCGACCTTGCCGTCCTTGGCATCCAGGCCGACGATGATGTGGCCGCCAAAAGCGGTGCAGGCGTCCTGCAAAAAGCCCGGATTCTTCACCGCGGCCGTGCCTATGATGACGTAGCGCAGGCCGGCGTCGAGGTAGCGCTCAATCGTGTCCAGATCACGAATGCCGCCGCCCAGTTGCACGTCGATTTCCGTGCCCACTTCGGCCAGGATGCGCTTGATGGCCAACTCGTTCTTGGGCTTGCCGGCAAACGCTCCATTCAGATCCACCAGGTGCAGGCGACGCGCACCCTTGTCCACCCAGTTGCGCGCCATGGCGGCCGGGTCTTCGCTGAAAACGGTGGATTGATCCATGTCGCCCTGTTTCAGGCGAACGCAGTGACCGTCTTTCAGGTCAATCGCGGGGATGAGTAGCATGTTGGGGTAGAGGAAAACGGATGAAGGGGTTGAAAAAAACTCGCTCCAGCGATGTCGTCAGAACGGGTCAGGGCTTCCAATGCAGAAAATTGCGGTACAGGCTCAGTCCGTGGTCAGCACTTTTCTCGGGATGGAACTGGGTGGCGAAAATATTATCGCGTGCAATCGCCGCAGCAAAGCGCCCGCCGTAGTCGGCCTCGCCCGCAATGTGGCGCGCATCCGACGGACGGGCGTAAAAGCTGTGCACGAAGTAGAAATAGGCGCCATCCGGCACCCCAGCCCACAGCGGGTGCGCCGGGCTGGTTCGGTAAACCTGGTTCCAGCCCATTTGCGGCACCTTGAAACGGCTGCCATCGGGCTGGATTTGGCCGGCCAGCTCAAACTTGACGACTTCGCCGTGAATCAGCCCCAAACCTGGCGTGGGCGCGCCGGCCAGGCCTTCCTGGCTTTGGTCCAGCAGCATTTGCATGCCGACGCAGACGCCAAACAACGGCTTGTGCGCGGCGGCGTGCAAGACCGCGTCCTGCAGGCCGGATTCGGCCAGCGCCCGCATGCAGTCATGCATGGCGCCCTGGCCAGGCAACACCACGCGATCGGCGTCCAGCACATCCTGCGCCCGCGATGTCACCACCACCTCGTAGCCGCTGTCCTGGGCCACATGCTGGACGGCTTGCGACACCGAGCGCAGATTGCCCGAGCCATAGTCGACCACCGCCACGGTTTTCAATTTAGCCATTTGAATCGGTAAGTACTATGAATTTAATAGCTATTAGCGCTCAGCCCATAAGGACTGGAGGCCAAAAAGACTTGATTTCATGCCCGAGAGGCGGCGCTCCTAGAGCGTGCCCTTGGTCGAAGGAATCACGCCAGCGGCACGCGGATCAATTTCCAGTGCCATGCGCAGGGCACGGGCAAAGGCCTTGAACACCGTTTCGGCCTGGTGGTGGGCGTTCTCGCCCTTCAGGTTGTCGATATGCAGCGTGACAAAGGCGTGGTTCACAAAGCCCTGGAAAAATTCGTAAGCCAGCTGGCTGTCAAAGGTGCCGATCATGCCGCTCTTGAAGGGCACATGCATGTCCAGGCCGGGCCGGCCCGAGAAATCAACCACCACGCGGCTCAGCGCCTCATCCAGCGGCACATAGGCGTGGCCGTAGCGGCGCAGGCCTTTTTTATCGCCAATGGCCTGGGCCACGGCCTGGCCCAGCGTGATGCCGACGTCTTCCACCGTGTGGTGGCCGTCGATGTGCAGGTCGCCCTCGGCGTGAATATCCAGATCGATCAGGCCGTGGCGGGCGATCTGGTCCAGCATGTGGTCAAAAAAGCCTATGCCGGTGGACAGCTTGGCCTGGCCGGTGCCGTCCAGGTTGACTTTGACGGTGATCTTGGTTTCGGCGGTGTTGCGCGAGACCTCGGCAATACGGGGGGCGGTGGTGGGGGTAGTCATAGTGATTCTTCAAGCGCGGCGAGCATTTGCGCATTTTCTTCGGAAGTGCCGACGGTCAGGCGCAAACAATTGGCCAGCAGTACATGCATTTTAGAAACGTTCTTGACCAGGACCTTGCGCTGCTTCAAGCCCTCAAAGGTTTTGGTGGCATCGGGCACACGGACCAGGATCATGTTGGCATCGCTTTTCCAGGCCTTGACACCCTTCAGGGCGCTCAGCGCCGCAAACAGCGCTGCGCGCTGCGCCACCAGCTCGTGCGCCTGCGCGGCAAACACCTCGCGGTGCTCCAGCGCAAACAGCGCGCACTCGTAATTGAGCACGCTGATGTTGTAGGGCGGGCGCACTTTGTCGACCTCGGCGATCAGGGCTTTCGGGCCCATCATGTAACCCAGCCGCACACCGGCCAGGCCGAACTTGCTCAGGGTGCGCATCAGGAGCACATGGCCGTGCCTGGCGATCCGGTCGATATAGCTTTTGCTGGAAAAGGGCTGGTAGGCCTCGTCCATCACCACCAGACCGCCCTGCTCGCCCACGGCCTCAATGATCTTTTCTATCACCGCGTCGTCCCACAGATTGGCCGTGGGGTTGTTCGGATAGGCCAGGTAAACGATGGAGGGCTTGTGCTGGGCAATGGCGGCCAGCATGGCGGCTTCATCGAGCTCGAAGTCTGGCGTCAACTCCACGCCTATGAATTTCAGCCCCTGCAGCTGCGCGCTCAGGCCGTACATCACAAAGCCCGGCATGGGCGCCAGAATGCTGCCGCCGGGCACGTCACAGGCCATGGCCAGCAGCGAGATCAGCTCGTCCGAGCCGTTGCCCAGCATGATGTCAAAGCCCTCGGGCATACCGGCGTAGTCGGCCAGCGCGGCGCGCAAGTCGTTGACACGGCCGTCCGGATAACGGTTCAGCGCCAGCGCGCCCAGACGCTCGCCCAGCTTGGCCTGCAGATCTGCGGGCAGGCGGTGCGGGTTCTCCATGGCGTCCAGCTTGACCATGCCGGCCGAGTCCTGGATGGCGTAGGCGTGCATGGACTGCACGTCCTGGCGAATCAGTTTTTTGAATTTCGAATCAAGCTCAGTCATGGGGTCACTCTCATATCGGGCACGGTCTGCAAACGCATCTCGGCGGCGCGCGCATGCGCCTGCAGGCCTTCGCCATAAGCCAGTTCGGCGGCGATGGGGCCCAGCACCTGGGCGCCGGCTTCGCTCACCTCGATCAGGCTGGATCGCTTCTGGAAGTCGTACACGCCCAGCGGGCTGGAAAAGCGCGCCGTGCCGCTGGTCGGCAGCACGTGATTCGGGCCGGCGCAGTAGTCACCCAGGCTTTCGCTGGTGTAGGCGCCTAGAAAGATGGCGCCGGCATGCTTGAGCAGCGGCTCCCATTTGTGCGGCTCGCGGCTGGAGACTTCCAAATGCTCGGGCGCGATGCGGTTACTGATGGCGCAAGCCTCTTCCATGCTGCGCGTGTGGATCAGCGCGCCGCGGTCGCTGAGCGACTTGGCGATGATGGCGGCGCGCGGCATGGCCGGCAGCAGGCGGTTAATCGCGTCCTGCACGGCGGCTATATAAGCGGCGTCGGGGCACAGCAAAATGCTTTGCGCCAGCTCGTCGTGCTCGGCCTGGCTGAACAAATCCATGGCCACCCACTCGGCCGGCGTGGTGCCGTCGGCCAGCACCAAAATCTCGCTCGGCCCGGCAATCATGTCTATGCCCACGGTGCCAAAGACGCGCTTCTTGGCGCTGGCCACGTAGGCGTTACCGGGGCCGGTGATCTTGTCGACCTTGGGCACGGTGGCCGTGCCGTAAGCCAGCGCCGCCACGGCCTGCGCACCACCTATGGTGAAGGCGCGGGTCACGCCGGCCACGTAGGCGGCAGCCAGCACCAGGGCGTTTTTCTCGCCCTTGGGCGTGGGCACGACCATGATAATTTCACCAACGCCGGCCACATGGGCGGGAATGGCGTTCATCAGCACAGAGGAGGGATAAGCCGCCTTGCCGCCGGGCACATAAATGCCGACGCGGTCCAGCGGCGTGACCTTCTGGCCCAGCAAGCTGCCGTCTTCGTCGCGATAGCTCCAGCTCTCGCCGCAGGCCTTTTTTTGCGCCTCGTGGTAGTTGCGCACGCGCCGCGCCGCCGCCTGCAAGGCCTCGCGCTGGGCCGTGGGAATCGCCTCGAAGGCGGCCTTGAGTTCGGCTTGCGTGAGCTCCAGCTCGGCCATAGTTGCCACGCCAAGGCCATCAAAACGCGCCGTGTATTCCAGCACCGCGGCGTCGCCGCGCCGCTGCACGTCGGCCAGGATGTCGGCGACACGCTGCTCTATCGCCGCATCGGTATCGGCCGACCAATGCAGGCGCGCCTTGAATTCAGCATCAAAAGTGGCTGCAACGCTTGATAGTCGGGCGGGAGTAGCTACCAAATTCATAGCAATTCGATTCCAGGCTAGTTCTTTGTGGCGGAGGCCGACGCCGATGAGAAGGCGTCAATGAGTTTGCGTATGGGGGCTTGCTTGAGCTTGAGCGCGGTCTGGTTCACCACCAGATGCGAGCTGATGTCCATGATGCGCTCGACCTCAACCAGGTGGTTGGCCTTGAGCGTGCTGCCGGTAGACACCAGGTCGACAATCGCGTCGGCCAGGCCGGTCAGGGGCGCCAGCTCCATACTGCCGTAGAGCTTGATCAGGTCCACGTGCACGCCCTTGGAGGCGAAGAAATCGCGCGCAATCGCCACGTACTTGGTCGCCACTTTCAGGCGCGAGCCCTGGCGCACTGCGGCGGCGTAGTCAAAGCCCTCGCGCACCGCCACGCTGATGCGGCACTTGGCAATTTGCAGGTCCAGCGGCTGGTACAGGCCCTGGCTGCCGGACTCCAGCAAGGTGTCCTTGCCGACCACGCCGATATCGGCGCCGCCGTACTGCACATAGGTCGGCACGTCGGTGGCGCGCACCAGCACCACGCGCAGGTCGCTCTGGTTGGTATCGAGAATCAGCTTGCGGGACTTGTCGGGATCATCCAGCACCTCGATGCCGGCCGATCTGAGCAGCGGCAAGATGTCGTCGAAGATGCGGCCCTTGGAGAGCGCGAGCGTGATCATGGTTGCAGTCTTTCAATATCAGCGCCTATGCCGCGCAGTTTGGCTTCCATCTGGTCGTAGCCGCGGTCCAGATGGTAGATGCGGTCCACCAGGGTTTCACCATCGGCCACCAGGCCGGCGATCACCAGGCTGGCGGAAGCCCGCAAATCGGTGGCCATCACCGTGGCGCCGGAAAGCCGTTCCACGCCTTCCATGACCGCGACCTTGCCTTCGATCTGGATCTTGGCGCCCAGGCGCAGCATCTCGTTGACGTGCATGAAGCGGTTTTCAAAAATCGTCTCGGTCACGGTGCTGGTGCCATGTGCAATGGCGTTGAGCGCCATGAACTGGGCCTGCATGTCGGTCGGGAAACCCGGGTATTCGGTGGTGCGGAAAGACTGCGCCTTCATGCGGCCCTGGGCCTGCACGCGGATGAAACCGTCGCCGGCGGTGATGACGGCACCGGCCTCGCGCAGCTTTTCAATCACGGCGTCCAGGTGATCGGCGCGGCCATGCTTGAGCACGACATCGCCGCCGGCAGCGGCGACGGCGCACAAAAAGGTGCCGGTTTCAATGCGGTCGGCCACCACCTGGTGGGTGCAGCCGTGCAGGCGCTCCACGCCCTGGATGCGGATGCGGCGCGTGCCGTGGCCTTCAATCTTCGCGCCCATCTTGATCAGCATCTCGGCCAGGTCGCCGATCTCTGGCTCCTGCGCCGCATTTTCGAGAATTGTCTCGCCCTCGGCCAGGGTGGCGGCCATCAGGAAGTTCTCGGTGCCGGTCACCGTCACCATGTCGGTGGTGATGTTGGCGCCTTTCAAACGCTGCTGCCCAGCCGGCAACTTGGCAATCATGTAGCCGTGCTCCACCACGATCTCGGCGCCCATGGCCTGCATGCCCTTGATGTGCTGGTCCACCGGCCGCGAGCCAATGGCGCAGCCGCCGGGCAGCGAGACCGTGGCTTCGCCGAACCGCGCCAGCAGCGGGCCCAGCGCCAGCACCGAGGCGCGCATGGTTTTCACCAGCTCGTAGGGTGCCTCGGGCGAACTCAAAGGCCCGGCATTAAGCGTGACGGTGCTGGGCTGCGCCTGGCTGCGCTCGGCCTGCACACCCATGTTGCGGATCAGCTTGAGCATGGTGGCCACGTCCTGCAGGCGCGGCACGTTCTCCAGCGTCACGGTGTCTGCGGTCAGCAGGGCCGCGCACAGCTCGGGCAGGGCGGCGTTTTTGGCGCCGGAAATCTCGACCGTACCGGCCAGTGTCTTGCCGCCTCGAATCAGTAATTTGTCCATGCTGGTGCTTCTTCTTTATTGCGCGTTGTTGGCAGCCCACTCGGCGGGCGTATAGGTTTTCATGGACAGGGCATGCACCTCGTCGGTCTGCATGCGGCCGCCCAGCGTGGCATAGACCCGCTGGTGCCGCTGGATCAGGCGCTGGCCTTCAAAAGCAGAGGAAACAATGGTGGCATACCAATGCCGGCCGTCGCCGGACAGCTCAAGGTGTTCGCAGGCCAGGCCTGCGGCAATGATGGATTGAAGTTCTTCGCTGGTCATAGGTTACTTATTGGGGCATGAGACGAGTGTCTTCGCAAGCAGGGGCCGCGGAACTGGCTTCGCCAGGCCGCAGGCGCAGCGCCCCCTCGGGGGGGCAGAGAGCGACACGAAGTGCGCGAACGTGGGGCCATATCTCTAGTGTCGAATTTTGTAGCCGGTGCGCAGCATGTTGACCGCCACGGCGCTGACCAGCAGCAGGGCCGTCAGCACAACGCTCAGGCTGAGCCAGGGCGACACATCGCTGACGCCAAAGAAGCCGTAACGAAAGCCGTCGATCATGTAGAAAAACGGGTTCAGGTGGCTGACGCTTTGCCAGAACGGCGGCAGCGAATGGATGGAATAAAAGACACCGCTCAAAAAAGTCATGGGCATGATGACGAAATTCTGGAAGGCGGCCATCTGGTCGAATTTCTCTGACCACAGGCCGGCCACCACGCCAAGCGCGCCCAGCATGGCAGCCCCCAGAACGGCAAACACCACAATCCACAGCGGCGCCACAAAGCCGGGTTGGCCAAAAAATACCGTGACGGCAAACACGCCCAGGCCAACCAGCAGGCCACGTGCCACCGAGGAGCCCACATAGGCGAAAAACCAGTGCCAATGCGACAGCGGGGTGAGCAGCACAAACACCAGGCTGCCCATGATCTTGCTCTGGATCAGCGACGAAGAGCTGTTGGCAAAGGAGTTTTGCAGCACGCTCATCATGACCAGGCCAGGCACCAGGAAAGCGGTGTAGCTGACCTGCCCGTAGACCAGCTCCTTGCCCTGCATGACATGGCCAAAAATCAGCATGTACATCACGGCCGTCAGCACGGGCGCGCCCACGGTCTGAAAACCAACTTTCCAGAAGCGCAGCACTTCCTTGTACAACAGAGTTTGCCAGCCGGTCATTTGGCGACTCCAGCAAGGGCCTGGGGTTGTTCGACGGTTTTTCCGTTCATCACGTCAAGAAACACATCCTCCAGATCAGCCTTGCGGATTTCCACGTCTTCGGCCACCAGGCCTGCCTGACGAATCGCCACCAGGTATTGCTCTATCTCGTGCGCATTGTTCGCTGGAAACTGCACAATTCGTCCTGTAATACGGGCTTGAGCCGCCAAATGACTAGGGAGCTCGCTATCAACTTTGAAGCGGAGCACATTCGAGGAAGCCGCCTTGAGCAGCTCGGAGGTCTGCGCCAGCGCCACCACCCGCCCCCGCTTGAGCATGGCAATACGGCTGCACAAGGCCTCGGCCTCTTCAAGATAATGCGTGGTCAGCAAAACGGTGCTGCCCTGCTTGTTGAGTTTGGCAATGAATTGCCACAAGGTCTGGCGCAACTCCACGTCGACGCCGGCCGTGGGCTCGTCCAGCACAATCACTTGCGGCTTGTGAACCAGCGCCTGCGCCACCAGCACGCGGCGCTTCATGCCGCCCGAGAGCTGGCGCATATTGGCATTGGCCTTGTCGGCCAGGCCCAGGCTGTCCAGCAACTCGTCAATCCAGGCGTCATTTCTCTTGATGCCGAAATAACCCGACTGAATGCGGAGCGTTTCGCGCACGCTGAAAAATGGGTCGAACACCAGCTCCTGCGGCACGACGCCGAGTTTGCGCCTGGCGTTGGCGTAATCGCTCAGCACATCGCTGCCGTGCACCAGGATCCGGCCGGCGCTGGCGCGGGACAGGCCGGCCAGTATGCTGATGAGTGAGGTTTTGCCGGCACCATTGGGGCCCAGCAAGCCAAAAAACTCGCCCGGTTGAATGTCAAAACTCACATCGTCCAGCGCCCTGACAGCCGGGTCGGTCTGAATTCGCGCGGAGGGATAGGTTTTGGAGACGGACTGAAATGAGATGGCTGGCATGAGCTCCCCATTTTAAGGGCTGATGCCTTTTTGCTTTGCCCGCATGACACTAAGCCCCCGCAACTGGCACAAAGCGGCTGGTAAAAACCAGCGCGCCCGACTCAGGCCGGAGAATTCGTCGCAGCAGGAATCAACTCGGCTACGCCATAAAGGCCGGCCAGCTGGCGCAGCAATGCTGGTGCGTTGCGCACCGAAAACCCCTGGCCTGCGGCCAGCGCCTGGCGCCGGCACTCCAGCAAAAGTGCCAGCGCGGACGAGTCAAACTGCTTCAGGGCGCTGGCATCAACCACCAGTTCCGCCTGATGCGATTGCATGGCCGGCCCCATAGCACGGACAAAATCAGGCACCACGGCGTGCGTCAGGACGGACGGGAGTGTCAGCATGACCGTCGCATCAAGGCTTCTTGTCGGCCGCATTGGGCTTGCTGTCGCCCCCATTGGACTTGTTGCGCTGAGCCAGCGACGCGATCAGGCCATCCACGCCCTTGGCGTTGATTTCCTGGGCAAACTGCGTGCGGTAGGTTTCCACCAGCCAGATGCCCAGCACATTGAGGTCATAGATTTTCCACCCCGTGGCGGTTTTTTCCATGCGGTAGTCCAGCTGGATCGGGTCGCCACGACCCAGGACCTCGGTGCGCACCACCACCTCGGTGTCCGCCGGCGCTGCGCGCAAGGGCTTGACGTTCAGCGTCTGATCCTTGACCTGCGACAGGGCGCCGGAGTAGGTACGAATCAGCAAGGTCTTGAACTCATCTTGCAGACGGGTCTTTTGCTCGGGTGTGGCCTGGCGCCAGCTGCGTCCGACGGCTGCGGCCGTCATGCGCGTGAAATTCACATTGGGCATGATCTTGCCGTCCACCAGCGCCAGCACCTTGCTCATGTCGCCGGTCTTCACGGCCTGGTCAGACTTGATGCTGTCCAGCACTTCGGAGGACACCCGCTTGATCAGGGCATCGGGCGCCTCGTCGGCGGCGCGAACGACTGGCGCCAAGGCCAGCAAGGCCAGGCTGAGTGAGGCGGTCAATAAACGGCCGAGGGCTCTACGGTTCATGGCTTTTCCTTCTAGAGGCGAAGCAGGCGGTGCTGGCGAGTGCTGCAGAAACATTTCTGCCCTCTACCCATACCGCTGCTTCGAGGGTATTTTGCGGAATTGCGGTGCGGCCTACGGTGAAGTTTTGCAGCGTTGTTGTAAATATTGTTTACCCGGGCCGCTTACTTGACGGCCGGGGCCGGCGCACCGGCTTCGGGTGCCGCTTCCGGCAGGTCGTAGCGTTCCTCGGTCGGAACCAGGTATTCACGGCCGATCCGGCTGCTGCGGCGCTGCAGGTAGCTGTCCCGAATAAAGCTGTATTTATCGAGCGCGGCTTCGTCCAGCACATCGCCCACCTGCAGCAAATTGGCGCGGATATGCACCACGCGCAGGCCCACCAGGGAATTACGGACGGGCACATTGTCCACCGCGTTGAGCGCACTGGTCTCGGCGTCCACCAGGAGGCCAACGGAGTCCCGCACCGAGGAAGGCCCCAACAGCGGCAGCACCACGTAAGGACCGGAAGAAAAGCCCCAACGCCCCAGCGTCAGACCGAAATCCTGGCTGTGCTTGGGAATCCCCATGTCGCTGGCCACGTCGAAAATTCCGCCCAAGCCCCAAAGCGTGTTGGTGGTCACGCGGAAAAAGCTGTCCATGGCCTCTTCGGGCTGAAACTGCAACACGTTGTTGAACAGGGACAGGACATCGGAAATATTTCCAAAGAAGTTGCCGACACCGGTACGCACCAGCGCTGGCGTGACCTCTTTGTAGGCCGTCGCCACCGGCTTGAGAACCGCACGATCCACGCCTTCGTTGAAGGAGTACATGGTCCGGTTGAAGGGCTCAAGCGGGTCGGCCGGGTTGGCATTGGGGCCGCTTGCGCAGCCCTGGAGCAAAGCCAGGGCCAGGACTGCCGCCGCCCAGCAGGACGGCTGTTTCATCGCGATTCGTGTTGTCATTTTTTTTCTGCGGTCGCCGACTTGGGTGCTGGCTCTGCCTCTGTGCTTGCACTGCTGTCTGCCGCTTTATTGAACAAAAACTGGCTGATTAAATTTTCCAGCACCACAGCGGACTGGGTTTGTTTTACCACGTCACCGGCGGCAAGATTTTTCTCATCTCCGCCGGGCTCCACGCCTATATATTGCTCGCCCAGCAAACCGCTGGTCAAGATTTTCAGCGAGCTGTCCTTGGGAAAGACGAAACGGCTGTCCATGGCCAGATTGACGCTGGCCTGGTAGGCCTTGTCGTCAAACGTAATGGTTTCAACCCGCCCCACCACCACGCCCGCACTTTTAACCGCGGCACGGGGTTTGAGGCCACCGATATTGTCAAACTTGGCCGTGATCCTGTAGGAGGTGTCGAAGTTCAAGGTCAGCAGATTGGCGGACTTGAGCGCCAGGAAGAGGATGGCGATGGCCCCAATGAGGACAAACAAACCAACCCATAAATCGTTTTTTGAGCGTTGCATCTTATTTCTTTCAGTCGCCCCGAAAAGGCAGCGGTGGCGTGATGCCGGCCGGCTTTTCTGCCATGGCGAGCCAACGCAGGGCGGCCATAGCTAGCAGGGATTTTCGCATGAGTGCTTTCAATAGGTGAGAGGCTGTCCTTATAGGCTGAACATCGAGGCGGTGAGTAAAAAGTCCAGTCCGAGCACGGCCAGCGAAGCCACCACCACGGTGCGGGTGGTGGCGCGCGACACGCCTTCGGGTGTGGGTTGCGCCTCAAAACCCTGGTGCAGGGCCACAAAGGTCACGGTCACGCCGAACACAAAACTTTTCACCATGCCATTGCCTACATCGCGCCAGACATCCACGCCCGACTGCATCTGGCTCCAGAAGGAACCGGGGTCTATGCCAATCATCACCACACCGACCAGCCAGCCGCCCAGGATGCCAACGGCGCTGAACACCGCCGCCAGCAGCGGCATGGCAATGATGCCGCCCCAAAAGCGCGGCGCCAGAATCCGCCGCAGCGGATCGACCGCCATCATTTCCATGGCTGAGAGCTGCTCGCCGGCTTTCATCAGACCGATCTCGGCGGTCAGCGCCGTGCCGGCCCGACCGGCAAACAGCAGCGCCGTCACCACCGGGCCCAGCTCCCTGACCAGGCTCAGCGCCACCAGCAGGCCCAGCGCCTCGGATGAGCCATAGCGCTGCAGCGTGTAATAGCCTTGCAGGCCCAGCACGAAACCAACAAACAGGCCGGACACCGTGATGATGGCCAGCGAATAATTGCCCAGGAAAAAAATCTGATCGCGCACCAGGCCAAAGCGCTTCAGGGCCGGCATGGTCAGCGCCAGCAGGCGCAGCATCAGCCGGGTCGCATTGCCGATCTCGGCCAGCTGGCAACGCAGCGCATAACCCAGATTGGAAAGCAGGCGGACGGGGCTGAAGCGGCTCATAAACGCCCGCCCTGGCCGCGCTGGCCAAAATCGGTTGCCACATCCGGCCCCGGGTAATGGAATTTCACCGGGCCTTCACTGAGGGCATTGACGAACTGGTGCACCAGCGGATCGGTGGAATGCCTGACCTCATCGGGTGTGCCCTGCGCCGCGATGCCGCCATTGGCCAGAATGATGACCTTGTCGGCGATGCGAAAGGTTTCTTCCAGATCGTGCGACACGACGATGCTGGTGATGCCCAGGGCGTCGTTGAGCTGGCGAATCAGCTGCGCCGCCGTACCCAGGGAGATCGGATCCAGGCCGGCAAAAGGCTCGTCGTACATGATGAGTTCGGGGTCCAGCGCGATGGCGCGGGCCAGCGCCACACGCCTGGCCATGCCGCCGGAGACTTCACTGGGCATGAGATCACGTGCACCGCGCAGGCCGACGGCATTGAGCTTCATCAGCACGATGTCGCGGATCAGCGCCTCGGGCAGGCTGGTGTGCTCGCGCAGCGGAAAAGCGACGTTGTCGAAAACACTCAGATCGGTGAACAGCGCGCCAAACTGGAACAGCATGCCCATGCGGCGCCGCGCCGCGTAAAGCTCGGACTGCGTCAGCTTGCCAACGTTCTTGCCGTCAAACAGGACTTCGCCGCTATTGGCTTTTTGCTGCCCGCCTATGAGGCGCAACACCGTGGTTTTGCCACCGCCCGAAGCGCCCATGATGGCCGTTACCTTGCCCTTGGGCACGGACAGCGTCATGCGGTCCAGAATGACGCGATCCCCCGCAGAGCCCGGGTAGGAAAAAGTCACATCCTTGAACTCAAGCAGCGAAGAAACGGGAAGGTCGGCCATTGAGAAGAAAAGGGCCAACGGAGGCGTCGGCGTTGCTAGGGGAAGACCCTGATGATAAGGGCTGCGGGCCAATTTGAGCCTGCAAACCGCCTCAAGCCGCCGTCTCCCAGACGCCTGTAGGGCATCGCACGCTCAGGATTTGTAAATGATTTTTTACAAAATCAAGCGCCAGCCCAATCAGCACGGGCGCAAGAAGCTATTAATTCAATAGCATCACACGATGTATCTACTGCGCCACAGGTTTTCTAAGCTTGACATGCAAACAGCCCGCGCAGCACGGGTGCAGCGCGGGCTGTCGGGGCGATCCAGTCCTTAGCGTGGCAAGTCGCTGTAACCCATCAGGAATTCATCCACCGCACGCGCGGCCTGGCGGCCTTCGCGAATCGCCCACACCACTAGGCTCTGGCCGCGCCGGATATCGCCCGCGGCAAACACCTTGGGCACATTGGTGGTGTAGCCACCTATGAAGTCGGTGCTGGCCCTGGCGTTGCCGCGGTTGTCTTTTTCCACGCCAAAGCCCTCCAGAATGGAGGCAACCGGCGAGACAAAACCCATGGCCAGCAGCACCAGGTCGGCCTTGAGGATTTGCTCCGAGCCTGCCACCTCGACCATCTTGCCGCCCACCCATTCGACGCGAACGGTTTTCAGGCCGGTGACCTTGCCTTTTTCGCCGATCAACTCCTTGGTCGAGATGGCGAACTCGCGCTCGCAGCCTTCTTCATGGCTGGAACTGGTGCGCAACTTGATCGGCCAGTAGGGCCAGGTCATGGGACGGTTTTCCTCGACGGGCGGCTCGGGCATCAGCTCGAACTGGGTCACGCTGGCCGCGCCGTGGCGGTTGCTGGTGCCGACGCAGTCGGAACCGGTGTCGCCGCCGCCGATCACGATGACATGCTTGCCATCGGCGCGCAGCTGGCCTTTGATCTTGTCGCCCGCATTGACCTTGTTTTGCTGGGGCAGGAATTCCATGGCGAAATGCACGCCGTCGAGTTCGCGGCCCGGCACCGGCAGGTCGCGCGACTGTTCGGCGCCGCCGGTCAGGATGACGGCGTCAAAGTCTTTTTGCAGCTGCTCGGGAGTGATGGTTTCCTTGGCCCAGTTGGTCACTTTAGAGCCCTTGGGCAGGCTGCCAATCATCACGCCGGTGCGGAACTTCACGCCTTCGGCCTGCATTTGCTCGACGCGGCGGTCAATATGGATTTTCTCCATCTTGAAGTCGGGAATGCCGTAACGCAGCAGGCCGCCGATGCGGTCGTTTTTTTCAAATAGCGTGACCGCATGGCCGGCGCGCGCCAGTTGCTGCGCTGCCGCCATGCCGGCCGGGCCTGAACCGACCACCGCCACCGTCTTGCCGGTGGTGTGCTTGGCCTGCACCGGCTTGACCCAGCCTTCGGACCAGGCGCGGTCGATGATGGCGTGCTCTATGGACTTGATGCCGACCGCGTCGTTGTTGACGTTCAGCACGCAAGCCGCCTCGCAGGGCGCGGGGCAGATGCGGCCGGTGAATTCGGGAAAGTTGTTGGTGCTGTGCAGCGTGTCGATGGCGTTTTTCCAGTCGGCGCGAAACACCATGTCGTTGAAGTCGGGAATGATGTTGTTGACCGGGCAGCCGCTGTTGCAAAACGGCGTGCCGCAGTCCATGCAGCGCGCCGCCTGCTGACTGGCCTGCGCATCATTCAGTCCGATGACGAATTCCTTGTAGTTCTTCAAGCGCTCGGGCACGGGCTTATAGCCCTCTTCGATGCGCTCGTAGTCCATGAAGCCGGTGATTTTTCCCATGATGAGTCCTGTGCAATTCTTTAAGCGTTTTATGCCTCTAGCGCCCTATTTATAGGCGCAGGCAGCTATCAATACAGTAGTAAATTCCTGACTTCGCCTTAAGCGGCCAGCACCGTGGTGGCCACCTGCGAACTGGTGGTTTCGGTTGCCGCTTCCAGGCGGCGCTCTTTGCGCTCTATCAGGGCCCGCTTGTACTCATTCGGGAACACTTTCACAAACTTCAGGCGCGACTCGCTCCAGTTGTCCAGCAACTCGCGGGCGCGCTTGCTGCCGGTCCAGCGGTTGTGGTCCTGCAGCAGGCGCTTGAGCTGCTCTTCGTCGCTTTCGCCGGCATGCCAGTCCGAGGCATCGTGGGCATGCTGCTCGGCGGTGCTGGCCACGCGGTCCATGGACACCATGGCGGTGTTGCAACGCGAGGCAAACTGGCCGTCCTCGTCATACACATAGGCCACGCCGCCACTCATGCCGGCGGCAAAGTTGCGGCCGGTCTTGCCCAGCACGGCCACGGTGCCGCCCGTCATGTATTCACAGCCGTGGTCGCCCGTGCCTTCGACCACCGCCGTGGCGCCCGACAGCCGCACCGCGAAACGCTCGCCGGCCACGCCGCTGAAGAAGGCCTCGCCAGTGGTGGCGCCGTAGAGAACGGTGTTGCCGACGATGGTGTTTTTATGCGACTCACCGCGAAAATCGATGCTGGGGCGCACAATGATGCGGCCGCCCGACAGGCCCTTGCCGGTGTAGTCATTGGCGTCGCCAATCAGGTACATGGTGATGCCCTTGGCCAGGAAGGCGCCGAACGACTGGCCACCCGTGCCTTCAAGCTGGATGCGCAAGGTATCGTCGGGCAGGCCTTCGGGGCGCAGCCGGGTCAGCTCGCCCGAGAGCATGGCGCCCACGGTGCGGTTGACGTTGCGCGCCACCTCGATGAACTGGACTTTTTCGCCTTTTTCCAGCGCCGCCTTGGACTTTTCAATCAGGCGCACGTCCAGCGCTTTTTCCAGCCCATGCTCTTGCTCGCTCATGTGCAGGCGCGGCACGTCGGCGGGCACTTGCGGCTGGTAGAACAGGCGGCTGAAATCCAGGCCGCCGGCCTTCCAGTGTTCAATGCCTTTTTGTGTATCGAGCAGGTCGGCACGGCCGATGAGCTCGTCAAAGCTGCGCACGCCCAGCTGTGCCATCAGCTGACGCGCTTCTTCGGCGACAAAGAAGAAATAGTTGACGACATGCTCGGGCTTGCCGCTGAATTTCTGGCGCAGCACCGGGTCTTGCGTGGCTACGCCGACCGGGCAGGTGTTGAGGTGGCATTTGCGCATCATGATGCAGCCCTCGACCACCAGCGGCGCGGTGGCAAAGCCGAACTCGTCAGCGCCCAGCAGCGCGCCAATGACGACGTCGCGGCCGGTTTTCATCTGACCGTCGGCCTGCACGCGAATGCGGCCGCGCAGGCGGTTGAGCACCAGCGTTTGCTGGGTTTCGGCCAGACCGATTTCCCAGGGCGAGCCAGCATGCTTGATGGACGACCAGGGCGAGGCGCCGGTACCGCCGTCGTGACCGGCGATCACCACATGGTCGGCCTTGGCCTTGGCGACACCGGCGGCAATCGTGCCGACGCCGGTTTCGCTGACCAGCTTGACGCTGATGCTGGCGCGGGGGTTGACGTTTTTCAGGTCGTGGATCAGCTGCGCCAAATCCTCGATCGAATAAATGTCGTGGTGCGGCGGCGGCGAAATCAGGCCCACGCCGGGCACCGAGTAGCGCAGCGCGCCTATGTATTCGCTGACCTTGCCGCCTGGCAGCTGGCCGCCCTCGCCGGGCTTGGCACCCTGCGCCATCTTGATCTGGATCTGGTCGGCCGAGACCAGGTATTCGGCGGTCACGCCAAAACGGCCCGACGCCACCTGCTTGATGCGCGAACGCAGCGAGTCACCGTCTTGTAAGGGCAGATCGACCTCGACCTGTTTGGCACCAATCACGCTTTTCAGCGTCTCGCCCTGCTTGATGGGAATGCCTTTGAGCTCTTGGCGATAACGCGCCGGGTCTTCACCGCCCTCGCCGGTGTTGCTCTTGCCGCCAATGCGGTTCATGGCCACGGCCAGCGTGGCGTGCGCCTCGGTGCTGATGGAACCCAGCGACATGGCGCCGGTGGCGAAGCGCTTGACGATTTCCTTGGCCGGCTCGACTTCGTCAATCGAAATCGCCTTGCTCGGGTCGATCTTGAACTCGAACAGACCGCGCAAGGTCATGTGGCGACGGTTCTGGTCATTGATGAGCTGGGCGTATTCCTTGTAGGTGTTCCAGTTGTTGGAACGGGTGGAGTGCTGCAGCTTGGCAATCGCGTCCGGCGTCCACATGTGGTCTTCGCCGCGCGCGCGCCAGGCGTACTCGCCGCCCGCGTCCAGCGCGTGGGCCAGCACCGGGTCGTCACCGAAGGCGGCCTTGTGCATGCGCAGCGCTTCTTCGGCAATCTCGAACACGCCCATGCCTTCGACCTGGGTGGAGGTGCCGGTAAAGAACTTGTTCACCGTGTCGCGGTTCAGGCCAATCGCCTCGAACAGCTGGGCGCCGCAATAGCTCATATAGGTGGACACGCCCATCTTGGACATGATCTTGGACAGGCCCTTGCCTATGGCCTTGGTGTAGTTGTAAACCGCTTTGTCGGTGTTCAGGTCGCCCGGCAAGCCTTTGGACAGCTCGGCCAGGGTCTCCATCGCCAGGTAGGGATGAACCGCCTCGGCGCCATAACCGGCCAGCACGGCAAAGTGATGCACCTCCTTGGCCGAACCGGTTTCCACCACCAGACCGGCGGTGGTACGCAAGCCTTCTTTCACCAGATGCTGGTGAATCGCCGACAGCGCCAGCAGGGCCGGAATGGCGATTTGCGTGCTGCTCACGGCACGGTCGCTGACGATCAGGATGTTTTTTCCGGTTTTGATCGCATCGACCGCTTCGGCGCACAGCGAAGCCAGTTTGGCCTCCACGCCTTCGCGGCCCCAGACCAGCGGATAGGTGATGTCCAGGGTATAGCTCTTGAACTTGCCCTGGGTGTGCGCTTCGATGTCGCGCAGCTTTTGCATGTCGGCGCTGTTCAGCACCGGCTGGCTGACTTCCAGCCGCATCGGCGGATTCACCTGGTTGATGTCCAGCAGATTGGGCTTGGGGCCAATGAAGGACACCAGCGACATCACGATGGCTTCGCGGATCGGGTCGATCGGCGGATTCGTCACCTGCGCGAACAACTGCTTGAAGTAGTTGTAGAGCGGCTTGTTTTTGTTGGACAACACGGCCAGCGGGCTGTCATTGCCCATGGAGCCTGTGGCTTCCTCGCCATTGGTGGCCATGGGCGACATCAGGAACTTGATGTCTTCCTGGGTGTAGCCAAAGGCCTGCTGACGATCCAGCAAGGAGAGCTCGGCGGCTGCGGTCTGATCGACACTGGCGGCCGGCGCGTCCTGACCGGGCAGATCGTCAAGCTTGATGCGCAGGTTTTCAATCCACTGCTTGTAGGGCTTGCTGTGGGCCAGCGTGGCCTTGATTTCCTCGTCGTCCACCATGCGGCCCTGTTCCAGATCAATCAGGAACATCTTGCCGGGCTGCAAACGCCATTTGCGAACGATTTTGTGTTCGGGGATGGGCAGCACACCGGATTCGGAGGCCATGATGACCAGGTCGTCGTCGGTAACGCAGTAACGCGAGGGACGCAGGCCGTTGCGGTCCAGCGTCGCGCCGATCTGGCGGCCGTCGGTAAAGACGATGGACGCCGGGCCGTCCCATGGCTCCAGCATGGCAGCGTGGTATTCATAGAAGGCCTTGCGGCGTTCATCCATGGTGGTGTGCTGCTCCCAGGGCTCGGGAATCATCATCATCACGGCCTGGCTGATGGGGTAGCCGGCCATGGTCAGCAACTCCAGGCAGTTGTCGAAAGTGGCGGTATCCGACTGGCTGGCAAAGCTAATGGGGTAGAGCTTTTGCAGATCAGCACCCAGCACCGGCGAAGACATCACGCCTTCGCGCGCCTTCATCCAGTTGTAGTTGCCCTTGACGGTGTTGATCTCGCCGTTGTGCGCCACATAGCGGTAGGGGTGGGCCAGCGGCCACTCGGGGAAGGTGTTGGTGGAGAAGCGCTGGTGCACCAGGCCCAGCGCCGAGACGCAGCGCTCGTCCTTCAGGTCGAGGAAATAGGTACCGACCTGGTCGGCCAGCAGCAGGCCCTTGTAGACCACTGTGCGGCTGGACATGCTGGGCACGTAATACTCTTTGCTGTGCGTCAGGTGCAGATTTTGAATCGCGGCGCTGGCGGTCTTGCGGATCACATAGAGCTTGCGCTCCAGCGCGTCCTGCACGATCACGTCGTTGCCGCGGCCAATGAAGATCTGCCGCAGTATGGGTTCTTTCTTGCGCACATTGGGCGACATCGGCATGTCACGGTCTACGGGCACATCGCGCCAGCCCAGCAACACTTGGCCCTCGGCCTTGACGGCGCGTTCCAGCGCTTCCTCACAGGCCAGGCGCGAGGCGTGTTCCTTGGGCAAAAACACCATGCCGACGCCATACTCTCCCGGTGGCGGCAAGGACACGCCCTGACTGGCCATTTCTTCGCGGTACAAGGCATCGGGCAGCTGGATCAGGATGCCGGCACCGTCACCCATCAGCTTGTCAGCCCCCACAGCACCCCGGTGATCCAGGTTCTCAAGAATCTTCAGGCCTTGCTGGACGATGGCGTGACTCTTGTGACCTTTGATATGGGCCACAAAGCCGACGCCGCAGGCATCGTGCTCATTGGCACCGTCATACAAACCGTGTTGTTCAAAGTGCTTGATTTCAGCAGCCGTGGTCATGGCAATTCCTCGTCTATGGGGTTCAGATTTTTCCGCAGGGAATCGGAGCATAGTGCACTGCAACAACAATGCCAAGCATTTTAATTAGGGTCAGATTCTAATTAATCACCAATCAAATTACTCAAGAAATAATTAGTGACATATCAAAATTAATAGCAAAAAGCTCAATGGATATAGTGATAACCACCACTTTTATTCGACTACTGGCTTGCTGACAGGCCGCCCTGCCTGGGTCTTTTGAACGCGCCGCTCGGTACGCTTTTGCAAATCAGCGACAAATTTTTCATCGCCCAAAGCCCAGCCCTTGAGCGCCGAGCGGGTCAAGGCCTCTTCTTGCACCGGCGTGATGCCGGCGCGCACCAGGTTGGCATAGACCGCTTCGCGCGCAAAAGGTGTGTTGCCCAAGTCCCAGAGCAAGGCATGCGGTGTCAACAGCTTGTCCGTCCGGGCGCCTACATAGTGGCCGTAACTGGACCAGGGGTAGTCTTTTGGCTCGGCCACCAGGCCGGCACGCACGGGATTCAGATCCATATAGGCCATGCAGGCCAGCAAATAGCGATCTGTTTCTATCAGCGTCGAGCGATAACGTCCCTCCCACAAGGTGCCTGAACGCCCTTGCCTGTCGTTGAAGTAGCGCACATAGCGACGACCCACTGCTTGCATCATCTGCGGCAGGCCGTCGCCAGTGGTCGGCGTGGCCAGCAAATGAAAGTGGTTGCCCATCAGCACATACGCATGCAAGGCCACGCCAAATTTGCGGGCGTTTTCATCCAGCAGCGCCAGCAGCATCTGGTAATCGGCGGTCGAGGCAAAGATGGGCTGCCGGTTATTGCCCCGCTGGATGATGTGATGGGGGTAACCGGGAAGCGTGAGACGGGGAAGACGGGCCATGAGCTGCAATACCGGGAGTTTGCCTCATGATAATTGGAATCTGACCCCGAATAGCTTGAAGCCTCAAGAGGTCAAGCCTCTTGAGCTGCCGGCCTAGCGAACGATTTTTCCGTCGGGCGTGATACTGACCAGATCAATGGCGCGCACCGACTCATACTTCTTGGGACGCAGATTGACGCGGAACCCACCCATGTCGTAATCACTCATGGACTCAAACGCCTTTTTCAGGCCGGCGCGATCAGGCTTGCCACCGCCTGACACGCTACGGCGCACGCCCTCGGCAAAGCTGCGGGCGGCGATATAGCCCTCCATGCTTTCATAGCTGGGCGCCTGGTCGGTCTGGTTCAGCGCATCAAGATACTCCTTGACGATGGGCGTGCCGGTGCTGCGCGGTGAGGGGACAACCTGCGAAATCACAATGCCACCAATCTCTTTGCCCAGCGCACTGAACAAGGGATCTATGCCCACCACCGAGAAGTTCAGAAATTGGCCGCCATAGCCGGTCTGGCGCATCTTGCGGATAAAGGCCGCCGAGGAATTGAACAGGCTGACCTGAATAATGGCCTGAGGCTGCGCCTTCATCAACAGGGCCGCCGCCGCATCGACCTTGTCGCTGTTCACGGGCGACATGGCACTGGCCACAATAGGAGGACGTTTCAGGTCTATCAAGGCCTGATTGACGGCGGCCAGGCCGGCGCGACCCATGGCATCGTCTTCGGCAAACACGGCGATACGGTCCTGATTGAGCGTCGCACAGTGGCGCACCACCTTGTAGGCCTCATCGGCGAGCGCCGGACGCACATGAAACACATTGGCCAAAGCCGGATCGTGTAGGGCATCCGAGGCAGCAAAAGGTGCAAAAAACAGAGCGCCGGCCGGCTTGGCCACGGCAAAAGCCGCATCACAACTGGCGGTACCGGCAAAGCCAAACAGCGCATCAACCCCTTCATTGAGCAACTGCTTTGCATTGCTGGCGGCCTTGGCAGGGTTGTAGCCATCATCCAGCACCTTGACGTCGATCTTGTAACCCGCCGCACCATTTTTGGCATTAATGACATCAAAGTACATTTTGGCCCCGTTGAGGTAAGCCAGGCCAATCTGGTCCGCCGCACCCGTCAGCGGTACAGACTGACCCAACACCAGCTTTTGCCCGCTTTTGGAACTCTGGGCCCAGAGCGCAGGGCTGGCAACCACGGTTGCCGCAGAAATACCGCTCAAAACCAATTGACGCCGACTAAAGCCCATAACAACACCCCTTTGAAATTTGAAGTAGTCCAAGCAAATTCGAGGCCTGCGCCGTGATTTAAGCCGCCGGCATTAACATCAAAGTTACAAAAACACATGTATGCAATGCAACCTAATGTGCTTACAGCATAACAATCAGTATTGAAACGGCCTACATCACATCAAAACCATGTCTACCACCGTCCCGTTATCGCGAAAATGAGCAGGCCAGCACCTTGCCCCGCCCTCAACCGGGAAAAGTGCTGCGCCCCTTGAGGCGCTCATGTTCCTTGGCGGCGAAGCGGTCGGTCATGCCGGCGATGTAGTCGGCCACCACACGCTCGGGTTTGGCGCCGGCAGCGTGGGCCATGGCGATGCCGTCAAAGCGGTCGATATGGGCTTGCGGCATTTGTGCCGGGTCGGCCATATAGACCTCGAACAGATCGCGCACCACCTGCTTGGCGGCCTGCGTGGTTTCCACCACTTGCCGGTGGCGGTATAAATTTTGTAGCAGAAAGCGCTTGAGGGACGCCGACTTCAAGGCCATTTCATCAGAAAAACACAGCAATACCGGGAGCTGGCGGACGGCCTGGACATCGGCCGGCGCCGCCCGCTCCAAGGCCAGCCGGGTCGCATCCATCACGTTGTAGACCTGCGCGCTTAGCATGCGCCGTATGGTTTCAAACAGCAGCCGCCTACCCTGTAATTCGGGATAGGACTGCAGCGTTTCACGGCGGTACTGGCTGAACAGCGGCACATCGTCCAGTTGCTCCAGCGTCAGCAGGCCGGAGCGAACGCCGTCATCAATATCGTGGGCGTTATAAGCAATCTCATCCGCCAGATTGGCCAGTTGCGCCTCCAGGCTGGGCTGCAGCCACCGCGGCCCGGTGCCGCTTTGCTCAATGAAGCGCTGGGCCACGCCATTCGGCTCGCGGGCCTCGATATGACGGGCATTGCGCCTGGAGCAATGCTTCAAAATGCCCTCGCGCGTCTCGAAACTCAGGTTCAGGCCGTTGTAGGCCGGGTAGCGCTCTTCCAGCGCATCGACGACGCGCAGACTTTGCAGATTGTGCTCAAAGCCGGCGCTACCGGGGTTATGGGCCTTGAGGCAGGCGTTCAGCGCATCCTGGCCGGCATGGCCAAAAGGCGTATGGCCCAGGTCGTGCGCCAGCGCAATCGCCTCCACCAGGTCCTCGTTGAGCTGCAGCGTACGGGCGATGGAACGCCCCAGCTGCGCCACTTCCAGCGAATGCGTCAGGCGCGTACGGAACAAGTCGCCCTCGTGGTTCAGAAAGACCTGGGTTTTGTAGACCAGGCGGCGAAAGGCGGTGGAATGCACAATCCGGTCGCGGTCGCGCTGAAAGTCAGAGCGCGTGGGCGCGACCGGCTCGGGGATGCGGCGACCGCGCGTCAGCAACGGATCACAGGCGTAATGGGCCAGCGTCATGATTTATGCATGAAAAATGCCCTCAGCCCAATCAGTACGGGCGCAAGCAGCTATCAAATTAATAGTCACACGGTTTTGTCACGGATCAGGCGCAGCACAAATCGATGACTTCACGCACCAGCGCATCGGGCGCCGCGCGCACCGCCGCCTGGCCGGGACCATCTATCACCACGAAACGGATTTCACCGGCCTCGGATTTTTTATCAATGCGCATCAGCTCCAGGTAGCGGCCGGCATTGTCGGTGGCAGACAGCATAGGCCCCTTGACGGGCAGGCCGGCACGGCTGACCAATTGGGTCAACCGTTCGACAAAGGCCAGATCGACCAAGCCCAGGCGCTGCGATAGATGCGCAGCCATGACCATGCCGCAGCCCACGCCTTCGCCGTGCAGCCACTCGCCATAGCCCAGGCCGGACTCGATGGCATGGCCAAAGGTATGGCCGAAATTCAAAATGGCCCGCAAGCCCGATTCACGTTCGTCCTGACCCACGACCCAGGCCTTGATTTCGCAGCTGCGCCGAATCGCATGCGCCAGCGCGGCGGGCTCCTTGGCCAGCAAAGCGTCAAGATTGCTTTCCAGCCATGCGAAAAAGGCCATGTCGGCAATCGGCCCGTATTTGATAATCTCAGCCAGACCGGCACTCAGCTCGCGGTCTGGCAGCGTCTGCAACACGTCCAGATCGCAGACGACTTGCAGCGGCTGGTAAAACGCGCCGATCATGTTTTTTCCCTGCGGGTGATTGATGGCCGTCTTGCCCCCCACTGAGGAGTCCACCTGAGCCAGCAGCGTCGTTGGAATCTGCACAAAAGGCACGCCGCGCATATAGCTGGCGGCGGCAAAGCCGGTCATGTCGCCGACCACGCCACCGCCCAGTGCGAAGAGCACGGTCTTGCGGTCGCAGCCGTTCTCCAGCAAGGCATCAAATATCAGTTGCAGGGTCGGCCAGTCCTTGTGCGCCTCACCATCGGGCAAGGTCAGCAGCAGCACCTGTCCATAGTGCGACTGCAGCGCCTGCATCAGTTGCGCGGCATAAAGAGGTGCCACCGTCGTATTCGATACCACCAGCGCACAAGCTGCCTTGGGCAACTGCTGGTAAGTCAGCGCCGCGCCCAGTAACTTAGAGCCGATAACGATAGGATAGCTGCGCTCGGCCAGCTCAATCTGAACCTGCGCCGACATGGGAGAGGAATTTGCTTGCATAAGTCAAAGTGTAGAGGCACACAGCCACCCGGCAGATGCATACGGGGGTTTTTACTCCGGCCGACCGGCCTGACCATGGTTTGAGGTCGGCGAATCTGCCGTCACGATACCTGCCAGCTCCAGCTGCATGGCCATCATGTTGACCAGCGTAGCTACCGAAGGACGACCAGTTTCAATCACAAAGTGGGCGGTTTCCCGGTACAGCGGATCGCGGGCGAGGTAAAGATCACGAAGACGGGCCAAGGGATCCGCCACTTGGAGCAAAGGCCGGCTCTGGTCATGCCGTAAACGCCGAAACACTTCTTCCGGAGAAGAGTGCAGATAGATCACCTGCGTGCGTTCGTGCAGATGCTGGCGATTGACAGGGCGCAGCACCGTGCCCCCCCCGCTGGAAAGCACGCAAGCCTCACCCCGGGTCAACTCATCAATAACCTCTTGCTCCAGGTCACGAAACGCGACTTCACCTTCACGCTCGAAAAATTCGCGGATCGAGCAGGCAATGCGTTGCTCTATGACCTGATCCGAGTCGATGAAGCGCAGGTCCAATCTGCGCGCCAGCTGTCGGCCGACCGTGGACTTTCCAGAGCCGGGCAAACCCACACAGGCAATTTTCAACAGGTTTTGAGTCACTTGAGTCTATGGTGCGGCCAGCGCGAGGACAAAAAATTGACCGCTCAGAACTGATCCAGACAAGCAAGAGAGTCACCCCCTGCCTCGGAACAGCCCTGACCGATCAGTGCCGGAGCGCGCTGAACTCGTCCCGCGCCTAGCGCAGTGCCGCCCCACTGCCCAGCATTTTAGGCGTAATGAACACCAGAAGCTCCGACTTGGTAGCCGAGCGTGTGGTGGTTTTAAACAGATTGCCCACCCCGGGCAAATCGCCTAACAAGGGCACTTTGGTTTCATTGTTGCGGTCATTCTGCTCAAAAATTCCGCCAATCACCACGGTGCCGCCATTTTCCACCAGCACCTGGGTCTGAATGTGCTTGGTGTCAATCGCGAAGCCATTGGTAGTTTCACGTCCGACGCTGTCCTTGTTCACATCGACGTTCAAAATAATGCCGCCTTCCGGGGTGATTTGCGGCGTCACTTCGAGCTTCAGATTGGCTTTTCGGAAAGCAATTGAAGTGGCGCCACTGGAAGTCGCCTGCTGGTAAGGAAGCTCGGTCCCTTGCTCAATCAAAGCCTTCACCTGATCGGCCGTCACGATGCGAGGACTGGAGACAATTTTGGTTTTCCCATCTGCTTCCGAGGCGGAAATCTCAAGATTCAAAAGCCGGGTCATCGAAGAGTTGAAAAGCGACACCGCAAACGTGGCCGCTGGGTAGCCGTTTTGACCTACGCCTGGCATGTTCACAAAATCACCGGCATTGGTACCAAAATTCCCCCCTGGGATAGGTGCTGTTCCCGATGGGATATTCGGAGCGATATAGGTGTTGCCAAACATGGAATTGCGGTTTCCATTCAGCGAGAACGGTCGCCCGCCCAATCGGACGCCGAGGGACTTTCCGAAAGAGTCGGAAGCTTCGACGATTCGCGCCTCAATCAAGACCTGACGCACGGGAATATCAAGCTTGGCAATAAGACTTTGCACTTGCTCCAGCTTGGACGGGATATCGGTGACAAACAATTGGTTGGTACGGGACTCCGAGATGACGCTGCCACGGGCAGACAGTATTTTGGTGCTTCCTACGGCGCCGCTTCCCATCAACCCAGCCGCAATATCCGAGGCCTTGGCATAGTTCAGTTTGAAGTCCTGCGTACGCACTTGTTCCAGGCTTTGAACCGCATTGCGCGACTCCAGATCGAGCTTGTCTTTGGCAGCAAGCTCATCCTTGGGCGCGATCAGCAAGACATTGCCGGTCTTTCGCATTCCCAAAGCCTTGGCCTGCAAAATGATATCCAGCGCCTGATCCCAGGGAACATCCTTCAAGCGCAAGGTAACCGCCCCCGTGACCGTGTCTGAAGTCACAATATTGAAGTTGGTGAAGTCGGCAATCACCTGCAGAAGTGACCTGATTTCAATATTCTGGAAGTTCAGGGACAACTTCTCACCGTTGTAGCCTGCTCCCTGAGTCAATTTGCTTGAATCAACTTTTTGCTGACGCACTTCCAGCACAAACTGGTTGTCACTTTGATAAGCGCTATGCTCCCACTGGCCTTTGGGTTCAACCACCATGCGCACCTTGTCACCGGACTGGAAGGTGGTCACGCTTTGCACCGGAGTACCAAAGTCGGATACGTCCAGACGGCGACGCAAGCCTTCTGGCAGGGCACTTTTAAGGAATTCAACAACCAGTGTTTGACCTTGCTGGCGAATATCCACGCCAACCTGGTTATTCGCAAGATCCACCACGATGCGACCGGAACTGTCGACGCCACGCCTGAAGTCAATATCCTTGAGCAGCAAGACATCACGATTACGATTTTCTGCAAATACAGGCGGCGTCCCGGCAGAAGCAGCGGCCACCACCACGGGGGCAAGCGTGATCAACAACGATTTCCCCTGGATCTCGGCTTTGTAGGTGGTCGCCGCCTTGAGGTTAAGTACCACACGGCTTCTGTCGCCAGCCTCGACCACGTTGGCAGAGCGCAAATTACCTACATTCAAATCAACGCTGGACCGTCCGATAGCATTGCTAACGCCGGGAAAATCAAGCGCAATACGGGCCGGAGTTTGTATGCTGAAACCAGTAGGCACAGACGTCAAAGGCTGGGCCAGATCAATCCGGATCACTTCCAAGCCACTTTGCACCGAACCGGAAACAGCCTGAATCACATTGGGTGTTTGCGCGCTTGCCGCGAATGGCAACAAGCCCAGCCCGACGCTGATCGACAGACAGCCCAGCACGAATTGAAGCAAGCCGTGCAGACGCACCCTGATCGCCTTTGCCTCTGATGCCCATGTCTGCTTGTTCATTTTGTTCCCTCTAAAAGCTGTAAAGTCGCCGGCCGCTCTATCCACTCACCAGCTGCATCCTGCACGATTTCACGCAAGGCAAGACTGGTTTCGGTGACTTTGGTGATGCGACCGTAGTTCTGTCCAAGATAGTTTCCGGCTCTCACCTGGTAAATCAGGTTGTCGACCCTGACCAGCGCCACGGGCTGACCAGCTTTGATCAGGCTGCCGACCATGGCGACGGCATCAAGCGGCGATGCCTCCAGCGGCTCTTTGCGTCGATTCAGCTCAGGCGCTATCAGGGCCACGTTGGCAGTAGCCTGACTGGAGTCGCGCTTCAGCGCTTGTGTCAGCTTCTGAGTGCTAAAAGGCTCGATGGAAGCCCCCTCGCCGTAAGCCTGGGGTGAGAACTTTGTAGGTGCGGGCAAAGGGACTATCTTGGGCCGGGCCGCATTGCGTTGCTCGGTCATCCACTGCTGCAACTCCGCCTGTTCGGATGAGCCACAACCTGCTAAGCCAAATAAGACAAGCATCAGGCTGACACCCAACGCATGGTGAATGCCTCTCATTTTTTTGCTCCCTTGGCCGGCGCATTCTTGCGTTGCAAGGCGACCTCTTCACTGTCCAGGTAGCGAAAGGTCTTGGCCGTGGTGTCCATGACTAAATTGCCATCCTTTGCCGGTGCAATGTTTAGATTATTCAAGGTCACAATGCGGGAAAGATTGGCAATATCGGCCGCAAAAGCCCCGATATCGTGGTAACGCCCGGTCACACGCACCCCTATCGGCAACTCCGCGTAATACTCCTTCACGCTGACCTGGCCCGGTCGAAACAATTCAAACTGCAGGCTGCGCCCCAGCCCGGCTTGGTTGATATCGGACAGCAATGCATCCATTTCAGCCTTGCTGGGCAGCTGCTTTTCAAGCTGCGTGACATACTGCTGAACCTGCTCGCGCTGCTTCCTCAGCGCTTCCAGATTCACCGCCTGCGCCAACTTCTTGCTGTAGTCCTCCCGCAACTGAACTTCTTTTGCCTTTTCTGCGGTCAGTTCCTCGTCAGAGGTACTGAGCCATAAAAACCAAAGGCCAACGACGACAAATACCGTAACGGCAAGGCAGAAAAGATAGCGAGGAACAGCCGGCCAGGAAGGGGGATCATTCGGATCAAGGCCGCTGAACTGGGCCTTCAAATTACTTTGAATTTCTGTGAAGTTGATAGAGGGTTTTGCAATTTTTGCCATGATCAGTCTCGTTCAACCCCGCTTCATATCTTGGCCGCAGGCGCTGCATTTGATGTGGCAGAACTGGCCGCTTGCGGATCACTGGCTCGTTTAAGTCCGACGCGCATGGAGAAATTGGCGACTCGCCGCTGATCACGCTGGGTCAGCGCGACGGTGCTGGCCGTGATTTCAACCAGTTCCGGTTTGGTCAGCCAGGGGCTGTGATTGGAGAAGTTACGCAGTAGCTCGGAAACCCGCTCATTGGATTGCGCAACACCGGTAATCAGGACAGTCTGGTTGTCCTGTTTCATGCTGCTGATGTACACGCCATCGGGCAATTGCTTAGTCAGCTCGCTCAACAGGTACACCGGCAAATTGCGGTTTCCCTGCAAATCCTCTACTGCATTCTGGCGCGCCCTTAGTGAGGCAATCTCGGCCTGCAAAGTCGCAATATCCTTGATCTGCTCTTCCAGACGGGTAATTTCTGATTTCAGGAACGTATTTCGCCCCTGCTGGCTTTCAATCTGAGCCTGGTACCAAGAGTACGTGGCGCCACAAATCAGCCCACCGGCAAGCGCAGCCAGACCCAGCGTCGCAAAAAATGCCTCGCGCCTGCGCTTGCGAGCCGCTTCCCGGTGCGGAAGAAGATTGATCAGAATCACTGCAAAAACCTCCGCAAGGCCAGACCACAGGAAGTCAGATAAGACGAAGCCTCACGCCGCATTTTCTTTTCCCGTATGCCATTGCCGAGCTCCATGCCCTCGAAAGGGTTGAGCAGCAGACAGGCAAACGAAGTCTGTTGTGTCACCGAGTCAGTCAACCCGGCCAAGGCCGAGGAACCACCGGCCAGCATCACATAGTCCACCTTGTTGTGCGGAGTACTGGTAAAGAAGAACTGCAGCGCCCGCCCTATTTCCTGAGCCATGCCCTCCACAAAGGGTTTCAAGACCCCGGTCTCATAGTCTTCCGGCAAATCACCGCTGCGTTTCTTACTCTCTGCCTCTTCCGAAGAAAAACCGTACTGCCTGACAATCAACTGGGTCAGCTGTGCGCCGCCAAAGGCTTGGTCGCGCTCATACAAGACCTCATCATTGCGGATGACCTGCATGCTGGTGGTCAAGGCGCCCACCTCAAACAAGGCGACCAGGGTGTCCGCCCCCTTGTTAGGCAGGTTTTCAATCAACCGTGCGGTGGCCAGACGCGAGGCATAAGACTCCACATCAACCACAATGGGTTTGAGGCCGGCAGCCTCCGCCAGACCTTGCCTGTCCTGCACTTTTTCCTTGCGCGAGGCCGCGATCAGCACTTCAATATCGCCACTGGATGTGGTGCTGGGCCCCACTACACAGAAGTCAAGACTAACTTCATCGAGCGAAAACGGAATATATTGATTGGCCTCGGACTCGACCTGAATTTCTAGCTCGGCATCACTCAGACCGCCTGGCAAAATGATTTTTTTACTGATGACTGCCGAGGCGGGCAGTGCCATCGCCACGTTTTTGGTGCGCGTTCCGCTTTTTTTCACCAGACGGCGAACAGCATCGGCCACCTCGTCAAACTTTTCGACATTGCCATCCGTGATCCAGCCCTGCTCCAGGGGCTCAATCGCACAGCGATCCAGCACCAGGTTACCGGCTTTGTCACGGCTCAACTCCACCAGCTTGACGCTGGACGAACTGATATCAAGACCCAGCAGCGCGGGCTGTTGACGATTGAATAACGATCCCAGAGAGATCAAGGCAGTCCCCAAATGACGGCTAATATGTAGCCCTGCATACTTAAGAAATCGCTTGAATAGTAGCAGCAAGCCCTTTGTGCTGTAACGATTTTTCCTAGCTCTTACATCAGGAACGTTGTCAAAAGTAGACGATTTTGATAAGTCGTGCAGGGACAAGCCAAGGCAAAACTCTGTCTGCAAACGTAAGAGCGTGGCGCTTTGAAGGGCGCCAGATACGTTCTGGGTTCCGGATTTTTATAATACTCACGTGTCCTACATGCACCCTACTCCTCCCTCCCCCTCTTCCGGCACTGACCCAAAGCAGGGGAAGCGGCCCTCTAGCAAGCCTTCCTGGCAGCGCTTGCTGATCAAGCTCTTTACCTGGAGCATGGGTCTGGCGCTGGCGGGACTGGTCGCCCTGCTGCTATTTATCGCCGTAGCGCTATCGGTGGCCTATCCCAATTTGCCGGACATTTCAGACCTGTCCGATTACCGGCCCAAGCTACCGCTGCGCATTTACTCGGCAGACGGGGTGGTCATTGGAGAGTTTGGCGAAGAACGCCGCAGCCTCACGCCGATCAAGGACATCCCACAGGTCATGAAAGATGCGGTGCTGGCCATTGAGGATGCCCGCTTCTTCTCCCATGGCGGCGTGGACTACCTGGGCGTCATCCGGGCCGGCTTGGCCAATATGGGCCGGGCAAAAAGTCAGGGTGCCTCCACCATCACCATGCAGGTAGCCCGCAATGTTTACCTGTCGACGGAAAAAAGCTACACCCGCAAAATTTATGAAATTTTGCTGACCTTCAAGCTGGAGCATTTGCTGACCAAAGATCAGATCCTTGAGATCTATATGAACCAGATCTTTCTGGGCAACCGGGCTTACGGCTTTGCCGCCGCTTCCGAGGCTTACTTTGGCAAACCCCTGAAGGATATTTCCATCGCCGAAGCCGCCATGCTGGCCGGCCTGCCTAAAGCCCCTTCGGCTTACAACCCCATCATCAACCCAACCCGCGCCAGATCCCGCCAGCTCTACATCATTGAGCGCATGCAGGAAAACGGCTTCATCACGGCCGATCAGGCCACGGCAGCCAAGGCAGAAGAGCTGAAGGTCAGAACCGGCCCCAACACCGGACGCGTGCATGCCGAATACGTGGCGGAAACCGTACGTCAGTTGGTCTACAACCAGTACGGCGACGAAACCTATACCCGCGGCCTGAATGTCTACACCACCTTGCGCGCCAGCGACCAGACCGTAGCCTACAAGGCCTTGCGCAAAGGCATCATGGACTACGAGCGCCGGCAAATCTACCGTGGGCCCGAAAAATTCATAGACCTGCCGTCCAACCCCCAGGAAACGGAAGACGCGATTGACGACGCGCTGGCCGACAACCCCGACAACGGCGACGTGATGTCGGCCGTGGTGCTGGAAGCCAGCCCCAAACGGATTCTGGCCAAGCGCCAGAACAGCGAAACGGTTGAAATCACCGGAGAAGGCCTGAAGCCGGCGCAGTCCGGCCTCGCCGACAAGGCTGGCCCAAACATCAAGATCCGCCGCGGCGCCCTGATCCGTGTGGCCAAAACGCCCAAGAACACCTGGGAAATCACCCAACTGCCTGAAGTTGAAGGGGCCTTTGTGGCGCTGGACCCACGCGATGGCTCCATTCGCGCGCTGGTCGGTGGATTTGATTTCGAGAAGAACAAATTCAACCACGTGACCCAGGCCTGGCGCCAGCCCGGCTCCAGCTTCAAACCCTTCATCTACTCGGCGGCATTAGAGAAGGGCTTCACCCCTGCCACCGTGATCAATGACGCACCGCTGTTTTTCGATGCCGGCGTCACCGGTGGTCAGCCCTGGGAGCCCAAGAACTACGACGGCAACTTCGAAGGCCCCATGAGCTTGCGAACCGGCCTGAAAAAATCAAAGAACATGGTGTCCATCCGCATCCTGCAAGCCATAGGCCCCCAATATGGACAGGAGTGGATCAACCGTTTCGGCTTTGAGGCAGACAAGCATCCGGCCTACCTCACCATGGCGCTGGGCGCCGGCTCAGTCACGCCCATGCAAATGGCCACGGCCTATTCCGTGTTTGCCAACGGCGGCTACCGCGTCAATCCCTATCTGGTGACCAAGATTACCGACCAGCGCGGCAAGGTCTTGCTGGACACCCCGCCCCCCGTGTTGAATGAGTCAGCCCGAGTCATTGATGCCCGCAATGCCTTCATCATGGACAGCCTGCTGCAGGATGTGGCCCGTTCGGGTACGGCAGCCAAGGCCCAGGCGATGCTCAAGCGGCCGGATATTTTTGGCAAGACCGGTACCACCAATGACTCTATAGACACCTGGTTCGTGGGCTTCCAGCCCACGCTGACAGCAGCGGTCTGGATGGGTTACGACACCCCCAAGAAACTCGGCGACAGGGAAACCGGTGGCGGCCTGAGCCTGCCCATCTGGATCAACTTCATGGAGTACGCGCTCAAAGGGGTTCCCGTCACTGAATATCACGCGCCCGAGGGCGTCGTGAACCTCGGCGGCGAGTGGTATTACAGCGAATATGCCAAGGGTTCGGGGGTCAGCAACGTGGGCATGCAGCCAGAGGCGACCAGCGAGAGCCAGCCGGCCGGCCCGGGCAGCCCCATCCAGGTCCTGCCACCCTCCGATGAAAAGAAACGGATTCTGGACCTGTTCAAGAACTGATGATCAGCCCAGCAAGCCGACACGGGCCCCGCGCGGGCCCGTTTTTCTGAAGCATTTCAGCGCATCAGGCCGGCGCCCCGAACACCAGCGCCTGCCCGGCCTGCACGCTGGCATAGCGCGACAAACCGGCAAAAAGCTCGCTGCCGTCCTTGGTATCCGTCCACTTTCCGCTATTGAACTTATAGTGAAAACCACCTGCCCTGGCGGCCATCCAGATTTCCTGCAGCGGTTTTTGCAGATTGATGATGATCTGGCTGCGGTTTGAAAATGTCAGCGTGATCATGCCGCCGGTGCGCTGATTGTCGATATCAACGTCGGTCTCATCGTTCAGTCGGTCGCAGTCCAACTCGATCGCCTTGAGCGCGCGCTCGGCCAGATCCAGGTATTCAAGGTCCGTCATTACAATCCTGTTATGGTTTTTTCAGTTCAAATTTTAGGTCGGCTTCGCATTTTTCTTGCCAAGCATGGTCTTGTTGCCCTCGTGCTTGGTACGGCTGCGCTGGCCGGCTGCGGCCAGAAAGGCCCGCTATTCCTCCCGCAGCCGCCCAAACTGGCGGCGCCAGCGATCCCAGCGCAGCCCAACTCGGCCGCTCCCGCACCGCTAGCGCCGGCCTCGGCCACGCCATGAAGGCCTCGCCGGCCCCTTGAAATTTGCATCTGAAGGTTTTGGTCGCTCGCCAACGCTCATCAGCCATGGCCTGCCGACCCGGTCTTGCATAAGATCAATAACTCTCACCCAGACCGTCTTCACCACAGCCTTCTACCCATGACAACACACACCCTTCCCGGTCACCCCCATTTTGCCTACCGCGACAAGGACTTGTTTGCCGAAGGCCTGCGCCTGAGTGAGCTGGCCAGCATCCACGGCACGCCCCTGTTTGTCTACTCCAAGGCCGCCATGCTGTCGGCCCTGGCCGCCTACCAGCGCGGCTTCGCCGGGCGCCAGGCACAGATTTGCTATGCCATGAAGGCCAACTCTTCGCTGGGCGTGCTGCAGGTGTTTGCCCAGGCCGGTTGCGGCTTTGACATTGTCTCGGGTGGCGAACTCGAGCGGGTACTGGCGGCCGGCGGCGAGGCCGGCAAGGTGATCTTTTCCGGCGTCGGCAAGACCCGCGCCGAAATGCGCCAGGCGCTGCTCGCCGGCATTGGCTGCTTCAATGTCGAGAGCGAAGCAGAGCTCGATGTGCTGTCCGATGTCGCGCTGAGCATGAAGCTGCGCGCCCCTGTCAGCATACGCGTCAATCCCAATGTCGACCCCAAGACCCACCCCTATATCTCCACCGGCCTGAAGGGCAATAAATTCGGCGTGGCTCATGAAGACGCCCTGCGCATCTACCAGCATGCGGCATCACTCAAAGGCCTGCAGGTTGTCGGCATCGACTGCCACATCGGCTCGCAAATTACCGACACCACGCCCTATCTGGATGCCATGGATAGGGTGCTGGATCTGGTCGATGCCATAGAAGCCGCCGGCATTGCGCTGGAGCACATTGATTTCGGCGGCGGCCTGGGCATCAACTACAACAACGATGCCCCGCCCGAAGCCGACGCACTATGGCAGCTGCTGCTGGCCAAACTGGATGCGCGCGGCTATGGCGCTAAAAAACTGATGATAGAGCCGGGCCGCTCCCTGGTCGGCAATGCCGGCGTTTGCCTGACCGAGGTGCTTTATGTGAAGCCCGGCGAGCAGAAGAATTTCTGCATCATCGATGCCGCCATGAACGACTTGCCGCGCCCGGCCATGTACCAGGCTTTTCACGCCATCGTGCCGCTGACTCAGGCGGCCGCAGTTGCCACGGCAAGCACCTATGACGTGGTCGGACCGGTGTGCGAAAGCGGTGACTGGATTGGCCGCGACCGCGACTTGAGCGTGGCGGCCGGCGACCAGTTGGCGGTGCTGTCGGCGGGGGCTTATTGCATGAGCATGTCCAGCAACTACAACAGCCGCGGTCGGGCCGCCGAGGTCCTGGTCGATGGCGACAAAGCCCACTTGATTCGCCGGCGCGAAACCCTGCAAGACCAGATTCGCCAGGAACAGCTGCCAGCAGTTTGAAGCACGGCCAAGGCACAAAAAAGGCACGCTGACTGGCGTGCCTCGTTCAATCAAAATACTATCAAATAGATAGCGGCTTGCGCATATTGGGTGGGCGCTGCAGCCTCTTTTTCCTTAAAAACTGAAGCAAGCGCCAAGCCAGCAGGGCGGCAATGATGCCGGCGTAGACAAACACCTCGGTGAAATTGTTCTTGCCGGCCCGCATCCAGAAGAAGTGCAGCAGCGCCAGACCGGCAATCAGGTAAACCAGCTTGTGCAGCCACTGCCAGCGCTTGGCGCCCAGGGCCTTGATGGCGGCATTGAACGACGTGGCCGCCAGCGGCGTCAGCAGCAAAAAGGCGCTGAAGCCCACCAAGATGAAGGGCCGCTTGGCAATGTCCTTGGCGATATCGGACAGCTCAAAACCCATGTCGAACCAGCTGTAGCTCAACAGATGCAGCAGCACATAGAAATAGGTAAACAGGCCCAGCATGCGGCGAAAGCGCGCCAGCGCAGGCGTGCCCGAGATCACCCGCAATGGCGTCACCGTCAGCACAATGCAAAGAAAGCGCAGCGTCCAGTCGCCGGTGGCGCGAATCAGCGCTTCGGCCGGATTGGCGCCCAGCTGATTGGCAAAGGTCCGGAAAAACAGCCAAACGAATGGCAGCAGGCACAGCGTGAAGAGCACAGGCTTTGCCGCCGGATGCAGCAAGAGCTTTTGCCGGGACATCATCAGAAGTTCTTCTTGAGATCCATGCCGGCGTACAACTGGCCGACTTGCGCTTCGTAGCCGTTGAACATCAGCGTCTTGCGCTTTTTCGCAAACAGCCCATCTTCGCCAATGCGTCGCTCGGTGGCCTGGCTCCAGCGCGGGTGGTCCACATTCGGGTTCACATTCGAATAGAAGCCGTATTCATTGGCCGCGGCCTTGTTCCAGGCGGTCTTGGGCTCCTTGTCGGTGAAGCGAATCTTGACGATGCTCTTGCCGCTTTTAAAACCGTATTTCCAGGGCAGAACCATGCGCACAGGCGCGCCATTTTGATTCGGCAAGACCTCGCCATACATGCCAAAGCTCAGCAAGGCCAGCGGATGCATGGCTTCGTCCATGCGCAGGGCTTCGACATAAGGCCAGTCGAGCACGCGCGAGCCCACAAAAGGCATGGTCTTGGGATCGGCCTGGGTCACAAACTCGACGTATTTGGCACTGCCCAGGGGTTCGACTTTCTTGATCAGCTCGGACAGCGAGTAACCCACCCAGGGGATCACCATGGACCAGCCTTCAACGCAGCGCAGGCGGTAAATGCGCTCCTCCTGCGGGCTGAGCTTGAGCAGCTCTTCCAGCGTATAACTTCTGGGCTGCTTGACCAGGCCTTCTATCGCTACCGACCAGGGCTTGGTCACCAGCGTGTGGGCATTCTTGGCCGGGTCAGCCTTGTCCGTGCCGAATTCGTAGAAGTTGTTGTAGCTGGTGGCGTCCTTGTAGTCGGTGATCTTTTCCATAGTCACCGCACCGGCCACCGCCGACTTGCCGCCGGCCAATGGCGCCAGCTTGCCCAGCTTGGACACCGTCTGTGCCAGCGCCTGGCGCCCGGCCCAACCGGCCAGCGCCACGCCGGCAGCGCCCGTGGCCATCAGCTTGATCAGCTCACGGCGATCTTGATAAATGCCTTGCGAGGTGATCTCGCTCGGAACCAAATGGTCGAAGCCGCGTGCATGGGTCTTGATGAGCATGGTGATCCTTGAAACTTGCTAATTACTTAGTCTGGCTACGCCGTCTTTTCTTACACAGATTCAATGACAAGGATCCCGTGCGCGGCTATAAGGTTCCGTAGCTATGCAGGCCCGAGAGAAACATATTGACGCCCAGAAAAGCAAAACTGGTCACGCCCACGCCCACCAAAGCCCACCAGGCGGCAACGGTGCCGCGCAAACCCTTCATGAGCCGCATGTGCAGCCAGGCAGCGTAATTGAGCCAGACGATCAGCGCCCAGGTTTCCTTGGGGTCCCAGCTCCAGTAGCCACCCCAGGCCTCGGCCGCCCAGAGCGCGCCCAGCACGGTGGCAATGGTGAAGAAGGCAAAACCAACGGCAATCGCCTTGTACATCACATCGTCCAGCACTTCAAAGCTGGGCAGGCGAGCAGCGATGCGCTTGCGGCCCAGCAAAATGCCGGCGGCAATCAGGCCAGACACCAGCAAATAGCCCAGCCAATAATTGCTGCCGCCAGTTTCAACCGGTGATTTGCTGCGAAACACAATCGGCACAAAACACAGCACCACGCCCAGCATCCACAAAGGAGTGAGCTTGTACCAGCGGGTTTCGCTGGCCTGCTGCTTGACCAGATAAGCCAGCGACACCATGGAGGCCAGCGCGAACATGCCGTAGCCAATGAAATTGGCCGGCACATGCAGCTTCATCCACCAGCTCTTGAGCGCCGGCACCAGCGGCTGAATTTCGTGGGCTTCGCGTATCACGGTGTACCAAAGCAGGAATCCAACCGCAGCACTCACCACCAGCATGACGAAGGCGCCCAACGCACGCGTCTTGTACTGCGCTTCAAAGTACAGATAAAAGGCCGCCGTCATCCAACAAAACAGCACAAATACTTCATACAGGTTACTGACCGGGATATGACCGACATCGGCGCCTATCAGATAGCTTTCATACCAGCGCACCAGCGTGCCTATCAGCGCCATGCCCACCGCCACCCAGGCAATTTTGGAGCCCAGCGATTCCAGCGTTTCGCTCTGGCCTTTGGCGAACATGCCCAGCCAGTAAAAAATGGTGCTCATGAAAAAGAGCATGCTCATCCACAAAATGGCCGACTGGCTGGAGAGAAAATATTTGAGCCAGAACAACTGCTCGGCCCGCGCCAGATTGCCAACGCCATCGACCTGGTAGGAGTTGATGCCAAGCAGGGCAAAAGCGGCGACCGCCATCATCAGCACGCGCAAAGGCCTCCAAAACCAGCCCATCGCGATGGTGGCCGGAATGGCGCTCAGCAAGATGCCTTTTTCATACACATCCATGTAAGCGCTGTAGCGCGCAAAGGCATACAAAAAGCCCCCGGCGACCAGAGCGGCAAACACCCAGTCCAGCGCATTACGTTTGGCGAAATAGCCTTCATTCAGGCTCAGGGTGGTGTCACGCCCAGCCGTCAGGGTGGTGGTGTTGGTCGTCATAGGGTTGCCTGCAACAGTTTCGTTTTCAACATCTCAAACTCCTTGTCACCATCCATGGTTTTACGGTTGGTGGACAAGGCCATGGTGGCCTGGCTTTTTCCAGATTCTGGCACTGAATGCCCGGCGTCGCTGGTAGCCGGCGCCAGCCAGACCCAGATGCGCCGCTCGCGCACATAAAGCATGGCGAATATCCCCACAATCAGGAAGAGGCAGCCCAGATACACAATGTTTTTGCCGGGCGCGCGCGCCACCTGGAACACGCTGGCCTGCACCTGTGTGAAGTCCTTCAGCTCAAACGCCATGGGCGCCGGGTAGTGCGGTGCGTCCGACAGGCTGAGCACCATTTGCGACATGAAGGCCAGGGTCTTTTCGTCCTGCGCCAGCGGCTTGAGGCCGGCTTGCTCACGCGTCATTTGGGTCAGCTCAAACAGCACGCCGTTAAGGATGCGGACCAGCACCTCGCCGGCACGGTTGCGCTCGGCCTCGGGCACATTGGCTTCCATGAAATCGGAAATGGCTTGCAAACCCGCCACCGGCTTGAGCTTGTCGCCGGTCATCCCATCCGGGCCTGACTCGGAACCGGCGAACAGGGTGAGCGCTCGCGATGCCGAGGCCACCAGTTGCTGGGCCAACTCCGGACGCTCCGAGCCTATCACCAGGGCGGCATAGCGCTTGACCGCCAACTCACGCTGCGCCGGATTGGCCAGCGCGGCGCGCAGCCGCAAAAAGGTCTCCATGCTGCCCTCGGCATCGGCTGGAATACGCAAATACTGGAAACTAGCAGCCAGATTTTCGCGCACGCCCATCAGAAACATGGATGGACTGTCCGGGTTGCTATCCATCTTGACCGGCAGCATGTAGTTGTTGAATTCGCGGGCCTGACCGGCCGCATCGCGCAGCTTGTAGCTCACGCTGGGGCCGACGTTGCGCAGCTCTTTCTGCGTCACGGTCTTGTTGGCGGCGCCCAGCCGCGTTTCAATGGCCTTGTGCAGATCCACCTTGCGCACATCGGTTCCGGAAGCGCCGCCCATGGTGCTGCCGTCGGCAAAGTTTTCAACGTTGATGATGCGCAGCGCGGTGTATTCCAGCGTGAGTTTTTCTGCCCCCTCGCCCTGGCCGTTGCTCAGGCTGCTGCTGCCGCCAATCGTGCCCTGGATTTCAAAGGGCTTGACGGCGGCCGCCATGGGCACTGCCTTGAGCGTGACGCTGGAGCCGCCGTCGTCAAAGCTGGATTGATAAATCTCCACGCCCTTGTAATTGGCCGGATGATTGACCTCCACCCGTGCCGGTGTCTTGCTGCCGGTTTCCTTGTCATGGATGATGATGTCGCTGGCAAAGAGCTTGGGCATGCCGGTGGAGTAATACTCGACAATGAATTTCTTCAGCTCCACCGAGAACGGCAGCTCCTGCAACAGCACACCACCGGGCTGGTTCAAGATGGCCGTGCTGGACTGTGTGCCTTCAGACACCATGAGGTTGGCACGAAACGTCGGGTTACGCTCGCTCAGCCGGTGCGCCGCTGGCACATCGGCAATCAGGCCGCCGCCGGTGTAAATGGACTTGCCACCCAACCACATCTGCGCCCGCACCATCATGTCGCCATCGAGCAAGCCGCCTATGCAGACCAGCACAATCGCACTGTGCGCGGCAATATAGCCCAGCTTGTTGGCCGCGCCTTTTTTAGCCGCCACCATCCAGCCGGCGTTTCTTTGCTGCAGTTTGACCTTCCAGCCGCTTTGCACCAGGGTTTGGCCAATGCGCTGGGCCGCCACTTCGGGTGACTCGGCCAGCTCAGCCTGCGCACGGTGGCCAAAGGCCTTCAGACTTTGCTCGCGAACATCTTCCTTGAGATGGTTCAAGTCGGCCAGAATTTTGGGCGTGTTGCGCGCAATGCACAAAGAGGTGGAGATGACCAAAAAGGCCAGGATCAGCAAAAACCACCAGGCACTGTAGACCGTGTTCAAGCTCACCAGGCCAAACACCTGAGCCCAGAAGGGGCCGAACTGGTTGACGTAATTGCTCAGCGGCTCCGCCTGCTTGAGCACCGTCCCAATGATGGAGGCAATGCAGATGACGGTCAGCAGCGAAATGGCAAATCGCATCGACGACAGCAACTCCACGGACGACCGCAAGGCGCGGGAGCCCCATTTGACTTTCATACCTTCGGTGGAAACTGTCATGCGTGAAATCAGGCCCGGCGGCGCAGGTGATGGTTGAAAGAAGTCGGGGGAAAAAGAAAAAGGCGGGCTTTCTTCAGAAAGACCCGCCTTGATGTGATTGCTTTTAGAGGCTTGGGTTCAATGCAGCAGATGATTTTCGCGAAAAAATGGTTTGCCACACTGGCAAACCCCGTGCTTCAGCGCAAGCCGGCAATGTAGTCGGCCACGGCCCGGATTTCACGGTCATTGAGCTTGGCTGCCACCTGGCTCATGGGCAGGCTGTTCTGGCGGCCGCCATCGCGGAAAGCGGTGATCTGCGCGGCGGTGTATTCGGCGTGCTGGCCGCTCAGGCGCGGATACTGCACAGGCATGCCGCTGCCGCTCGGGCTGTGGCAGCTGGCGCAGGCAGCAATCTGGCGATCCATCACGCCACCGCGGTAAATGCGCTCACCGAGTGCCACCAGTTCTTTGTCCTTGGCAAAACCGGCCTTGGCCTTTTTCGAGCTGGCCCAGTAAGCCACATTCTTCATGTCGTCATCGGACAGCGTCGCGGCAAAGCCTTGCATGATGGCGTTTTTACGCTTGCCGGATTTGAATTCCTGTAATTGCTTGAGCAGGTATTCGGGATGCTGCTGCGCCAGCTTGGGATAGGCCGGCGTCGTGGAATTGCTGTCGGCGCCGTGGCAGCTGGCGCAGTTGGCTGCAAACAGAGCCTCGCCCTTGACCAGGTCAGGCTTTGCGATTTTGGCCGGGGCGGCTTCACCGGCGGCAAATGACGACATGGTGGACATGGCCAGCATGGCGGCCAGTAGGGAAGTAGCGAACAGCTTCATATCGGGGCTTTTAATTAGTTGGCGCACAAAACTTGGAACTTTCTGATTTTACAATGGCTTGCAGACAGCCTGCGATAATTGAGGGCTTGCCGTGGCAGCCGGCCAATGGCCCACACCAGCACCGGGCGCTAGCCGCCCCCTTCCCGCACCGCGTGCACCCGCATGCCACAGACCTCCAGGGACCGCCCATCATGACCGCATCCACCGCTTTAGCTCCCTCCACACCCGATCCCAAAATTGCCATGGGCTGGCTGCACACGGCCAAATTCCTGACCACCGCCCCCGAGCTCAAGCACCTGCCACGGCTGGAAGTGCCAGAGATCGCTTTCGTGGGCCGTTCCAACGCCGGCAAATCCACCTGCATCAACACCCTAACGCAGCAGCACCGGCTGGCCTTTGCCTCGAAAACACCGGGCCGCACCCAAAGCATCAACCTGTTTTCACTCGGCAAACAGGGTGTGACCGACGCCGTTCTGACCGACTTGCCGGGCTATGGCTATGCCGCCGTGCCCAAGGAAGCCAAATACCGCTGGCAGCAGGTGATGGGCAACTACCTGCAGACGCGCGACAACCTCAAGGCCGTGGTGCTGCTGTGCGATCCGCGCCTGGGCCTGACCGAGCTGGATGAAATCCTGCTCGACGTGATCCGCCCGCGGGTGGAAGAAGGCCTGAAGTTTCTGGTGCTACTCACCAAGTCGGACAAGCTCAACAAGACCGATGCCGCCAAGGCGCTGCAAATCGTCAAGCTGCAAGCCGGCGGCGGCGATGTCAAACTGTTTTCCTCGCTGAAACGGCGCGGCGTTGAAGAAGTGGCCCAGCATCTGTGGAACTGGGCTCATCCGGTGGAAAAACCGGCCAAGGCGCCTAAAGCCGAGTCAGACAGCCCACCCGACGCCGCGGCCTGAGCCCGTCCGGGCTGGCGCTCGACGCCATTACTATCAATTTAGTAGCTGCCAGCGCCCGCCTCATATGCAAAAAATCCCTAAAAGTCTTAAGAAGCGGGATCAATACATAGACGGCATGTCGTCCGGCCGGGTCTTGAAGCGCTTGTGCACCCAGTAGTACTGGGCCGGCATGGTGGCGATGTAATCCTGCAGGCGGGCGTTCATGAGCGCCGTGTCGGCCACCAGGTCGTCGGTCGGAAAGTCGGTCCAGGCCGGCAGGACCTGTATCTCATAACCGCCGGCGGTAATGCGCGGCAGCAGCGGCACCACCTTGGCCCGGCCCAGCCGGGCAAAGCGCGACAGCGAAGGCACGGTCGCCGTCGGCAGGCCGTAAAACGGCACGAACACCGAGTCGTCGGGGCCAAAATCCATGTCTGGCAACAAATACAGAGGCTGCCCCTCGCGCAGCGCGCTCACTATGGGTTTGACGCCATCGATACGGCCAAACAGGCGCAAATGGCCAAAGCGCTGGCGGCCACGCAAAATCCACTGGTTCACCAGCTTGTTCGACTGGTCGGTGTAAATGGTGGTCGACTGACGCGGCACCGCCAGGGCGATGGCGGCCCAGGCCGCGTCAAGACCGACAAAATGCGGGCAAAAAACCACCGTCGCCTCGCTGCCCGCCAGTTCCTGCACCGCGCCGGTCAGCCGCACCCGCCGCTGCACCCAGGCCTGCGGTGCATGCCACAGCCAGGCACGGTCCAGCCAGGCTTGGGCGAAATAGACAAAGGTCTGTTGCGCCAGCCGGCGCCGCTCGGCCTCGGAGCGCTCGGGAAAACACAGGGCCAGATTGGTCTGCACCACGCGCCGGCGTGAGCCGACCAGCGCGTACAAGGCCCAGCCCAGCGCCGTGCCCAGGGCGCGTATCCAGGAAAATGGCAAAAAGGCCAAGGCCTGCATAAAGGCGATACCCGCCCGGCTGGGGAGTTCGGCGAACCACTGACTGACTATTTTCAAAGTGCTTCCTTGCGAGGTGTCTTGTAGCGCGCATAGCCCCACAAATATTGGCCGGGCTGACTGAGCACAATGGACTCGATCGCCTGGTTGATCAGCGTCACGACCTGCAGCAGGTCGGCACGCGGCTTGCCCGAAGCCTGGGCATCGTCCAGGCCGGCCAACGCCGGCCAGATTTTCAGTAGATAGCCCCGCCCGCAGGGCAGGCGCTCGCAACTCACGGGCAACAGGGTAGCGCCGCTTTGCAAGGCCAGCCGGGCCGCCAGAGTCATGGTGTAGGCCGGCCGGCCAAAAAACGGCGCCCAGACCCCCAGCCCTTCGGGCGGCACCTGATCGGTCAGCAAGGCCACCGCCTGATTGGCCTTCAGGCTTTTGTGCATCAGGCGGATGCCGCTCAGGCTGGCGGGCAGCACTCTCAGCAGGGGACGGTCGCGGGCCATGCGCTCCAGCCGGGCCAGCCAGGGCTGGCGCGCCGGCCGGTAAATGGCGGTAATGGGGCCATGCAGCGGGCCATACAATTCGGCCAGCGCCTGCGGCCCCAGCTCAAAACTGCCGCAATGAGGGCCGAAAAAAATCACCCCCCTGCCCTGCGCGAAAGCCTGCTCGGCATGTGTCTGACCCTCGACACTAACCTGCTCCAGGCAGGACTGAGAGGCCGGTCGCAGCCACAGCTTGGGCAGTTCGGCGACAAAGCGCCCGGCCTCGGCAATCGCTGGCCTGGCTCGCTCAAACGGCAGGCCGGCCTGCGCCACATGAGCCCGAAACTGGGCTCGGTAGCGCGGACTCAGGGCCCAGACCAGCCAGCCCAGCGCGCCACCCAGCGCATGCAAGGCGGCCAGCGGCCAAAGGGCGAAAAAACGGAATAACCAGAGCATGTAAGGGGTGTTTAAAAGCGAATCCGGCGAAAACCACGGTGTCTTATAATTGAAGCTGTCGCCGAGTTACTGAACAACTTGCAGGGCGACATTAAACCAAACTGCTAAAGCGTTCGCCAAAGCACCCCAGCTGGCAACGCGCCGACAAACTAAATGGAGTGTACGCAATGGCGAACGATTTTCTCTTTACTTCCGAATCCGTCTCCGAAGGCCATCCCGACAAGGTCGCCGACCAGATTTCCGATGCCATCCTCGATGCTATCTTCAAGCAGGACCCGCTCTCGCGCGTTGCCGCCGAAACCCTGACCAACACCGGTCTGGTCGTGCTGGCTGGTGAAATTACCACCAACGCGCATGTCGACTACATCCAGGTCGCACGCGACACCATCAAACGCATCGGTTACGACAACACCGAATACGGCATCGACTACAAGGGCTGCGCAGTCATGGTCTGCTACGACAAGCAGTCCAACGACATCGCCCAGGGCGTGGACCACGCATCCGACGACCACCTGAACACCGGTGCCGGCGACCAGGGCCTGATGTTCGGCTATGCCTGCGACGAAACGCCAGAGCTGATGCCCGCGCCCATTTATTACGCGCACCGCTTGGTCGAGCGCCAGGCCCAGTTGCGCAAGGACGGCCGCCTACCTTTCCTGCGCCCGGATGCCAAAAGCCAGGTCACCATGCGTTATGTCGACGGCAAGCCGCACAGCATTGACACCGTGGTGCTGTCGACCCAGCACAGCCCCGACCAGAGCGAAAACCAACACAAGATGAAGGCCTCGTTCATCGAAGCCATCATCGAGGAAATCATCAAGCCGGTGCTGCCCAAGGAGTGGCTCAAAGACACCAAATACCTGATCAACCCGACCGGCCGCTTCGTCATTGGCGGCCCGCAGGGTGACTGTGGCCTGACCGGCCGCAAGATCATCGTCGACACCTATGGCGGCGCCTGCCCGCACGGCGGCGGTGCCTTCAGCGGCAAGGATCCCAGCAAGGTGGACCGCTCTGCCGCCTATGCAGCGCGTTACGTTGCCAAAAACATCGTTGCGGCCGGCCTGGCCAAGCAGTGCCAAATTCAGGTCGCCTACGCGATTGGCGTGGCCCACCCCATGAACGTGACGGTGTACACCGAAGGCACGGGCGTGATCCCGGATGCGCAAATTGCGGCGCTGGTCAACGAATACTTCGACCTGCGCCCCAAAGGCATCATCCAGATGCTGGACCTGCTGCGCCCGATTTATGAAAAAACCGCCGCCTACGGTCATTTTGGCCGCGACGAACCCGAATTCACCTGGGAAAAAACAGACAAGGCCGCCGCGCTGCGCGCCGCCGTCGGACGCTAACCCACGCCTTCGGGCAACTCAAACAAAAAACCACCTTCGGGTGGTTTTTTGTTTATCAAAATAGACAGGCGCCCCTGAAAACGAAGCAAGTCTGGCTCCGCTCAGATGATGACCACCAGCACGCTACAGGGCGCGTGTTCAATCAGGCTGGCCGAAATGGACCCCCGCCACCAGCGCGCAGCCCAGCTATCCAGGTGCTTGTGCCCCACCACGATGAGGTCGGCTTCCATCTTGCTCGCGTACCGGGTAATTTCGTTGATGGTTTCACCGACCAGTACCTCGCCACGGGCCTGGTGGCCTGCGTCCGCCAGTCGGCGCACCCCTTCGTCGAGGGTAGCCTGATATTTCTCCCGCTCCTGCTCGACCAGGCCACCGCTATAGACGCCACTCTCAACCCCGATCAGCCCCATATTAAGTGGCATGACGGCTGCGAGAAACAGGGAGGAATGGCTCCACTGCGCAATATCACGGCAATCCAGCAAGGCTTTTTGCCCCGCCACAGAGCCGTCATAAGCCAACACAATGCGCTTGTACATATGGCACCTCCAGGTGAAAAAGAGACGCTAGACCAGCAAAACTCAGGATAAACCTCAGGTCGGCATTGTGCAACAGGCCTTGAAACCGTCACAAAACGCCCTTATCATTAGCACTCGATGATGTTGAGTGCTAACAAGCCTTCAATATCACCCGATGGCAAGCACTTGGCTCTCGGCCAGGTGCTTTTTGATTCCCAACACCATTGTTTTAAAACAAGGAGCTCTCATGAAACTTCGTCCTTTGCACGACCGCGTGATCGTCAAACGCGTGGAAAACGAAACCAAAACCGCCTCGGGCATCGTCATTCCTGACAGCGCCGCTGAAAAGCCTGATCAAGGTGAAGTGCTGGCTGTTGGCCCTGGCAAGAAAAACGACAAGGGCGAGATCAGCCCCGTGGGCGTGAAAGTCGGCGACCGCGTGTTGTTCGGCAAATACAGCGGCCAGACCGTCAAGGTCGGTGGCGACGAGCTGCTGGTCATGAAAGAAGAAGACCTCTTTGCAGTGGTCGAGAAGTAATTTCTCAGCGCTTTCAATCCCTCATTAACTGAATTCCGGAGAATTAAACATGGCAGCAAAAGACGTCATTTTCGGCGGCGAAGCCCGCGCACGCATGGTCGAGGGTGTCAACATCCTGGCCAACGCCGTCAAGGTTACCCTGGGCCCTAAAGGTCGTAACGTGGTGCTGGAGCGCTCTTTCGGCGCCCCTACCGTGACCAAGGACGGTGTTTCCGTCGCCAAGGAAATCGAACTCAAGGACAAGCTGCAGAACATGGGCGCGCAGATGGTCAAGGAAGTCGCTTCCAAGACCTCTGACAACGCTGGCGACGGCACCACCACCGCTACCGTGCTGGCTCAGGCCATCGTGCGCGAAGGCATGAAATACGTGGCCGCCGGCATGAACCCGATGGACCTGAAGCGCGGCATCGACAAGGCTGTTCTGGCCCTGACCGAAGAGCTGAAGAAGGCTTCCAAGCCCACCACCACCTCCAAGGAAATCGCTCAAGTTGGCTCCATTTCCGCCAACTCCGACGAATCCATCGGCAAGATCATTGCTGATGCCATGGACAAAGTGGGCAAAGAAGGCGTGATCACCGTGGAAGACGGCAAATCACTGCAAAACGAACTCGACGTCGTCGAAGGCATGCAGTTTGACCGCGGCTACCTCTCCCCTTACTTCATCAACAACCCTGAAAAGCAGTCCGCACTGCTGGACAACCCCTTCGTTCTGCTCTACGACAAGAAGGTCAGCAACATCCGTGACCTGCTGCCTACGCTGGAGCAAGTTGCCAAGGCTGGCCGTCCGCTGCTGATCATTGCTGAAGATGTCGAAGGCGAAGCCCTGGCAACGCTGGTGGTCAACACCCTGCGCGGCATCCTGAAAGTGGTGGCGGTCAAGGCTCCAGGCTTTGGCGATCGTCGCAAGGCCATGCTGGAAGACATCGCCGTGCTGACCGGCGGCAAGGTTATCGCCGAAGAAGTCGGCATGTCGCTGGAAAAAGTGACGCTGGCCGACCTCGGCCAAGCCAAGCGCATCGAAGTGGGCAAGGAAAACACCATCATCATCGACGGTGCCGGCCAAGCCGCTGACATCGAAGCCCGCGTCAAGCAGGTTCGTGTCCAGATCGAAGAAGCGACCAGCGACTACGACCGTGAAAAACTGCAAGAGCGCGTGGCCAAGCTGGCCGGCGGTGTTGCCGTGATCAAGGTTGGCGCTGCCACCGAAGTCGAAATGAAAGAGAAAAAAGCCCGCGTTGAAGACGCCCTGCACGCTACCCGCGCTGCTGTGGAAGAAGGCATCGTGGCTGGCGGCGGTGTGGCTCTGCTGCGCGCCAAGCAAACCGCTGGCGTCATCAAGGGCGACAACGCTGACCAAGACGCCGGCATCAAGCTGGTGCTCAAGGCCATCGAAGCGCCTCTGCGCGAAATCGTTTACAACGCAGGCGGCGAAGCCTCTGTGGTGGTCGCAGCTGTGATGGCTGGCAAGGGCAACTACGGCTTCAATGCGGCCAACGACACCTACGGCGACATGATCGAAATGGGTATTCTGGACCCCACGAAAGTGACCCGTACCGCGCTGCAAAACGCGGCTTCCGTGTCCTCGCTGATGCTGACGACCGAATGCATGGTGGCTGAGTCTGCAAAAGACGAAGCATCTGCCGGCGGCGGCATGCCTGGTGGCATGGGCGGCATGGGCGGCATGGGCGACATGGGTATGTAAACAAAAGCAGTGGGGACGGATGCCAGGCGCCGCAAGAGCACCTGGACGCAGACCCCACGCTTTTTGCGCTACCCAGACGCAAAAAGGCCCGCAGTGTGCAAACACTGCGGGCCTTTTTAATGGGTCTTTGGAGGCCGGTCTTAGGCCCGCAGACGCTGCAGCAAGCCGGACGTCGACGCATCCAGACCCGAGAGATCGCCACTTTGCAGGCGCGGCTCTATATCGCTGGCCAGCATCTTGCCCAACTCCACGCCCCACTGGTCAAAGCTGTTGATGCCCCAGATCGCACCGCTGACAAACACGCGGTGCTCCTGCAGGGCAATCAGCGCGCCCAGGCTGGCTGGCGTGAGCCGCTCCAGCAGCAGCACAGTGCTGGGCCGGTTGCCGGGGAAATGCCTGTGGCCGCCCACATCGTTTTTCCCTAGCATCAGCGCTTGCGCCTGGGCCAGCACATTGGCCAGCAGCTTGCTCTGGTGCTCCGGCAAGTGTTGCAGATGGGCGGCGGCCCGCTTGACCGCCACGAACTCCACCGGCACCACCGCCGTGCCCTGATGCAACAATTGGAAATAGGCGTGCTGGCCGTTGGTGCCGGGCTCGCCCCATAGCACCGGAGAGGTATCAAAAGGCAGGAGTTGACCGTCCATGTCCACACGCTTGCCATTGCTTTCCATTTCAAGCTGCTGCAAATACGCCGGCCAGCGGCGCAGGGCGCTGCTGTAGGGGGCAATGCTGCGGCTGCCAAAGCCATGGAAATTGCGGTACCAGACATCGAGCAGGCCCAGCCGTACCGGCAGATTGCGCTCCAGCGCCGCCGTGCGGAAATGCTCGTCCATGGCGTGGGCACCGGCCAACAGCTCACGAAAACCGGCTGCGCCTATGGCAATGGCAATCGGCAAACCGATGGCCGACCAGAGCGAATAACGCCCGCCGACCCAGTCCCAAAAGCCGAAGGTGGTGCCGATGCCAAACTCTTTCGCCGCCGCCACATTGGTGGTGAGCGCGGCGAAATGCCGGCCGATGTCCTGCCCGCCCTGCGCCTCGAACCAGCGTTTGGCCGAGTGCGCATTGATCATGGTCTCGGCGGTGGTGAAGGTCTTTGAGGCAATCAGGAACAGCGTGCTCTGCGGCTTCAAACCCTTGAGCACGTGCGTCAGCTCGTTTGCATCCACGTTGGAGACAAAGTGAAAGCGCTTGCCCGTGTTGGCAAACTCCTCCAGCGCCAGTACCGCCATCTGCGGTCCCAGGTCCGAGCCACCTATGCCGATGTTGACCACATCGGTAATCGACGCATCGTCACGCAGCCTCTCGGCGTAGCTCAGCATGGCGTCCAGCGTGGCATGCACCTGCGCCCGTTCATTTGCTATGTTATTAATAGCTGACTGCGCATGTCCCTCCTGGGCTAGAGGCGGATTTCTCAATAAAAAGTGCATGACCGCACGCTGCTCGGTGCGGTTGATTCGTTCGCCGGCGAACATGGCGTCGCGGCGCGACTCCAGCCCGCACTGCCGCGCCAGCGCCAGCAGCAGCGCCTGGCTGTCGTCATCGATCAGATTTTTGGACAGATCGGCAAAGACATGCGGTGCTTCCTGGCTGAAGCTGGCAAAGCGCTGCGGGTCGGCCGCAAAGGCCTGGCGCAGATCGAAATGTTTGCCCGAAGTTTCAAAACTAGCCTCTAAGGCCGCCCACGCTGGGGTCTGATCGCAACGCAATGCTTTCATGCGCAACCCTTACGCGGCCAACAGCAGATGCTCGAGCTTGACAGCGTCAGCGGCAAAAGCGCGTATGCCTTCGGCCAACTTGTCGGTGGCCATGGCGTCTTCGTTGAGCGCATAGCGAAAACCGGCTTCGTCATAATTCACCGCGGGCAATTCCAGCGCCACCGCGGCCTTGGGGTCGAGCGCGCGGGCCAGCGGCTCTTCGGAGGCGGCCAGTTGGGCCAGCAGCTCGGGGCTGATGGTCAAGAGGTCGCAACCGGCAAGCGCCTTGATCTGGCCGACATTGCGAAAACTCGCGCCCATGACTTCCGTGGCAATCCCAAAATGCTTGTAGTGGTTGTAAATCTGGCGCACCGACTGCACGCCGGGGTCGTTGGCGCCGGCCATGGCGGCCTCATCCCAGGCCGCACCGGCCGATTTTTTGTACCAGTCGTAAATACGCCCGACAAAGGGCGAAATCAGCTGCACCTTGGCTTGGCCGCAGGCCACCGCCTGGGCAAAGGAGAACAGCAGCGTGAGATTGGTGCGTATGCCGCGCCGCTCCAGCTTTTCGGCCGCCTGTATGCCTTCCCAAGTGGCGGCGACCTTGATCAGCACCCGCTCAAGAGGTATGCCCTCGGCCTGGTACAGCTCGGCGATGCGCTCGCCGCGCGCATAGCTGGCATGGGCGTCAAAGCTCAGGCGGGCGTCGACCTCGGTGGAGACGCGGCCCGGAATGATGGACAGGATTTCACAGCCAAAGCGCACCAGCAAGCGGTCCATGATCTCGTCCAGCGTCCGGCCCTTGAAGCGGCCCACCGTGTCCTTGAGCAGCGGCTGGTAATCGGCTTTTTGCACCGCCTTGAGGATTAACGAGGGGTTGGTTGTAGCGTCTTGCGGCTTGAACTGGGCCAACTGCTTGAAATCACCGCTGTCGGCGACTACGGTGGTGAACTGTTTCAGGGCGTCGAGTTGTGTCATGGCATCAGCGTCTGGTGTAGGCGCAAAGTTTGTCCAGGTTGTTCCGGGGGCATGGGACGGTGATTCACAAGGATCGCAACCCATGGCCGGCGCTTAGTTACCATTATGCCCATAGAATGTGAAACTTAATTACCAAGGCAAATTTTCACCATGAGTTTTGACCTCATCCTGTTTGGCGGCACGGGCGATCTGGCGTGGCGAAAAATCATGCCCGCCCTGTTCCAGGCCTTTCGCCATGGCTCGCTGCCCAGCGACGGCCGGATTGTGGGCGTGGCACGCGACGATCTGACTGACGAGCAGTACCGGGCACTCATCAAGTCCCGCTTTGACCAGGTTGAGCTGGCCAAGCGCCCCAGCGAAGAGGAGTTTTCGCGCTTTGCGGCCCTGCTCAGCTTTCTGCGCATGGACCTGGCCAACCCGGCCGACTACGCCAGTTTGGCCGCCAAGCTGCAGCAGCGGTCCGCCGATGTGGTGGTGATGTATGTGGCCACCGCGCCCACCCTCTTCACCACGGTCTGCGAGCAGATTGCCGCGGCCGGCCTGAACGGCCCGCAGACCCGGGTGGTGCTGGAAAAGCCGCTGGGCCACGACCTGGCCTCCAACCGCGCCATCAACAAGACGGTGCGCAGCGTGCTGACCGAGCAGCAGATCTTTCGCATCGATCACTACCTGGGCAAGCCCTCGGTGCAAAACCTGTTTGCCATGCGCTTTGGCAACGCGCTGTTTGAGCCGCTGTGGCGGCGCGAGCACATCGCCAACATCCAGATCACGATTGCCGAAGAATTGGGCGTGGAAAAACGCGGCGCCTTTTACGACAGCACCGGCGCGCTGCGCGACATGGTGCAAAACCATGCGCTGCAACTGCTTTGCGCCATCGGCATGGAGCCGCCCATCAACTCGCACGCTGACGCCATTCGCGACGAAAAGCTCAAGGTCTTGCGCTCGCTGAAAGCCTGGACGCCCGAAACCCTCAGCCAGCATGTGGTGCGCGGCCAATATGCCGCGGGCACCATGGCCGGCGAGGCGGTGCCCGCTTACCGCGACGAAAAAGGCGTGAACCCGGACAGCCGCACCGAAACCTTTGTCGCCCTGCGCACCGAGATCGCCAACTGGCGCTGGGCCGGCGTGCCGTTTTACATACGCACCGGCAAGCGCATGGCCGCCGCTGATGCGCATATTGAGGTCAACTTCCGGCCGGCACCGCATGCGATTTTCAAGGTGCCACTGAGCAGCCCCAACGTGGGCAACCGGCTGGTCATCAATCTACAGCCCAAGGACGGGCTGGAACTGCATTTGCTGGCGCAGGGCGCCGACCAGCGGCCCGGCAATGGGCCGGGCAAAAGCATACCCACCCTGGCGCCGGTTCAGCTGGACCTGGATTTTGACAAGCGCTTTGGCTCGGGACGCGTGGGCGCCTACGAGCGGCTGCTGCTGGATGTGATTGACGGGCGGCTCAACCTGTTTGTGCGCAGCGACGAACAGGAAGAAGCCTGGCGCTGGGTCGAGCCGATTCTGGACAGTTGGAACAGTGAGCCGACCAGGCCACGCCCCTATGCAGCGGGCACTTGGGGGCCGAGTGCCGCCAGTGCCATGATTGCCCGGGACAACTACTGCTGGAGCGAAGAATGTTAACCCCCACGCTTTTCGCTGCGCGTAATGCGCTGCCCCCTGAGGGGGCCGCTGCGCCTGCGGTCTGGCAAAGCCAGTCCCGCGGCCCCGGCTTGCAGCATCCATCCCCACGATGGCTTGCTGCGTGTGGTGCTCTGTACGTTGCAAGTCGCTGGTCTTCAACACCCCAGTCCGAGCCGCGGAACCGGCTTTGCCGGGCCGCAGGCGGGGCGGCCCCCTCAGGGGGCAGGGAGTTACACGCAGTGAACAACCGTGGGGGCCATTCCAATGCTTGACCGAATCAAAGCCTCCCTGCCCTCGCTGGCCCCGGCCGAGCAGCGGGTTGGCCGCCTGGTGCTGGTCGATCCGCGCGCCTTTGCCAACCTGCCCATCACCGAGCTGGCCAGCCGTTCGCATGTCAGCAAGCCCACCGTGGTGCGCTTTTGCCGCAGCATGGGCTATGACGGTCTGTCAGACTTCAAGCTCAAACTGGCGGGCAGCGTCAGCGAGGGCGTGCCCTTTATTCATCGCAGCGTGGACGCCGACGACAAGACCGGCGACGTGCTGGTCAAGGTCATAGACAACACTGTGGCGGCCTTCCTGAAATACCGCAACGACGCCAGCAGCAGCGCCCTCGAAAAAGCCGAGCAGGCGCTGCTGGCCACCTATCACAGCGGCAAGCGCATAGAGTTTTTCGGTGTTGGCAACTCCGGCATCGTGGCGCAGGATGCGCAGCACAAATTCTTCCGCCTGGGCATCACCAGCATTGCCTATAGCGACGGCCACATGCAGGTCATGAGCGCCTCGCTACTGGGGCCGGGCGACTGCGTGGTGGTGATTTCCAACTCCGGCCGCACGCGTGACCTGATGGATGCCTGCGACATTGCCCGCAAGAACGGCGCCACCGCCATCGTCATCACCGTCACCGGCTCACCGCTGGCTGCGGCCGGTCACATCCATCTGGCGGCCGACCACCCCGAAGGCTATGACCGCTACAGCCCCATGGTTTCGCGCCTGATGCACCTGATGATCATCGACATTCTGGCGACCTGCGTGGCGCTGCGCATAGGCGCCAAGCTGCAGCCACTGCTGCAGGAAATGAAAAACAATTTGCGCAACAAACGCTACGCCTGAGCGTCATCTTGTGGCCGGCGCCAGTTCTTGAAATTTTAATAAAAAGTGGCTGTAGCGCAATCACAGCAAGCGCAAGAAGCTACTTAATCAATAGCACTCAAGAAACTGCAGACTTCAGGGCAAGGGCAGTGAGCGCTCCACAATGCCGGCAAACAGAGCCGAGCCCAGCGGCAGCACGCTGTCGTTGAAGTCGTAGCAGCTGTTATGCAAAAAGCGGCTGCCAACACCGCCTATCAGGCCGCCCTGGCCGTCGGGCAACTGCTCCCCCTGCCCCAGCCGCAGATAGGCACCCGGCTTGACCTTGAGCATGAAGGAGAAGTCTTCAGAGCCCATGCTGGGCTCCAGATCGCGCACCACGTTTTCCGGGCCGACGAGTTGATCGGCCACGCTGGCGGCCAGCGTGTATTCGGCCGGCGAATTGATGGTGGCCGGGTAAATGCGCTCATAGGTCACCGTGGCGGTGGCACCAAAGCCCTGAGCCACCGCAGTGCACAGCTCACTCAGGCGCCGCTCCACAAAATCCTGCACCTCGGGCTTGAAGGTGCGCACAGTACCCACCAGGGTGGCGCTGCCGGGCACCACGCTCATGGCGCCGGGATCTCCCGCGTGCATGGCGCACAGGCTCACCACCGCGTTGTCCATGGCCTTCACATTGCGCGAGACTATGCTCTGCACCGCCGTGATGATGTGCGCCGCCACCAGCACCGGGTCTATCGTGAGGTAGGCATGAGCGCCGTGGCCGCCCTTGCCGGTAATCTCAATCGTGACGCGATCGGCCGCCGCCATCATGGGTCCGGGGTTGATGCCTATGGTGCCGGGCCGCATGGCCGGCCAGTTATGCATGGCGTAAATCGCCTGCACCGGGAAGCGCTCAAACAGCCCGTCCTTGATCATCGCATCGGCGCCGCCGCGCCCCTCTTCGGCGGGCTGGAACACCAGCACGGCATCGCCGGCAAAGGCCCGGGTTTCGGCCAGATAGCGGGCCGCGCCCACCAGCATGGTGGTGTGGCCGTCGTGACCGCAGCCATGCATCAGCCCAGGCTTGGCGGACTTCCAGCCAAACTCGTTGTGCTCCGTCATGGGCAGCGCATCCATGTCGGCACGCAAGCCCACCATGGGCCTAACGCCGGAGCCTGAGCTGCCGCCGTTTTGCTGGCCCTTGATGACCGCCACCACGCCGGTCTTGCCTATGCCCGTGTGCACCTCATCCACACCGCACAGCTTGAGCGCGTGGGCCACGCGGCTGGAGGTATAGACCTCTTCAAAGCCCAGCTCGGGGTGCGCGTGCAGATCACGGCGAAACGCCGTCAGCTCGGGATGGAATTGCGCGATCTGGGCAAAGGCACGGCCGCTGGCGCGCCACTGGGCAGGCCCCCTGCCGGCCTCGACAGACAAGGCATCGGCCCCATCAGCAGGAACAGACGATAAGTTTTTTTCAAAAAGGGCCGGAGTGCGCATGTCAGTTCAATTCCGAGTTCAGCAAGAGTCAAATACTAGCCCCGAAAGCTTGACACCGTAAGCCTCAGGGTTGGCTAGATACCACAGACTGTGTCGCCCCAGCCACGGGCTTGGCCAGCAAGGTCAGCGGACCATACCAGGCGGTACTGCGCTGCCGGGTGTTGTCGCTGTCCGTCATGATGCCTATGCCCACCAGTGCACCGGGTGCCTCGCCAAAAGCCTTTTCATAGTCAGCGCGAATATCGCGCTCGTAATCCAGCCAGCGGCCCAAGTGCTGCGGCCCCGATTCGAGCACCAGCTTGCGGATGCGATCGGTGCGCGGATTGATGATGAGGCTGCCAGGCTCGCGATGATTGCCCCAGACATACATCAGCGTGGCATAAGGCAGGGGCTCGCCCGTCAAGGCCTGCGCCAACTCCGACAGCATGGCATTTTTGGCAGAGAAACTCGACCGGTCGCCCTCAAACGCCAGTACCACCCGTACCGGAGAATCGCCGGAATCGCGTTGGCTCAAATCCGCGCCCTTGATGAGTTCAGGCACTTTCCAGGAAAACCGCAGCGCCCCCAAGTCGGCGGGCTCGACCCGCAAGCTCTGCCGCAGCATGCTGGCTGAATTGTCGGAAACACTTTGAATCGCCTGGCGGCCATCCAGCCGGGTGGCCCGGTAAAGCGTCGCCTGCTTGCCCGGAAACCTATGCTGCTGCCACGTGGCCGACGCCCCCTTGGCTGGCGCTGCCGCCAGCCACTCAATATCCTGATTCGCCGCTTCCTGGGGGGCCAGGCTGGAGCAGGCGCCGAGCAAGCCCAAGCACAGGGCCACCAACAAGTATTGCGGCCGTCTCACTGCATCAAAACCGGGTAAAAAACTCATGGTCACCAATAGCTGAGTAGGGAATGGCCTGACGAGCGCTGCGCTGCTTGGGCAGGGAGAAGGCCTACGCCGATGCGCAGCCCGCCTTCGTCATAAAAAAAGCCACCCCGGGTTACCCCGAGGTGGCTTAGATCCTGATTCAAAACTGGCGTTAAGCCAGCTTCAAATTAGAACGTGTGGCGCAGACCAGCACCGTAGGTCGTGGTACGACCGACGTTGCTGCCGACAGGAGCCAAAGCAGCCAGCTTGTCGTAGGTCTTGGAGCTTGCGGCACCTGCGTACAGGGTCGAACGCTTGCTCAAAGAGTACAGAGCTTGGATACCGTAGCCGGTGCTCTTGCCCAGATCGTCACCCTTGGACTGTGCGTAACCAGCGCTGATGGTGGTAGCGCCCAGGGGCACGGCCACGCTCAAGCTCCACTCTTTTTGTGCAGCCAAAGACTTGCCAACAGCGAAGTCCTTGAACTTGGCACGGTTGAAGCCAGCGCCGACCTTGGCAACGCCGAAGTCATACGCAACGCTCAACAGCGTGTTTTCCAGAGCAGGCTTGCCGCCCAGGGTGCCCACGGAGTTTTGTGCCGCTTCAGACTGGTAGCCGCCGGAAACCAGCAGAGGGCCGTTAGCGTACTTCAGGTTAGCCGACACGGTTTTGCTGGCGTTGTTAGCCTGGGTCTTGTCTTCGCCGAAAGCGTACATGACGCCAGCGCTGAAGCCGCTGAAGTTAGGGCTGGTGTACTTGACGCTGTTGTTGAAACGCGAGTTGTAACCAATCCAGGTCGTGTTGTGGCCGCCGATCAGCGAAGCAACACCGGTTGCATTGGCTGCAACGCCGTTGTTGGTGCCCGATGGATCAAAAATCGTAGCGCCCATCATGGTGTAATCAGCGCCGACGTCGTCGTACGAGCTGGTGTTACGACCGATTTCGAGCTTGCCGAAGCCGCTGGAGATACCAACGTTGGCACGACGGCCAAACAGGGCGCCCTGGCTGGAACCACCGGTGGAGAGGTCAAAACCGCTTTCAACGTTACCGATCACGGCCATGCCGCCACCGATGTCTTCGCTGACGCGCAGGCCCCAACGGGAACCATTCAGGCCGCCGGAGTCAATTTTGGTCTGGGTGATGTTTTGAACCACGCCGCCAGCACCGACGATGTTGGTTTTGTAGCTTTGGAAGTTAGCGTCGAGCAAACCGTACAGGGTCACGGTGGATTGAGCGTGAGCGGCACCAGCCATTGCGCCGAGAGCGGCCAAAGCGATAAGGGTCTTTTTCATTGAAAATTTCTCCAAGGTTAAACATAGGGCTCCGGCACGGGGACTTATTCCGACTTACGTCTTCTTGACTCCCCCAGAGTCCCGGGCCAACCCCCTTTCGGGAAGTTGGGTCTATTGCACCAGACCCAGCCCCGTTTCGCAAAAAAATCATGGAAAAACCGCCGCATTCGTTGCATGTGCACAACAATTCATATTTCACCGTGAAGCCTATACAACACAGCGCAAAGAATAGAGCTGAAGGCCTAATTAACACCATCTCGGCGAACCATGTGCTCATGACAGAGCACCGCGCATAGCGTAAAAGCCTGGCGCGACAGAGCGGAAAAGCGGCCGCCCAGCAGCATCAGCGTTCCCACGCTTCAGACTCAGGTCGTCGTAGTCAACGCAGGGTTTTCCCCTGTCGTCAAAGAGATACACCGGACAACACCACTCTTTACGGCTTGTGGTGTCACTACTAACCTTCAAGTCGTCGGGCCGGCCTTGCGTGCTTCAGGGTCGCCGCGCAACGCTCCCTAACTACAACTCCTGGAGATTCCATGAAAAAACTGACGCTTGTCGCCACTGCGGTGATGGGACTTTTGTCTGCTTCGGCCGCCATGGCGCAAAGCACCGTGACCGTTTATGGACTGCTTGACGCCGGCTTCAACCACGTCAGCGGCCTGAAAAATGGCTCTTTCAACGGTATTGCCAGCGGCATCATGGAAGGTTCGCGCTTCGGTCTGCGTGGTACCGAAGACCTGGGCGGTGGTTACAAGGCCATCTTTACACTGGAAAACCGTCTTGAGCTGGATACGGGATCCGTCACGAATCGCCCCAACTCGCCTATCGGTCAACTTCCAGACCGTGTTTCAGCGACTGTTTTGGCCAATTTACCCGGCGTCATTCCAGCACCCGTGGCGAACGGAACCGTCACCGCCATCAACAATGCCATTGGCGCCAACGCATTTGGCGTCAATCTTGCCGGCAATTTGTTTGATCGCCAGGCATTCGCCGGATTGATTACGCCAATTGGCGCCTTCACGCTGGGCCGCCAGTACACGCCAGCCTATCTGACCGGGGCCGCTTTCGACGCATCGCAAACTCAATCCAGCCTGGCTGCCGGCCAAGTTGCCAGCCTACCGGCTGCGTTTGACATCCGCCTGAGCAACACGCTGCAATACGGGATTCAAACCGGCGGCCTCACCGCCACCTTGATGTACGGCGCCGCAGAAACCAGCGCCAGCAACCCGACCGGCCGTTTCCTGGGCGGTATGGCCATGTACAAGGGCAACGGCTTTTCCGTCGGCTTTGGTCACAACGAGAAGAAAAACGAAAATGGCCAAAAATCCCTGACCAACAACGTCTTGGGCGCCACCATCGACCTCGGACCAGGCACTGTGTATGGTCATTACGCCACCATCAAAGACGACAACCCCACCGGCCTGACGCCATTTTTTGTTACCGCTGGACCGGTGTTCCAAAACGCCTACAACATAGCGTTTCGTCAGGATGCCAAGCTGATGCATATCGGCTACAGAGTGACGACGGGACCGCACACCATTGTGGTGGCCTTCAACCGACTGGATGACAAACGCCCGGTCAACGCCGACACCGACTCCTACGGTGCAACCTACACCTACGCGCTGTCCAAGCGCACCAACCTGAACGCCGTGCTGACACGCTTCAACAACAAGGGCACCGGCCAGGCTGCCCCAGGCGGCAACGGCTTTCTGGGCGGCGTGACTTCTGCGGCTGGCGTGGGCTCCACCAACCTGGCCTTGGGCATTCGCCACTCCTTCTAAAACCCGGTTCCGGCCTGACGCCCGGACACGGCCAGCGACCAAGCCCCCCTTTCGGGGGCTTTTTTGTGGCCGCCGACTTTTCAAGAGGGCGCTAACATTGGCCCATGACACCAGCCCTTGATACCGCCCTGAACGCTGCCGACGGCGCGCTGCGTACCTTGTTTGCCAAACCCCGCGCCAGCCGACCCTGCCCCACCCTACCCAGCCAAAGTACCGAGCTGAACACACAGGACAAGGCCTTGTCCGGCGCGCTGATGCGGGTCAACCATGTCGGCGAGGTCTGCGCACAGGCGCTGTACGCGGCGCAGGCGCTGGGTACGCGCGACCCGCTGCTGCGCCAGCATTTTCTGCAAGCCAGCCGCGAAGAAGGCGATCACCTGGCCTGGACCAAGGACAGGCTGGACGAACTGGGGGCGCGGCCTTCACTGCTCAATCCGCTGTGGTACGCCGGCGCCTTCGGTCTGGGCTTGCTGGCCAGCCGGCTGGGGGGCGACCGCCTGAGCCTGGGTTTCGTGGTGGAAACCGAACGCCAGGTTGAAGCCCACCTGGCCAGCCACCTGGAACGCCTGCCCGAAGGCGATCACGAGTCGCGCGCCATCGTGGCGCAAATGAAGGACGACGAAGCGGCGCATGCCCGCGAGGCGGAGGGTGCCGGCGCACTGCCACTGCCGGCGCCGGTCAAGGCGCTGATGCGTTCGGCGGCCAGGGTCATGACCGGCACCGCGCACTACATCTGAAACCGCTGCCAGGTTTAAGGTCCGCCATTGCTACTATTTAAATAGCTGGCAGCGCCCGTCAGACGGGCGCCAGAGGCCAAAACAGCTTCAAACTTCGATGAGTTCGAAGCTGGTGGTGATGTCTGCCGTCTTGGCCAGCATGATGGTGGCCGAGCAATATTTGTCGTGGCTCATGGCAATGGCGCGCTCCACAGCACTGGCCGTCAGGCCGTGCCCGGTGACCACGAAGTGCATGTGAATCTTGGTGAACACCTTGGGCTCGGTGCTCGCCCTTTCAGAGCTGAGCTTGACCGAGCAGCCGCGCACATCGTGGCGTCCGCGCTTGAGAATCAACACCACGTCATAAGCGGTGCAGCCACCAGTGCCCGCCAGCACGGTTTCCATGGGACGCGGTGCCAGATTCGCGCCGCCGTTTTCCGGCTTGTCGGCATCGGGCGCGCCATCCATCACCAGGGTGTGGCCACTGCCGGTTTCAGCCAGAAAAGTCATGCCGGAGCTCGACCCGGTGGCGGCCTTGTTCCCTGTCCAGCTCACTGTGCATTCCATTACCGTCACTCCTTATGCAAAATATTCATGGTTAAAAGTCGGAAAACGTGACATTTTCGCTGCACACATATGCTGCGGCGCAACATCACTCCTCTATAATTACACCATCGCATCAATACTGATTTTTCGTATTTTTGCACTGGTTGTCTCCTCCACCTCCTCAAAGGGTGGATTTACAGGCCCAGACCGCAAGGTCTGGGCCTTTTTTCTTGCCCGCTATGATGTCCGGCTGCGAGAAAAAACATGCCATCCAAGACAAAACCTTCTGCCAGCCCCTCATCTTCCTCCGCCAAGCCGGCCGGGAAACCCGCTCCCAAGAAGCTCACACCCGCTGACTACCTGAAAAAAATCCTGACGGCACGCGTCTACGACGTGGCCGTGGAGTCGGCGCTGGAGCCGGCAAAAAACCTGGGCCAGCGCCTGAACAACACGGTGCTGCTCAAGCGCGAAGACCAGCAGCCGGTGTTCAGCTTCAAGCTGCGCGGCGCCTACAACAAGATGGCGCACCTGAGCCCGGCGCAACTTAAGAAGGGCGTGATTTGCGCCTCGGCCGGCAACCACGCCCAGGGCGTGGCCATGAGCGCACAAAAACTGGGCACGCGTGCCGTGGTGGTCATGCCCACCACCACGCCGCAGCTCAAGATAGACGCCGTCAAAGGCTGGGGCGCCGAGGTCGTGCTGCACGGCGACAGCTACTCGGACGCCTATGCGCATTCCGTACAGCTGGAGAAAAAACGCGGCCTGACCTTTGTCCACCCCTTTGACGACCCGGACGTGATTGCCGGCCAGGGCACGATTGCCATGGAAATCCTGCGCCAGCTGCAAACCCTGGGTTCCAACCGGCTCGATGCGGTATTTGTCGCCATAGGCGGCGGCGGGCTGATTTCCGGCGTGGCCAATTACATCAAGGCGGTAAGACCCGAGGTCAAGGTCATAGGCGTACAGATGAACGATTCCGACGCCATGATGCAGTCGGTGAGCGCGAAAAAACGCGTTGCCCTCAACGACGTGGGCCTGTTCTCGGACGGCACGGCGGTCAAGCTGGTGGGCGAGGAAACCTTCCGCATCAGCCGTGACCTGGTGGACGACTTCATCACCGTCGATACCGACGCCGTCTGCGCCGCCATCAAGGATGTGTTCGTCGACACCCGCAGCATTGTCGAGCCGGCCGGCGCGCTGGCCGTGGCCGCCATCAAGCAATACGTCGCCACGCACAAGACCAAGGGCGAAACCTATGCCGCGATCTTGTGCGGCGCCAACATGAACTTCGACCGCCTGCGCTTTGTCGCCGAGCGCGCCGAAGTGGGCGAGGAGCGCGAAGCGCTGTTCGCGGTGACGATTCCTGAGGAACGCGGCAGCTTCCGGCGCTTTTGCGAGGTGATTGGCGAGTTGCCCGGCGGCCCGCGCAGCGTCACCGAGTTCAATTACCGCATCAATGACGCGGCCCAAGCTCATGTGTTTGTCGGCCTGACCACCTCGGCCAGGGGCGAAAGCACCCGGATTGCGGCCAATTTTTCACGCCACGGCTTCAAGGCGCTGGACCTCACGCACGACGAACTGGCCAAGGAACATATCCGCCACATGGTGGGCGGCCACAGCGCGCTGTCCAAAGATGAGCGCCTGCTGCGCTTTGTCTTTCCCGAGCGTCCCGGCGCGCTGATGAAGTTTTTGTCCAGCATGCGGCCAGGCTGGAACATCTCGCTGTTTCACTACCGCAACCAGGGCGCCGACTACGGCCGGATTCTGGTCGGCCTGCAAGTGCCCAAGGCCGACAACAAGGCCTTCAAGGCCTTTCTGGACACTCTGGGCTACCCCCACGTGGAAGAAACCGACAATCCGGTGTACCGGCTGTTTCTGAAAAGCTAAAGCCATCGTCATGACCTCGCCAGCGCCCACCCTGCCCAACACCTCGGTCTGCCCGCGTTGCGGCGCCGGCCTGCGCTGCGGCATGGTGGCGGGCGACGCCGAATGCTGGTGCATGCAACTGCCGCATGTGATGCCGGTGCCGGAAGCCCGCAAGCCGCCCGCGCCAAGCCAGGACGGCGCGGCAGCCGCCTCCTGCTATTGCCCCGCCTGCCTGAAACAAATCACCGATGAACGAAAAAACGCCCTTTCGCCTGCCCCCGATTGAGCCCACCAACGATGCCGCGCTGGCGGCCAGGCTGCAGCACAAGATAGACCACAAAACCAAACCGCTGGGCGCGCTGGGGGCGCTGGAAGACCTGGCGCTGCAGCTGGGCCTGATCCAGCGCAGCGAATCGCCTGCGCTGCATGCGCCGCAAATGCTGGTGTTCGCCGCCGACCACGGCATTGCCGCCGAAGGCGTGTCGGCCTACCCGCAGGCCGTGACGGTGCAAATGGTGGCCAACATGCTGGCCGGCGGCGCCGCCATCAATGTGTTTTCCCGCCAGCACGGCTTTGCGCTGCAGGTGGTGGACGCCGGCGTGGCGGCCGAGTTGCCGGCGCATCCGCAGCTGCTGCCGCGCAAGATCGCCTACGGCACCAAAAACCTCTGCCATGAAGCGGCCATGTCGCGCTCCGAGGCCGAGGCGGCGCTGAGCGCCGGCATGGCGGTGGTGCAGGCCCTGCCGGGCAATGTGCTGGCCCTGGGCGAGATGGGCATTGCCAACACCTCGGCGGCGGCGCTGCTGCTGGCGCGGCTGGCCGGCACGCGCATCGAAGACGCGACCGGACGCGGCACCGGGCTGAGCGACCCGCAGCTGCTGCACAAGCAGGGCGTGCTCAAACTGGCCCTGGCGCGCCACCCCGCCAGCCAGCCGCTGGATGTGCTGGCCGAACTGGCGGCCCTGGGCGGCTTTGAAATCGCCATGATGGCGGGCGCCATGCTGCAGGCGGCCAGCCAGCGCCGCGTCGTGCTGGTCGACGGCTTCATCGCCGGCGCCGCCGCGCTGGTCGCCCACGCCCTGGTGCCGGCCGTGCGCGACTACCTGGTGTTTTGCCACCGCTCCGCCGAAACCGGCCATCGCCTGCTGCTGGCGCAGCTGCAGGCCAAGCCGCTGCTGGAACTTGATTTGCGCCTGGGCGAAGGCACGGGGGCGCTGCTGGCCTGGCCGCTGCTGCAGTCGGCCGCCAACTTCCTCAACCAGATGGCCAGCTTCGAATCCGCCGGCATCAGCGCCAAAGCCGGCGAATAACCCCCCATGACGTCGATCAGCCAGTTCCTGCGTCAATATCTGCTGGCCGTTCAGTTCTTCACCCGCATCCCCATCACCGGACGGCTGGCCGACTGGGTCGGCTACAGCCCCGAGCTGCTGCGCGCCAGCGCCGGCCACTTTCCCGGCGTCGGTGTGGTGGTGGGCACGGTGGCGGCGGCGGTTTATACGCTGCTGCAAGCCCTGCTGCCCGACAGCACCTTCACGCCGCTGGTGGCCGCCGCGCTCTCCACTGTCGCCACGGTGCTGCTGACCGGCGGCTTTCATGAAGACGGCCTGGCCGACGTGGCCGATGGCCTGGGCGGCAGCTACCAGCGCGAGCGTGCGCTGGACATCATGAAGGACTCGCGCGTGGGGGCCTTTGGCGCCATGGCGCTGGTGCTGGTGCTGCTCTGTAAAACCGCGCTGCTGGCCTTGCTGGGCACGGTGGAAGGCACACCGGTCGCCGGGGATGCATCACCCTTTGACGGCTGGTATGTCTGCGCCGCGCTGTGGATAGGCCATGTCGTTTCGCGCGGTCTGCCGCTGCTGATGATTCGCCTGCTGCCGCATGTGGGCGACACCGCCAGCTCCAAATCCAAGCCGCTGGCCGACCAGATTTCGCTGGCCAGCTTGTTGGTTGCTTTTTCATGGTGTTTTTCGGCCCTAGCCCTTGCCAGCCTTGCGCTGGACGCTATGAATTTATTAGTGGCCTGCAGTTTTGCCGGGCTGGCGCTGCTGTGGATGTTGCGCTTTTTCACGCGCCGCTTGCAAGGCTTTACCGGCGATTGCCTGGGCGCCACGCAGCAGGTTTGCGAAATCGCTTTTTACCTGGGTCTGGCCGTTAGTTTGTGACAACACAAACCCAACGCTCATGAAACTCTGGCTGGTCCGTCACGCTCAGCCCTTGATTGCAGCGGGTATTTGCTACGGCCAACTCGATGTAGCGGCCGACGCCGGCGCGACCGCCGCCTGCGCCCTGCAACTCGCCGCGCAGCTCCCCCACGGCCTCCATGTGGTCAGCTCTCCGCTACAAAGATGTGAGCAGCTTGCGCAGGCGCTGCAAGGGCTAAGGCCAGATTTGACTTATAAAACCGACGCCCGCCTGCGAGAAATGGATTTTGGCCGCTGGGAAGGCCTGGCCTGGCAGGCGATTGCACAGTCCGAGCTGCAAGCCTGGACCGATGACTTTGCGCACTACGCCGTGGGCCGGCATGGCGAAAGTGTCAGCGCCTTCATGGCCCGCATCGCCTGGGCCTTCGATGCGCTGCCTGCGACTGGCGACACCTTGTGGATCACCCACGCCGGCGTGATGCGGGCAGTGCAACTGCTGAGCCGCGGCCAGCGCCACATCGCCAGTGCCGCGCAGTGGCCGCTGGAGGCGCCGAAATATGGACAATGGCAGACAGTGGATTTGCCAATCGGCTAACCCGCACATTACAGACCAAGGTCAAAGCATTCCTATGGCAGCAAATCTCGATGGTCAGCTTGTGGTGGCGATCTCCTCGCGCGCCCTGTTCGATTTTGAAGAGGAAAACCGCGTCTATGAAGCCGCGCAGGCGCAAGCCCCGGCACAAGGCAGCCACCCGGACGACGCCTACATGAAGCTGCAACTGGAGCGGCTGGATCTGCCGGCCAAGCCCGGCGTGGCCTTTTCGCTGATCAAGAAGCTGCTGGCCTTCAACACCGATGTGAAGCGGGTGGAAGTCGTGATGCTGTCGCGCAACGACCCGGTGTCCGGCCTGCGGGTTTTTCGCTCGGCCGATGTCAACAAGCTCAAGCTCGAGCGCGGCGTGTTCACCAAGGGCAGAGCGCCCTACAACTACCTGCGCGCCCTGCAGGCCAATCTATTCCTGTCGGCCAACCCCGAAGACGTGCGCTCTGCGCTGGTGGCCGGCTTTGCCGCCGCCACCGTCGCCACGCACTCTGTCCACGCCAGGAACAGCTATCCCAACGAGGTGCGCATTGCCTTTGACGGCGACGCCGTGCTGTTCTCCGACCAGGCCGAGCGAGTGTTCCAACGCGACGGCCTGGACGCCTTTCAAAAGCATGAGCGCAAGCTGGCGGCCAAGCCGCTGCCGCCCGGCCCCTTCATGCCGCTGCTCAAGGCGCTGCACCGGCTGCAGCAAGAGGGCACGCCGCAAATGCGCATACGCACCGCGCTGGTCACGGCCCGCAGCGCCCCGGCGCACGAGCGCGCCATACGCACCTTGATGGACTGGAACATCGAGGTCGATGAAGCCATGTTTCTGGGCGGCCTGCCCAAGGGCGAATTCCTGAAGGAGTTCGAACCCGATTTTTTCTTTGACGACCAGACCGGCCACGTCGATTCGGCCGCCCAGCATGTGCCGTCCGGCCATGTGGCCAGCGGCGTTGCCAATCCGCAGCACTGATTTCATAACAACATCGAGCAAGAGACGCCTGCATGAACCTGCTTTCACGCCTAGCCCAAAAATTCAGAGACTTCAGACACTTCGGTGCCCGGGTCTGGGCCCTGTCGGCCCCTTACTTCCATTCCGAGGAAAAATGGAAGGCCCGCGGCCTGCTGGCCGCCATCGTGCTGCTCAACCTGGCAGCGGTCTACATGCTGGTGCTGCTCAACGACTGGAACCGGGTGTTTTACGACGCGCTGCAAAACAAGAATCAGCCGGTGTTCTGGACGCAGCTGGGGCGCTTCACCTACCTGGCCTTTGCCTTCATCCTGATCGCCGTTTACCGCTTCTACCTGACGCAGTTGCTGGAGTTGCGCTGGCGCGCCTGGATGACGGGCCACTACCTGCAGCGCTGGCTCACCAACCATGCCTTTTACCAGCTGGAGCTGGCGCGCTTTTCCGGCAGCGACAAAGACGCCGCCAGCACGCCCGACAACCCGGATCAGCGGATTCAGGAAGACATCAACCTCTTCACCACCTACAGCATTTCGCTCAGCATGGGGCTGTTGAATGCCGTGGTCACGCTGCTGAGCTTTGTCGGCATCCTGTGGTCGCTCTCGGGCGTCTTCGCCTTCAGCCTGGGCGGCAGCAGCTACAGCATTCCGGGCTTTATGGTCTGGATGGCGGTGCTTTACTGCGCCGTCGGCAGCCTGATCACGCACTACATAGGCCGGCCGCAGATCAAGCTCAACTACCAGCAGCAGCGCTACGAGGCCGACTTTCGCCATCACATGGTGCGGGTGCGCGAATACAGCGAATCAATTGCGCTGGACCGGGGCGAAACCGTGGAACGTGCGCAGCTCGATACCCGCTTTGGCGCCGTGCTGGCCAACTACCTCAAGCTGATCAAAAAGCAGAAAAATCTGGTCTGGTTCACCAGCTTTTTCGGCCAGGCCGCCGTGGTCTTTCCCTTCATCGTGGCGGCGCCGCGCTTTTTCAGCGGCGCCATCCAGCTGGGCGAGCTGATGCAGATCTCCTCGGCCTTTGGCCGCGTGCAGGACTCGCTGAGCTGGCTGGTCGACAACTACAGCAGCCTGGCCGCCTGGCGCGCCACGACCGACCGCCTGACCAGTTTTGAAGATAATATTACGCGTGTAGCCCAACAGGGACGCGCGCAGACAGCTAGCAATTTAATAGCAAACAGAGAAACTCCACTGGCCGGCATTGACTCCCTGGCGGCCCACCAGCTGACCTTGCAACTGCCGACCGGCGTGACCTTGCTGAGCGGTGTGTCGCTGCGGGCCGGCCCGGGCGAGAGCGTGCTGCTCAAAGGCCCGTCCGGCAGCGGCAAGTCCACGCTGTTTCGTGCCCTGGCGGGCATCTGGCCCTTCGCCAGAGGCCAGACCCAGCTGCCGGCCAACGCCATGTTCATTCCGCAGCGCCCCTATTTTCCCGATGGCCGCCTGCGCGATGCACTGGCCTATCCACAGCCGGCCGCGCAATACAGCGACGAGGCCTTGAAGCAGGCGCTGGTGGAGGCACTGCTGCCGCAGCTGACCAGCCGGCTCGATGATGAAGACGCCTGGACCCAGAAGCTCTCGGGCGGCGAGCAGCAGCGCCTGGCGATTGCCCGGGTGCTGCTGAAAAAACCAAGCTGGATTTTTGCCGACGAAGCCACCAGCGCGCTGGACGAGGCGGCCGAAAAGACCCTTTACGAAAAGCTGCTGGCCCAGGTCAAGGCCATGCATGGCAGCCTGGTGTCGATTGCCCACAGGCCGGCCGTGGCGGCGTTTCACGGCAAGCGCTGGGAACTGGAAAAACTGCCGCCCAACTCGCCCGCCCTGTTCCACCTGCAGGAAAGCCAGATACAGGACAACCGCTGATGTCAGAACACAGCACCCAGCCGCCGCCGGCCGACGCCCTGTCGGCCTGGGCGCCCATCCAGCACCCGGCGTTTCGCCTGTTGTGGGGCACCTGGCTGGTTGCCAACACCTGCATGTGGATGAACGACGTGGCGGCCGCCTGGATGATGACCTCCATGACCAGCTCGCCGCTGTGGGTGGCGCTGGTGCAGTCGGCCTCGACCCTGCCGGTGTTCCTGCTGGGCCTGCCCAGTGGTGCGCTGGCCGACATCCTGGACCGCAGGCGCTACTTCATCATGACTCAGTTCTGGGTCGCGGGCGTGGCTACCGTGCTGTGCATCACCGTGATCGCCGACGTCATGACGCCGCCCCTGCTGCTGGCGTTGATTTTTGCCAACGGCGTTGGCCTGGCCATGCGCTGGCCGGTATTTTCCGCCATCATTCCCGAGCTGGTGCCGCGCGTGCAACTGCCGGCGGCATTGGCGCTGAACGGCGTGGCCATGAATGCCTCGCGCATCGTTGGCCCACTGGCGGCCGGCGCCCTGATTGCCAGCGCCGGCACCCACTGGGTCTTCGTGCTCAATGCCGTGCTGTCGGTGGCTTCGGGCTTTGCCCTGATGCGCTGGCGCCGCGAACATGTGCCCCACCCGCTGGGTCGCGAGCGCCTGGGCAGCGCCATGCGCGTGGGTTTGCAGTATGTGCGCCAGTCCGTCCAGCTGCGCTCGGTGCTGCTGCAAGTGGCGCTGTTTTTCCTGCACTCAACCGCCCTGCTGGCCATGCTACCGCTGGTGGCACGCGGCCTACACGGCGGCGGTGCCGGCACCTTCACCCTGCTGCTGGCCGCCATGGGAGCCGGTGCCATTGTCGCCGCCATGTATCTGCCGCGCCTGCGCCGGATGATGACGCCGGGCACGCTGGTGCTGCGCGCCACCATGCTGCAGTCGGTATCCACTGTCGCCATGGCTCTGGCGCCGAATGCCTATATCGCCGTGCCGGCCATGCTGCTCAATGGCATGGCCTGGATTACCTGCGCCAACTCGCTCAGCGTGTCGGCCCAGCTCTCGCTGCCCGACTGGGTGCGCGCCCGCGGTATGTCGATGTACCAGATGGCCATCATGGGTGCCAGCGCTCTGGGCGCCGCCTTGTGGGGCCAGGTGGCCACGCTCAGCAGCATCTCCACCGGCCTGCTGGTGGCGGCCGTCAGCGGCAGCATCTCCATGCTGCTGGCCCAGCGCCTGGTGCCCGGCCTCAGCACCGAGGAAGACCTGACGCCCTCGCGCGATAGCAAAACACCGGTGGTCGAGGCACCGCCCGGCGTGGGCCGCATGATCATCACGATTGAATACCTGATTGATCCGAAACGCAGCGACGAGTTTCGCGCGCTGATGCATGAAAGCCGCCGCAGCCGCCTGCGCCAGGGGGCGCTGGAGTGGGAATTGCTGCGCGATGTGAATCAGCCCGGACGTTTCCTGGAGCACATCGTGGACGAGTCATGGACCGAGCACTTGCGGCGCTTTGACCGTGTGACGACCAGCGACGTGATACTGCGCGAACGCAAACTGGCCTTTCACCTAGGCGCGGAGCCGCCGCTGATCACCCGTTGCGTGGTGGAAGACTTGATGCGGGCGGAGTAAATAAGGCCCCCACGCTTGTCGCTACGCGTACTGCGCTGCCCCCCGAGGGGGCGTCTTCGCCTTGGGGCGGCCCGGCGGCGAAGATAGCCCTCACGCTTATCGCTACGCATTCTGCGCTGCCCCCCGAGGGGGCTGGCCTGGCTTGGGGCGGCCCTGCGCTGCGGCCCTTGCCCCACGCTTGTCGCCACGCCTGCGGCCTTTCTGGCCGCCTATTTCCCCTGGAAGGTGGTGGCAAACAGGCGCCGCTCGGCATAGCGATCGTGGCCACGCGCGCGCAGCTCGCAGGCCGGGCATTGACCGCAGCCATAACCCCAGGCATGGCGGTGAATGCGGTCGCCCAGATAGCAGGTGTGGGTGTGCTCAATGATCAGCTCGACCAGGGTATCGCCGCCCAGCGCATGGGCCAGCTCCCAGGTGTCGGCCTTGTCAATCCACATCAAGGGCGTTTCGATCAGAAAGCGCTTGTCCATGCCCAGCGACAGCGCCAGTTGCATGGCCTTCATGGTGTCGTCGCGGCAATCGGGGTAGCCCGAAAAGTCCGTCTCGCAAACCCCGGTGACCAGCACCTGCAGGCCGCGCCGGTAGGCCAGGGCCGCGGCCAGCGTCAAAAATAACAGATTGCGCCCGGGCACAAAGGTGTTGGGCAGGCCAGAGCTTTCCATTTTGAAAGCCATGTCGCGTGTCAGCGAGGTGTCGCTGACCTGGCCCAGCACGGCCATATCCAGCAGGTGGTCTTCGCCCATACGGCTGGCCCATTGCGGAAACCGGCTTTTGATCTCGCGCAGCACATTGAGGCGCGATTCCAGCTCCACCTTGTGGCGCTGGCCGTAGTCAAAGGCGATGGTTTCGACGCGCTCGTATTTGGACAGCGCCTGCGCCAGACAGGTGGTCGAGTCCTGACCGCCCGAAAAAAGAACCAGTGCTGAGGTGTGCATATTTGTGTGATTTTGAAAGCAGGCCAGGACTGATTTTACTAAGCCGGTAATGCCCGGGACGCCCGCACTACACTGAAATACCTATGAGGCCCAGCGCCTCACCCAGGCCTTGGCGCCTTTCTCCAAGGCCGTTGTTCAGCTGAATCTATCATCAAATATGCCTCTAGCGTCCGAATATATTGCCCAAGCAGCTATCGAATTAATAGTGAGGCGCAAGCACGCCATGGCCGGGCCGCGTTTGCCCGAGAACTGCCGCCCCGTGGATCTAGAAGACGGCTGGCAGGTGCAACAAGAAGTGAGCCGCCGCCTGGCACTGACCATAGGCGGCTGGAAAGCCGCCCTGCCCGGCCCCGGCAAGCTGGTCGTGGCGCCGATTTACGCCCCCGGCATCAGCCAGCAGGCGGCCGTGTTGACCCGGCCTGGCGTGGACAGCGTCAAGGTCGAGCCGGAAATCGCCTATGTGGTGGCCCGGGACCTGCCGGCGCGCGCGCAGGCCTATAGCGAGCAGGAAGTGGATGCGGCCGTGGGCTCGGTACACGCCGCCCTGGAAATCTGCGCCAGCCGCTACCTCAGCCTTGCCGACCTGCCCTTCCCCGAACTGCTGGCCGATGGCCTGGTCAACGACGGCCTGTGGCTGGGCCCGGCACTTGCTGCAACGGAAGCGCCGGCCTTTGAGCTGAGCTGGCAAATCGAGGGCGAGCCGGTCCAGCAGGCTCAGGCGCGCCACCCGAACGGCCAGCCGCGCGCGCCGCTTTACTGGCTGGCCAACTTTCTGCGCGAGCGCGGCCTGGGCCTGCTGGCCGGGCAAACCGTCATCACCGGCTCCTATGCCGGCGTGCTGGAGCTGCCCCTGCAGCGCCGCGTGCGTTTCGACTATGGCGGGTTGGCCCGCTTTGAGCTGAGCTTTGCTGCGGCCAGGCAGCCATGAGCACGCTCCCATTAATCCAACACTGATGACTGCTTCGAGCTCAGTTCAACGCCGGCACTGCCCCGTCTGCCTGCGCCCGCAAAGCAGCTGCATCTGCCAGTGGATCACGCCCGTGGCCCACCAGGTAGAGGTGGTGGTGTTGCAGCATCCCCTGGAAGTCAAGCAGGCCAAGGGCACGGCGCGGCTCTTGCACCTGAGCTTGCCGCACAGCGCCCTGGTTTGCGGTGAAGTATTTACTGAGGAGATCTTGCAAGCCCTGATCAGCGCGCCCCTGCAGCCACAGGCCAGGGCGCAGGTACCGGCGCAGACGATTTTGTTGTATCCGGACTCGCCGCAAGAGCAGGCGCTGGGCCTGCCCGCGCCGCCGGCCCTGGCGCCCGGGTTGCTGCACGAGCCGTCCCAATTGCGGCTGATCGTGCTCGATGGCACCTGGCGCAAGAGCCGCAAGATGCTCTACTGCAACCCCTTGCTGCAACAGCTGCCACGGCTGGCGCTGCAGGACATGCCAGCCTCGCACTACCGGATTCGCAAGGCCCACAAACCCGACCAGCTATCTACCCTGGAGGCGACCTGCGCCGCGCTGGCCCAGCTGGAGGGAGATGCCCAAACCTATGCCCCCCTGCTGGCGGCGTTTGACGGCTTTGTCGCGCAGCAGTGGGACTATCGGGCTTAGCGTTTCACCGGCTCACGACTTCACATGGCACTCGCGCCGCAGCAAGGCCAAGGCATCTTGCAGTGCAAAAGTCGAATCGCTTTGCAAGGTGGACTGCGACTCTTCCACAAAGTCCGCCCATAGCTGCAGATAGTCGTCCTGGTAATGGGCGGGCGCCCAGTCCCGTAGGTACTGACTGCTTAGCGCCGGATCAAAGCCTGGCTTGGCGCCGGCTTTCTGAATCTTGCGCACCAGAGCGGCGGCGCTTTTTTCGCTCAGCACGGTTTTGGGTGCGGCACCGGCCGCCACACAGACGAGAAGGGTCAGGAGCGAGCCTTCGTCGCCGTTGCCGCCGGTGACCTTGTCCCAGGCGGCGGAGACGCTGCGCTCATGGTGATCGAGTTCGCTGGCCAGGTCTTCCAGCCAGAAATAACGGCCCAGCAGCGGCGGCGCCTGCTCATCGCCATCCATGGCAAACAGCGCCCTGGCGGGCAGCGGGCTGTCAAGCAGCAGCGCCAGGTCGGCAAGGATGGATGGCTGAAGCGCCAGCACCACCTCCCTGAATTCATCGGGCAGGTTTTCCGGCACGACCATGGAAAAACGTCCCGTCTTTGCGGCCTTCTCTGTTTTGCCAGCGACGCTGTTTGGCGCCGGTCGGCTCTTCGTGCGCAGCCCGGCCAGCATCTTTTCAAACTCGACCCAATCGGGCCATTCCGAGCCCTTGGTGGAAAAAACCAGCAGCGCCGTGCGAATCACCGCTTCGGCATGGGTGTGGGCGTCTTCCAATTCGGCCAGCTCCAGGCCCAGCTGCCCGGCCAGCCAGATGGCGGCGTCTTTTTCCTGCTTGATGGGCTGGCGTCTGGCCAACTCGGCCTGGTAGTCGGCCAGGCTTTTCAGCGACCACTCGGCCAGGCCCTTCACCGGGGCGCCCGGATCGCTCTGCTCAAGCTCGGCGTCAAAGCCATTGCTCTCGGGCAAGGCCAGCAGCGCCTTGAGCATGTCCGAGCCGCCCTTGGAGCGGGACAAAAAGGAATGGTCGCGCAGCGACTCGGCGGCTAGCCGCAAGTCTCCACCGCTGCTGCTTTCAAGGTAGAGGCTGACCAGATTGACGATGCGGTCCTTGGCCTTTTCCAGATCCGGGCGCAAAAACTCGTTGCCGAAATAACGCGCAATCTGCACCATGCCTTTGGGGGCGTCAGTGCTGATGGCGTCGAGTTTCTGGCGATCCAGGATGCCGTTTTGCACGCCGAACTGCAGCGCTTTTTCAAAAAATGGCCGCGCATCGTAGAGCGAAACGGCAGCGGGCGAGACGCAAGCTTGCATGGGCATGGTGAACAGTGGTTGAAATCTAGGCTCAGCGCCGCATCAGATCGCAGATTCCTCGTCAGAATCGCGCGCGGCAGGCGTGGCCTTGCCTCTATCGGTATCGCCGGTCTCGACCTTGCCATCATCTTCTTCCAGCTCTTCCTCTTCGTCTTCGTCCTCTTCAAGTCCGGCGGCGTGGGCGCGGGCCTTGGCGCGCAGCACGGTCAGCATTTCGATGAACAGGTCCGGACACTGATAGCGCAACAGCCAGGCCAGCTCCATCCAGTCGTGGTCGGCAATTTCATCCTGTTCGATCTGCGGCCTCTCGTAGGCCGAAGCCAGCAGCGCGGCCTTGGACAGCAGCTCGCCGGTGTCCCGCATCGCGTCAAACGTGCCGGTGCAGGCAAAGGATTCGACACGATCCCATTTCTCGGTGAAGTAGTCGGCCAAGGCTTCGCTGCCGCCTTCCAGGTCGCCGATCGCATTCAGGAATTCCAGCGGATCGGCGCCCTCCCTGAAGATGATGGAATTGACCATGCCCCGCAAGTGAGTGCGGGTCAGGTCCTTGTATTGCTTTTCAATCACCACCGCGCGCGCGAACTGCTCGGGCGTCACCAGCAGATTGACCACCGACTCCTTGGAGTTGTCGTATTCGCGTATCACAGCCAGGATGTCCTTGGGCGGAAGCTGCTCCAACACCACCATCAGCGCCGCATCACCTTCGGTGTCAGCCAGCTCGACCAGGGCAAATTCGGCCGCCACGATATCGCCGGCAGCAATCAGGGACTGGGTTTTTTCAATCAGGGCAAGGTGGTTCATCAAGGCGTCTCTTTTCTAGTCGGTCTGTCAATTGCGGGACTCAGTCTTTGCGCTCGAAGCCCTGTGCCACCAGCCAGTCGGCACCGGCCTCATTGCGGGCACGGGCGTCGCCCGGCGCGTCGCCGTCTTCATCGGCATCGAACTCGTCCAAATCATCATCACTGTCGTTGTCATCGGCGTCGGCATCCTCATGCCCGCCATGACCGGCATGCGCATCGGGCTTGCCAGCCATGTAGTGCAGCGCCGCAGCCACCGTCAGAAAGCGCTCGCCCCCTGGCGCATCCAGCACCACCTGGGCCAGGTCCTGCGCCCAGGGCGCCAGATCAATGCCCTCGGCCACGCTGCGCCAGTCCGGAAAGGCATCGACGTCATGGCGGAGCAACTGATCCATCACGGCCGGCTGCCTGAAGGCAAAGCCCTGATGAAAAATCACCGCCACCATCTCGGGGCTGAGTTCCATCATCTGAATGAGAAAGCCGATTTCCCGGCGTTTTTCGGTCAGCCGCTGGCGCAACACATCGCGGCCGTCGGAGTCAAACCGCAAGTCATCCATTTCAGCCCGGTAGGCCGATCGCAAATTGAGGAAAAAGGGAGAAATCGTCATTCGGCTGAGGTCTTCATGGCTGGGGTCTTGGTTGTCGCACTGGCATCACACCAGTGGCTTTAAATAGTTTTTCCAGATCTCGCGTGCCGTATCGATAGGACTGTCGAGCAGGTTGCGGCGGCGGTTGTCGTCGTAAGCTTGGCGCTTGTCGGCATCAGAGAGCACGTCGTAAGCCTCTTGCACCGCCCGAAAACGCTCTGCCGCTTGCGCAGCCGGATTTTTGTCGGGGTGCCAGAGGGATGCCTGCTGGCGAAAGGCTTTTTTAACGTCTGCCAGCGTCGCTGCGCTGCTGAGCCCAAGGGTGCTGTAGTGATCTGTCATGCGTGCCGTGGTTTTTTGCTGAAACCGGAAGCGCGAGGCAAACACGGCATGCTGAACGGTTCCCTTGGCCTGAAGGGTTACACCGAAATGCGCGAGGCGCAAGGTGCTAATTATGCTTGACTGGCGCAAACCGGACCTTCAGCACCCGTTAAAGACTGCGCATGCGTAGGCGTATTGCCCTGCGCCAGAAGAATAAAAAATCGCTTCCCGCGGCTTGAAGGGCATTCGGCGCTGGCTGCGTGCACTATAGTGCAGCTCCTTTTTCTTGGTTGCACATGCAACCCCATTTCCCACATGTTTCGAGTTCTAGCCTTCGTTTCGTTGGCTGCATGCGTCTGCGCATCAGCCTGGTCAAAAACCGCTTGCCCCCAGCATTTCCCCGCCGGTCAGTCGCCCAGCATCACCAACCCCAAGCTCCAGCCACGCACCCAGGAGGTCTGCTTTCAGGCCTTTGCCATACTGCATTCGGGCATCAGCCGCACCCCGCTTTATTCGGCCGAGTACCTGACCCGGCAAAACCTGGAGGCGGCCAAAACCCTGTCGCGTCGCGATTCCTTTCATGCCGAAACCGCGCTGCCCGCCAGCCAGCGCGCCGAGCTCAGCGATTACGCGCGTTCCGGCTATGACCGCGGCCACCTGAGCCCCAATGCCGACATGCCGAGCCGTTCCGCCCAGGCCGAAAGCTTCAGCCTGGCCAACATGGTGCCGCAGGTTCATGCCAACAACGCCGGCGTGTGGGCCGCCATAGAAGGCGCGACCCGGCAACTGGCCAGCAAGGAAGGCGAGCTTTACGTCATCTCCGGGCCGGCCTTCCTAGGCGGTGAGCTGCAAAAAATCGGCAATGTGCTGGTGCCCACGCATCTCTGGAAAATGCTCTACAGCCCGAAGCAGCAACGCGCCGGCGCCTACCTGATCACCAACGACGAAACCAGCGAATATTCGGCGCTGACGGTGACGGATCTGGAAAAGATGATTGGTGTCAGCCTGCTGCCAGGGCTGCCGCAGAAAATTCGCGACGCCGGCATGACGCTGCCCAAGCCCAGCGCCCAGCGCGGCAAGAAGCGCAAGAATCAGCCCGAAGAGGAATTTCCCCTGCGCGATTTCGGCCGGCGTATTCTTGACGCCATCCACAAAGCAGCCCAATAGGAAAGCCGCCATGCACCATCATTTCAAGCCCTTCGAGAACGAAGCCGACGTCATTCGACTGGGCGGCCTCGAGCTCGAGAATCGGCTCGACCGCGTGAGCCTCAGCGGCGAGCTGGTGCTGACCAAAGACCTGGCGGGCCTGGCTCTGGCCAAAGAGCTGCAATCGCTGATAGGCCAGGTGCTTAAAGCCCTGGAGGCGCAAAGCCAGTTGCCGCAAAGCATTGAGATCCAGCCCGCTCAAACGGTGAAAAATCCGTTTGCCTGAGGTCTGAAAACCGTTTGGTGTGCGGCAGCGGTCTGATCAATCCACCTTGACCTGAAACAAGATCGCACCGCTGCCACCATCATGGATGCATCCTTGATCGCCGCCCCCAGCTCCACCAAGAACGGCAGCCAGAGCCGGGATCCCTAGATGCTCCAGAGCAAGAAGGGCAAGCAGTAATGGTATTTCGGCATGAAGGCCCATGTGGCGGTAGGTGCCAGGAGCCAACCTGCCGGGGAGGGAGTCAAAGCCTCGCCCAAGGCGCCAATTCAGCTTGAACAGCAGGTTTGAGTGCCGACAACATTAGCGCCGGATGTCCGGCAGGGCTTGATCAGAATGCCCCTAATCTTCCGGTTTTGCATTCGGGAGTTTGGTGCAGGCTGACAAAAGTCTGCCCATCCACCACAGTGACCGGATAGCTGCGCACGCGCATGCCACCTCCATAGGGCATGCACCCGGTGCGGATATCAAATTTCAGTCCATGAGCCGGGCAGCGCACCTGCATGTCTTCGAGCAGACCCATCACCAGCGAGCCGCCGGCGTGTGGGCAGGAGTCATCAATGGCATAGAGCTTGCCGTCCACGTGGAACAAGGCCAGGCACAGGCCAGCTTCGCGCACGATGGAACGGCTGCCCGGTGCAGGCAGCTTGTGCTGCGGTATGTGCACCAGCTCGCTCATGCACGCAGCGAGAGAGGTGCCTCCAGGGCTTCGCGCATGCCAGTGAGCAGCAGCTCGGGCGGCTGCGCACCAGACAGGGCGAGCCGCTGATTGAATACAAAGAAGGGCACGCCGGGTACGTCCAAAGGCATAGGCTTGCCCATGCCGGACTCCAGCCAGTGGCTTAACTCCGCCAAGGGCAGATCAAAGTCCTGGGCAATGGCCAACAAGGTGGCGCGCTCGCCCAAATCCTCGCCCCGGCTGAAATGCGCTGCCAGCAAACGCTCCAGCAATTGCACATGCTGAGGGGGCGTCTGGCGCGTACGGGCAAACGCCAGCAGCTGATGCGCCAGCAGCGTATTGGGCATGCGGGCGATGATGGCGAAATTCACCTCGGCCCCGGCAGCCAAGGCTGCCTGCTGAACCCGCTCCTGGCCTTGGCGTACCGCCTGTGCACTGCCCTTGCGTTGAATGTAAAACTCGGTGAAATCCCTGCCCTGCACTGGCAGCTCCGGCAGCAACTGCACCGAATGCCAGCGCACCTCCACCGCCACCTCAGGATCGGTCCGGGCCAGCTCTGCCAGCGCCTGGTCCAAATGGCGCTTGCCTATCAGGCACCAGGGACAGATCAGGTCGACATAAACATCAATGACAAGTTCTTGGCTCACGTTTCAATCTCGCTTCAGTTCAGGTAAAAGACCAGATGAAAGATCAGGTCGCGTGGGCTGGAAGAGCATCCAGATGGATGCCCTGGACGCGGCTTACATCACGGTCATAGCAGCGCGCGGCGGCTATGAAGAACACGGCAGCTACCACGCTGAAGACAGGTACCACCTGCATGGCCTGCTGCAGGTTCCACATGTCGGACAGCACACCGACCAGTATCGGGCCTATGGCCAGGCCCAACAGATTGGAGAACAGCGCCAGCACGGCAGAGCCGGTGGAGCGCATGCCGGGGTGAACGACATCGATCACGATGCCAGACGCCGCACCCAGGGTACAGGTCATGAAGAAGCAGCCCAGCAATATCAGCTTGATTTGCGCCGCACCCGACTGAGTGGCGGAAAAAGCCACCACCAACACCAGCGTGGTGATCACACACAAAACCGCCAGCGAGGTCAGCTTGTTGCGGGAGCGGCGCAGGCCCATACGGTCCACCACATAGCCCCAGAACACATTGCCCACCGCACTCACCAGAATCACAATCGCCGCCTGTGTGGAGGCCTCATGAGGGGTCATACCATGGAAGCGGTTCAGGTAACTGGGCATCCAGGACCAGACGGCCGACACCACAATCAGTTGCATGGCGCCTCCCAAGCACACCCATAGCAGGGTGCGGGTGCGCGCCAGGGCGCTGCAGATGTGCTTGATGGTGCCGCTGGTCGAACGGGTGACCTGGTCCAGCTTGGGGGTCAGTGCCACCGTCTTGTAATCGCGCACCAACAGATACAGCAAGGCCAACACCAGTCCGGGCACGCCCACCACACCAAAGGCGGTCTTCCAGCCCCACTTGGCGGCAATGGCGCCACCCAGTAACACACCCAGCACCGAGCCTACCGAGGCCGCGCCAAAGAAGGCGCCCAGCAAGGCGCCACGCAGACGCTTGGGAAACAGGCTGGAGATCAGCGCCGCACCCACGGAGCCGTATCCGGCCTCGCCCGCACCCACCACGGCCCGCGCCACAAACAGCTGGGCGTAGCTGCCCGCAAACATGCAGGAGATGGTGGCCAAACTCCAGATGGTGGCCATGACCGCCACACTCTTGACACGGCTCACACGGTCCGCCAGCAACGCCACCGGAATGCTGCCAACCGCCACCACAATAGAGATGATGGACACCAGCCCACCCAGCTCCCTGTCGCTAAGATGCCATTCCGCCTTGATGTGCGGAAACAGCGACGCAATTACCTGCCGGTCGATGTAGTCAAACATCATGAGCGCGAAGGTCATGGCGAAAGCGAACCAGGCGTGCTTTTGGCCGACGAGGTAGCCGTCTTGCGGACTTGTGTCCATATCGATAGGGGTCATGCTTGTCTCCTGATACCTTCTTTAGCCATGCGTTAAGCGGCTTGGAATTTGTGGTTTGGATGGCGCCGTCTTGATCAGGCCGCGGCGTTTGGATGAATCGAGCTGCGCCATGAAAGCGTTCCGGCCAACGCTGTTGACCACCACCTGCGCCCTAGCCCCTGGGTCTAGCTCAGAGATGCGTTCGAGCGCCTACCGACGCATCCCAACGGCCGCATTGCCGTGCTGCAGCCGCATCGCCGGCAATCGCCAGCCTGACCGCCCCACCGAAACCCGTCTGGAGTAACGCATTTACCAGAGGTCAAGATGCCGAGGCTAGAGGCTGACTCCCCACTATCTCCTTGGTGGAGGCCATGCCTGTTCATACAAAGCGTTTCCAGTGGGGATGGCCGGACGGATAGCTCGACAATCCCCGCCAGCTATCCGCTCGATTGCCGGCGCCAGGCTCAATTGGAATTAATCTGGAGCTTGAGTTTTTCTATGATTTTTCGATTTTGTTCCGTGGTCACGGCCATTTTCTGCCGCAGCTCCTCGATGGAAGCATCTTTGGGTATATCAAGACTTTGCGCAGCAAGCATCTCGCGCAATTTTGGTGAATGCACGGCCTTTACCACTTCGCGCTGAATACGATCGGTCAGCGGCTTGGACATGCTGCTCAGCACAAAGACCCCGATGCTCGCATCGGCCAGGACAAAATCAGACAAGCCCAGTTCGCCAAAGCTGGGAACATTGGGCAGATACGGGGAGCGCGTGGGCGATATGACGGCGAGTCCCTTGATTTTTCCACTCTTGATCGTTTGGACAACGCTACCGGTCACGGTCTCGAAGCTCAGTTGAACTTGGCCGCCCATCAAATCAACCATGGCAGGAGCCGAGCCCTTGTAGGGAACGACCAAGATGCTATCGCCACTTTTTTCCTTGAGCATTTCACCAAGAAAATGCGAACGTGTGCCGACGCTGACATTCGCTATGCTGACTGACTTGGGATTGCGCTTGGCGTATTCATTCACTTCTTTGACGTCGTTTGGCGGGAAATTTGGATTCGCCACCAAAACATGAACCATATTGGCGACTGCAGCGACGTAAGTGAAGGTCTTGACCGGGTCAAAAGGCGTCTTGACGCTGAGCGGAAAGTCGGTCAAGAGACTCGATGGCGCCACCATCAAGGTGTATCCATCGGCAGGCACGCTCATCAGCGCCCTTTCGGCGATGACGGCCGAGCCACCTGGCTTGTTGTCCACCAACACGGGCTGACCTAGATTGGTCCGCAATTGTTCAGCCAGCGAACGAGCCACATTGTCGATGATGCCGCCAGGCGGCGCAGGGACTATCAAGCGTATGGGTTGGTTAGGCCATTCCTGCGCCATGGCAGGCGTTACCGCCGTTACGAAGGACAGTGCAGCTATCGCCAGGACTCGCAGTTTCAATGAATTAAATATCATGGAAGTTCACCTTAGTAAGCGGAATTCTCAAATAACGAAGATGGATGAGCCGGTTGTTTTCCGGCCTTCAAGATCACGATGCGCCTGCACTGCATCTTCGAGGGCGTAGCGCTGATTGATCTCGATGCTGATGCGACCTGCCGCCACGTGGCCAAATAGCTCACCGACCAGTTCCGCCTTTTCGGCCGGATCCGCGATGTAGTCGGCCAAGCCCGGACGGGTGATGTAGGCCGAGCCTTTGCGGGCCAGGATGGCAGGGTCGAACGGAGGAATTTTTCCGGAGGCCGTGCCCACGCACACCAGCAAACCGCGGCGCTTGAGCGAGTCCAGCGAAGACATGAAGGTGTCTTTGCCTACGCTGTCAAAAACCACAGAGACGCCCACGCCGTTGGTGATCTCACGCACGCGCTTGGCAACGTCTTCATGGCTGTAGTTGATGATGTGGTCGCAACCATGGGCACGTGCCACTTCGGCCTTGGCCTCGGTGGAGACGGTTCCAATCACATTGAGGCCCAGAAGCTTGGCCCACTGGGACACGATCAGGCCCACGCCACCGGCGGCGGCATGCAGCAAGATGGTTTCACCGCCCTGGAACGGGTAAATCCTGCGGCACAGGTAGGAAGCAGACAAACCGCGCATGGTCATGGCCGCCGCGGTCTCGCAGCTGATGCCTTCGGGCAGTTTGATCAGCGGTGCGGTGGAAATCAGCCGCTCCGTGCTGTAGGCGCCCAGCGTGTTGGTAAAGCCCGTGTAAGTCACACGGTCACCGACCACAAAATCGCTCACGCCGGCACCGACGGCCTCGACCACGCCGGCCGCCTCGTTGCCTATGCCGCTGGGCAGCGGAACCGGATAGATGCCGCTACGAAAATAGGTATCGGCAAAGTTCAGGCCCACGGCCACATGACGCAGGCGAACCTCTCCCGGCCCCGGTTCACCAACTTCAACGTCCTCAAAACGAAGTACCTCGGGCGCGCCCGTTTCGTAGAATTTCACGACTTTTGCCATGTTGTCTCCTGTTATGTATCAACTATCAAAATTCATCTGCGGCTTGCCATTCCTGGCTTCACCCTGACTTTTCCACGCCCAGACTTCAATGCTGGTGACGTGTAAGCCGAATTCCCTTGCCCATTGGGCATGACGGACTCCTGCATCGGGAAGTGCCAGGAGTCCGGTCCATGGGGGGTTCACATCCTGCACGTGATGTCAATTCCCCCATAGGCTTCAGTCCGGCTTGCGCAGGAAGCCTTGATTGCCGCCCTTGCGATTGGGCGCAAAGCCATTTTCCTGAAGCGTCTGATCCGCCGTTTCGTAGAAGACACCAATCTTCAGAATCTCGCGAGCCTGCTTTCCTGTCGCAATCGGACGGCCAAATTCGCCGGCGATACGCACCAACTGCTTGATCTGATCGACGGAACTGGCCTTGCCCGTACGGGTCTGGTTCCAAAGCACATCTTCAATGCCGCAACGCACATGCAGGCCCAGTGCCATGCCGATCATGTTGATGGGCAACACATTGAGCACCGAGCTCTCCACCGTGATCACGGCGTTATCGGGCGCAGCACGCAGGAAGTTGGCCAGGTTGTAGATGTTTGCCTGGTCCATGCCGCCGCTGATGGCCACCCAGTTCATCACCACGGGGCCCTTGTAGACGCCACGGCGAATCATCCGCTCGATCGTTTCAAAGCTGTTGATGTTGTAGCACTGGAAGGCGCTCTGGATGCCTGCGGCGCTCAGGCGGCGGATGTGCTCTTCGGCCCAGCTGGGGTTCGAGGGCACGATCATGTCCTTGTAGGTGTTGTACAGGTGCGGGAAGCCGCGCGAAACACCACGGAAGTCATCTTCGCCCGCATGCTCGGTCACGTTCATCTGCGTCGTGTTGACGGTGACCGTCACCTGGTCGGGCGTCGGCGTGAGTTCGGCCAGCATGTGGCGCGTGTCGTCGCTCAGCCACTTGGCGGCCGAGCCATCATCTTCAGGTGCGAAGCTAATGGAGCCACCCACCTGGATCACCATGTCGGGCACCGCCTTGCGCACCCCGGCGATCAGCTCGTTGAACATGGACAGACGCTTGCTGCCCTTGCCATCGGCTTCACGCACGTGCAGATGCAGCACGGTGGCGCCGGCCTCGTAGCAATCCACCGCCTTCTGGATCTGCTCTTCCATGGTGATGGGGATATCTTCCGGAAAGTCTGAAGGAATCCAGCCCGGCGCATAAGGCGCGGCGGTGATGATCAGAGGCTGCTGGTTCTCAGGATAAAGATGGCCGTCAAGGAAGTTCATGATGAAGGGTCTCCAAGTTGAAATTTCAATATTGAGAAGGTCGAACTAGATGAAAAAACTTTAAGGATTAATCAGTAGTGAGGAGTGAATCATCTGGCTTTGCGCCATGTTTCACTTGTCTTTTCATGTCTTTGACTTGGCTTTTCATGACAGAAGCCCATCCCGCGTAAAAGCTAGAAGTTCGTCAACCTGGGCGGCGAAACCGCTCCCTTGCGGCTGGGCCTTTTCCTGATCCTCCTGGGCCCAGGATGGAGGGAAACCGGCTCCGCGCCTGACTGCCGGCACACGGCGACTGGGGCGTTTTTTGTGACGCGCTCGCATCTGCCAGACGCTGCTGTGCTGCGTCTGGTAATTGTGCTGCTGCCAGCCGTCAAGAACAAGCGCCAGAAAGCGTTTGTTAAGGATTGATGGCCGGTTTTTGAGCGCTTGGCGAAACGGCACCTTGGTGTGCCATTTATTTATGAGATTCGGCTCGCCTTGAAGGCTGCCAAGTTCTGTAGCCCTTCGAAGTTCAGGGCAGCAGTGCCGCTTTTTCCCACTTGGTGAAAAAACGTTGCGAGTCTGCGAGACCGCGCACCTAATGCGGTTGTCTCAGCAGCCATTCCTTGAAGCAAATCAGCGCAGCTCTCTCCGGCAAGTCGGGCTGCACCAGGTAATAAGCGCGTTGACCTCGCAAAGGTCTGGGGCAAGCCACGACCAGGGCACCGCTTGCCAATTCGGCTTGAATCAGCAGCGTTGGCATCAGTGCCACGCCCAGGCCACAACTCGCAGCGGCCGCCTGCAGTGAAAAAAGCTCGTACCTGGGGCCTGCCATGGCGCGGGTTGCATAGATTCCCTGAGCGTCAAACCAGTCTCGCCAGGCCTCTGGACGCGTGGCCTGCTGCAGCAAGGGCATGCCCGCCAAGATCTCAGGGCTCACCTCGCCCATATCTGCTAGTAACTCTGGGCTGCATACCGGCAATACATCCTCTGGGAAAAGCAGCGTGGCGTGCGTGCCCGCCCATTGGCGTATCTGCTCTGGCGTACCGGCGTAAAGCGCAGCATCAACCCCCGTATCGCTAAAAAGAAAGGGGCGAGTGCGCGTTTCGATGTGAATCTGCAGTTGCGGCTGCTCGCGTGCCAGGCCCGGAAGGCGCGGAATCAGCCAGCGCGACGCCAGGGTGGGAACGGCCGCAAGCGTCAGGCTGTCGCCTTGGCCCTGATGCCCCATCAGGTCCAGCGTGTCGCGCTCCAGGGAGTCCAGCTGGCGCGACACCTGGCGTGCGTAATTCTCCCCGGCAGGGGTTAGCGTCATGCCATGCTGGCTGCGCTTGAACAGCGTCACCCCGACAAAGTCCTCCAGTGCCGCCACCTGGCGTGATACGGCCCCTTGCGTCAGGGCAAGCTCCTGCGCCGCACGTGTGAAGCTACGGTGCCTTGCTGCGGCTTCAAAGCAGTTCAGGGCCTGGGTGGAAGGAAGTTTGCGGCGCATAAGTGGAGCCTCATGGAAGAGCTGGGCAGACCGCCTCATTTTGCATCAGCACTGCCCAATTAATACAAAACCTCATAAGAGACTGAGAAACAATCGGTTGATTGGCTTGAGACCTCAAAAGTATGATGAAGACATCACAATTTTTCGTAAAGAGGCAAGCCATGAGCAAGAACCCCCATTTTTCCTGGTCCGACCCCTTCCTGCTGGACCAGCAACTCAGCGATGAAGAGCGCCAGGTGCGCGACGCAGCTCACGCCTACTGCCAGGAGCGCCTGCTGCCGCGTGTGCAGGACGCCTTTCGCCATGAAAAAACCGATCGCGCCATCTTCAATGAGATGGGCGAGCTCGGTCTGCTGGGCGCCACCATCCCCGAGCAGTATGGCGGCTCTGGCCTGAACTACGTTTGCTACGGCCTGGTGGCCCGCGAGGTCGAGCGGGTCGATAGCGGCTACCGCTCCATGATGAGCGTGCAGTCTTCCCTGGTGATGGTGCCCATCAATGAGTTTGCATCCGAAGCGCAGAAGCAGAAATACCTGCCCAAACTCGCCAGCGGCGAATGGGTGGGCTGCTTCGGCCTGACCGAGCCCAATCACGGCTCTGACCCGGGCAGCATGATCACCCGGGCCAAGAAAGTGGCCGGTGGCTACTCGCTGAGCGGCGCCAAGATGTGGATCACCAACAGCCCGATCGCCGACGTCTTTGTCGTCTGGGCCAAGGACGACGAAGGCGCGATTCGCGGCTTCATCCTGGAAAAGGGCTGGAAGGGCTTGAGCGCGCCCGCCATCCACGGCAAGGTGGGCCTGCGTGCCTCTATCACCGGCGAAATCGTGATGGACGAGGTGTTCGTGCCGGAAGAAAACGCCTTCCCCGACGTGCGCGGTCTCAAGGGCCCGTTCACCTGCCTGAACAGCGCGCGCTATGGTATCGCCTGGGGCGCCCTGGGGGCGGCCGAAGATTGCTTCCAGCGCGCCCGTCAGTACGTACTGGACCGCCACCAGTTCGGCCGCCCCCTGGCCGCCAACCAGTTGATCCAGAAAAAGCTGGCCGACATGCTGACCGACATCAGCCTGGGCCTGCAGGGCTGCCTGCAGCTGGGCCGCATGAAGGATGCGGGCACGGCCTCGGTCGAAGTCACCTCCATCCTCAAGCGCAACAGCTGCGGCAAGGCGCTGGACATTGCCCGCGTGGCGCGCGACATGATGGGCGGCAACGGCATCAGTGATGAGTTCGGCGTGGCCCGCCATCTGGTCAACCTGGAGGTGGTCAACACCTATGAGGGCACCCATGACGTGCACGCCCTCATCCTGGGCCGCGCCATCACCGGCATCGCCGCTTTCT
>NZ_FOKZ01000021.1 GCF_900112285.1 Polaromonas sp. OV174 | reverse complement strand
AGAATTAGTGATGCAAGAGGTCTGGGGCGTGTTACTCGCCCATACACTGCTTCGGCGGTGGATGCGTTTGATGGCTGAGCACGTGGGTGTGGCACCACTGAGGATCAGCTTTCATACGGCCAAGCACGCCATCATGGGAGCCTTGAACACCGTGCATCTGGCGCGAGCAGGCACTTTGCCAAAGCACTTGCAACTGCTGCTCGATCAGGCTCGTTACTTTGTGCTGCCGCCGCGCCGCCCTGATCGCAGCTTCCCACGCGAGGTCAAGCGATCCACCCGCAGCAAGTACCCATCAAAAAAATGCCAGTCAGCTCTTAACTGACTGGCATTGACCTCTGGCCCTTTTTTCACGTCCGCATGCTGATGACTGCGGGTGCTCAGCCGATGCGCTCAAACACCGCCATGGACTCCACATGGGCCGTGTGCGGAAACATGTTCACCACGCCGGCCGCCGTGCAGCGGTAAGCGCCACTCTCCACCAGCACACCGACGTCGCGCGCCAAGGTCGCCGGGTTGCAGCTCACATACACAATGCGCTGCGGCAAGGCCCAGCCGTTCAGCTGCAGGCTTTGCTGCTGCGCACCGTCATCACAAGGCACGCCGGTGACGATTTGCTGGTGTAGTGCGGCAAGCGCCTTGAACAGCTCGAACGCGCCTTCGCGCGGGGGATCAACCAGCCATTTTTCCGCCATGCCATCCTTCACCAACATGGCCGGCGTCATCTCAAACAGGTTTCTCGCTACAAATTCAGTAGCAGCCAGCGCAGGTCGGACGGGCGAAGCAGCCCTGTTTCTTTCATAATTCTGGCGTGAACGGGCAACCAGCACCTCGCTGCCTTCAATGCCCAGCACTTCACGCGCGCGCGTCGCCAGCGGCAGCGTGAAATTGCCCAGGCCGCAAAACCAGTCAATCACCCGCTCCTGCGGCTGCACATCCAGCAGCCGCAGCGCACGCGACACCAGCACCTGGTTGATGTGCGGGTTGACCTGGGTGAAGTCGGTCGGCTTGAAGGGCATGACAACGCCGAATTCGGGCAGGCCGTAGCTCAGCTCAGGCGTCTGGACCGAACCAGCCGGGAGCTCAAGCAGCTTGACTGTCTCCAGGCCACCGGGCTGCAGCCACCACTGCACGCCAGGCGTCGCGTCGGCAAAGGCTTGCAGCAGCACCAGGTCGCCCGGGCTGAGCGGCTCCATGTGGCGCAGCACCATGGCCGTCACCTCGTCGCCACAGGCCAGTTCGATCTGCGGAATGCTTTCCCTGGCATCCATGCTGCCTATCAATGCGCGCAGCGGCAGCAGCATGTCGCTGACATGCTTGGGCAGCACATGGCACTCACTCATGTCAGCCACATAGCCGCTCTTGCGCTCATGAAAGCCGACCAGCACCGTGCCTTTTTTGCGCACATAGCGCACCGACAGCCGGGCGCGGTAACGGTAGCCCCAGGCCGGCCCCTCAATCGGCCGGAGCAGGGTCTCCGCCTTGGCCTTGCCGATATGGCGCAGATTGTCTTCCAGCACGCGCTGCTTCACCGCAACTTGCGCGCTCGCATGCAGATGCTGCATCTTGCAGCCACCGCAAGCGCCGGTGTGCATGCCAAAGTGCGGGCAAGCCGGGCGCACACGCTGGGACGACTCGTGGTGAATCGCCGTCAAGGTGGCTTTTTCAAAGCTGCTTTTCTTGCGGTAAACATTGGCGGTCACCAGCTCGAAAGGCAGCGCGCCTTCGATAAAAACGACCTTGCCGTCGTCCCGGTGCGCAATGCCCTGGGCTTCGATATCAAGCGACTCAACGGTGAGCAGATCAGGCGGGTATTCGGCCGATACGGGCGCCGGCTGGTTCGGCGGCGGATTCTGTTTTCTTCTGGACATACCCTATTGTCTCAGGCTACGCTGCCGTTTTTTAGAGCAGCAGAAACCTGCCGGGGAGACTTGCATGGAGATACGCATCTGCATTGACGTGGACGACCTGGAGCGTGCCATCACGTTTTACACCGCCGGATTGGGCCTGAGGGTGGGCCGGCGTTTTCAGGGCGCTTTTGTGGAGCTCCTAGGTGCAGGCAGCGCCATAGATCTGCTGTTGAATGCCCCCGGCACGCAGCCCCTGGTTGGCCGAAGCGACCGCCGCAACTACCAGCGTCACTGGACGCCGGTACACCTGGATTTTGTGGTCGAGGATATTGAGGCCGCGGTCGATCGGCTACAGCAACACGGTGCGGTGCTGGAAATGCCGGTCACCGAACGCGCCTGGGGCCGCATCGCCGGGCTGGCCGATCCCTTCGGCCACGGCCTGGATTTGCTGCAGTTCAAGGGGCGTGGCTACGATGCCTTGCTGCCGCAGCAATCGCTATCAAATCAATAGCAACTTCTGCTTACCACGTAAGGACCGGAGGCCATTGGGTATAAAAAAAGGGAGTCCTGCACAGCAGGACTCCCTTTTGTTGAAGGCGCTGGCCGCTTATTTGGCCGGCAGGTATTTGGCCGGATCGACCGGTTTGCCTTGACGGCGAATCTCGAAATGCAGCTTGACCCGGTCGGCATCGCTATTGCCCATCTCGGCAATCTTCTGGCCCTTTTTAACCGCCTGGTCTTCCTTGACCAGCAAGGTCTGGTTGTGCGCATAGGCCGTCAAAAAGGTGTTGTTGTGCTTGAGAATGATCAGGTTGCCATAGCCCCGCAAACCGGCGCCTGAGTAGACCACCCGGCCATCGGCCGAGGCCAGCACGGCATCGCCGGCCTTGCCCGCAATGTCCAGACCCTTGTTTTTGGCATCGTCAAAGCCGGCAATCAGCTGGCCCTGGGCCGGCCAGATCCAACCCACGTCTTCATCGCCATTGATGGCAGCAGGTGTGGGCGCGGGCGTCGGGGCAGCTGCGACTACCGGCGCCGCGGCGCTGGCTGGCGCCGATGCGGGCTTGGCGGTGGCGCTGGCGCTGGCGGCTGGAACCGGCGCGGCAGCCACTGATCCGGATGACACCGGACGCGTCACCACCTGGGAGGCTTCGCTGACCGGTGGCGCCACGCGCAAGACCTGTCCAACCTCAATCAGATTGGGGTTTTCAAGCGCATTCCAGCGCACGATATCGCGCCAGTTCTGACCGCTTTCCAGGCCGATGCGAATCATGGTGTCGCCGGGCCTGACGGTGTAGTAACCGGGTTTGCCGGCATTTTCAAAGCCTGGCAGTTGCTTGACGGCTTCCGTCACCGTGCTTTGCTGGCGCGACATGCCGGTGCCCCGGTCTTCAACCGGCGCATTGCCTGGGGAGCGCGTGGCGCAACCTGCCGCCAGCAGCATGACCGCAGCCAGGGCGCATGGCAGAGTCAGTCTGCGAGCCAGGCGGGCGCCAGGCCCTGCACTGGTGACGACAGACGCCGCCTTATTTGGCCGTGTGGTTTGATTCATTGTTACTTTCGTCTTCCATCTTGACCTGATTCAGGTCGATCTATTGGCTGAGCCTCAGCTGGTGCCTGATTTTAAAGGGACAAAGTGCACGGCCTCCAGCAAAGTCTGCTTGACACCGAGGCGGGTTTTCTCAATCAGCACCAGCGCCTGCGCACCATTGGAGGTTTGCAGCGGCGCCACCAGGCGCCCACCCACGGCCAGCTGCTCTATCCAGGCCGCCGGAATGGCCTCGCCACCGGCCGCCGCGATGATGGCCGCATAGGGCGCGCCTTTGGGGAAACCGATCATGCCATCACCAAAAAGCAGATGCACATTGGGCAGGCGCAAAGGCCGCAAATTCTCCCTGGCCTTGTCGTGCAGGCCGCGCAGCCGCTCAATGCTGTAGACCTCGGTCGCCAGATGGCTCAGCACGGCGGCCTGGTAACCGCAGCCAGTACCGATCTCCAGCACGCGCCCGAGCTTGCCGGTACAGCCTTGACGCAGCAACTCCAGCATGCGCGCCACGACATTGGGCTTGGAGATGGTCTGACCCAGACCTATCGGCAAGCTGGTGTCCTCATAAGCCTGGTTGACCAGCGCCGTATCCACAAAACGGTGGCGCTCTACCGCCCCCATGGCGGCCAGCACATGGTCATCCGACACGCCTTGCGCCGCGAGCTTTTGCAGCATGCGCGCACGCAGGGCTTGGGAATCCGGCCCGACACCGCCGGGCGCACTGGCCGGCAGTGCATTTCTTAAGCTATTAATAGCCACAGCCCTTTCCGGATAAGCGGAAGCAGCTACCAATTTAGTAGCGGACGGGACACCTGTATCGGGCTTGAGTCGAACCGGAAAGCTGGGCCGCTCCGTCACTGTGGGGGTTTTGGCCGTGGGATTGAAAGGTGGCTTGAGCGGGGACTTCATGCGCCTGTCCTCAGCGTGCGGGCATCAGTTGCGCCGCAGTTTGCGCCCAGTAAGGCAGGCGCTCGTGATCGGTCAGGTCCACCTGCAAGGGCGTCACCGAGATAAAGCCCTGGCGGGTCGCATGAAAGTCGGTGCCCTCGCCGGCCTCCTTGGCCGACCCGGCGCCGCCTATCCAGTACATGGTTTCACCGCGCGGGCTGGTCTGCGTGATCACCCGCTCCGCGGCATGGCGGCGCCCCAGACGCGCCACTTTGACGCCTTGTATCTCTTCATCCGGCAAATTCGGAATATTCACATTGAGCAGCCAGGGCGCCTGCGTCGGCTGCGCGCCCTCGGCCACGGCTTCCAGCGAAGGCAGCAGTTGCTGCACCAACTGGCGCGCGCGCTGGGCCGCCACTTCGATGTGGGACCAGCCTTTTTCGGTTTGCGAAAAGGCGATCGCTGGAATGCCAAACAAATAGCCCTCCATGGCCGCCCCCACCGTGCCCGAATAAATGGTGTCGTCGCCCATGTTGGCGCCGTTGTTGATGCCGGAAACCACCAGATCAGGCCGATAGCCCAGCAAGCCGGTGAGCGCGATGTGCACACAGTCAGCAGGCGTGCCGTTGATGTAACGAAAACCGTTGGCCGCCGTCTGCACATACATAGGCGAATGCAGGGTCAGGGCGTTGGATTTGGCACTGTTGTTTTGCTCTGGTGCCACCACCTCGACATCGGCGACGGTTTTTAGCGCTTCGTAAAGGGCGACGATGCCGCTAGCCTGATAACCGTCATCGTTGCAAATCAGAATTTTCATAGCGCGATTTTACGGTCACGGCTGCGACAGCTGGCAGCGCCTGGAGCCGCAGCCAAGCGGCGGCCATGCCTATGATGCATGGCGAGCTCGTTTTCATTCGCCTTGATTGTTCTTTGTACACCTCACCCGGAGACATCCCATGCATGCCTGGCTTTGTGACAATCCCATAGGCGTAGACGCCCTGAGCTGGCAGGAGCTGCCAACGCCGCAGCCCAAAGCCGGTGAGGTGCTGATAGAAATCCGGGCCGCCAGCCTCAACTTCCCCGATCTGCTGATCGTGCAAAACAAATACCAGATCAAGCCTCCCCTGCCCTTCGTACCCGGCTCCGAATACGCCGGCGTGGTGCAAGCCCTGGGCGAAGGCGTGAAACACCTGCAGGTCGGCCAAAATGTCGCCTGCCTGTCGGGCACCGGCGGCTTCGGCACCCACACCGTCGCCCCGGCCGCCTTGTGCATGCCGCTGCCGGCCGGGTTTTCCCATGTCGATGCGGCGGCCTTCATCATGATTTACGCCACCTCTTGGCATGCGCTGATGGACCGGGGCCAGCTCAAGGCCGGTGAAACCGTGCTGGTGCTGGGCGCGGCGGGCGGCGTGGGCAGCGCGGCCGTCCAGATCGCCAAGGCCGTCGGCGCCCGCGTCATTGCCGCGGCATCGACCGATGAAAAATGCGCTCTGTGCAGCGCCATAGGCGCCGACGCTACCATCAACTACAGCCATAAAAACCTGCGCGACGAGCTCAAGCTGCTGACCGAGGGCAAGGGCCCGGACGTGATTTACGACCCGGTGGGCGGCGACTTCAGCGAGCCGGCCTTTCGCTCCATCGCCTGGCGTGGCCGCTATCTGGTGGTGGGCTTTGCCTCCGGCCCCATTCCCGCGCTACCGCTCAACCTCACGTTACTCAAGGGCGCGTCCATCGTCGGCGTGTTCTGGGGCGACTTTGCCAGGCGCGAGCCCAAGGCCAATGCGGCCATGATGGCCGAGTTGGCCGGCTGGTACGCCCAGGGCAAGATCAAACCGGTGATTGACCGCACCATGCCAATGGCCGAGCTGAAAAGCGCCTACGCCGACATGGGCTCACGCAGCGTCATGGGCAAGTTGGTCATGACCAACTAAAAGCGCAAACGCCATGAAAAACGCCCACAAGCTGTGGGCGTTTTTTATTTGGGGTGGCTGATGGGGCACCACTGGCCAACTTCGAATCCAAGCCTGGCGCGGGTTCCAAGAGGTTGTTACACAGCCATGTGTGACAACCAGTGTATCAAAAATGGGCTCCAAAAGGCTACTTTTTTGACTTCCAAGCAGGTTTTTCAGAGGTCTTCCCGGTACTCGATTAGCCGCGCATCCTGCGCAACTCGAAGCCGGCACTTTGCCGTCCTTGTCCACCCTCTGCACATTGACCCTTCGGCCATGCCGCAGGAAAATCATGCACAAACTGGGATGCCAAGTAAAAACGCCCTCCTTTGAAATATCGTCGTAAAGAGACTAAAGATGAGGTCGTTGCCCGCATCGCGGCTATGACCTGTGAATCGGTCAGTGACTTGCGCCTCTTTGCCAAGATTTCCGCTCCCGAAAACCGGCATCTGTTCACAAAGGAAGCTGTATTCCGGGCTTTTGCACACGAGGAGGCACCCCTCGTCACCCTATGCAGCCTTCCTGCGCCGCATCGCCCGGACTGACACATCCCGATGCGACAGGTGCTCCATTGCTGCCGCTACTGTGGACGGTGCGGCCGCTGGGTGCCTCAGCGCCAAGTCCGCTGCAGTCGAAAATTCGCCCCACGACCCGGACGTCCCTCACCGCGTCACCATCCATACAAGAGTCCCCCGCCTCATCGTGAACAAGGCCATCAGCATCAAATTCACATCGTGTCAGACGAGGCCCTTGCAGCCGCACCGCGAAGAGCTGGGTGCGCTGACTACTTTTGACGACAAAAGTGATGCGCACTCCGCCGTGAAGTTGCGCCGTTGTGACATGTACATATGCTGGCAATCATTGACCACCATTCCGATAGAAGCTGACCACCAACGCCAGCTTCGACGAAGATTGACCGCCCGTTAAGGCCCGAAGTCGACCTGCGGCCCGAGCAGACGCGGACATTGGAAAACGTATGGCTTGGCCATTCCTGGGTCATCAGACCGCGAAAACGGAGCTCATCATCTTGACTTCAATACTGGAGAGGTCAAGTTTTGCTGCCCGGTCTTTCCATGTGGCCACGACGTTAGTGACCTCATCAACGATGGCCTGTGCGGCGGTCGCGCTGAGGCGGTAGTAGCCTGCCGTGGCCACCAAGGTCTGAAGGATGGGCGCTGCGAATTTGCCGTCCCACGTCAGCGAGTGTTCGCTCTTGGCGGGGTTGGGGTTGATGTCGAAAGCAGGGGAAAGCCGCCAGCCCGTGGGCGTCAGAAAAAAACCATGATTGCGTAGATGGTCGTCCCGGTTCCCCACCAAGAGATTGAAGACGGCGCGCCTGAACAATTGGTGCATGTCCTCGGTCAGTCCTGCACCGCCGTAGGTTTCAATGGCCTCGAGAATGTGTAGGTAGCTTCCCCCCTCCTGGCCATCGCGGCGCTCGAGCAACGTCATCGCCGATGCATACATGCGGCGCCTGTGGTCGCCGCCCGGTATGGCAGCCTGGCGGTCGAATCGGCTGACGCAGTAGGTGTAGTACCGGTCGCTCAAGAGCACTCGGTTTGCCTTGGGCATCACAATGCCGGCATCGTGAGCCAGGAGGTAGGCCAGGTATTCCCAGCTTCCCCAATCGTACTGGTCGTTGTGCCCTGGAAACTTGGCCAGCCAGAGCGTGCCGTCCTGCATGGTGAAAGTGGCCTTGGGTCGCGCCCCCCCCAGCGACGAGCCGGGTGAGATGAGCATGGCCAGCCACTTTTCGTATTCGGGCATTGCCTCAGGGCGGGGGCCGTCAAGCTTCCTGGCGACCTCGGCCAGCTCACGCAGGTCGGTCGCGGGGGGCGCGGGCATTGGGCTGTTGTCGAGGAACGCTTCTTGAGGGCCACGCCGGAATCGAAGGGCGCCGGCCCGGGTGAAGTCATTCACGCCGAGCATGTAGAACAGCTCGTTCGTCTTCACCATGGGGCGCTTTTCTTTTTCGGCCGCATTGGCCTCGCGTCGTTCCATCAACACCCGGCCCCAGCGGTCCGGCGCGCAGTCAGAAAAAACGCCAAACCCCTTGCCGTCCGCAGAGTGCTGCTCGCCTGCGTACAGCGGCAGCCGTGGGTCTATCGGCACGGCCGCTGGGGCCTCAAGCCATGCCTGCGTGTACTCAAAGGAGGGAGCCAGGTCGACCCGTTCGGCAGCGGGAAACAGGTTCCCGATGTGCATGGCTGGGCTGAGCTCCGGGGCGTCCAGGTGAACCTCCAGCCCGGGGCGGTTCGCGCGTGCGTTTTTCGTAGCCATCGGGTTCCTTCAGGGTCAGGGGCCGTTCACGCGTCCCCGGGTGCGCAGGGAAACGGAATCCTGCAACTTCCTGCCCAGGATGTCATCGCTCGCCACGTTGTTGACGTCGCCCTCGAGGCCCAACACGCGCAGCGCCTTCAGGTACGTTCCGAGCGCGACCGCAGGGTCACCAGCCTCTAGCCGAGCCAAGGTGTTGCGAGAGATGCCCACGCGTTCGGCGAAGAGCGTCGCCGGGAGGTCGCGCCGGCAACGGGCGAGCTCGATACGTTGGCCGAGGCCAGTGGCGAGCTTCGTCAAGGACAGAGAAAGGGGGTGTTGAGTGCGCGGCATGAGTGCTCCATATTTACAACAAAAATGGTGCATTTTGTTCATTTTATAGAGAGTCGTATTTTTTGCCAAGTCAATTCAAGTCATATCTTGAGCAATTATTAGATTAATGTTCAAGATATGAGACATTCACTGACTACCTCGAAGCAGATGTCCACTTGTGGCCGCGTTCTGTCGGAACGTCGTCGCGTCGGCGGTCAACCCTAAACCAATTTGCAACCATGAGCGCTACATGATTCAACGCGTAGCTGAAGTTAACCTGCAGCCAACAAAAGCGTCTAAGGCTGGTGGAGCCCTTCATAATCAAGGCCTGCCCCCCGCTTTTTCGAGATGCCTACCTTTCATCATGGATAAATTCTTGCTGCAGCAGCAGGTGCTGGAACGGCTCGCCGAAGACCTGCTGCAAGCCGAACAGGCAGTGCGGGCGGCCCATGAAACGGCGACTCACGAAGAAAACATCGCCGAAAACAAATACGACACATTGGGACTCGAAGCCGCATACCTGGCCACCGGCCAAGCTCGGCGCGCCGAAGGCATCCGCCAGGCGATGGCCAATTGGCGCCAATTCCGCCCGCGCCCCTACGACTCCAGCAAAGGTATACAGCTCGGCGCGCTGGTCTGCCTAGTCGATTCCGACGACAAGCAGCAACAGCTCTTTCTCGGGCCGGATGGGGGCAGCATGAAGTTGGTCAGCGGCGCTCAGCTCGTTCAGGTCATCAGCAGCGAAGCCCCTTTGGGCAGGGCCATGCTGGGTAAATGCGAGGGTGATGAGGTGTGGATACAGGTCGCTCCAATCCGACAGCAGTTTGAGGTGCTGCGGGTTCATTAAGCCGCAAGCAAGCCCACGCCGAATTGGCCGAGGTCAGCAGACGTGCCCGGAGGCTATGTTCGGCTATTACTTTCATGGTCTTTCTTTCTGTGTGTGACAGACCGTGTAACAACCAAATTTATGCCCAAAACAAAAAGTGCCTGATTCCGTTAGGAATCAAGCACTTATAAGCTATTCATTGAATATTGGGGTGGCTGATGGGGCTCGAACCCACGACAACAGGAATCACAATCCTGGACTCTACCAACTGAGCTACAGCCACCGGAGTTCTAAATTATAGCGGCAAAGTGCCCGAAATTTACTGCGTCACGCCTTCTTCTGCATTTGCTTTGCCTGTTACGGGCTTGTCCACCAGGATTTTGGCCTTAAAGCGCTCTTTTAGACCGTTGTAATAGGCCAAACCTTCGGCCGAGGTCCACCACTGCGCATATTGGCTGTGCTCCTGTTTGGCGACTGCCTCGGCTGGCACATCGCGAGGTACAACCTTGTCAATCTTGACGATGGCGTAACCCTGGGTGCCCAGATCGACGCCAGCAAACGCAGGCAAGGTACTCGCATCGGCACGCAGTGCCGCATCGATGATCTGCGCGGGCATGTTTTGTGTCTGATCACGCGAAACCAGTACCGGGGCAGGCAAGGTAGCGCTAGCCGGATTGGCCTTCCAGGCAGCCAATTTAGCCATGCCATCCTTGCGCGCCTCTTCTGCACTGCGCTGAGCCAGCCAGCGCTGACGCACGAGAGCTTTCACATCGGCAAAGGACTGAGTATGCGCAGGGCTGTACTGAACGATACGGCCCGAAACGAGTTGACTGGGCGCAACCTCGATGGCTTCGGTATTGCGTTTTTTCTCGATCGCATCAGGCGAAAACAGCGTATTTAGAAATTTTGGATTGGCCAGCACACTCGTGGCGCCGGCCGCCGGTTGACGCGTCACTTGGCTGGCGGTTTTGATTTCCAGCTTGAGCTTGTCGGCAATCGGCTTAAGGCTATCGGCCTGCTCGTATACGCCATTGGAAAAAGTCTCGGCAGCTTCAGAAAACATCTTCTGGGCTTGCTGCTTTTTCAGATCGGCTTCAAGTTCTGCTCGCATGTCCTCAAAACTGCGCTGCTTGGGCGTCCGAATGTCGGTCAGCTTGATGATGTGGTATCCAAAGTCGGACTCAACCACGTCGCTGACATCGCCTTTTTTCATCGCAAAAGCGGCATCTTCAAAGGACTTGACCATGGCGCCACGAGCGAAGAAATCAAGATCGCCGCCGTTGGCAGCGGAGCCGGGGTCCTCCGAATTCTTGCGTGCCACATCAGCAAAAGTATCCGGGGATTTCTTGACCAGCGCGAGCAACGCCTCAGCCTTGGCCTTGGCTTTTTCGCGATCAGCTGCTGGCGCAGTCTTGGGAGAAGCAATCAGGATATGGCTGGCACGTCGCTCTTCAGCAGCATTGAGTCGCTGAAGATTTTGTTCGTAATAGGTCTTGAGGTCGGACTCATTGACCGTGATGCCCTTCTTCACGCTATCCTGATCAAGCAACACATACTCGATGTCGGCTTGCTCGGGTGCCTGGAACAGCTTTTCGTTAGCCTTGTAGAACTGCTCGAGATCGGCATCCGTCGGATTCAATTTAGCTGCGTAGTCAGCAGCATTGAAACGTGCCAGCTGAATTTGGCGCTTTTCAAAATAGGCGTTGAGCGCCATATCGGCGGCCGAGTTTGCAGCAAACCCGCTGGCCGCAATACCCGCCAAAACCTGACGAGTCGACAGATCGGTCCGCACATTGGCTTCAAACATTTCAGGGCTCATGCCCTGGCTGCCCAGCAATTGGCGATAGCGCTCCATGTCCAGCGTGCCATCAGCCCGGCGCAACGCGGCAATCTCGGGGCTGTCGTGCAGCTCCCGTGCCAGGCGCTGGTCACTGGTGGCGAGTTTCAACTTGTCAGCAGCCACGGCGATAACACGGTCACGCACCAGACGCTCAAGCGTGGCATAACGAGCCTCAGGAGAGTCCAGCAGTTTGACATCCAGCGTAGGCATGGAGGCCCGCAGCCTGTCGACTTCCCTCAGATGCGCCCTATCCCACTCGGGCTGCGTGATGTCCTTGCCATCCACCTTGGCAACCACACCGCCGTTTTCCCCAGAGAGCTTGCTACTGTTCATGCCGACCAGTACAAAGGAAGGAACGATCAGCAAAAACAGCAGCGCCATGGTCCACTTGGTGTGCTTGCGAATGAAATCAAACATCTAAGAATTCCTGTACGACGGGCCCAGAGGGCTCAACAACAAAAAAGGCGAACCCAGGTTCGCCTTTTTTTCGCTAGTGGGTGGTGGGTGCTGACGGGCTCGAACCGCCGACCTACGCCGTGTAAGGGCGCTGCTCTACCAACTGAGCTAAGCACCCCACTAAAAATCTCTACATCAGTTCAAAGCATCCTTGAGGGCCTTGCCCGGACGGAACTTTGGAACCTTGGCCGCCTTGATTTTAATCGCATCGCCAGTACGCGGGTTACGACCGGTACGAGCAGCACGTTTGCCCACGGCAAAAGTGCCAAAGCCCACCAGAGACACCGAGCCTCCTTTTTTCAGGGTGGACTTCACTGCACCAATGGTGGACTCCAGTGCGCGCGTGGCAGCAGCTTTGGAAATATCAGCATTTTTGGCAATGTGCTCGATCAGTTCAGTCTTGTTCACAAGTAGCCTCTCGTTGATAAAAGTTAATCTGGTTGTCGCTAAAAAATATCTCCCGGGACACTGTGGTGAGGGTGTCAACGGGAGCGGCATGTGCAGGTCATCTGCTGTTCTCGATTAGAGCCATGGACCTCTAACCTGTCAATACAGCATCAACTTTTTACAACGTGCGGACAAGAATTCTAGTCTGTTTTTTCACCCTTCCGCGCTCACTCTCGACTCTGGTGCGTAATTTTCCTGCTTGACAAAAATACCCGCTACGCCTCGATCAGCGCCTGAGCAATGGCTTTGCCGACATCTGCCGTGCTGGCCTGTCCACCCAAGTCAGGCGTTCGTGGCGCACCACTCTGGGGACTCAGTACTTTTTCAATGGCAGCCAGGATGCCATCATGTGCATCCTTGTGCCCCAAGAATTCCAGCATCATCGCGCCACACCAGATCTGGCCGATCGGGTTGGCGATAGCACGCCCTGCAATGTCCGGCGCCGAGCCATGTACCGGCTCGAACAGAGAGGGGAACTTGCGCTCCGGGTTGAGGTTGGCGCTGGGCGCAATGCCTATGGTTCCGGTGCAGGCCGGCCCCAGATCGCTGAGGATGTCGCCGAACAGATTGCTGGCCACCACCACGTCGAAAAAATCCGGCCGTTGCACAAAGTGTGCCGTCAGGATGTCGATATGAAACTTGTCCAGCTGAATTGCCGGATAGTTTTTCGCCATCTCGGCCACGCGCTCATCCCAGTAAGGCATGGAGATGGAAATGCCATTGGACTTGGTCGCACTGGTCAAATGTTTTTTGGGCCGGGACTGGGCCAACTCGAAGGCAAACTTCAGCACGCGATCCACGCCGACGCGGGTAAACACCGACTCCTGCAACACGAACTCACGCTCAGTTCCCGGAAATGCCCTTCCGCCTATGCTGGAATATTCGCCTTCGGTGTTTTCGCGGACGATATAAAAATCAATCTCACCGGGCTGGCGCGGACTGCCATCGCGCCTGACCACAGGCGCGATGATGCCTGGCATCAGCCGCGCCGGACGCAAATTGATGTACTGGTCAAACTCGCGTCTGAACAGCAACAGGGAACCCCACAGCGATACATGGTCGGCAATTTTCTCGGGCCAGCCGACCGCGCCAAAATAAATCGCGTCATGTCCACCGATCTGGTCTTTCCAGTTGTCCGGCAGCATCTGGCCGTGTTTTTCAAAATAGTCCCAACTGGAAAAATCAAAATGGTCGAACTGCAGTTCAATGCCATATTTGACGGCGGCGGCTTCCAGCACGCGCAAGCCCTCGGGCATGACTTCCTTGCCGATGCCGTCACCGGCAATGACTGCGATTCTTTTTTTACCGGCCTTGTTTGGGGTGTTCATCAGGTGATCCTTTGAATCAGGGTTTGAAAAAATTCAGGGCTTCGGCCAGCAGAAGCTCCGGTGCTTCTTCGGCAATATAGTGCCCACAAGGCAGGCTACGCCCCGACACATCGCGGGCTCTCTCGCGCCAGAGCTGCAGCACATCGAAACACTGGCCCACCGCGCCATGCTCGCCCCACAGCACACGCAGCGGCTGCGTCAGGCGATGCTCCGCCGCCACATCGGCGCGATCATGCAGCAGGTCAATCGTGGCGGAGGCCCGGTAGTCCTCGCAAATGCTGGTGGCGGTGCCGGGAATCTGTACACAGCGCTCGTACTCGGCCAGCGCGGCCGGCACAAAAGCGCCAAGGCCCGCGTGGCGCTTGCCCATCACGCTGCGTAGGTAGCGCACCGGGTCGGACGCTATCAAGGCTTCCGGCAAAGGCGGCGGCTGGATCAAAAAGAACCAGTGCCAGTAGGCGCGTGCAAAAGCATCCGAGGTGTTGTCGTACATGGCCAGCGTGGGCGCGATATCGAGCAGCAACAGCCGCTGAACGCTTGCAGGATGATCCGCCGCCAGGCGATGCGCAACGCGGGCACCGCGGTCATGCGCCAGCACCTGAAACTGCTCGAACCCGTGGTGACGCATCACGGCCATGGCATCGAGCGCCATCGTGCGTTTGGAATAGGCCTGGTGTTCCGCATCGCTGTTGACGCGGGCCGAATCGCCGTAACCGCGCAAATCCATCATGACAACGGTGAACACCTTGGCCAGCTCGTCGGCCACAGCATGCCACATCACATGAGTTTGCGGATGCCCGTGCAGCAGGAGAAGCGGCGTGCCTCGGCCACCCCGCAAGGTGTGCAGCATTCCGGCCGGGCCTGCGACCTCGCAGGACGAAAACCCCTCAAACATTGACAGGCCTTGGTGGATTGTTGCGGACGATTCTGATGAGCATCATGTGAGCGATTTTGCAGAACCTAGCACCTTTATTCAAGCAATAATCTGGCAATTGATTATTAGCTTTGAGGCATGAATGGACCGAAGCGATCTGGAACTGGTACTGGCCGTCCGCGACCAGGGTAGCCTGGCCGGCGCTGCACGCAGCCTGGATGTCGCCCCGCCCGTGGTGACCAAGCGGCTCGCCGCGCTGGAAGCCCGGCTGGGTCAACGTTTGTTCCAGCGCACCACCCGGCGCGTCAGCCCAACCGCCGAGGGCGAAACCCTGTGCGAGCGCGCGCGTGTCTTGCTTCAGGGTTTTGCCTCGCTGGAGGCCGAGTTGCAGGAACGCAAGACCGAGCCCGCCGGACTGATACGCCTGGCCGCCACTTTTGGCTTTGGCCGTCTTTGGCTGGGCCCGGCGCTGGCCAACTTTCAGGAGCGCCACCCCCGAATTGAGATTCAGCTGCAACTGACCGAGCAACTGCCAGATCTGGCGCTCGAAGGCTTTGACGCTGCCATCTGGCTATGGTCGGCACAGGGCCGGCAAACCGCGCAATGGGTGTCGCGCCGGCTGGCTCACAACCAGCGCGTGCTGGTGGCCTCGCCGGCCTACCTCAAGCAGCATGGCGCGCCCCTCAACCTGCAAGCCCTGCAAGATCATGCCTGCCTGATCGTGCGGGAAAACGGCAATGCGACAAACCAGCGTTTTGATATCTGGCCGCTACACCAGGAGCGAAGCAAAACAGCCGAGCGGATTCGCGTGCACGGGCCGCTATCGAGCAACTCCGGAGAACTAGTGCGCGACTGGTGCGTCGAGGGCCGCGGCATCATGCTGCGCAGTCTCTGGGACATTGCTCCCCAGTTGGCTTCGGGTCAACTGGTGCGGGTATTGCCTACCTATACCATGCCGGATGCCGACATTCACTGGCTCGCGCCCTACCGCACGGATACACCGCGGCGTATCCGACTACTGATAGATTTCCTGCTCACGCAGTTCCAGGACGCGCCCTGGAAAACTACGCCGCCCGTGGCTTCGCGGGCCGCACCACGAGGCTCACGCCCAGCGCCGTAAGCGCAGTTCCGACAATCGTCGCCAGCGTGATGGGCTCGGCAAACAGCAGCCAGGCCATGATCGCCGTGGTCGGTGGCACCAGATAGAGCAAGCTGGTCACGGAGGTCGCCGCACCACGCTGAATCAGCAGGTAAAGCAGCGAGCTGCCGCCCAAGGTCAGTGCCAGCACCGACCAGGCCATGGACCCCATGAATTGCGGGTTCCAGACAATGGCTTCGCTTTCCAACAGGGCAAAGGGCAGGCTCACCAGCAAGGCGGCACCCAGCTGGATGGCGTTGGCGCTGCGCACATCGGTGGGCTGCACGAAGCGCTTCTGGTAAAGCGTTCCCGCCGTGATGCTGAACAGCGCAAACACCGCGCAACCCAAGGTCAGCGCCGTGACCTCGCTGCCCGTGCCGAATTTGCGTGCCACCACCAGCAGCAGACCGCCCAAGCCCAGCACCAGGCCCAGCCACTGACGCGGCGTTACCTTGGGTTGCGCTGAATCGTTCGCCGAACCAGCCCAAGACACCCATAAGGCCGTCAACACCGGCTGCAAGCCCACAATCAGCGCCGTCAGGCCCGAACCCATGCCGCCCTTGACGGCGACCCAGACACCGCCCAGGTAAGCCGCATGCATAAGCACCCCGGTGACGGCCAGATGCAGCCACTGGCGACGGCCGCGCGGCCAGGCCGCACCGGCCAGGACGATCCAGACCAGGAAGCAGGCGATGGACAACAAATAACGGATCGCCAGAAAGGTCAGCGGCGGCGCGTAAGGCAGGCCGAACTTGGCGACGATAAAGCCCGTGCTCCAGATCAGCACGAACACGGCGGGCATGGCCCTGATCCAGATACTGGGGGATGCGGGCAAGCTCACTTGGCGCGCGCGCGGATTTCGGGAATGGCTTTTTGTAGGTAGTAAACCATGGACCAGACCGTCAAAATGGCCGACAGCCAGATCAGCCAGGTGCCCCAGACATGGGTATCGATGAGCCCGAACAGCCGGCCGTCAAACAGCAAAAAGGGAATCGCAATCATCTGCACCGTGGTCTTGACCTTGCCTATCATGTGCACCGCCACGCTTTTGGTGGCGCCAATCAAGGCCATCCACTCGCGCAGGGCGGAAATCGCGATCTCGCGGCCGATGATGATGAGCGCCACAAACACGTCGGCGCGCTGCAGCTGCACCAGCACCAGCAAGGAAGCGCACACCAAGAACTTGTCGGCCACCGGATCAAGAAAGGCGCCAAAGGACGAGGTCTGGTTGAGCTTGCGGGCCAAAAAGCCGTCCAACCAGTCGGTCGCGGCAAAAACGATGAACATCACGGTGGCAATCAAATTGCGCTCGGCCGGGGCGATGTTCAGATAAAACACCCCCACGATCAGAGGAATCGCAACGATGCGGGTCCAGGTCATCAACGTGGGAATGGTCAAAAACATGGTTCCGATTTTGGCATGAGCCGGGACCACCTTGCCAAAGGACTGAAGCAGACCGGCCAATTAGCGCGGCTTAGTGGTGCAAAAACGTCTGTACAGACGTTTTTGCTGGCGCCCGCACACCCTGTGAATCAGTGCAGAGCGCGGTAAATTTCCTCGGCCAGGTCTTTCGAGATGCCATCGACCATGGCGATGTCTTCGACACTGGCCGAGGCAATTCCGCGGACACCGCCAAAGCGCTGCAGCAAGCTGGCGCGCCGCTTCGGGCCAATGCCGGCGATATCTTCAAGCCGGCTGCTGCCCACCCGCACCTTGGCGCGCTTGGCACGCATGCCGGTGATGGCAAAGCGGTGCGCCTCGTCCCGGATCTGGGCAATCAGCATCAGCGCCGCGGAGTCGCGGCCCAGATAGACCTTGTCCCGGCCGTCGGCAAACACCAGCTCTTCCAGACCGACCTTGCGGCCCTCGCCTTTTTCGACACCGGCAATCAGCCCCAGATCCAGGCCCAGCTCGACGAACACTTCGCGCGCCATGGACACCTGGCCCTTGCCGCCATCGACCAGCACCAGGTCGGGCAGCTTGGCTTCGCCATTGCGGGCGGCTTCGGCCAGCTTGGTATAGCGGCGCGTCAAGACCTGCCGCATGGCCGCATAGTCGTCGCCCGGCGTGATGCCTTCGATGTTGTAGCGCCGATATTCGCTGTTCTGCATCTTGTGCTCCTTGAACACCACGCAAGAGGCCTGAGTGGATTCGCCGGCGGTGTGCGAGATGTCAAAGCACTCGATGCGCAGCGCATCCAGATTGTCCAGGGACAGATCAAGCGCTTCGGCCAGCGCCCGGGTACGCGCCTGTTGCGAGCCCTCTTCGGCCAGCAGGCGCGCCAGCTGCAGCCCAGCATTTTTCTGCGCCATCTCCAGCCAGATACGGCGCTGCTCATGCGGCTGATGCAGGGCCGTCACGCGACTACCGGCCTGCTCTGAAAGCGCGTCCATCAATGCCTTGTCGACCGGCTCGCTGCATACCAGAATGGGCGGCACGGGCACGTCGATATAGTGCTGCGCAATAAAGGCCTCAAGAATCAGCGCCTCCAGTGACTTTTCCTTCGCTTGCGGTGCTGAGGGCTCCGGCTCGATATCCAGCGCGGCCGCATCGGTGGCGTTTTCCACGTGCGTCGGAAAGTAGGGCCGATCGCCCAGATGACGGCCGCCGCGCACCATGGCCAGGTTGACGCAGGCCTTGCCGCCCTGCACCTTCACCGCCAGGATGTCCACGTCCACGTCGCCGTTTTTGCCGCCCAAATCCATGGACTGCTGGTGCAAGACCTTGGACAAGGCCGCCATCTGGTTACGCAGCTCGGCGGCCTGCTCAAACTCCAGCCGCTCCGCATGCGCCAGCATTTTCTTTTCCAGCTCGCTCAGGATCTCCTGCGTCTGGCCTTGCAAGAAACGTTGGGCATTCGCCGTGTCCAGCGCGTACTGCTCGGCCGATACATGGCCGACGCAGGGCGCGGAACAGCGCTTGATCTGGTACAGCAGGCAGGGCCGGGTGCGGTTGTTGAACACCGTGTCTTCACAGGTGCGCAGCTTGAACACTTTTTGCAGCAGCAAAATCGTGTCCTTCACCGCCCAGGCGCTCGGATAAGGGCCAAAGTAGTGGTTTTTTTTCTCCACCGCACCCCGGTAGTAGGCAATGCGCGGATAGGCCACCGCCGTCGGTGCGCCGCCCGCATCCTTGGTCTGGGCCGCCGTCAGCTTCAGATAGGGATAGCTCTTGTCGTCTCGAAACAGGATGTTGTATTTCGGGTGCAGCGTCTTGATGAGGTTGTTTTCCAGCAGCAGCGCCTCGGCTTCCGAGCGCACCACGGTGGTTTCCATGCGGACAATCTTGGTCACCATGTGGCCAATGCGGGTGCCGCCATGGTTTTTCTGGAAATAGCTGGTGACCCGTTTCTTCAGGTTGCGCGCCTTGCCAACGTAGAGCACGCCGCCTTCGGCATCAAAGTAGCGGTAGACGCCGGGCAGCGCCGGCAAGGCGGCGACTTCGCTAAGCAGCTGAGGGTCGAATTCGTGGGGTGCGGTCATGCGGTCATGGGCTGAAAAATGGCAAGGCGAACGGGCTGGCCGTATTGTGGACAATCCTTTCATGAATCGCAGCCTGCAGTGGGACATTTTTTGCAAAGTCATTGACAACTTCGGGGACATTGGCGTGTGCTGGCGCCTCTGCGCCGATCTGGCCGGGCGCGGCCATAAAGTCCGGCTATGGGTGGATGACGCCAGCGCGCTCGGCTGGATGGCGCCCCAGGGTTGCGCCGGCGTGCGCGTGCTGCCTTGGTGCCAGCCGCTGGAGCTGGCCGCGGCAGATCTTGAGGCGCAACCCAGCGAGGTCATGATAGAGGCCTTCGGCTGTGAGATTGCTCCCGAATTCATAGCTTCTTGCGCCCATGCAGCAAGCGCTACAGGCCAAAAAACCGTATGGATCAACCTGGAGTACCTGTCGGCCGAGGACTATGTCGAACGCTGCCACGCCCTGCCCTCGCCGGTGCAAGGCGGGCCGGCGGCCGGCTGGCTGAAATGGTTTTTCTACCCCGGCTTCACGCCAGCCACGGGCGGCCTGTTGCGCGAGCCAGACCTGGCCGAGCGGCAGGCCGGCTTTGATCGCAGGGCCTGGCTGACGGCCCAGGGCATAGCGTGCCAGGGTGAAGCTAGCGGCGAAAAGCTGGTCTCGCTGTTTTGCTACGAGCCGCCCGCGCTGGCCGGCTTGCTCAGGCAGTTTGCCCACAACGGACTCGATGGCCAGCCGGTGCGCCTGCTGGTGGCGGCCGGACGCGCCGAAAAGGCGGTCAAAGCCGCATTAAGTCATGAAATAGGCCTGCAGCCCTTGATGGACGAGCGCTACCAGCTATCAATTTCATATCTTGACCTGCTGACGCAAGCGGATTTCGACCATTTGCTGTGGTCCTGCGATCTCAATTTTGTGCGCGGCGAAGACTCCGTGGTGCGCGCGCTCTGGGCCGGCCAAGCCTTTGTCTGGCAGATTTATCCCCAGCATGACGCGGCCCATCTGGACAAGCTGCAGGCTTTTCTGGACTGGCTGGGAGCACCCGAGTCGCTGCGCGCCTTTCACGCCCGCTGGAACGATGGCAGCCACCAGCAAGCCTCAGACAACGTCACCACGCCCGATCTGCCGCTCTGGCAAGCCTGCGCACGCACAGCCCGCGCGCGCCTGCTGGCCCAGGACGATCTGACTACCCACTTGCTAGGCCTGGTTGCAAAAAACCGCTAAAATCAGTGGCTCTGCGGATAGGCCTGACGGGGCAAACCGCAAAATTGGCAACCCAACCCACCGCACAGACCTGTATGCCGGGCACCGCCCGTACCAAGGTTTGGCGGCCAACTCCTTCAGTAGAACTGCTATGAAAATCGCTCAAGAAATACGCGCTGGTAACGTCATCATGCACGGCAAGGATCCGATGGTCGTGCTCAAGACCGAATACAGCCGTGGTGGGCGTAATTCCGCCACCGTGCGCATGAAGCTCAAAAGCCTGATCGCCAACTTCAACACCGAAGTGGTGTTCAAGGCCGACGACAAAATGGATCAGGTCATTCTGGACAAGAAGGACTGCACCTACTCCTACTTCGCCGACCCTATGTACATCTGCATGGACTCCGAGTACCACCAGTACGAAGTCGAAGCCGAAAACATGGGCGACTCGCTGAACTACCTGCAAGACGGCATGGAACTCGAAGTCGTGTTTTATGACGGCAAAGCCATCTCGGTTGAACTGCCCACCAGCGTGCAGCGCGAGATCACCTGGACCGAACCCGCCGTCAAGGGCGACACCTCCGGCAAGGTTCTCAAGCCCGCCAAACTGGCTACCGGTTTTGAAATCGGCGTGCCAATTTTTGTGGCTCAGGGCGATGTCGTCGAAATCGACACCCGCACCGGCGAGTACCGCAAGCGCGTCTAAATCAGTGCTGCCTCTGTGCAGCCGGATTCAGTCCCAAAAAAGGCTCCTCACGGAGCCTTTTTGCATTGGCAGGCGCACTGAGCCGCAGGTGCATAAATCGTCATTTTTATCGTTGACAATGGCTTATGGACCAAACACAAGACCTCTCAGAAAGCCGCCTGGCCCACGCCTGGGCAGAACTGCAATCCCTTTCCAGCGACGCCACGCCACTGCGGGCCGATGCCAATCGCCTGGCCTTCGCCGACCCGGAGTTCCTGCTCAGACGGGAAACCCGCGGTATCCGCTTCCAGCTGGAAATGCTCAAGCCCGAGCTTGACCAACACGAACAAGGCATTGAAAACACTGTGGTGGTGTTTGGCAGCGCCCGCTTTCCCGCCCCCGAGCAGGCCAGCGCCGCCCTCCAACTGGCCGAGCAAGGTGACGATGCCAAAGCCCTGGCACTGGCGCATCGCCAGATGCGCAACGCCCACTATTACGAAAAAGCCAGGGAATTTGCACGTCTGGTGGCCGGCTACAGCAAGCCACGGCCGGCTGCAGAGAAAATATTCATCTGCACCGGTGGCGGCCCCGGCATCATGGAGGCGGCCAATCGGGGAGCCCATGAAATGGGCGCGCTCACCGTCGGCCTGAACATCGTGCTGCCGCACGAGCAGGGCTCCAATCCCTATGTGTCACCTTCGCTGAACTTCAAGTTCCACTACTTTGCCCTGCGCAAGATGCACTTCATGATGCGCGCCAAGGCGCTGGTGGCGTTTCCGGGCGGCTTCGGCACGCTGGACGAGTTGTTTGAAGTCATCACGCTGGTACAAACCGGCAAGGCCAAGCCGGTACCCATCATCTTGTTTGGCTCCGACTACTGGAAGCGCCTGCTCAACTTTGACGTCCTGATCGAAGAAGGGGCCATTTCGCCCGACGACCTCAAGCTCTTCCAGTATGTCGATGAGCCACAAGCGGCCTGGGACGCCATCAAGGCTTTTTACAAACTCTAATCTGGCACGCCATGGCTAGGGTCAGAGCGTGCGCAGGGGACAAGGCCTAAGCCCCCGCTAGCCGCCAGGCTTGCTCGCCTCGGCTGCGTGACCACCCAGCTGGGGCAGTCCGTCTTTGAGCAGCCAGGCCAGGCGTGAGCCGACCCCCACCAGGGCCCCCGTGGTCCAGAAGACGCCGGCAATGCCTATCAGTGCACCGGCGGAGCCGAACATCATGGGCATGAGCACGCTGGAAGCATTGATCGCCATCAGCCGCAAACCCAGTGCCTCGCCATGCCGCGCCTCGGGGGTGATCTGGTGCAACATGCTCATGACCATGGGCTGCACCATGCCCAGCGAAATTCCCAGCAACACCGAACACACGCCCATGCCCAGGGCCGATTGCATGAGCGGATAGACGCCAAACAGCACCGCCGTGGTCAGCATGGAAAAGGCCAGCACGCGCCACTCGCGCAAATGCGCCGCCACCAGGGGCATCACGGTACGTATGAGGGCCGCGGCCACGGCAAAAGCACCCAGGATGGTGCCTATGACCGAGGCACTGATGCCGCGTTCAAAGCCCAGCACCGGCACCACGAAGGTATGCACGTCCCAGCATGAGGACAAAAACCAGTTCACCAGCATCAAGCGGCGAAATGTCGGCTCGCGCAGCAACTCCCAGGCATTGGGCTGAGGACCGCCGCTGGCGGCAATCACCGGCGGCAATTCGCGGGTGCGGCGGATCAAAAACCAACTGGCCAGCGGCAACAGCGCCATCAGTAAAAAAGCGGCCCGATAACCCCAGAGACTGCCCGAGGTCGGACCGGCATGGTCAATCAGCAGGCCGGCGGAAAAAGGCCCTATGAAATTGGAAATTGCCGGACCAATCGACAGCCAGCTGAACACCCGCTTGAGCTGCAAGGCGCCGACGGCAGCGCGTCCGACGTGGCGCTGCAGCGCAATCACGGCCGCGCCAGTGGCCCCACCCGTGAGGAGTGCCGCCAGGCACAGCACCGGGAACACCGGGAAAGCAACCGCCACGCCGGCCCCCGCCACGGCGGCCACGACGCTGTAGCCTATGGGGCGGCGCAGACCATGACGGTCGGCATAGCGGCCTGCTGGCAAGGCCAGAAAAACCTGCATCAGGGCAAACAGCGCCAGCAGCACACCGACGGCCACCGCGCTGTAGCCCTCGCGCAGCGCCAGCAGCGGGGCCGCCATGCGCGTGCCCGCCATGCAGGCATGCAGGAAGACCTGCGCCAGAATCAGGCGGGCCAGCTCGCGGTTCATGAGAGGTTCATCAGTTTTCGTCCGGGTCTTTGTCCAGGGGAATCAGCTTGATCGACTCGGCCTCGGGCAGCGCCTCGACTTGGCGCAAGGCCTTGCCCATGACCCGGCTGCGCTGCTCGGCGCTGTTGAGCGTATTGAGCACGGTTTCGGTCTGCGACTTGACCTTGGCCAGCACGTCGCCAAACTTGCCAAACTCGGTTTTCACCGCGCCCAGCACCTGCCAGACTTCGCTGGAACGTTTTTCCAGCGCCAGTGTGCGAAACCCCATCTGCAGGGAAGTCAGCATGGCGAGCAAGGTGGTGGGGCCGGCCAGCGTGATGCGGTGATCGCGCTGCAGGCTCTCCATCAGGCCGGGGCGGCGCAGCACCTCCGCGTACAGACCCTCCGTGGGCAAAAACAAAATGGCAAAGTCGGTGGTGTAAGGCGGCTCTATGTATTTTTCGGCAATCGATTTGGCCTCAAGCCTGATGCGCATTTCCAGCGCCTTGCCCGCCACCTCAGCGCCCGGCCCATCGGCGCGCTGCTGGGCATCGAGCAGGCGCTCGTAGTCTTCATTGGGGAACTTCGCGTCAATCGGCAACCACAGCGGCTCGCCCGAATCAGCCCGCCCCGGCAGCTTGATGGCGAAGTCGACCGGATTCTTGCCGCCGCGCCGCGTCACGACCTGGGCCGCGTACTGGTCGACGGTGAACACCTGCTCCAGCAAGGCAGACAGTTGCGCCTCGCCAAAAATGCCGCGCGTTTTCACATTGGTCAGCAAATGCTTGAGGTCGCCCACGCCCTGCGCCAGCGTCTGCATCTCGCCCAGGCCCTTGTGCACCTGCTCCAGCCGGTCGGCCACCTGCTTGAAGCTTTCACCCAGCCGGGTCTCCAGCGTGGTCTGCAGTTTTTCGTCCACCGTGGCGCGCATCTGGTCGAGCTTTTTCTCGTTGCCTTCCTGCAACGCAGCCAACCGCTGCTCCACCACCTGGCGGACCTCGCCCAGCCTGCGCTCATTGCCTTCGGCCAGTTGCCGCAGCTGTTCATTCAGGCCATCGGCAAATCGCTTGAGCGCCATGTCCTGGGCTTCGCGCGCCTGCATCAGTCCGCTGGCCTGGGCCTCTCTAGCCTGCGTCAGGGACGCCGCCACGGCCTCGCTGCCCGACTGCGCCTGCTGCGCCAGCGACTGCGTGGCGGTGTGCAAGTTCTGTGCGACCTGCTGCTGCATGGCGGCCAGCTGCACGCGAAAGGAGTCGATCTGCTCATTCTGGGTACGCGCCACATCGCCAGACTGCGCCAGCAAGGCTTGCTGGAATAGCGACAGGCCCTGGCTCAATTCGCCGCGCGTGTCGCGGGCGCTGCCCTGCACCTCGTTGCGCAGCTCACGCTCCAGCCGCTCGTTGGCAGCCATTAGCTTGCCCAGCTCCGCCAGTAATTTCTGCTGGCCCGTCTCGGGCGCCGGGCGCAACAGCAGCCACAGCAGCAAAAGCAGATTGACGACGGCCAGCGCGGCCAGAATCCAGGAAAGAAAATCTGTCATTCGCTATTTATTTCGAAGCAAGAACCGCAGGATTCAAGGGGGTTAGCGGCTTGTTTTCCGTGAAAAACCCAATCAAATTATCAGCCGCCAGGCTGGCCATGGCCAGGCGCGTCGGCATGGTGGCGCTGGCAATGTGGGGCGTCAACACCACGTTGGGCACCGTCAGCAGATCGGCATTTAGCTTGGGCTCACCCTCGAACACATCCAGGCCGGCGGCCGCAATCGTCTTGTTGCGCAAGGCGGCGGCCAGCGCGGCATCGTCGACGATGCCGCCGCGCGCGATATTGATCAGGTTGGCGGTCGGCTTCATCAGCGCCAGTTCGGCCGCACCAATGGCGTGGTGCGAGGCCGGCGAATAAGGCAGCACCAGCACCAGGTGATCGGCACTCTTGAGCAGCTCTTCCTTGCTGACGTAGCTGGCCTTGCATTCGGCTTCCAGGCCGGCATCGAGGCGCGAGCGGTTGTGATAAATCACCTTCATGCCAAAGCCGTGCGCGCCGCGCCTGGCAATGCCCTGGCCGATGCGGCCCATACCCAGAATGCCCAGGGTGGTGCCGTGAATGTCGGAGCCGGCAAACATGTCGTAGCTCCAGCGCGTCCATTTGCCGGCGCGCAGATAGTGTTCACTTTCGGTGACACGGCGGGCGGTCGCCATCAACAGGGCAAAACCGAAATCAGCCGTGGTTTCGGTCAGCACGTCGGGTGCATTGGTGGCCAGCACGCCGGCCGCCGTCATGGCGGCGATGTCGAAGTTGTTGTAGCCCACCGCCATGTTGGCGCAGATCTTGAGCCGGGTTGCCACCGCCAGCACCTCGGCATCAATCCGGTCGGTACCGGTGGTGAACACGCCGTCCTTGTCCTTGAGGTACTCCATCCATTGCGCCTTGGACCAGGTCTGGTCTTGCTGGTTGGCCTGGACCTCGAAATGCTGCTCAAGGCGTGCGATCACCTCCGGGAAGATGGCGCGCGCGACAAGAATTTTTGGCTTGCTCATGATGAAAGACTCGCTTTTTATTTGAACCAGATGAAGGTCATGACGATGAACAGCGGAATCAGCACCGCGCCCGACCACAGCATGTAGCCAAAGAAACTGGGCATCTTCACGTCGCGGTCTTCGGCAATGGCCTTGACCATCAGGTTGGGCGCGTTGCCGATGTAGGTGTTGGCCCCCATGAACACGGCGCCGGCCGAAATGGCGGCCAGCGTCGAGGCAAAGGTGGTCATCATGGCCTGGGGATCGCCACCGGCGGTATTGAAAAACACCAGATAAGTCGGAGCGTTATCGAGGAAAGAGCTGAGCACGCCAGTGGCCCAGAAGTACATGGCTGGATCAGGCGAGCCGTCGGCCCGGGTCACCGCCGACACCACCGCACCAAAGGGGCCGCTGGTACCTGCCTTGAGCATGGCAATCACCGGAATGATGGTCAGGAAAATACCCGCAAACAACTTCGCCACCTCGGCCATTGGGCCCCAGGAGAACTGGTTGTCGGCATGCACCTTGGCCGAGGTGATTTTCAAGGACAGCCAGGTGATCGCGATCAGGCCGGCATCGCGCACCAGACCGGGCAGACCCACGTCGGTGCCGGCGATATTGAACGCCAGCGGCGACCTCCAGAAGCCACTGAGCAGCACCAGCCCGGCGATCGCGCCCAGCAGCCAGAAGTTGGCCGCGCCATCAAAGCCGATGCGCTTGGTGTCCGGTGTCGGATCCACCGGTTTGATCTCTTCCCGGCGATGATAGAACCACGAGTCCAGCGCATAAAAAATGGCCAGCAAGGCGCCAATCAAGAACAGTGTTTCAGGAAAGATATGGCGCACGGTCCAGAAAAAATCAACGCCCTTGAGGAAGCCCAGGAACAACGGCGGATCACCCAGCGGCGTCAGCGAACCACCGGCATTGGAAACAATAAAGATAAAGAAAACCACCACATGCGCCCTGTGCACACGGTTGTCGTTGGCACGAATCAGCGGACGAATCAGCAGCATGGAGGCACCGGTGGTGCCCATAAAGCTGGCAAGCACTGCGCCTATAGCCAGGATGGCGGTATTGAGGCCCGGGCTGCCGTGCAGATTGCCGCGGATATGAATACCCCCGGCCACCGTGAACAGCGCCGTCAACAAAAGAATGAAAGGAATGTATTCCGCCAGCAGCGCGTGCATGAAGCTGACACCGGCCAGGGCCGGGCCGTAAACCAGCGCAAAGGGCAGCAGGAAAACCAGCGACCAGGCGGCCGTCACCTTGCCGTAGTGGTGGTGCCAGAAAGCCGGCACAAGCAGCGGCATCAGGGCAATCGACAGCAGCAGCCCGGCAAAAGGGACACCCCACAGCGTCGAAAGCTGGCCGCCATCCAGGTCAGCAGCAAAGCTCAGGCCAGGCAAGAGCAGCAGGCCCAAGGTTGCAGCCCAACGGAAAATGTTCATCAGTCTCTCCTTATTGCGCGCACCCACCGGCGGCTTGCGCGGCCCGCCATTATCGAGGCGCCTCATCAGGCGACTGACGGAATATCAAATACCTGGCGCAGATAGGCCAGATATTTTTCGTCCTCGCACATGTTTTTGGACGGTGTGTCGGAAAGCTTCGCCACCGGCTGGCCATTGCAGCGCAGCATTTTGATCACGATCTGCAGCGGCTCGTGGCCCAGGTCGTTGGTCAGATTGGTGCCTATGCCAAAGGCCAGTTGGCAGCGGCCCCTGAACTGCTGGTAAAGCTCTATGGTGCGCGTCATGGTCAGCCCATCGCTAAAAATCAGCGTCTTGGTTTTCGGGTCAACACGATTGGCCAGGTAGTGCGCCAGCATGCGCTCGCCCCACTGAAACGGGTCACCGCTGTCATGACGGGCGCCATCGAACAGCTTGCAGAAGTAGAGGTCGAAGTCGCGCAAAAAGGCGCTCATGCCGTAGACATCAGACAGCGCAATGCCGAGGTCGCCGCGGTATTCCTTGGCCCACATTTCAAAACCGAACACCTGGCTGTCACGCAGGCGCGGGCCCAGCGCCTGGCAAGCCTGCAAATACTCGTGCGCCATGGTGCCCAGGGGGATCAAGCCCAGCTTCATGGCAAACAACACATTGCTGGTGCCGGCCAGCTGCCCGGACGCGCCCGTGCCCAGGCGTGTCACCAGCGTGCGCAGCACTTCTTCGTGCCAAGCCTTGCCAAAGCGCCGGCGTGTGCCGTAGTCGGCAATCTTGAGTTCACCCAGGCCCTTGGTTTGCAGCTCAAGTATTTTGGTGTCCAGGCGTTTGCGGCCTTCAACCAGGTTGGGCTGCTTTTGCGTGTTGCGAAAGTAGACCTCGTTGATGATGGCCAGCACCGGGATTTCAAACAAGATGGTGTGCAGCCACGGGCCCTTGATGGACACCTCAATCTCGCCCGAGGGCAAGGCACTGACGCTGACGTATTTTTCGTTGAGCTGAAAAATACCCAGGAAATCAACAAAATCGCTCTTGATGAAGCGCATGGCCTTCAGGTAAGCCAGCTCTTCCGCCTCAAAGCGCAAACCGCAAAGCCCGCGGATTTCTTCGCGAATCTCGCTGACAAAGGGCGCCAGATTTTCAATTCCGGGCGCGCCGGCATTGCGGCACTTGAACTTGTACTCCACCTCAGCGCCAGGAAACTGGTGCAACACCACCTGCATCATGGTGAACTTGTACAGATCGGTATCGAGCAGGCTGGTGATGATCATGGAGAACGCTTGTGGCCCATGGTGGGTAATCAGGTGCGCAGACCCATTACGGGTCTGGCCAATACTCGGACAGATTCAGGCTGGATCAGGTGCCCAGAAAATCCACTTCAAACAGCAAGGTGGCATTGGGAGGAATCACACCGCCGGCGCCGCGTGCGCCATAGCCGAGTTCGGCCGGGATCACCAGACGGCGCGTACCGCCAACCGACATGCCCTGTACGCCTTCGTCCCAACCCTTGATGACCTGCCCGGCACCCAGCGCGAACTGGAACGGCTGGCCACGGTCTTTGCTGGAGTCGAACTTCGCGCCCTGCACGCCGTCGTTGAAAAGCCAGCCGGTGTAATGCACCTTGACATGTTGTCCGGCCTTGGCGATGGCACCGGTGCCCAGCACGGTGTCTTCGTATTGCAGTCCTGAGGGAGTGGTGGTGGTGGTCATGACAAAGTCCTTCTGAAAATGAATCGAAAAATCAAACTAAAAAAACGGGTCCGAAAGAATAAATCCGGGCTTTTTTACGAATCCCTGACTTTACCCGCAACCAGCCAGACAAGCTGGTCGGCGTGAGCGGCCAGCAGCTGGAGCAGCGAAAAATTCACGCCCCCGGCCCTGCCCCGCAGACCGAGTTCATACCGCCGCTGGACGGGTCTTCGGGGTTCTGCGTCCGTTCCCTGTGCGGCAGGCCTGCCGTCAAGTCATCCCAGTCCCTGAACGCCTGATCAAGCTCGGCCAAAAAAGAAGTTGAGTCTTCAAGAGGCTGATGGTTGTGCGCAGCGCTCATCAGTCCAGCCAGCTCGTGAACTCAGCGGCGCCAACGCGCGGCGTGCGAAAGGTATTGACCCGCGCCGTTTCGTCGGCATAGCCCAGCGCCATGCCGCAAACCAGCATCTCGTTGTCGGCTGCGCCTATATGCGGCAGGATGATTTTGGCAAAGCCGTTCCAGGCGGCCTGCGGGCAGGTGTGCAGGCCATGGCCGCGCGCGGCGACCATGATGTTTTGCAAAAACATGCCGTAGTCCACCAGCGAGCCGCGCCCCATCACCCGGTCCAGTGTGAACATCAGGCCCACCGGTGCGTCGAAGAAGCGGTAGTTGCGCTGGTGCTGGGCGTGCATCTTGTCCTTGTCGCCCTTGGTGATGCCCAGCAGGCCATACAAGCCCCAGCCGTTTTCGCGGCGCCTGTCGATATAGGGCGAGACCCATTTCTCCGGGTAGTAGGCGTATTCCTCTTTGTACTCTTCGGCCAGCGCCGGGTTGTCGCGCAAGGCATCGTGCGCCCGGCAGACCTTGTCCATCAGGCTGTTCTTGCTGGCGCCCTGCAGCACATAGACCTTCCAGGGCTGGGTATTGGTGCCCGAGGGTGCGCGGCTGGCGAGTTCCAGCAGATGCGTGATGGTGGCGCGGGACACCGGCGTGGGCAGGAATTCGCGCATGGACTGACGGCTTTCGATGGCGTGGTCCACCGGGTTGGCCGGCTGGGCCAGTGCGCTGTCCGGCGCGTCAACGGCGGCAAAGTCTCCGGCAACGATGGGCTTGGAAGTAGGCACGGCGTGTTTCACTTCAGAGTCTCCAATACATGCAGCAATTCGGGGGGCAAAGGCGCCGGGCGGCGCGTGGCACGGTCTACATAGACATGAACAAAATGGCCTTTGGCCGCACAGGGCAAGGCCTCATCACCGGGAAACAGGCCTATCTCATAACGCACGCTGGACGCGCCTATGTGCGCCACGCGAATGCCGGCCACCACCGGCTCGGGAAAGGCCAGCGGTGCAAAGTAGTTGCACTGGGTCTCGACCACCAGGCCAATCACGCTGCCGCCATGAATATCGAGCGCGCCGCGCGCTATCAACAGGCCATTGACGGCGGTGTCAAACCAGCTGTAGTAGACGACGTTGTTGACGTGGCCGTAGACGTCGTTGTCGGACCAGCGCGTGCCGATATCGCGAAACACAGGGTAGGCGCTACGGGCCTCGGCTTGGGGGCGCGGGGAGTTAATCATGAAGGCTTATTTTGCCAGCGTAGAGACGCTATAAATGCCAGCGCCGCCAATATTCCAGCGCAACGCGATAGGTGTTCATTTGCACCTGCACGGTGTCATCAATGTTGACGCCATAGCCGCCCGCCATGGCTAGGGCCAGCGGGATGCGGCGCTGCCAAGCCCAGTCAAAAACGCGGCGGTCGCGCGCCTCCAGCCCGTCATAGCTCAATGACAGACGCCCCAGGCGATCGCCTTCAAACGGATCGGCGCCGGCCAGAAACAGGATCAACCCCGGTTCAAAGCGCCGCTCCAGCTCATCGAGGGCCAGCTCCAGTGCCTGAAGATAAGGTGCATCCAGGCAGCCATCGGGCAGCTCCACATCGAGGTCACTGGCCTCCTTGCGAAAGGGAAAGTTCTTTTGCCCGTGCAGCGACAAGGTGAACACGCTGTCGTCGCCAGCGAAGATGCTGGCCGTGCCATTGCCCTGGTGCACATCAAGATCGATCACGGCCACCTGCAAAGGACGGCGCGCCTGGCGATGCTGGCGCGCCCATTCGGCCTGCATCAGTTTGGCCGCCACGGCGGCGTCGTTAAAAACGCAAAAACCAGCTCCCTTGTCGGCATAAGCATGGTGGGTGCCGCCCGCCAGATTGGCTGCAATGCCGGCCACGCCGCCGGCTGCCAGGCCCAAGGCCAGTCGCGCCGCCGCCACCGTGGCGCCGACCGAACGGCGTGCGCGTTCGGCCATTTGCGGGCTCCAGGGAAAACCGATCTCGCGCTGGGCCGGCGCCGCCAAGGTGCCCTGCGTGATGGCCTCTATATAGGCAGGCGTGTGCGCCAAGGCCAGTTCGCCATCGTTGGCGATGGGCGCCTGGTCCATGCGCACGGCCGGCAATTCATGGGCCAGGCGATCGTGCAAGAGCTGGTACTTGGCCATGGGAAAGCGGTGCCCGGGCGGCAGCGGCAACACAAAATGAGTGGCGTAAAAGGCTTGCACCGGCGCTTGACCTCAAAGGAAATAAATAGACACAAAAAACCTGGCAGACACCCGTCCTATTGCCATTGTGGCCGCGAGCCCCCCCGGCTAGACTGATAGCCGGACCCACCAGAGGCCTGGCAAACAGCGCCCAGTTAGGTCGCCAGACCTAAAAATGTTGCAGTGCAGCAAAAAACACTTGCAATGCCGTCAACAAGCCCTATACTTTCAATTATGTTGCAGTGCAGCAATTTGGCTCAAGGCAACTATTCACCGTTAAACCACTATCTGGAGATTACCTATGCTGACTGCTGAACAACTCATGGCCGCCCACAAAGCCAACATCGACACCCTGTTTGGTCTGACCCAAAAAGCCTTTGAAGGCGTTGAAAAACTGGTCGAACTGAACGTGCAAGCCACCAAGGCCGCATTGACCGAAAGCGCCAGCCACACACAAGCCGTGCTGAGCGTGAAAGATGCCCAGGAACTGCTGGCACTGCAATCCGGTCTGGCCCAGCCCCTGGCCGAAAAAACCGCCGCCTACAGCCGTCATCTGTATGACATCGCTCAAGCCGCCGGCGCCGAACTCGGCAAGGCCTTTGAAGCCCAGACGGCCGAAGCCCAAAAGAAATTCACCGGCCTGGTTGAAACCGCCGCCCAGAACGCACCAGCCGGCTCCGAGTCCGCCGTTGCCGTGATGAAAAGCGCCGTGGCAGCTGCCAACAACGCTTACGAATCCGTGCAAAAAGCCGTCAAGCAAGCCGGCGACATCGCCGAAGCCAACTTCAATACGGCAGCAGCTTCTGCAGTGAACGCTTCCAAGAACTTGGCCAAAAAGCGCTAATCACTAGCGAATCACTGCCAACGCTTTCAGCGCCCTGAGCGCTGAAAGAAAACCAGTTGTCTCCTCGGGTCCTTCCAGAAATTCAGTTTCACGGATCCGTTTAAAGCCCAATCTTCCGATTGGGCTTTTTTTTGATCAAAAATGCCTCCAGCCCAATAGCAGAGGGCGCAAGGCGCTATTAAAACAATAGTTTCTCTGCGGCCCTCATGGGCTGTGGGCCAGCGCCACCCCAGCCTCCAACTTGGCCTTGAGCGCTGGCAGCGCCGCCAGCATGGCGGCCCGGCCGGCGTCTATGGCCTGCTTGCGGGCGGAAAAGTCGGCGCTCTTCAAGCCCGCTTGCGAAGGCCGCACCAGCACATCGGCGTCTTTGAGCTCGTACTGGTTGATGCTTTTGCCCATGATGGCAAAAGTCTGCAGCAGGATTTGCAGGGTGCCGTCGGCCGGGTTGCTTTCCGGCGGGTTGGAAATATCGACGGCAATCACCAGCTCAGCGCCCATCTGCCGAGCGAAGCGCACCGGCACCGGCGACACCAGGCCACCATCGACATATTCGCGACCACTGATCTTGACCGGCACAAACACCGCCGGCACCGCGCTGGAGGCGCGCACCGCCGTGCCGGTGTCGCCGCGCCGGAACAGCACGGCATCGCCGCTGTTCAGGTCGGTGGCCACAATGCCCAGCGGAATAGCCATGTTCTCAATCAGACGCCCACCCACCAGCTGGTTCACGTAGCGGCCCAGCGCCTCGCCGCGAAACATGCCGCGGCCAATGATGGGCAGCATCCAGTCGGTGATGGCGACCTCTTCCATATTCAGCGCCGTCTGACGCAACTGAGCACCGTTCTTGCCGCTGGCATAAATCGCCGCCACCAAGCTGCCGGCCGAGGTACCGACCACCACCTGGGGCCTGAGCCCGGCCTCCTCCAGCACCTCGATCACGCCAACATGGGCAAAACCGCGCGCCGCACCGCCGCCCAGCGCCAAACCGATCTTGAGCGGTTTCTTCACCGTCACGGCTGGCGGCACGACAACCGGACCAGCAGGCGGCGTGGCGCAGCCGGCCAGCAGCAAGGCGGGCAAGAGCCAAGCACCCAAACGCCCGAGAAGGCGACGACGGCCCTGGCTAGCACGGGTTTTTAGTGCCGCAAGGTTATTACGACTAATTCGCGTTTGCATTAAACTCATTAACTTACCATTCATCAGGATTTTTTCATGTTCAAAAAAGTGCCAGTAGTGACCGCCCTTGCCACTGCCGCCCTGTTGGGTGCGGTAGGCAACGCCAGCGCCCAGGATCAGGTCGTCAACTTGTATTCTGCACGTCACTACCAGACCGACGAAGCCCTGTACAGCAACTTCACCAAGGCGACCGGCATCAAAGTCAACCGCGTGGACGCTGACGACGCTGGCATTCTGGCGCGGCTCAAGGCCGAAGGCGCGGCCTCTCCCGCCGACGTGATTTTGCTGGTTGACGCTGCCCGCCTGGGCAAGGGCGATGCCGACGGCCTGTTCAAGCCCATCAAATCTGCCGAGCTGGAAGCCGCCATTCCCGCCCATCTGCGCGCTTCTGCCAGCGCCGAAGGCACGACCTGGTTCGGTTTTTCCACCCGCGCCCGCATCGTGGTCTATGACAAGATGAAGGTGAAAAAAGCCGACGTGGACAGCTACGAAGAGCTGGCTGATCCGAAGAACAAGGGCTTGCTGTGCACGCGCTCCGGCGCTCACCCCTACAACCTGTCGCTGTTTTCGGGTGTGACCGAACACCTGGGCGAAGCCAAGACCGAGCAGTGGCTCAAGGGCTTGGTGGCCAACATGGCGCGGGCGCCCAAGGGCGGCGACACCGACCAGATCAAGGCCGTGGCCAGCGGCGAATGCGGCATTGCGCTGACCAACTCCTACTACCTGGCGCGCATCATGCGTTCCAACGCCCCCGAGGACAAACTGGTGGCCGATCGTGTCGGTGTGGTTTTCCCCAACCAGGACAGCTGGGGCACGCACGTGAACATCGCCGGCGCCGCCGTCGCCAAAAACGCCAAAAACCCCGCCAACGCCGTCAAATTCATGGAATACCTGGCCGGCGCCGATGCACAAAACTACTTTGCCAACGGCAACAACGAATGGCCTGCCGTGCCCAGCGTGAAATTCCGCAACCCGGCCCTGCAGGCCATGACGGGCGGCAGCTTCAAGTCAGACACCATTCCGGTCAGCGCCATTGGCAACAACCAGCTGAAAGTCCAGCAGATGCTTGACCGCGTCGGCTACAAGTAAGCCAAGTAAGCAGTAATTGCAGCTGCCACAAGCCCGGCCATCGGTGACCGGGCTTTTTTCATGGGTCATAATTGATGTTTGCATTTACGTTTACGTTAACGTCAACATCCACACAGGCGCTCAGCCAGCCCCTATCTCAACCGTTCAACTTCAAGGAACAAGCTCATGGAAATCGCAGGCAAAGTATTCATCGTCACCGGCGGCGCATCCGGCCTGGGTGAAGGCACGGCACGCATGCTGGTAGCCAATGGCGCCAAGGTCGTGATTGCCGACATGCAAGCCGAAAAAGGCGAAGCCATCGCCAAAGAGCTGGGCGCAGACAAAGCCGCCTTTGTGAAGTGCGACGTCAGCCAGGAAGCCGACGGCCAGGCCGTGGTGGCCAAGGCCGTGGCCATGGGCAAGCTGATGGGCCTGGTCAACTGCGCCGGCATTGCGCCCGCCGAGAAAACCGTGGGCAAGAACGGCGCCCACAGCCTGGCCACCTTCAGCAAGACCATCACCGTCAACCTGGTGGGCAGCTTCAACATGATCCGCCTGGCCTCCGACGCCATGTGCAAGAACGAGCCCGAAGCCACCGGCGAGCGCGGCGTGCTGATCTCCACCGCCTCGGTGGCGGCCTATGACGGCCAGATCGGCCAGGCCGCCTATAGCGCCTCCAAGGGCGGCATCGTCGGCATGACCCTGCCGATCGCCCGCGACCTGGCGCGCAACGGCATCCGCAACATGACCATCGCCCCCGGCATCTTCGGCACGCCCATGCTGTTTGGCATGCCGCAGGAAGTGCAGGACTCGCTGGCCGCTGGCGTGCCCTTCCCGTCGCGCCTGGGCACGCCGCAGGACTATGCCAAGCTGGCCAAACACATCATTGAAAACGACATGCTCAACGGCGAAGTGATTCGCCTGGACGGCGCGATCCGCCTGGCACCGCGCTAAAAACCCTGCGCCGCCTGCAATGGGCGGCGCCCCGGCACGTGCCCAGCGGCTGCGCTTTAACGCGCAGCCGACTCAGGGCTTGAATCCATCGAATCCGACAGGCATCGTGCCAGCAGGCTTACTTGGCTGCGGCAGGGGCGGCCTTGGCGGCGGCTTCTGCTTCCTTGGCCTTGGCCTCCTTCTCTTTGGCTTCCTTGTCGGCAGGGGAGCCGGCCAGCGCATTGCCCGCCATGGAGCCAACGACCGCGCCCACGGCGACAGCGCCCATGGTGCCCATCATGCCCGAGCCGGCGGCAGGCGCTGCCGCAGCTGCAGGCGCCGCAGCCGGTGCTGCCGCTGCCGGCGCAGCGGCTTTAGCGGCCACTGGGGCGGCCGGAGCAGCGGCCGGTGCCTTGTTGATGCTTGCAGGCGCCATGGGTTTGGCCTTGCTGGCAAAGCGTTTGGCCTGTGCCAGCGACGGAGCCGCGAGCGAGGCAACGGTCAAAGCGATCACGGCGGTGGCGGAGACAAAAGAAGTACGCATGAGGTTTCCTGAAAAAAAGTAAAAAAGAGAAGTCGCCGGCAGCCACAGGGACTAGGGCGACAGGGTCGCTAGGCTCAGTCGAAAATTTCGCTGAGCCACGATTTCTGCTTGCGCTGGCCATAGCCAGGCTGCTTGTAATGGTGGTCAGAGTCCACGAAGTCGGGCCTGCGCCCTGGCTGCTGCTGATACACCGGCTGAGGCGCTGGCGCGGCTGCCGTGCTTCTTTCAATCAGCTTGTCGAGCTCGCCACGGTCCAGCCACACGCCGCGGCACTGAGGACAGTAGTCTATTTCAACGCCTTGGCGATCGGACATCACCAGGGCTGTGTCATTGCAATGGGGGCATTTCATGAGGTTTACCTTTAGTGCGTGCAGGGAGCTGCACATCAAGCGGTTAACGATAAGGGCTTAACGCCACATGAAAAAGCAGACAATGCATGAACTATCTTCCTGTAAATCCTGAATATGAGCCTGGCTTTCAACTACCGACACCTCTACTACTTCTGGGTCGTGGCCAAGGAAGGCGGCATGTCCCACGCGGCCGCACGGCTGGACATGGCGGTGCAAACCGTGAGCGCGCAGGTGCGCGAACTGGAGCGGGACCTGGGCTGTCAGCTGCTCAAGCCTGCCGGCCGCGGCCTGACGCTCACCGAAGCCGGGCTGGTGGCGCTGCAACAGGCCGAACAGATCTTCCAGCTGGGCGAGGCGCTGCCCGCGCAGGTGCACGCGGCCGTGCAGACGCCGTCGGTACGCCTGGCCGTGGGCATTGCCGATGGGCTGCCCAAGCTGGAAGTGCAGCGCCTGCTGCATCCGGTGCTGCAGGTGCCGGATCTGCGCCTGATCTGCCACGAGGGCGAGATGGCCGACCTGCTGGCCGACCTGGCCGTGCACAAGCTCGATGTGGTGCTGACCGATCACCCCGCGCCCTTCAACCCGCGCCTGAAGGTGCACAGCCACCCGCTAGGCAGCTCGGAAATGGGCTGGTACGGGGTGCAGCACTGGTGGGAGCTGGCGCATGCGGGCTTTCCGGCGTCACTGCAAGACGTGCCCATCTTGCTGCCGACCACGCATTCCATCGTGCGTAATCCCCTGGACAAATGGCTGGCACAGCAAGGCCTGCGCCCGCGGGTGGTGGGAGAGTTTGAAGACAGCGCGCTGTTGGAAACCTTCGGCGGCACCGGCCTGGGTGTCTTTCCGGCGGCGCTGGCGGCGCAAAACGACCTGCTCAAGCGCAGCCAGGTCCGGCTGATAGGCGCTTGTGAAAGCGTGCAGGAGCATTACTACGCCATCAGCACAGAACGCAAGGTGATGCATCCACTGGTCCAGCAGCTGTTGAAACGGCCCTAGGGGCCTGAGCACCATCTCACTCACCTTTTGATAGCTGCTACCGGCCATCCAACAAGGGCTAGAGGCCGAAATGACTAAATAGCGGCAAATTCTTCCTGAGGCGAATGCTCCGGCGTACCATGGCGGCTCACCATCAACCCAGAGGAGATTGCATGAAACGCCTGTTGACCCTCGTCGTCGCCCCGGTTGCCGCAGCCGCCCTGCTGGCGGCCTGCGCCGGCCCATCCAGCCAATTCAGCTACACCGTGCCGGCGCAGCCCGAAGGCTCCTCGGGTTACAGCGCGAAACCGGGCTGGGCCACCACCAAGTTCGCCGTCGCTGCCGCCAACCCGCTGGCCACTGATGCCGGCTATCAGGTCTTGAAGGCCGGCGGCTCGGCGATTGATGCCGCGATTGCGGTGCAGATGGTGCTGGCGCTGGTGGAGCCGCAGTCCAGCGGCATAGGCGGGGGCGCCTTTTTGCTGCATTCCAGCGGCAGCAAGGTCGAGGCCTTCGACGGTCGGGAAACCGCTCCGGCCGCCGCCGACGACAAGCTCTTCATAGGCGCCGATGGCAAGCCGCTGGCGTTTTACGACGGCGTGGTGGGCGGCCGCGCGGTCGGCACGCCAGGCACCGTGCGCATGCTGGAAATGGCACACAAGCAATACGGCAAGCTGCCCTGGGCCCAGCTCTTTGTGCCCGCCATCCAGCTGGCCGAAAACGGCTTCAAGGTCAGCGCAAGGCTCAACACCTTGCTCAAGGACGAGAAGTATCTAAAGAACGACCGCACGGCGGCCGCCTATTTCTACAAGCCCGACGGCACGCCGGTCGATGTCGGTGTCACGCTGCGCAACCCGGCCCTGGCCGAGGTGCTGCGGCAAATCGCCAGCAAAGGCTCCAACGCCCTGCTGACCGGCCCGGTGGCCCAGGCCATCGTCAGCAAGGTGCAAAGCCACCCGACCAATCCCGGCAAGCTGGCCCTGAGCGACCTGGCCAACTACCAGGCCAAGAAGCGCGAGCCGATCTGCTCCGACTACAGCGCCAACCAGCAAACCTACCGCCTGTGCGGCATGCCGCCGCCCAGCTCGGGCGCGATTGCCATCGGGCAAATCCTGGGCATCCTGAACAACACCAATGCCGCCACCCTGCCCCTGGTCAGCGGCATGGGCGGCGTGCCCGGCACCGTGGGCCCCACGCCCTCGGCCGACTGGCTGCACCTGTACACCGAAGCCTCCCGCCTGGCCTTTGCCGACCGCGGCCAGTACCTGGGCGACCCGGACTTTGTGCAGCCGCCCGCCGGCAGCTGGATGAGCTTGCTAGACCCAGGCTACCTAAGCGAGCGCGCCAAGCTGATCCAGCCAGCGGGCCCGAGCATGAAAGTTGCCAAGCCCGGCGTGCCCGGCGCGGGCAAAACCTCCTACGCGCCCATGCCTGACCAGCCCGAATACGGCACCTCGCACATCAGCATCGTGGACGGCTTCGGCAACGCAGTGGCCATGACCACGACGATTGAAGACCAGTTTGGCTCGCGCCTGATGACCGATGGCGGCACCGGCAAGGCGGGCGGCTTTTTGCTCAATAACGAGCTGACCGACTTCAGCTTTGCCCCCACCGACGCCGAAGGCAAGCCGGTGGTCAACCGCGTGCAGGCCGGCAAGCGGCCGCGTTCGTCCATGGCACCCACGCTGGTGTTCGACAAGGCCAGCGGCCAGCTCATCATGAGCGGCGGCAGCCCCGGCGGCGCGCTCATCATCCACTTCACGGCCAAGACGCTGTACGGCGTGCTGAACTGGGGCATGATGCCGCAGCAGGCGATTGACCTGCCCAACTTCGGCTCGCTCAACGGCCCCAGCCTGCTGGAAGAAAAGCGCTTCGCCCCGGCCACCGTCGAAGCCCTGCGGGCCCGCGGCGCCGAAGTGCGCGAAGTGACCATGACCAGCGGCCTGCAAGCCATCACGCGCGGCCAGGCCCACGGCACGCCAGTCTGGCTGGGCGGCGCCGATCCACGGCGCGAGGGCGTGGTGATGGGTGATTAAGAAAAATATCGGTCAAATAGCGCTCTAGCCCTTTGTGGTCGGTCGCTGACAGCTATCGAAAAAAGAGCACGCTTGCGATCTATTTCAAGCGTGCTCTTTTTCATTGTCAAGATCCGCCAGCAGCCCCTTTTGCAGCTGCGCAAAGCGACTGGAAAAAAGCCGTGTTCGAAACGGCATGGCCGCCCGATTTGTCAGCGTTGCGCCTTCGTGCCGGGAGCGGCCTTATCAACGCTTTTCTTGTTTGAAACGCACAGCGTCAACCACACGCGAGAACGCCGGAGACGGCTGTCGCCGGCTCGGATAGTAGAGGTAATAGCCCTCGAAGGGGGCGCACCAGTCCTGCAGTACACGCATCAGCCGCCCCTCCTCTATGTGCGGTGCGAACTCCTCTTCCGGGAGGAAGGCAATTCCCAACCCTTCGAGCGCCGCGAGCACGATATGGGGTGAGCTGTTGAGCACGACCTGCCCATCGACGCGAACATTCAAGGGCTCACCTCTGCGCTCAAACTCCCAAACATACAGCCCGCCATGCGTAGGAAAGCGCATGTTGATGCAGCAGTGCGCCACCAACTCACGCGGGGTCTTCGGCGCCGGGTGCTTGGCGAAGTACGCTGGCGAGGCGACCGCAGCCATGCGCAGCTTCGGGCCTATCGGTACCGCAATCATGTCCTTGTCGATGGTATCGCCCAGGCGCACGCCAGCGTCAAAGCGATCCGCCACGATGTCCCGAAAACCATAGTTGATGTCGAACTCGACATTGATGTCGGGAAACTCGGTCAATAGCGGCGCGATCTTCGGCAGCAGCGTTGTTCGCACGACGTGGTCGCCGCAGGTGATGCGCACGGTGCCTGCGGGTTTATCGCGCAGCTCGGTCAAAGCGTCCAACTCCGCTTCGATTTCATCAAAGCGGTGGCCAATGGCTTGCAAGAGCTGTTCGCCAGCCGCCGTCGGAGACACGCTGCGCGTGGTGCGGGTAAGCAGCCGGATTTCGAGCTTGGCCTCCAGGCCGCTGATGGCTTGGCTGAGGGCCGATTGAGTCACGCCCAACAGTGCGGCGGCACGGGTGAAACTGCCTTCACGGGCCACCGTCACGAAGGACAAGAGATCGTTGAGGTTTCGTCTGGCCATGGTGAAGTTTCCCATGAATATTGATTAGCAGTACTAATAGGCAATATAAGCATTCATTAGCTAGTAGAGAAGCACTCTATTCGCCAAAATTCTGGGTATGAAAAGCGACGGCAGGCAGACCATCTGACGCCTGCGCCTCCAACTTAACCATGAATGAAGACTTGTATATGCCCCAACAAGAATCGGATCGCCGCGAGTTCCTGAAGACAACTGGCTCTACCGTGGCTGCGCTGGGTGTCTTGTCCCTAGCTGGCAACGCAGCCTTGGCTGCGGACAACAAGCCAGTGCCAGACATATCCAATGGTGCCGACAACTTCTACAAGAGCGCGACAGTGTCCGCACAGAAGGTCACTTTCAACAACCAGTACCAAATGAAGGTGGTTGGGAATCTGTTCACGCCCAAGAACCTCAACCGCAATGCCAAACATCCGGCAATCATCGTCGGCCATCCCATGGGCGCGGTGAAAGAACAAAGCGCTAAGCTGTACGCACAAAAGCTGGCCGAACAGGGCTTCGTCACCCTGGCGATCGACCAGTCGTTCTGGGGCGAGAGCGAGGGCCAGCCGCGCAACGTCGTCGCTCCTGACATCTATGCCGAAGCCTTCAGCGCAGCGGTGGACTACCTGGGCACCCAGGCGTTTGTAAACCGAGAGCGCATCGGCGTTCTCGGCCTATGCGGCAGTGGCAGCTTCGTCATCAGCGCCGCCAAGATCGACCCGCGCATGAAGGTCATCGCCACGGTCAGCATGTATGACATGGGCGCGGCCAACCGCGATGCGTTAAATCATTCGCAGTCGCTCGAACAGCGCAAGCAGATGATCGCGCAGGCGGCGCAACAGCGCTATGCAGAGTTCACCGGCGGCAAGACCCAGTACACCAGCGGGACGGTGCACAAGCTGGACAAGGACACCCATCCGATTCAGCGCGAGTTTTACGATTTTTATCGCACGCCGCGCGGTGAGTTCACCCCCGCGAGTTCCTCGACCGCGCTGACGACCCACCCGACGCTGACCAGCAACGTCAAGTTCATGAACTTCTACCCGTTCAATGACATCGAGACGATTTCGCCGCGCCCTATGCTGTTCATCACGGGCGACCAGGCCCATTCAAAAGAGTTCAGCGAAGTAGCGTTCCGGCTTGCTGGCCAGCCCAAGGAGCTGGTCATTGTTCCGGGCGCGGGACACGTCGACCTGTATGACAGGGTGAGCCTCATTCCGTGGGACAAGCTGAACTTGTTCTTCCACAAAAACCTGGCATAAGCGCACTCCATGACAGCACCAATAGGCACCGCCACCCTCCATGGCGCGCACAGGCAGCGCACCGTCGAAGCACCGCCCGCGATGTGGGGCGGCGTCCTCGCGATGACGCTGTGCGTCTTTGCGCTGATCGCCTCGGAGTTCATGCCCGTCAGCCTGCTGACGCCCATGGCCAACGATCTCCGGGTCAGCGAAGGACTTGCCGGACAGGGCATTGCCATCTCTGGCGCGTTCGCGGTGCTGACAAGTCTGTCGATCTCGTTCATCGCCGGCAGCATGAACCGCAAGGTGCTTTTGCTGGGGCTGACCGCGCTGATGGCCGTCTCCGGGGTCGTTGTAGCGTTGGCGCCGAACTATCTGACGTACATGGCCGGCCGTGCGCTGATCGGGGTGGTGGTCGGCGGATTCTGGTCCTTGTCGGCAGCCACTGCCATGCGTCTGGTGCCGTCCCATCTGGTGCCGCGAGCTTTGGCCATCTTCAATGGCGGCAATGCGCTGGCAATGGTCATCGCTGCTCCCTTGGGTAGTTACCTGGGTTCGATCATCGGGTGGCGTGGTGCCTTCTTCTGTTTGTTGCCGGTAGCACTGATCGCCTTTGTCTGGCAGTGGATCAGCCTGCCTTCCATGCCGGCGCAGGCCCGCTCGGCGGGTTCCGGCAACGTCCTCAGACTGCTCAAGAACCCGGCGGTCCTTGTCGGCATGCTGGCTATCAGCACCTTCTTCATGGGACAGTTCGCCTTGTTTACTTATCTGCGCCCGTTCCTTGAAACAGTGACCCGTGTGGACGTGACCACGCTGTCGCTCGTTCTGTTGACGATCGGTGTCGCTGGATTCATCGGCACCACGGCCATCAGCACGTTTCTGAAGTGGGACTTCTACCGCACGCTGATCGGCATTCCAATTCTGATGGCGGCGATTGCCGTGGCACTCACCGCCTTTGGCAGCGAGGTTGCGGCAGTGGCAGCGCTGTTAGGCCTGTGGGGGCTGGTTGCCACCGCAGCGCCGGTAGGCTGGTGGTCCTGGTTGGCAAAAACTTTGCCTGGTGATGCAGAGGCTGGCGGAGGGCTGATGGTTGCCGTGGTCCAACTCGCCATTGCGTTGGGCTCCACCATCGGCGGCCTGCTGTTCGATGCTAGCGGATACCAGAGCACATTTGTCGCAAGCGCGGTCGTGCTGCTGATCGCGGCTTCTCTGACCTTCCTGACCTCACGCTCGCAAGCCCCTGGCACCATATAGGACACGGTCGTAGCAAAGATGACGCCATGCGCATAAACTACCTCACAGCATGGAAGCATGGCCAGCGTCCCCGCGCCACGGAGACTGAACATCACCATACCCGGGGCCGCAGTTGCCTGCGCGTGCTGAGCCCGCTGCTCGCTCTGCTGGTGTTGAGCGCTTGCAATGCCGGCACTCAACCGGCTCAGAGTCCACTCGCTGTGGCTGCCGGACGTGTCGGTGCGACGGTCGCCAAACCTGAGGAATCACGTATGTGGATGACCGTCGGCGAACGTCGTTTCGCCATCAACTTGGCTGACAGCGCGGCTGCCCTTGCGTTCGCCGATCAGTTACCGATGATGCTCGACATGGCCGAGCTCAATGGCAACGAAAAGCACGCCAACTTGCCGAAAGCGCTGCCTACGGATCCGAGCCGACCGGGCGCGATTCGCAATGGCGACCTCATGCTGTATGGACCTGACACGCTGGTCGTTTTTTATTTGGCATTCGAGTCGTCGTATGCGTACACGCGCCTTGGCCGCGTAGACGACCCCTCTGGTTTGGCTCAGGCGCTAGGCCGGCGTGGCGTACGAGTCATTTTTTCTAAAGACTAGTTTTTCCAGATTAACGAAGGAGTCCACATCATGAACATCAAAGCCTATGGCGCCCATGCGGGTAACAGCCCCCTCGAACCGATCGACATCACCCGGCGCACGCCGGGCGCACACGACGTTCAGATAGCCATCGCTTACTGCGGCGTATGCCACTCGGACGTTCACCAGGTGCGCTCCGAGTGGGCGGGCACGCTCTACCCCTGCGTGCCGGGTCACGAAATCGTTGGCCGCGTATCCGCCGTGGGCGTACACGTGTCGGGCCTCAAGCTCGGTGACCTGGTGGGCGTCGGCTGCATCGTCGATAGCTGCAAGCACTGCGAGGACTGTGGCGAAGGCCTGGAGAACTACTGCGACCACATGGTCGGCACGTACAACGGCCCGACACCGGACGCGCCTGGCCATACGCTGGGCGGCTATTCGCAGCAAATCGTCGTGCACGAGCGCTATGTGCTGCGCATCCGCCATCCCGAGGCCCAGCTGGCAGCTGTCGCGCCCTTGCTCTGCGCGGGCATCACGACTTACTCGCCGCTGCGGCATTGGAAGGTAGGGCCGGGTCAAAAGGTGGGCGTGGTCGGCATCGGTGGCCTCGGCCATATGGGCCTTAAATTGGCACACGCGATGGGCGCACACGTCGTGGCCTTCACCACGTCCGAATCCAAGCGCGAAGCGGCCAAGGCCCTGGGCGCGGATGAAGTCGTCGTCTCTCGCAATGCCGATGAAATGGCAGCACATGCCAAGAGCTTTGACTTCATTCTCAACACGGTCGCCGCACCGCATGATCTGGACGCCTTCCTGACCCTGCTCAAGCGTGACGGCACGATGACGCTGGTCGGTGCGCCGGCCTCTCCACATCCCTCACCGCAAGTGTTCAACCTGATCATGAAGCGCCGCAGCCTGGCCGGTTCGCTGATCGGCGGCATTCCCGAAACGCAGGAGATGCTGGATTTCTGCGCCGAGCATGGCATCGTGTCCGATATCGAGATGATCCCGGCCAACGAGATCAATGACGCCTATGAGCGCATGCTCAAGGGCGACGTGAAGTACCGCTTCGTCATCGATTGCGCCTCTCTGACCGCCTAGTCGTCAACACATCCACGCAAACCGAATGGATTGGGCCACTGTGCCTCGTTCATTCGACTTTTTGTCGCTCTCGTTTTCTAGGCATCCCAAAAGCCAGGGGCCGAATGCTGGCCCTTGGAGACGATGCACTCTACCCTGAGGCTACCTGACCGCAGCAGACATTCGCTGATTTCGTCCGGCAGGCTGGCCGGAATCGCGTCGAACAGCTTGCCGATTTCCATGGTGGGCTCGCTATGGATGCTTGCGCGGCGTAGGCGCCCGGCTGAAATGCAGCGCGCCGCGCAGCAGGTTGCGCGCCGCCTCTTCAAACGCCTCGGCCTGGCGCTGCTTCATGCGCAGCACCAGCGTGACGGCATCGGCGTAAGCGGCATCCAGTACCGTGATCTGCTGCTGTTCGCACAGCCGGCGCAAGCTGGATTCATCGGCAAACTGCAGCACGCAGCGCCGCTCGCATTGTGGCTCGACCGGCTGCAGATCAGCATTCTTGACCGCCTCGGAAATCGCCTGGCCATAGGCCCGCGTCAGCCCGCCCGCGCCCAGCTTGATGCCGCCCCAATAGCGCACGACCACCGCCAGCACATTCATCAAATCCTTGTGCATCAGCACGTTGTACATGGGCTTGGCCGCTGTGCCGGACGGCTCGCCATCGTCGTCCAGGCCGGAATCGCCGTCGCAGACCAGCGCCCAGCACACATGGCAAGCGCCCGGATGCTGCTTGCGCTGCGCGGCCAGCAGCAATTGCGCCTCGGCCCGACTGCCGACCGCGAACAGCATACCGATAAAACGGCTTTTTTTGACCTCGATTTCAGCGCTGGCGGGGGCGGCTAGTTGGTACATGACAGGAAGCGATGAAGGATGGGGGCATGCGCCGCATCTTGCGCCTTCAAAGGCCCGCGCAGACGGAGATGCAGCGCATGGGCTCAAGTATCGCACCCGGGTTCTACGTGGGTCATTGGGACGTGTGTATGTCGGGGTTCAGCCTATTACAGCCAGTCGCCGCAAGCCCTGTAGAGGGACCGGATTGCACAGTTTGCTGCCTATCGTCCATGTCAACTTACCGGAAACCCAATTGATTTCCCGCCAACGGTCGTTCATGACCGGCTCTTGACGACCCGTTGCTGCCAGTCGACCTGCGCCGCCAGCACTGAGGGGGCGGAACGACCCGTTAGCTGCGCATACACGGCAGGCGCCGTGGCGCCCTCGGTGCTGATGAGCAGCACATGGGAATCGGCGCCCAGACCGGTTTGCCGGCGCAACTCGGGCGAACCCGCCAGCGCCTTCAGGGCCGCCAGCCCCGCAGCGCCCGATTCGCCGCTCAGCACGGGCACATCGCCGGCCTCGCCCGAGGCCAGCGTGCGCATCGCATCCACTGCCTGTTCGTCGGAGACCGTCATAAAGAAGTCCACGGCCGGCTGAAGAAAGCGCCACGCCAGCGGCGAGGTCTCACCGCAGGCCAGGCCCGCCATCACCGAGTCGACCGAGCCGGTGGCCTGGGCCGGGCGGCCCAGCCGCGCGCTTTGGTAGAGGCAGTCGGCCTGCTCCGGCTCGACCACGATGAAGGTCGGCCTCCGCTCGCCGTAGCGTTCCCAGAAGTAGCTCACGACGCCTGCAGCCATGCCGCCCACGCCGCCTTGCAGGATCACATGGGTGTAAGGGCAAGGTGCGGCTGCAGCGGCCTGGCCCTCCAGCAGCTCATCGACGATGGTGGCATAGCCCTGCATCACATCACGCGGAATTTCCTCGTAGCCCTCATAAGACGTGTCGGAAACCACCTGCCAATCGTTGGCCGCTGCCAGACGAGCAGCTTCCTGCACGGATTCATCGTAGTTGCCGCTGATACGCACGATCTCGGCGCCGAATGCGGCAATCGGCGCTTCGCGCTCAACGCTCACCTGGGCGTGCAGCACGATCACGCAGCGGCAGCCCATGCTCTGGGCCGCGGCGGCGAGCGCGCGGCCATGGTTGCCGTCGGTGGCGCTGATGACCACCAAGCCCTGCAAGTCCTGCGCATGGCGGCCGGCCAGCAGGTCCTCCGGCTTGAAAGCCTTGTCGGGCCAGCGGCGTTGGATCAGGCGCAGCAGGGCAATCGGCGCGCCCAGCACCTTGAAGCTGCCCAGCGACGAGCGCGTGGATTCATCCTTGACGCTGATCTGTCCGACGGACAGGCGCTGCGCCAGTTGCGGCAGTTGCCAGACTGGCGTGGCGCCGGGGTTCAGGACCGCCCAGTGTGAGAGCCAGCGCCGGCTTTCGCGCGCCAGGGCGATGTTCATGACTAGTTGCAGGGCGGCCTCATAGGTGCCACGCCGGGCGAGTGGGTTGGGGATCAGCATGGGAGGGTCTTTCAGGGCGGGAATCATTGAGGCAAGCGGATGCGCGCCAATTCGGCGAAATAGCGCGCCCCGACGGGCAGCACGCTGTCATTGAAGTCGTAGCGCGCGTTGTGCAGCGGCGTACTGCCAGGGGCACCGTTGTCGCCATTGCCGATGAACACAAAGGCCCCCGGAACCACGCGAAGAAAGGCGCCGAAGTCCTCCGAAATCATCATGGGCTGCACGTTGCCATCCACCTTGTCCGCTCCCACGATGGCGGTGGCCGCAGCCAGGGCCGTGGGCACACACTGGTCCCAATTGACGGTGGGCGCGAATTCATGCGTGTACTCGAAGGCGCATTCGGCGCCATGGGTGCGGCAGATGCCAACGCTGACCTCGCGCATGCGTTTTTCCAGCAAGGCCTGCACCTCGGGCGCGTAGCTTCGCGTGTCGCCTTTGATGATGACATTGGACGGAATGGCATTGCGTATGCCGTCGGTGATGAACTCGGTGCAGGAAATGACCGCCGGCAGGCTCGGGTCCAGCGAGCGCGAGACGATGGTCTGCAGCGCCAGCACGATCTCGGCGGCAATTACCAGAGGGTCTACGCCCATATGCGGGCGCGCGGCGTGGGTGCCGCGCCCTTTCACGTGAATGACGAAGTTGTCCTCGCTGGCCATGATGCCGCCAGCCCGGGTCGCAAAGTGGCCGGCCGGCAGGCCTGGCATGTTGTGCGCACCATAGATCTCGTCCACAGGAAAGCGTTCGAACAGGCCATCGTCCATCATGGCCTTGGCGCCGCGCCCATGCTCCTCGGCCGGCTGAAAGATAAAACGCACCGTGCCATTGAAGTTGCGCCGTTCGCGCAGCAACTGGGCCGCGCCCAGCACCATCGCCATGTGACCGTCGTGGCCGCAGGCGTGCATGCGGCCCGGCGTCTGCGAGGCATGTTCCCGGCTTTCTGCCGTCTCGGTGATGGCCAGCGCGTCCATGTCAGCACGCAGGCCAATCACGCCCTTGCCGTCGCCCACCGTCAGGTTTGCCACCAGGCCGGTGCCGCCTATGCCGCGGTGCACCTCCAGGCCCAGCGCCTTGAGCACGCTGGCTACATAGTCGGCGGTGTGCAGCTCTTCAAACCCGGTTTCGGGGTGGCGGTGCAAGTGGTGACGCCAGCGCACCAGTTGCGGCTCGAAGTCAGGGTCGGTCATGACGGGCTCCAGTGTCGGGTGATCCATAGACCGATCTTAGAAAGCCTGCTTGAGACAATTTATCAATCATTTGCACAATTTGAGTGTTTTGACCCATTCATGGAAGCTTGGTGAAATAATTTCCCATGACAAATCAACTCGTGAGGCCGTCCATGATCCTGGACCGGCTGGACACCCAGATCCTGAATCTGCTGCAGCAGGACGCGACCGTGCCACTGCGCACGTTGGCCGAACAGGTACATGCCTCGCCCGCCACCTGCCAGCGACGCATTGCCCAGCTCAAGGCCAGGGGGGTTCTGCTCAAGCAAGTGGCCATCGTCGACCGCCTGCGCGTCGGCCGACCCTTGACGGTGTTCGTCTCGGTCGAACTGGACAAGCAGAACGACGCGCTGCTGCGCAACTTCGAGAAGAAAATGGCCGCCGAGGCTGACGTGATGGCGTGCTATGAGGTATCGGGGGAGTTCGACTTCCTGCTGATCGTCAACTCGGCGTCCATGGAGCGCTACCACGCGTTCACGCGTGAGGTGTTTTCATCCAACAACAACGTGCGCAATTTCAAAAGCACCTTCGCCATGAACTGTTCCAAGTTCGAGACCAAGATAGCGCTGACAGAGCCGGCGGATTGATCCGGGCTTGATGCGTTAAGTGAAATCGCACGGGCCTTGTCAGTCACACAGAGAAATTCGGGAAAGCGTCACAGCCGCTGTCCGGATGAAGGGCCGCATCTTGGCGCCGATGTCGGTTGACCGTCTGCGATCTGGCCACAGATCGAACGGCAGGCGTTGGCCGGTTGCAGGTGCTCCGGTAGACGAAATCGTCGCCACATTGCCGACACCCAATCGGCCGACGTCAATGTCAGGAATGAAGCGCCCAATTCGGAGTGCTCTACAGCCGCCTTCAGTCTTTAGCTTGCATCGATGAGCGCGAGCTGAGCAACCGTTCCCGGCCATAACCGGACCTACACCTTTTTCCTTTGCCAGAGCGCCGCGTCACCGACACTTGAGCAGCCTGGTGACGGTCAATGCATCGGCCGGCCGAGCCGTTTGCTCGCCCTTGATATCGCGTAGTTCACGAGGCAGTAAAGTGCAGCTACAACGAGGTATACGGGCACCAGTGCGTGGTAGTTGGCTATGAGCACCTTGGCGTTCTGCATCAATTCGCCGTAGGTGACGACGTAGCCGAAGGTGGTGTCCTTGACCACGATGACCAGTTGCGCGACCAGTGCCGGGACAATGTAGCGTAGGGCCTGTGGGAAGACGATGAGGAAGAAGACCTGGGCTTCGGTCAGCCCCAGGCTTCGCGCAGCATCTGTCTGGCCGCGGGGAACGGCGAGCACGCCCGCGCGGTATACCTCGGCCACCACTGCGGCGGTGCTAAGGCCGATGGGCAACGTCAACATCCAGTACGTGCTCAGCTTAATCCCGGCCGACGGAAGCACCAGAAAACACACATAGATGAGCAGCAGCGTTGGCACGCCACGCAGGAACTCGATGACCGCGACGCTCGGCCAACGCACGAGCCGCAGCCGCGACAGGCGCCCCACCAGCAGTACCAGCCCGAGCACCAGCGCAATGACGGCGGCCGTCGCCGCCGATGCCAGCGTGCCGAGCAGGCCCGTGCCCAGGAAGGCCCAGGTCGTCGGCCAGGCGAAGAATTCCCAGAACCGCGCGTCGAACTGCCCTGCGGCATGAAACCGGAACACGATGCCCGCAGCCAGCAGGAGTAGCACGACCGCGGCGGTCACGCTCACGGCCCGAGTGACGGTCTGGGCCTCGCGGCTCGGATCACCAAACAGAATGTCTTCCAGAGGGCGGCTCATCGCAATATTCGCACTTTCTTTTCCAGGGTGGCACCAGCCCAGGCGATGAGCAGCCCCGACGCCACGTACATCGCAGCGGCCACCGCGAACGCGGGCATGCCGGCGGCGGAGTCGTTGGCGAGTTTGGCCACGAGCGCGGTGAGTTCCCGGCCCGGAAACGGCACCTGCGACGCCAGCGAGGTCGACAGCATCAGCGCAATGAGCAGCGAGGTCATCGGCTGCACCACCGCGCGCAGCGCCTGCGGCAATACCACCGCAGTGATGATGCGCATCGGGCGCATGCCCAGGCTGAGTGCGGCCTCCACTTGGCCGCCGTCGACGGTGTTGATGCCCGCACGCAGGTAGTCCGCCGTGAATGCGGAACAGACCAGCGTCAACGTCAGGATCACGGCGGGCTCATAGTCGATCAAGACCTGGAGATCGGGCAACGCGAACACGATGAAGATCAGCAGCGCAGCGCTCGGAATGTTGCGGAAGATCTCGACGTAGCCGGTCAGGACGAAGCGGAGTGGCCGCAGCGGGAAGAGCCGGAGCACCGTCACGACCATGCCCAGCAAGAAGCCGGCCACGAACGACACCACTGTGAGCTTCCATGTCAGCAGAAGGGCCTGCCCGAAGGCAGGCCCGTAGTCGGCCAGGAGCCGGGAGAAACTGCCCATCGGTTACGGGAGGGCGGGCGGCGTCGGAACGGCCGTGCTGCCGGTGCGCTGTCCGATGGACACTGTCCAAAGCTTGGCCCAGGTGCCGTCGGCTTCAATCTTCTTCAGGAAGGCATTGATGAAGGCCACGCCATCCGAGCCCTTGGGCAGGCCAACGCCGTAGGGGTCCTGCGCACCAAAGGGCGCGCCCGCCAGTTGCGCGTCGCCGGTTCCGAGGCTCAGGGCATTGAGCAGCAGCGTGTAGTCGGTGACGTAGGCGTCCACGCGCCCCTGGCGCAGTGCGTCGAGGGCCTCCTGGTGCGTCTGGAATTCTTGTACGGTAGCCTTGGGCGCGACTTGCGCCAGGATTGCGGGCCCGGTGGAGCCGGCCTGCGTGGCGGTCTTCTTGCCAGCGAGATTGTTGTACGACTGGATCGTCTTGTTGTTCGCCTTGACCAGCACCCCGGCCTGCGAGGTGTAGTAAGGACCGGCGAACGAGATCTTCTCGGCGCGAGCGGGGGTGATGGAGTAGGTGGCGAACACCATGTCCACCTGGTCGTTGATCAGCACCTGTTCGCGCGTGGACGAGGTCACCTGCGTGAACTGGTACTTGGCACCATCGCCCAAGATGTAGCGCGTGATGAGCTGGGCCAGACCTGCGTCGAAGCCTCGGATCTTGCCGTCCTTCTCGTTAAGCAGCGAAAAAAGATTCGAAGTTTGGGTGCTACCGAGGCGCAGCGAGCCGGCCTGCTTGATCTTGCTGGCCCAGGTGCTCGACGCGATGGTCGCTGCATCGGCGACGGGGCCCTGCGCGACCAGCGCATCAAACGCCGCAGTATTGATGGGCGTGCCCTGTGCGAAAAGCGGTGCACCGGTCACGATCGCCAATGCGACCACGGTGGATTTCAGGATGGATTGGATAGACATGCATTCCTTTTGGATGGTGTGTGACGCAAACGAATATATAGAGTTTGATATAGCAGTTTGGAATATACATACTGCTTGCCTGATCCGTCCATCGTTATGCACGCAATGCAGCCATGTCGCCAGCTATAGTCGCCACGCCTCGACGTTTGGGAGCTGTTCCTCCCTTTCCCCTCCATCGGATAGGTCTGAGCAGTTCCAGCAGCCACACTTTCCTGTTGACCAATCTTGCGCCCAAAAGAACCGCTGGCTAAGTCATCGCAAATTTCATTGACGAAGTTTTCGAGATGCTTCACGGCAAGTGTTCATGGAATAGCAGAGCCTACTTTGAGACGAAGCGCACTGCAGCTTTTGACCCACTGCAGTCGCTCGCCAGTCACATCCCAGAGACTGCTTCGCAGCGGTAGCTGCCGATTGTCGGTGTCGGCTTACCGGCAACCCAATTGATTTCCAGTCAGCGGTCGGTCATGACCGGCACTTGACGACCCTTCGCAGCCTGTCGAGCATCGAAAAGCCGGACGTTCAACGTTTGACATGAGCGGCACACAACGGCGCCGCAGACCTTGGCGGAGCGAGCAAACGTGTCCCGCCCTTGTGTGTCCGCTCGATGGTTAGGCCCGGTTGATGCTTTCATTTTGGTCTGAGCGTGGCAGCTACAAATTCCCCGACCGCCTTTCTCGCCTCGAGATACGCCTTCTCGTCATAAGCAACCGTCGGGCCATATGCCACGCACGGATCGGCGTAGCTGAACGGCTGCTTTGTCTTGGCATTGATAACCACGCCATCTTGCGCTTCAGCGAGCTGGCATTGTCTTGTGGTTTGCGCCCTCTCAAGCTTCAGGGGCTTCTTAAACGCCTGTCCATCGAAAACGTGCCCCGCGCCAGCGTATTCGGTCAACTGAATATCCTTGCCTTTCGCTTTCAGCCGCTCGACGTAGGTGCGACACGGCGCAACGGGGTTGTAGTCGTCTGCGCTGCCATGAAACAACCGAATAGGCTTATCAGTCACGTCCTCGTCGTCGAGATAACTCGTGCCGCAGTCCGCATAGAACGGGATATAGGCGGCGAACTCCTGGCCCACCGGACCGTGCATGCGCTGGAAGCGCTTCATGCTCGCGTAGAGAGTTGACTGGGCACCCCGTGAGAAGCCCATAAGTGCAATCCGCGCTGGATCGACTCTCGGGTGCTTGGCGAGCAGATCGAGCGCCCGATAGGCGTCGACGGTCATCGCGAGGCGTCCAAGTTGGGATTGATCGTTAACGGTGCTGACGATGCCTCGTGCCGTGAAGCTGTCGATGACAAAGGTGGCCACGCCCATCCCATTGAAGTACTGCTCCCAATCGGTGACATGCCCACCGATTCCGCCCGACTCATGCAACAGGACGACGACCGGCAACCGATCATTTCCCGGACGTGGCAAGCGAAGCTCCCCCGCCAAGGTGACTGGCTTGCCCTCTTTGCGGCCGCTCAGGAACTCCTGATCCGTTAACGTCGTCGACTGGAACACATGAACCTCCATCCGCGCCACCTGCGCATTGCCCGCAGTGGGGGCGCCTGCCGCCAATGCGACAAAAATCGCGCTGATGAGGCAGCGACCGACTGACCGTGCAAGGTGGGACGTAAGCATTGCATCTCCTTTCGAGGTGGAAATGAACGGGCTGTGAGTGTATGGGCCTAACGAATAGCGCTGGTCACAAAAAGCCTTCCAGAATGGCTTACCTAAACGCGTTGTGGCGTATGTACTGAATATTTACAGCAGTATAAAAATTGTGAAGCGCGGCAGCGAATTAACAACTTCTTTGAGGCTAAGGAGTTAATGACCGGCTGTCAATCAAGTTATATTTTCCCAAGATGATTTGATCAAAGCGTGAATGCCTGATTTGGGGAAGGAAACTGAAAGGCTGAAATTGGCCGGGTGCCGGTGCCGCAATCATTGAAATCATTGCCACATAGCCGACATTCGACTTGCAGAGTTCGGGGACTGCTTTGGAGCGAACAGTTCTGAAACCTCTACAGCCGCAGTCAGTCTGAAACGGACTTCCGTTTTGCAGCGGAAGTGGGCATCCGCCAGCGACAGCTTTCTGGCTGCCCAATTTTCTTCAGGTCAACAGCGTTTCGTGTCGATCCGCAGAGTGCCATCAGACACACAAGTTGGGACAGTAGGCTGAATGCCGCGCGGTTTGAGCATGCATACCCGCCGAGAGCTTGACCCGATCAAACCATACCGCCAAGCACCTAGCGGGGGGCCGAGGCAGTGCCGGATGTGGGTTTTGCCGGTGAGATTGACTTACAGAATTGAAACTGCCCGGTCTGGCAAAGTTGCTCTTCTACTGTCCGAATTGTTGTTTCGATCTTGTCGAAGTAGACAAGCACAGCGACGAGAAGCGCGACAGACGCGCTCACGATCACGCCAATCAAAGATATCTTTTCGGCCCGTGTCCACCCGCCGACCTTAATCTTCTTGTCGTGCCAGTAAAGATCATTGCCATCGACTCTAAGATTTTCAAAGTCTTCCTGCTTCGTTCCGAATTTTTCACCTTTGACTGGCATATAGCTAGCCCAGGCGTTGTTGAAGAAGAACTTCCAGCTTCGAATTAATAGCCTCCAACTGACCTTCAAAAATGGCGGCAAACGAGGCGAGTTCCGTTTTGGTTGCTAAACGTGCATCTCGTTCTTTTGCGTCGTTGCGCAGATTCGAGATTTCCTTAAAAACACGTTTTAGGTCGGCGGAGAAGTAATCTCTCACTGAATCAATATTCTCAGAAATTCGATCAAAATTCTTTTTGTTTTCCAAATGCCTCGCCCTTCCGACTTCATCCAATTGCTCTATTATTGAAAAAGTATCTAAATGTAACTTAATTAATTTCTGAAGGGAAACTTTTATATTGTCCTCACTTCTCGCAGTGCCGACATCGGACCTCGCTTCCCCGATAGCGACGCGGACCTGATTTTCAATCTGGCCCACGAGCAGCAGCGGGTCAATTGGGGTTCCTTCAGATCCGGCCATTTCTCACCTCCAATTTGCATTGCGCTATGGAAACTAACTATGCCAGTGTGCCGTCTTAGGCGCACGACAGCAAGCGGGCCAATCGGTGAATGTTGAACTCCACGATCTGCTGGCCTCGAACCAAGTCATGCCGCTGTTTGCGCGCAGCGATTCTTTAAAGCGTCAACTGATCCTGTGGGCTGCTTCCGACCAGAAGGTGTCCCCCGTTGATCCGCCCGAAAGCGGACGCTCATAATCAGACCACACAGCCGGCCATGGCTACAGCCTCGAATCCTGGCACTTCATGGTGCCACTTGCCACCCGCGACCTGCGCCGACATGCTCAACTGAATGCCATTCTTGACGGCCACCACTTCCGCCATGATCGACAGTGCGATCTCTGCGGGCGTCTTACTGCCGATGTACAGGCCTGCCGGTCCATGCAAGGCCTGCAATGCAGCTTCAGAGAGATCGAAGTGCTCACGCAGCCGCTCCCGGCGCTGGGCGGTGTTGCGGCGGGAGCCGATGGCACCGACGTAGAACGCGTCGGACTGCAATGCGTCGATCAATGCCAGGTCATCGAGTTTCGGGTCGTGCGTCAGGGCCACCACGGCGGTGCGGGCATCGGGGCGAAGCCGCAGGATCAGGTCATCGGGCATCTCATGGCTCACCACCACGCCCTCCAGACTCCAACTGGCGCGGTGCTCCTCGCGCGGGTCGCAGACGATCACTTCGAAGCCCAGGCTCAAGGCCATCTGGCACAGGTAGCGCGAGAGATCGCCGGCGCCGATCAAGATGAGGCGTGCCTTCGGACCCAGGTAGGTGGTGAGGTGGCGGTCGTCCAGCCGGGGCACACCGTCGCGCTGGCCTTCGTGCAGAGCCACCCGGCCCGTGCGCAGGTCCAGTGTCCGCTCGGTGCTACGCCGCTGTTGACAGGCCAGTAGCAATTCGTCCAGCCGGCTGTGACTTGATACCGGCTCCAGCACCAGTTCCACCGTGCCGCCACAGGGCAGACCGAAGCGGTGCGCCTCATCGGCCGAGATGCCATAACGCAGTACGGCGGGCGTGAGCGTAGCGCAGGCCGCCCGCACGCCGCCTTCCCGGATGCGCTGGATCAAGTCATCCTCGATGCAGCCGCCCGACACCGAGCCGACCGTCTCGCCCCTGCCATTGATAGCCATGAGCGATCCGGGCGGCCGGGGCGAGGAGCCCCAGGTCCGCGCAACGGTGACGAGCACCACGGGCTGGCCTGCGGCCTGCCAGCGCAGCGCAGTGCGCAGGACCAGAGTGTCGAGGTCTTCCATGGTGCCGGGTCCTTCTGGGTTCAGGCCAGCTTGAACGGCAGCTGGCGCAGCGGCTTGCCGGTCAGCCGTGCGATGGCGTTGGCAAACGCCGGCGCCAGCGGTGGCAGGCCGGGCTCGCCCATGCCTTTGGGCGGCTCGGCGCTGGGCACCACATGTACCGCGATCTCTGGCATGTCGGTGATGCGCGCTACCGTGAAATCGCCGAAGTTGCTCTGCTCGACGACGCCGTCCTTGAGCGTGATGGCCGAACCTGGCAGGCACATCGACAGTCCCATGACCGCCGCACCCTGCACCTGGGCTTCCACGCTGCGTGGGTTGACGGCCAGATTGCAGTGCACGCCGGCAGTGGCGCGGTGCAGCACCGGCTGGCCGTCCTTGACGGATGCCTCCACGACGTAGGCCACCACGGACTCGAAGGACTCGTGCACAGCCACGCCCCAGGCGCGGCCGGCGGGCAGCTGTTTCTTGCCGTAGCCGCTCTGGTCTACCGCCAGTTGCAGCGCTGCGCGGTGGCGCGGATGCTTGGCGCCGAACAGCTGCATCCTGTAAGTCACCGGGTCTTGCCCGATGCTGCGCGCGATCTCGTCGAGCAAGGTTTCCATCACGAACGCGGTATGGGTGGAGCCCACGCTACGCCACCACAGCACCGGCACGTTGAGCTTGGGGTGATGCACGGTCAAGCGCATAGGCAACGGATACGGATCGCGCATGCCCTCCGTGGCCGAGGCGTCAACGCCATCCTTTACCTGAAAGGCTTCGAACACCGTTCCCGCGAGGATGGACTGGCCGACGATGACGTGATCCCAGGCCAATACTTTGCCGCGCTCGTCGAAGCCGATGCGGGCGCGGTGCAGGTGCATGGGGCGGTAGTAACCGCCCTTGACGTCGTCCTCACGGCTCCACAGCAGGCGCAGCGGCGCGTTCAGGCCCGCGGCTTGCGCGGCCTTGGCGATCTCGCAGGCCTCGACCACGTAGTCGCTGCTGCCAACGAAACGCCGGCCGAAGCCACCGCCCGCCATCTGCACATTCAGCTTCACTTGTTCGGGCTTCAGGCCTAGCGCTTTCGCAGCTGCGGCCGCGTCCAGTCCGGCGCTTTGGGTACCGACCCACAGTTCGGCGTGATCGCTGGTCAGCTGAACGGTGCAGTTCAATGGCTCCATCGGCACATGAGCGAGGTAGGGGAACACGAACTCGGCCTCGAGCTGACGGGGTGCCTTGTCCAGCGCAGACATGTCCGCATCAAACTTGCGCGCGCCGGGCTGCTTGGCCAGTTCCCGGTACTGCGCCAGTTGCTTTTCGCTGTCCACCTTCTCCACGGCGGCGGTGTCCCATTGCAGCTTCAGTGCGTCGCGGCCCAGCTTGGCCGGCCAGTAGCCGTCGGCCACCACGGCCACGCCTTCGCCGCCCCGGTCCAATGGGATGCGCAGTACCGTCTTCACACCCTTGATGGCGCGCGCCGCGCTGTCGTCGACCGACTTCAGGCGGGCACCGAACACCGGCGGATGCGCCACCACGGCCGTGAGTTGGCCGGGATGCTTGACGTCGATGCCGAAGTCCTGACGTCCGCTGCTCTTGGCGCGAGCATCCAATCGCGTGGTCGGCTGGCCGATGATGCGGAAGTCCTTGGGGTCTTTCAGAGTGACCTTCTCGGGCACCGGCAGGGCCATGGCGGCTTCGGCCAGTTCACCGTAGCCGAGCTTGCGCCCGTCAGGCGCCAGCACCTGGCCGGCCTGCGTGCGCAGCGTGGCAACATCGACCTTCCATTTCATAGCCGCAGCAGACAACAGCATGGCCCGCGCACGCGCGCCGAGCTCGCGGTACTGCGTGAAGCTGTTCTTGATGGAGTTGGAGCCGCCGGTCAGGTGCATCCCAAAGAGCGGGTCGTGATAGGCAGCATCGTTGGTGCCGCTCTTGCTGCGCACCAGGCTCCAGTCGGCATCAAGCTCCTCGGCCAGGATCATCGGCAAGCCGGTCTGCACCCCTTGGCCGAACTCCAGCCGGTTGATGGTCACAGTGACCTCGCCGTTGGGAGCGATCTGCACGAAAGCCGAGGGTTGCTGCGTCGGCTTCAGGGCCTCGGCCGGCTTTGCAACACCATCGGCCTGTGCCATGGCCAGATGGGGAAAGGCGCCGAGCGTCAGGCCGCCGATGCCGGCCATTTTCAAGAAACTGCGGCGTGGCAGCGTGGCGGCAGCAGTTTCGCCGGCTTGGTCGCGTTCCAGCATGTGCTGCAGGACGCGCGGCAACTCGCTGGGGTACATAGGGATGGGCATCATGACGGGTACTCCTTCAGGCCAGGGTTTTGGCGGCATCGGCCACGGCGGCGCGAATGCGGGCGTAGGTACCACAGCGGCAGATATTGCCAGCCATGGCCGAGTCGATTTCAGCTGCTGTGGGTTGCTTGCCCTTGGGCTGCGATTTAAGGAAGGCGGTGGCGCTCATGATCTGGCCGCTCTGGCAGTAACCGCACTGCGCCACGTCGTGCTTGACCCAGGCGGCGTGTACGGCTGTACCGACACGGTCACTGCCATCGGTTGCTGATTCGATCGTGGTGATCTTCTTGCCTTCGGCGGCGGAGATGGGTGTGATGCAGGAGCGGATGGCCTGGCCGTCCAGATGCACGGTGCAGGCGCCGCACAGCGCGGCACCGCAACCGAACTTGGTGCCGGTCAGGCCCAGCGTGTCGCGCAGGGCCCAGAGGATGGGGGTGCCGGGGTCGGCGTCGACCGTGTGGTCATTGCCGTTAACGTTGAGCGTGTTCATGGTGGGTCAGTTCTCCGTAGGGTAGGTGGGGCGGAACGATGTATGGCGATGAGTCTTCGGGTCCTGCGGGTCAGTTCGACCAGGTCTGCAACCAGAAGGCGTAAGGGGTGGGCAGCACTTCGGCCGGGCGCGCGATCTGGAGCTCACGGGCAGCCTGGTAGGGCCAGTGCGGATTGGCCAGCAGGGTGCGCGCCAGGAACACCAGGTCGACTTGTCCGCTGCGGACAAACTCGTCGGCCTGTAGGGCGTCGGTGATCATCCAGCTGGTGGCCACGGGCAGACCCGTGACTTGGCGAATCTGCGCCGCGTAAGGAACCATGAAGTCCGGCCCCCAGGGCACCAGCTCGCCGGGGGTGGACAGGGCCAAACCGGCATCCACCAGATCCAGACCGGCGTCCTTGAGCCATTTCAGCACCTGGATGGCGTCGGTCAGCGATTCGGCTTGCCCGTCATCGAACTCGACCACCCCCAGGCGCACCGTTAGCGGGTACTGCTCTGGCCAGACCTCGCGCACCTCACGCACCGTCTCAATCAGGAATCGGGCTCGGTTTTCCAGCGAGCCACCGTATTGATCCTGGCGCTGGTTGGCGTGCTTCGACAAGAAGTTCTGACCCAGAAAGCCATGGGCGAAGTGCAGTTCCAGCCACTCGAATCCCGCTTCGCGCGCGCGTTGGGTTGCGTCCACGAAATGCTGCTTTGCTTGGCGGATATCGTCCAGCGTCATCTCGCGGGGAATGTAGCCGGAACCGGGCATGAATGGTACGGCACTGGGGCCCACCGGCTGCCATGCCTGCGGGTCGGCCTTGTCCAGCGGTTCGCCGCCTTCCCATGGACGCTTGCAGCCCGCCTTGCGGCCAGCATGACCCAGCTGGATACCCGGCACGGCGCCGGCAGTTTTGATGGCGCTGGACACAGACGCAAAACCGGCAACCTGGGCATCGCTCCACAGGCCCGCATCCCCTGGCGTGATGCGGCCTTCAGGGACCACGGCTGTCGCTTCTACCACCACCAGACCGGCACCACCCCGGGCCATGCTGGTGTAGTGGGACTGGTGCCATTCGTTCAGGCGCCCGTCCTCAGCCTGGTACTGGCACATGGGCGAGGCCGCAATGCGGTTGCGCAGGGTGATGCCCTTGAGCGTGAAGGGCGCGAAGAGAGAAGACATCTGATGGTTCCAAACGGGGATCGTTGCATGGAAGTATCTGCTTTTGCCTTGTGACAAGCTTGCCATTTTTGATTCTTGTCTTGCCTTTTTTGATGTTTCACCACCAAAAATTGATCTGCCTGGATGCACCAGATGTACAGTCCTCCTCAGCGAGCCCTATCTCGGCCTCCTTGACTCTCTCCTTCAATTTCAGAAACAAATCACCCCACCCAGGCGAGCTGACCATGTCCATAGAAACCTTGGCCTACGAGATTGGCCGGATTGCTCAAAATGACGGCGATCACCAAACGGGCATCCCGCGACTCACTCTTCACCGGCGCAGTGCCACGACGGAGCCCATGCACTGCATTTACGGGCTGGGGCTGGGCATCACGGCACAGGGCGGAAAGCAGGTCACCCTGGGCGAGCAGGTGATTGCCTATGGGCCAGGACAATCCTTGCTGACGACGGTTGATCTGCCCGTCGTTTCACATGTCACCCAGGCCAATCTGGCCCAGCCTTTTCTGGGCATGATGCTGCGGCTGGATGGGAGCGCCCTTGTGCAATTGGCGACAGAGATGGATCTGCCGCCTCTGTCACGAGAGCAGGTGCCGCGCGCGATTTCTCTGAGCCTGCTGGAAGCGCCTTTGCTCGACGCGTTAACCCGCCTGGTCCAACTGCTGAATGAGCCCCAACTCATCACCCCAATTGCTCCCTTGATTCAGCGGGAGATCATGGTGAGACTGCTGTCCGGCCCTCACGGGCCCTACCTTCGGCAGCTGGTGGCAGCGGGCTCACCCAGCCACCAAATAGCACAAGCCATGGCATGGCTCAAACAGAATTTCAGCCGCGACGTACTGATAAACGAACTTGCCGCCAGCGTGCACATGAGTCCATCGACATTCCGGCAACACTTCCGCAACCTCACGGGCATGAGCCCCGTGCAGTACCAGAGGCAATTGCGCCTGCAAGAGGCGCGGCAATTGATGCTGAATCAGGCCCTGGATGCGAGCAGTACAGCGGCGCGCGTGGGCTACGAAAGCGCCTCACAGTTCAGTCGTGATTACAGCCGCCTGTTTGGTGCGCCGCCCCAGCGGGACATCAAGCGAATGCAGCATTTGTCCTATGGTGGGACGGAGCAATCCGCATCCTGAACATTGCTCCCGAGATCAGACCTCAAGCGTATCCTATGGCCCTCGATTCAGACCTCACGAATAGCCCTCTTTGAGTCGTCATCATGTACAGATCGCCGCGCTCTGGCTGGCTGCTGTCAGCCTCGAAGTGGTCAGCAGGAAAATACATCGACCGGTTGAATCTGCAAGCGGTAGCTGCCGATGGGCAGTGCCCGCTTCCTGGCGACCAAATTCCATGGGTTGGGCTACCTGTCAGCCATATCTCGTGGCGGCCAGCTTCGTGCCCGAAGCCTTCCCATCGTTCATGTTCATGCCCCGCGTCGTGGCGGTGACTTGAGAGCGGCCGGTCAACGACCGACCTTGGGGCCGCGAAATCCGCAGCTCTGAAAAAGCTTGATAGCTTGATAGCTTGATAGCTTGATAGCTTGATAGCTTGATAGCTTGATAGCTTGATAGCTTGATAGCTTGATAGCTTGATAGCTTGATAGCTTGATAGCTTGAACAGTGTTGGCCATAGAAACCGTCTCTTGTTCTTCGAAATGGGCCAGCAACATTTGAGAATTCTCGGCGAGCAAGATGCGCTCTTTATTGGTGAGCTTTCGGCCGAGGTCACCGCCGTGCTGTACGGCGCCGAGCGTGCCAGCCGATCCGTGTCGCTTGGCGAAGCATGTCGAACCCACAACCAGGCTGGACTCCTTGACGATATGCACGGCCGCGTGCACTGAATGCCCGCATCCGGATTGCTGGCAACGAACCCGATGCTCGAAATCGATCGCCACGATTGCGCGAAGGTGCGCGCGGCCTGTCGGCCACTGTTCCTTTATCCGCGCTGGTCATGGACCGCAGTTTTAGCAAGCAATATTTTTCGCTCGTTTGTGTGAGCTTCTTGGCACGACGCAGGATGACAAACTAGTCACTTCCGGTTACGCGATAGCAACGCCAGAACCAACTACGGCGTCCCACAGCGCCTCTGCTGCACGCCCCATCGAATTGCGAGACCGGAAAAGCCTTATTTCAAGCTCTATGCACAAGTCCTCCACTCCTGCCCTGGTGACACGATGACTGGCAAGATCGTCCTGGATAAGAGTTTGCGGCAGCCAGGCAACGCCGCGTCCGTCCAGCACCATGGTCCTGAGAACCGATGCGAGATGTGCCGTGAACACGATCTGCGTTGAAACGTTCTCCAGGGCATCAAGCCGTGTTTCGCGCAAGATGCGTCCAAGGCCCGACTCGGCGCTGTAGCTCAGAAGCGGAACAGGCGTTTTGCCGGCCTGGAGCGTGTGTACCGGGTGACCAGCGGAATTCACAGCTGTCACCGGCACGAGAACATCCGCGCCGATCTTCACGGAGGGATAACCATCCGCCTGCAGCCGGCCGACCGCTTGGGGATGCGCATGACACACCACAAACTGCACCTTGCTCTGCTCCATCAGGGCCTCGCAGCGCAGCAGCACATCGGACTCCAGCTGGATGGTGCCCGCCATGGTGTGCGCCTCGAAACTGCGCAGCCAGCCCGGCATAAAGGTAAAGGACAAGGCATGTGTGGCCGCAAAACGAAGTGAATTCGAACTGGCCTCGGCCACGGCCCGGGCCTCGCCCGGTACACGGGCCACCTGGGCCAGCAAATCATGCGCAACGCCGTGAAACCACTGCCCTGCCTCTGTCAGGCGAACGGGCTGTGAGCTCCTGTCAAAAAGCTCGGTGCCTATCCACTCCTCCAGCGCCCGTACCCGGCGACCGAAAGCCGGCTGGGTCATGTGGCGCTCATCTGCGGCGCGGGAAAAGTTGCCCGTCGTCGCCAGCACCAAAAAATCTTCGAGCCAGGAGACGTTCATGCCCAGTGCCTTGAAAGCATTGAAGAGAAGAAAAACAGCATTGGTCAAATGCAGCGGTCTTGACGATCATAGCGATCCGAGCCAAACCTTTCACGGAATCAAACATGAAAATCGTCGAGATCAGAGAAAAAACAGTCCCTATCAGTTCGCCTATCCGCAACGCCTATATCGACTTTAGCAAGATGACCTTGAGCCTGGTGGCCGTGATCACGGACGTCATTCGGGACGGCAAGCCGGTCGTAGGCTACGGCTTCAACTCCAACGGCCGCTACGGGCAGGGGGGGCTCATCCGTGAGCGCTTCCGCGACCGCATTCTTCAGGCTGCGCCCGAGAGTTTGCTCGATCAAGCCGGCACCAATATCGATCCCTCCAAGGTGTGGGCAGCGGTCATGAGCAACGAGAAACCGGGTGGACACGGTGAACGCTCCGTCGCTGTCGGCACCATCGACATGGCTATCTGGGACGCGGTAGCCAAGATCGAGGGCAAGCCGCTGTTCCGAATGCTGGCCGAACGCAACGACCGGGAGGCAAATCCGCGCGTCTTTGTCTATGCGGCCGGCGGCTATTACTACCCCGGCAAGGACAACAGTGCGCTCTGCGCGGAAATGCGCAGTTATCTGGACCGTGGCTACAACGTCGTGAAAATGAAAATCGGTGGTGCCTCGATCGACGAGGATCGCGGCCGCATCGAAGCAGTTCTGAAAGAGATCGGTTCCGAAGCTCAGCTCGCGGTGGACGCGAACGGCCGATTCGACCTGGAGACCGGCATCGCCTACGCCAAGATGCTGCGCGAGTATCCGCTGTTCTGGTACGAGGAGATCGGCGACCCGCTCGACTATTCGCTGCAGGCCGCGATCTCGGAATACTATCCCGGACCTATGGCGACCGGCGAGAACCTGTTCTCGCATCAGGACGCGCGCAACCTGCTGCGTCATGGCGGCATGCGACCCGACCGCGACTGGCTGCAGTTCGACTGCGCGCTCTCCTATGGCCTGGTCGAGTATTTGCGGACCCTGGAGGTTCTCAAACAGTTTGGTTGGTCACCGTCGCGTTGCGTCCCGCACGGTGGGCATCAGATGTCCCTCAACATCGCCGCCGGCCTCGGCCTCGGCGGAAACGAGAGCTATCCCGACCTTTTTCAGCCTTACGGCGGCTTCCCGGATGGCGTGAAGGTCATCGACGGCCACGTCACCTTGCCGGAGTTACCAGGCATCGGCTTTGAAGGCAAGACAGACCTCTACGCCCAGATGTACGCGCTCTCGGCCTGATTCGTTCGATAAATACAACGGAGACAAAGACATGAAAAATCTCAAACGGAATCTGACGATCGCAGGGGCAAGCCTGGCCGTATTTACCCATGCGGCCTGGGCTCAGTTCCCCGATAAACCGGTCACCCTGGTGGTGCCCTTCGCGGCGGGCGGCCCAAGCGACAAAATCGCTCGCGACCTCGCGGAAGCCTTGCGAAAACCGCTGGGCCAAACCATCATTGTTGACAACACCGCCGGCGCCGGCGGGACTATCGGTGCAGCGCGCGTCGCACGTGCCAAGCCGGACGGCTACACGCTATTGGTTCACCATATTGGTCTGGCCACCGCGCCGGCGCTCTATAAAAAGTTGCCCTACAACACGCTGACCGACTTCGAGTATCTCGGCCTGATCAACGAAGCGCCTTCCGTGCTGATAGGCAGAACGACGCTGGCCGCCAACAATTTGAGTGAATTGAGAAAATGGATGGCAGATTCTGACGGGCGTGTGAATCTCGCCAATGCCGGCGTAGGGTCGGCATCCCACCTTTGCGGGCTGATGCTGCAAAGCGCGCTGAAATCCAAAATGACCACGGTTCCTTATAAGGGTACCGCCCCGGCCATGACGGACCTGATAGGCGGCCAGGTGGACCTGATGTGTGAACAGGCTACCAACGCAGTGCCGCAGATCGAAGGCAACAAGGTAAAGGTTTATGGCGTTAGCAGCACGGACCGCCTCGCCCTGCCGTCTCTTGCGCAGACACCGACACTGTCCGAGGCGGGTCTCCCGGGCTTCAACGTCACGGTTTGGCATGGGCTTTACGCGCCGCGCGGCACACCTCCCGATGTATTGGCGCGCTTGAATGCAGCGATGCGAACAGCCCTAAAGGACCCAGACCTGATCAAACGCCAGGAGGCCCTCGGATTGCGGGTTGTAACGGACTCGAGACTCGCTCCGGCTGGCCACAAGACATTCGTTCAAGGCGAGATGGAGCGATGGACCAAGGTTATCAAGGATTCTGGCGAGACTGCTGAGTAAGCCTACTCTGCTGGCGCCGGCGCAGATTTGACCAAGTACGTCATTCATTCTCTGACCAGCTCCAACTAGGCTAAAACCCGCAATTTCCCTGGCCAGGTATAAGTTTTTCGCTGCTCAATTACAGCGCAACACTTCTCACTAGGGGGGGGCAACACCCCTTGCGCTTGCGCAGGGCCGACTGTCGGCGCTTCCAAAAACATCTCAGTACGTGTTTCGCAAAATGTCGTATGATATGCATCATGTCAAATACGAAGCACAACGTCAGAACGGCAGCCAAGGAGGCCTCGCACGAGCGCATCGTGTCCGCAGCTGCACGGGCGATCCGCCGTAGCGGCTACGACGGTACCGGAGTCGCCGACATCATGAAGGAGGCCGGCCTGACCCATGGCGCCTTCTACGCCCACTTCGCGTCGCGCGAGGCCATGCTGGCGGAAGCAGCGGGTCGGGCGTGCGCGGAGTCAGCCGCCGTAGTGGCGGAGGTTGTCGCCAGCGTGCCCTCCGCGCAGGCCTTGGCATCCATGCTTCGCAGCTACCTCTCGCGGGAGCACCTGGAGCAGATTGAAATGGGATGTCCCCTGGCCGCGCTGGGCTCGGAGACGCCTCGCCAGGCCCCCGAAGTCCGCCGCGTGACCACCCGGCACATCAAGGAAATGATCGATCTTGTCGCCCGTCAGTCGCCTGACTGGGGGCAACCCGGCGCCCACGAACGCGCCCTCGTGACTGTCGCGACCATGGTGGGCACATTGCTGCTGGCTCGTGCAGTCGACGAACCCGCGCTATCGGACAGCCTGTGCGCGGCCGCATTGAAGCATCTGCCCCCCGCCTGAATCCACTGAGACACACCTTCTTTTCGTTCGCATAAATATATGACGATCATCATGCGATGCAAAAATTCTGTCTCTTGGCGAGTCATTCTGTTTGGCAATGCAGTCATTGAGAAAGGAGCACACATGTCATCAATCATCCCCACGCTGCTGCTCGCTGGCCAAGCAGCCTCAACCGCAGGAGCCGACACCGGCAGGAAGCACAGGACACGCGCCGATATCGGCCGGCCGCCTTGGACCATTCGCAAGCTTGGATGCACCAGGAATAAGGAAAAACCATGAAAGCATTCATTCTCGAGCGCTACGGGAAAAAGCGCGCTTTGCGCTTGGCCGACATGCTGGAACCGGAATTGCGCGATGACGAGGTTCTGGTTCAGGTCCATGCGGCGGGCGTGAACCAGCTGGACGCCAGGATCAGGGACGGCGCGTTCAAGCTCATCCTGCCCTATCGCCTGCCCCTCATCCTGGGGCACGATGTGGCCGGGGTGGTGGTCAAGGTCGGTTCGCGTGTGCGGCAGTTCAAGTCGGGCGACGAGGTGTATGCACGAGCGGACGACTTCCGGATCGGTACGTTCGCCGAATTCGTCCCGGTCAAGGAAGCCTCCCTGGCGCTCAAGCCCCAGGGCCTCACGATGGAGGAGGCCGCGTCTATTCCCCTGGTGGGCCTGACGGCCTGGCAGGCACTGGTCGAGCAGGGCGAACTGAAGAAAGGGCAGAAAGTCTTCATCCAGGCCGGCTCCGGCGGCGTCGGCACGTTCGCCATCCAGCTGGCCAAACAGCTGGGCGCCACCGTTGCCACGACGACGAGCACGGCCAACGTCGCGCTCGTGAAGCGCCTGGGCGCGGATGTCGTCATCGACTACAAGACGCAGGACTTCGAGAGCGTCTTGCGCGACTACGACATCGTTTTGCACAGCCAGGATGGCAAGACGCTAGCAAAATCCCTGCGCGTACTCAAGCGTGGCGGTCAGCTCATTTCCATCTCCGGACCGCCGGCTCCCGAGTTTGGCAAGGAGATCGCGGCCCCCGGGTTCGTCAGACTGGTCATGAGGCTGCTGAGCGCGGGCGTCCGGCGAAAGGCGCGAGGCCTGGGCGTTGGCTACGCCTTCCTCTTCATGAAAGCGAACGGCGCCCAGCTGCGGGAGATCACCCGTCTCATCGAAGGGGGTGCGATCCGCCCCGTGATCGACAAGGTCTTCCCGTTCGAATCCACCCCCGAGGCCATGACCTACGTCGATTCAGGCCGCGCAAAGGGCAAGGTTGTTGTCAAGGTCAAGTGAGCCTGTTTTCCCTAACCACTGGAGTTTTCTCATGCAAATCAAAAACGCTGTTGTTCTTGTCACGGGTGCCAATCGCGGCATCGGCCAAGCTTTCGCTCACGAGCTGCTCGCCCGTGGCGCCCGCAAGGTCTACGCTGGCGCGCGGGATCCGCAGGCCGTCACCCAATCCGGCGTGCAAGCCCTGCGACTTGACGTCAACAAGCCCGAAGATGTGGCTGCCGCCGCCGCGCTGGCATCGGATGTGACGCTGGTCATCAACAACGCCGGTATTGCCCAGCCTGGCGGCTTTCTGGCGGCCGACAGCGAAGACGTCGCACGGCGCATCTTTGAGACCAATTTTTTCGGCGTGTTGCGCATGAGTAAGGCGTTTGCGCCGATTCTCAAGGCCAACGGCGGTGGCGCGCTGCTCAATGTCTTGTCCGTCGCCTCCTGGCTGAACGGCGGCGAATTGGCCGCTTACGCAGCCAGCAAGTCCGCAGCATGGTCCCTGACCAACGCGCTACGAAACGAACTTGCCGCGCAGAAGACGCAGGTTCTCGGCCTGCACATGGCCTATGTGGATACCGACCTCACACGCGGGCTGGAAGCCCCGAAATCCAGCTCCGAGGAGATCGTCAAGCGCGCGCTTGACGGCATCGAATCCGGCGCCGACGAGGTGCTGGCAGACGCGATCACCCAGCGGGTCAAGCTGGGTTTGACGGCCGCCCGGCCGAGCTATCTGCCGCAAGCGTCCTGAGGGACACCTCGGTCAACCTCGCCAACCCACTTCCCTCAACCAGATCGCCACCCGTCCATCCAAGGAACCCCATGCTCTTCGACCCTCTCGTCACCCCCTCGATTCAACTCGCCAACCGCGCCGTCATGGCGCCGATGACGCGCAGCCGCGCCGTTGATGCCAACACCCCCAATGCATTGATGGCCGACTACTACGGCCAGCGTGCAACGGCTGGCCTGATCATCACCGAGGGCACCTCGCCGTCGCCCAACGGCCTGGGTTACGCGCGCATCCCGGGGCTCTTCAATGATGCGCAGGTGCGCGGATGGAAGGCGGTCACCGATGCGGTTCACGCCAAGGGCGGCAAGATCATCGTGCAACTGATGCATACCGGCCGCGTAACCCACACGGCCAACCTGCCTGCGGGCGCGGAAGTGCTCGCGCCGATGGCCAATGTGTGCCCCGGCGAGATGTACACCGACGCACAGGGCATGCAGCCGCACAGCGCTCCACGCGCAATGACCACAGAAGACATTGCCCATGCCGTAGGGGAGTATGCCAAGTCGGCCCAGCTCGCCATCGAAGCAGGCTTCGATGGCGTCGAAGTGCATGCAGCGAACGGCTATCTGATCGAACAATTTCTGAACGCCAATGTGAACCAGCGCACCGATGCCTACGGCGGCAGCATCGAAGGTCGCAATCGCTTTGCGCTAGCGGTCGCCCGTGCCACGGTAGCCGCCATCGGGGCCCATCGCGTAGGGATTCGCCTGTCGCCCTATGGCGCGCTCCAGGGCACGGGCGTGTTCTCCGACGTCGATGCTCAGTACCTGGCGCTCGTTCAGGAACTGTCGAAGCTGGACCTGCAGTACGTGCACCTGCTGGACCATTCCGCCATGGGCGCACCGCCCGTGCCGGCCGAGTTGAAAGCGCGGCTTCGTGCTGCCTTTCAGGGTGTGTTCATCCTGGCCGGAGGTTTCGATCGCAGCTCTGCGCAAGCGACGCTTCAGGCGGGTCAGGCAGACCTCATCGCCTTCGCCCGTCCTTTCCTCGCCAACCCCGACCTGGTGGAGCGCATGCGAGCCGAATCGGCGCTGAATACCGTAGATATGGCGACGTTCTACACGCCAGGCTCAAAGGGCTACACCGACTATCCGACCCTTGCGCAACAATCCGGTGTGCCGGGATGAGCTGACCAGACCGGGGTGCTACTAGGTGCAGAGCGTCTGCAATGTCCGCATATGGGACTAGGTGATTCGAGAGGCAGCCGTGAGATCCAGCGCAACGGTGGCCAAGGCTGCTACCGCGCGACCCAGGCCGACCTGGCGACTTGGGATCGGGCGTGTCGCCCCAAGACTTGCAAGCTGGTGGAGAAGCGCAAGCTGGCGAACATCGTGGCTGGTAAGCTCCAATTGCAATGGTCACCACAGCAAATTGCTGGATGGCTAAAGCAGGCTTATGCGGACGACGAGAACTATCAGGTGTCACACGAAACCATCTATCGAAGTCTCTTCATACAGGCCCGCGGTGCCCTGAAGAAAGAACTGCAGCAACATTTGAGGCGCACCAGGGCCATGCGCCGTTCGCGCCACCACACCCAAAAGACAGACAACCACGGCAAGATCACCAACGCCGTATCCATCAGTGAGCGTCCAGCCTCGGCGGATGATCGGGCCGTACCGGGCCACTGGGAAGGCGATTTGCTGTTTGGTAGCCTCAACACCCAGGTTGCGACACTGGTTGAGCGTCAGACGCGTTACGTGATGCTGGTGAAGGTTGCCAGCAAAGATACCCAGACGGTCATCAATGCACTGATCAAAAATGCTCGCAAGCTACCCCAGGAACTCTACAAGTCGTTGACTTGGGATCGGGGTCATGAAATGGCGGGCCACAAGCGTTTCACATTGGCCACTGACATCAGCGTTTATTTCTGTGATCCCCAGAGCCCTTGGCAGCGAGGGAGCAATGAAAATACGAACGGACTATTGCGGCAGTACTTCCCCAAGGGAATCGACATCTCGCATTACTCGCAGGCACAGCTAAATGCAATTGCGAGAAAACTGAACGAGCGCCCAAGGAAAACTCTAAACTACGAGACGCCCGCTGAACGATTCAGCCAACTTGTTGCATCGACCGGTTGAATCCGCCATCGGAAGCGGTCGTAAACTGCAGTTCCACCTCAGGCCGGAGTCGGCCATTTACGGACGTTCGTCCATGAAAGATCGTTTCTTCACTGACGTACTCCGCAACCCACACAACCGCGCCATCCTTGAGCGCTGGGATGAGCTTGCGCTCCTCGTCGGTTGGCTGGTAGCAAGCTGCCTTTTCCAGACGGTCTGGAATGTCCAGTCCGAGTGTGAGCCCGAGGCCGCAATCAAGGACTACGACCTTTTCTATTTCGACCCCTCGGATACAAGCGAAGCTGACATCCGCACTCTGCAACAGTTTGATCAAGTCCGGGGACTTGCGCTTCATCATCGGCGATACCGCTTCGGTGATGATGAGATCTCCCGCAGCCACTAGCGTAAAGCCATTGGGGACGCTGGCATTGATCCAGTTTGGGGACAACTTGCCTTCCTCTGCTTGCGCCGTCGGATTCGCTGTTGCTTGTTGCGCTGCCGCTGCCGTGCTCCCCAACACCATGGCTGCTGCAGCCAGCATTGCACCTATCTTGATGGACATCATCGCTCCTATGAGTTCAAGTCGGAATGACCGACATCTGGTTGAGGGTGGCCGAAACCGGGGGCTGACGCTAGCGGCGCACGGAGTGGCACGACCGGCAGCAGCAACTGCGAGGGCCGTCCCGGCGACATATGGACCCGGTTGAAGGCCGTCTGGCGGGGGCCGGCGCTGGCTTCCGGCGCGCCCGTGTTCGGATTCACGTCGAAGCGTGGGAAATTGCTGCTTGAAATGTCCAGGCGGATGCGGTGCCCCTTCTTGAACAGGTTTGATGTGGGCATGGGCTCGATCGTGATTTCAGCCACCTCACCGGGCGCTAGAAGTTCGGGCTGTTCCCAGGACCGCCGGTAACGGCAGCGCAGGATGCCGTCCGTGAGATTCATGGCATAACCCTGCGGATAATCGGCGCTGGGTGGATAAAGGTCGATGAGCTTGGCGGTGAAATCCGTGTCGGGTGCGCTCGACGAAATCCACAGCTTGATCACCACAGGCCCCGTGAGTTCGAGATCCTGCGCCAGCGGCGCCGACTCGAACACCAGCACATCCTCGCGTTCGGCCAGTGGTCCGTGGGGAAGCCGCGCGCCGAATATGTTTTCGTGGGTACGCTGGTCGTAGGCACCGGCGGTCATCAGCGGCTCGCCGGACGTGATGGAGCCGCCTATCGTGGGCACCGGGTTGGACGGATCGAACTCATACGCCAGCACACCGTCCTGTTCGGCAGGCTGCAACGCTAGTGTGCCGTTGGCGTGCAAATACCAGGGTTCAAACTGGGTGCCAGGCACTGGCCAGTCCGCTGCAGTGTGCCAGCCGCCGCCGTGGTCGAGCCGCCCCGCCGGCGTGCGCCGGCCAGAGCCGCCACCCATGCGAAAGTAGCGCACCACCGCGTCCTGCCCCTGCGGCATAGGCCGGCCCTTGAGCCAGTGGTCGAACCAGGCCAGGCGCATGCGCACATAGTCCTCGGCCAGCGCACCATCGAGCGTGGCCGCGGGGCCGAAGTCCACGTTGCCCGCGTAGGTGACGCTGCGCTCGCCATGCGTCCACGGGCCCAAGACCATCCGGGCCTGGCCGGGCGCGCGCCGCGAGAGGCCCAGGTAGTTGTCGGTCGTGGTCTGGGCATAGGGGTCCCACCAGCCGCACAGCAGCATCACGGCCACGCCGTCGAACGCCGCGTAATGCCCGGCCGCATACAGCTCGGGCTGGCGCCAGTAGTCGTCGAAGCTGCCGCGCTCCCATTGCTCGAACAGGTAGTCCTCGTACTCGGGCACCCATTGCAGCGGCGAGTCGCCGCGTGTCCAGGGCAGGCGCTTGAACCAGGCGCCAATGTCGGCCGCCGCAAGGGCCTGCTGCGCGGCGGGGTCATCGTGATTGATGCCGTTCTGGGCATTGCGAAACGCCCAGGTCGCCTGCTTGAGCTCGAACGCGCCGCCATGGCGTATGCCGCCACGGTACGCATTCGCAAAGCCCCCGCATTCCAGGAACATGGCCTTGAGCCCCTGGGGCCGCTGGCTGGCCAGCGCCGTCTGCGTGTGCGCGGCATACGACAGGCCATAGGTGCCCACGCTGCCGTCGCACCAGGGCTGGCCGGTGATCCATGCCATGGTGTCGGCGCCGTCGTTTGCCTCGCCCAGGTACTTGGTGAACTGGCCTTCAGAGTCGAAGCGCCCGCGGCAGTCCTGCACCACCACGGCGTAGCCTTCCTGCGCGAAGCGCGCCGCCGCCTCGCCGCGGCGCAGGGGCCGTGGATCGGCCACGCTGCGCTCGCGCCGGGCCTCGGCATCCTTGCCGTAGGGAGTGCGCTCCAGCAGCACGGGCAACGGACCGTGGGCATCCACGGGCAGATACAGGTCCGTCGCGAGGCGCACGCCGTCGCGCATGGCCACCCGGTGGGTGGACCGTATAACACCGCCGCTCAGGGTAATCAGTTGTTCGCTCATATGGGGCCCGATCAGTCCAGCTTGAGGTTGCGTTCCTTGACGAGCTTGGCCCAGCGCGCCGTGTCGTCCTGGATGAAGCGCGACAGCTCTTGCGAAGTGGTGGGCGCAGGCTCCGCGCCCTGGGCGATGAGCTGATTCGCTACCTCGGGATCGCTGAGCGCGCGGCGCAGTGTCGCACTGGCGTTCTCCACGGCTCCGGCAGGCGTGTTCGCGGGGGCGAAGAGCGCGTACCAGATGTCATACTCAAAGTCCTTCACGCCCGCCTCGGCCATGGTGGGCACATTGGGCAGCGCGCGCGAGCGCTTGGCGCTGGCCACGGCCAGCGGAATGAGCTGGCCGGCCTTGATCTGGTTCAGCACGCTGGGCACGGCATTGATGCCCAGTTGCACATGGCCTCCCACGAGCTCATTCACGGCGGGTGCGCCGCCCTTGTAGGGAATCTGCACCATCTGCGTTCCGGTGGCGGCCTGGAACATTTCCATGGACAAATGGCCCGGACTGCCGTTGCCGCTGGAACTGTAGTTGAGCGTGCCGGGGTTCTTGCGCGCCAACGCTATCAGCTCTTGCAGCGTGTTGGTGCGCAGGCTGGGGTGCGTGGTGAGGATGGGCACGTTGATCAACACGCGCCCCACGGGCACGAAGTCGCGCGACGGGTTGTAGGCGAGCTTGCTGGACAGCAGCGGCGCCGTGACCATGAGCGAGCCCGCGCCCACCATGAGGGTGTAGCCGTCGGCCCGCGCGGTGGCACCGGACTGCATGCCGGCCGCACCGGCACGGTTTTCGATGACGACGGGCTGGCGCCAGATCTCCGACATCTTGCGCGCGACCACGCGCATGGCCGTGTCGGCAGCCGCGCCTGCCGGGAAGGGCACGATGATGCGCACGGGCTTTTCGGGATAAGCGGCAAAAGCGGCTTGCGTGGCGAGCGCCGCAAGGGCGGCCAGCAGGAAACGTCGGGTCTTGATCATGATCATGATGCTTTAGAAGTTGTGCTGAATACCGACGCCGACGCTGCGGATGGTGTCGTTGGGCAGCCGTGAATTGGGGTCTTGGCGATCGTAAAAGGCGTACAGCATGGATCGCTTGCTGAGCGGGTGGGCGTAACCCAGCTGAAATTTCTTGAGGGTTCCGTTGGGATCGCTCTGCACATCGCGCGTCATGTAGTTGGCAACGACCTTGCTGTCGCTGTTTCCGACCTTGAGCGAGGCGCCGACCAGCCGGATATTCACCTGGCTGCGCGTGGTAGACGCACCCTGGTAGTTATCGCGCCCGGCAACCGCCCATGCTTTGACTGTTCCGAAGTCATACGCGCCCACCAGCATCCATTTGTCTTTGAAGGTGTTAAGGGTGGCTCCGCCGTTCCTTTTGTCCTGACCGTAGGCCACGCCAAGTCCGAACGGGCCTTTGCCCTCGCCATAGCTTAGGGAGAGATCGGTCTGCTTGATATCGCTCTCGAAACGTACCGGCCCGACGGGCACCTCGGCCACGCCTTCACCGTTCATGTAGTAGCGTGCGCGAAAGACAACATCGCCAAACTTAGGGCTGATGTAGCCGATGGCGTTGGACTCACGATTGCGCGAGTTCAGCACCGAGGTGCCGATCGCGGTGGCACCCGCATCATGGATCACGAACTCGGTGTGGCGCGTGATCAGCGAATAGATAGGAGACCCGGTCGGGTTGGCGGAATCGAGTCGTCCAACGGCGACCGCCCCGAATCCACCCGTGAGGCCGACATAGGAATTGCGATAGGCCGGCGTGGTCGCCGCACCCGTGTCGGAGGCGAAGCCCATCTCGAGGCCAAATACCGCATTCAAGCCCCCGCCCAAGTCTTCAGTGCCCCGAAAGCCGACGCGCGAGGCGTTGTCTCGCACCTGTGTTTGCGTGAGTGACCCTGTTTTCGTGCTTTCCAGGCTGGTGTCCAGCCTGCCGTAAATCGTGACTGTGCTTTGCGCCACGGCGGCCAAGGGGACGCCTGCGGCGCACGCCACGGCGAATGTAAGTCTGCTCAATGCGATCTTCAAGTTAATGCTCCTGTAATTATGTTTTGTCAAACGATTCATCGTTTCAAATTTTCAGAAATGCCATTCTGAAAGCAGCGCGGCCATGGCCGCGCCCAGAACGGTCGCCGGGACTTGTCGTTTCACGAAGGTGTTGCTCCGTTGAGAGGTTGTGAATAGACTTGCCTGGGTTGAATTCTTGTTGCGGCTTGCAAAGTGCGCAACGGTATGACGCTTCAGCATTGCCCTATGCGACTTGCGACGCAACGAAGCGCGTGACGGCAGTACCACTCAATCACTTCTTTGCTTGTGGGCCAGCATGTCCGACTCTATTTCCTCCATGAATTTCAGGCAGCTAGAAGCGTTTCAGGCGATCATGAGCACCGGCTCCACCACCGGTGCGGCAGAGCGCCTGGGACTGTCGCAGTCGGCCGTGAGCCGGCTGCTGACGCAGTTCGAGGAAGACCTGGGTCTGCGCCTGTTCGTGCGCGAGAAGGGGCGCCTGGTGCCTACCGCAGAGGCCCATGCCTTGCTGCAGGACGCGCAGGGCTTGGTCGATTCAGCCCAATGCTTTCGCCGGCATTCGGAGCAGTTGCGCCTGGGCGGTTTCCGGCGCAAGCTGCTCAAGGTGGCCGTGCCCGGCACATTGGCCTTGCAGCTCATGCCCGCCGTCGTCGAAAACTTCATGCGTGAGCAACCGGGGGTGGTGCTGGAGGTGTTGTCGGGTTCCTACGCTGACGCCGAACGAGCCATCCTGAGCCGAGAAGCCGATATCGGCTTTGTCCGGCTGCCGACCGAGCTGCCAGGGCTGGAGGTTGTGCCCTGCCTGGAATCGGAGGCGGTTTGCATCATGCCCAAGGGACATGCGCTGGAGCGGCTCGACACGGTGGCAATTGAGAACCTGGAAGATCTTCCGCTCATCTTGTTGGGCCGGCAACGGCTGATGCGGCATGAAATCGATATGGCGTTTCGCCAGGCCCGCTTCATCCCGCGCATCTGCGCAGAAGTTCATTCCGTCGGCATCGCCTGCAGTTTTGTGTCCAGGGGCTTGGGCGTTTCTATCGTCAACGCACTGCTTGCGAGTTACTGCCGCGACATGGGCTTCGCGAGCAGGCCTTTCCGGCCGCGTATTGCGTACCAGGTGGGTCTCGCGTCACTCGGCAAACTTGAGGAGGCCCCTTTGCGCCATGCTTTCGCCCAAAACCTGATCGAGGCCATGCTGGCTTCGCTGCGGCCGGAGGACTGCACGCGCCGGATATGAAGTCCGAGCAGGGCGGACGTGATGCGCTCTCTATTTTGTAGCGCGTTGCTTGATGAGGGCGTCTGCTTCCCTGCCGCGATGCCGCTATCGCCCGGTCCACGTCTTCGATCAGGTTCTCTATGTCCTCCAGGCCGACCGACAGGCGTAGCTGCCGAGTTTCCTGAGCCTCAGCGAGGCCGTCACCGTACCCTGCTTGATCGAGGTGGCCAGCCGTAGAATTTCGTCCCAATGGGTGCGAATTTGCTTGATGTTCAGGCTGTCGCTGCTAATCATCGGCTTGAGCGCGGCATAGGCAGCATCGCCTTTGGGGATGAACAGCTTGGTGTCGCCCAGGTCACGGATACGCGGCGCGAAGCGGAAGCCCAGCAGGTGCATCAAACCAAAGCCGATGCCCGGGTCGCAGCCTTTCATCTCCGGGGGCTGATGGAAGCAAAGTGGTTTGACCGCTTACTGTTTCAAGTCCTGAAGGATGTCACCATGGAAGAAATCAACGCGACGGTCAAACGCGCTGTCACCGCCTTCATGGCGGCTTAGGGACCATCAGACTGATTGAGATCAAAAACCAAGCCGCCTGCGCTCTGGCCCGTATGCGCTTCCGGGGAGACCCTGACAGTTATAGGTCCTTATAAATCCGAAGGCCCGATGTTGGCCGATGACAGTTGCTCCCTTTGACGAAATCATCGTCATATAGCCGCCCGTTGGACTATAGATGTCAACGTCAGGTTTGGAGCAGGCAGTTCGGAAAGTCGAATGTCGCTTACCAGTCTTTTGTAGTTGGTCGCCGAGCCCCTTTGATCGTCAGCAACGCAGCGGTAGCGGGGATTGCTCACCGGCCGCTTTACGCAAGCCCGACTGCGATTTTTTGATTGCCGCTCAGGAGTCGTTCGTGGCGGCCAGAAAACGGCCACGCGCTGATGGCTGCCGCAGTAATTTGAAATGCCGCAGCAACCGTTTAGGAGTTATTGCGTGTCATGTTGCAAGCAACTCGCATTGGCTCATCAGCTTGTCTCCGGCCGTCGACCGTGCATCAGCATGTCCCTCAATGCCGTCATCAACGGTGACCAGGAAGAGCCCTCGCGCGTGATCAGCAACACGGCCCGAGCCAGTTGCAGTTGCGGTATGTTCAACACGGCGAAATTTCCGCTCGCCTCGTGGCGCAAGAACGAGGCCGGCACCACGGCGACCAGGTCCGTCCTGGCGAGTACGCCGACAGTCAATGCCGATACGTATGGAACCTCCATGATGACTCGCGGCGTAGGCAACTTGCTGCGCGCAAAGACCGCTTCCAAGGCGCGGTAGGCTGCGGATGTGCTGCTGCCCATGATCCAGCCATAGGGCACCAGGTCTTCCAGCGTGGGGCGCGATTTTCCCGCCAAGGGATGGGCCGCACGCACCACGATCTGCATGGGGTCGTTGCCGATCAGGGTTCTCTCGCCTTCCAAAGGCTGGCCTTCGTAGGCGGGCACGAGCGCCACATCCAGGTCGCCATCCCGCACCTGTGACACTAAGGCGTCAGAGCGGCCGTAGCGCATGCGCACCCGCATCGCCGGACGCTGCTCTATCAGCCTGGCCAGCGCCGGCACGATCATGTTCTCTCCTGTTGTGTCGGTCACTCCGATGCGTAGCAGTCCTGCATGCTGGGCCCGCATCTCGCTGGCCAGCAGCATGGTGTCGGCATAGCCGGCATGCAAGCGCTGGGCCTGCTCCACCACACGCAGACCGGCCGAGGTCAATGCCATGCCACGGGCGGTGCGCTCGAACAGCGGTACGCCAAACTCAGCTTCCACACGCTGTACCGCCTTGGTGAGCGTGGGCTGGGTTACGCCACATTCTTCGGCAGCGCTCGACAGCAGGCCGGCTTGGGCGACCGCCAGGAAATACTGAACGTCTCGAATGGCTAGAGGCATTCCTAAATTTTATGACTTTTTGATTTCTGTGGAATGCCCTTGGATGCTCAACCTTCATATATTGAAGGCTCAGCAAGCACAAAGGCCAACTATGGAAACACGTCCTCCCAACATCGTCCTGATCGTCGCCGACAACCTGGGTTGGGGTGAGCTGGGCTGCTATGGTGGCGGCGCCCTGCGTGGCGCGCCCACGCCGCACATCGATGCGCTGGCGCGCCAAGGCCTGCTGCTGCAAAACTTCAACGTGGAGAGCGATTGCGTTCCCACCAGGTCGGCCTTGATGACCGGGCGCCACCCGATACGAACCGGGTGCCTGCAGTCGGTGCCACCCGGATTGCCCCAAGGCCTCACGCGCTGGGAAGTTACCTTGGCGCAACTGCTGTCACAGCAGGGCTATGCCACCGCTCACTACGGCAAATGGCATCTGGGCGATGTGCCCGGCCGGTATCCGTCAGACCGGGGTTTTGACGAGTGGTATGGCATACCGCGCACCACCGACGAGAGCCAGTTCACCTCAACGGTGGGCTTCGATCCCACCGTTGTTGACTTGCCCTGGATCATGCAGGGCAAGGCGGGCGAGGCCACCGAAGGCGTGAAAGTCTATGACCTCGAGTCGCGCCGCAGCATTGACGAAGACCTGGTCGAACAGTCCTTGTCGTTCATGCGCCGCCAGCAGGCAGCGGCCAAGCCCTTCTTCCTCTACCTGCCATTGGTGCATTTGCACTTTCCGACCTTGCCTCACCGCGACTTCGCCGGACGTACCGGTGCAGGTGATTTCGCAGACTCCATGGTTGAAATGGACTACCGTGTCGGACAGGTGGTGCAAGAGATTGATCGACTCGGCCTCGCGGAGGACACACTGCTGATCTTTTGCAGCGACAACGGGCCTGAATACCGGGTGCCCTACCGCGGCACGGCGGGTCCATGGAGCGGCACTTACCATACGGCGATGGAAGGCAGTTTGCGAGTGCCCTGTATCGTGCGCTGGCCGGGCCGGGTGGCCGCAGGACGCGTCAGCAATGAGATCGTCCACGTCACCGACTTGTTCACCACGCTCGCCGGCGTTGCAGGCGCCGAGCCGCCGCAGGATCGCCCCATCGACGGCCTTGACCAATTGCCATTTTTGCTAGGCGCACAGGAAAAATCAGCGCGGGAAGGTTTCCCGTTTTACATCAAGGGAGACTTGCGGGCCGTCAAGTGGCGCGACTGGAAGTTGCATTTCTATTGGGAACCCGAGGTCAACGAGGGCAAGGGCAAACTGGAGTCGCCCTACCTGTTCAATGTCACCCGTGATCCCAAGGAAGAGACGGACGTGTGCATCCATAACACCTGGGTGCTGGGCCCCATCCTGAAATTGGTGCGCCAATTTCAGCTCAGTTGCCAGCAGTTTCCGAATACGTCCCCCGGTCAGGGTGATTGACGTTTTTTTGAGTGCTCTTATCTTTTCAATCCAACGGTGATGCCATGTTGAATCGTCCCCTCTCCGTCCGTCGTCGCAACGCACTGGCCTTGATGTGCGCCGGCCTTGCGGCGGCCTTGCCGTCGGTCGCCCGTGCGGCAGACCCTGAATGGCCCAACGCCAAGCCCATTACTTGGCTGGTGGGCTTCGCGCCCGGTGGATCGGCTGACGTGCTGACGCGCGCCGTGGCGCGCCAGCTGAGCGAAAAGACCGGCCGCCCCGTTGTGGTCGACAACCGGCCCGGTGCCTCCGGTGTGCTGGCTTTGCACCAGGCTGCCAAGGCGGCGCCCGACGGCTACACCCTCATCACCCTGCCTGGCCCCATTTTGTTTGCGCAGCAGGTGCCGGAAGTTGGTAAGGAGTTGCAGGCTGTGGCCATGCTGGCGCAGGGCCCCATGGTGCTGGTCGGTCCAGCCAGCACCGCAGCGCCAGATTTGCAAGCGCTCGTGAAGGCGATCCGGCAGTCCCCCAAGGACTGGAGCTATGCCAGCTCTGGCACCGGCACATCGCAGCACCTGGCGGGCGAGCTGTTCAACCAGGTAGCGGGTATTCAGGCGACGCACATCCCCTATAAAGGAGGCGGACAGGCCATTGCCGACGTGGTCGGCGGCCAGGTGCCTCTGGCCATCCTGGGAGCCTCGCCGGTGTTGCCCCATGTGCAGTCGGGAAAGCTCAAGGCATACGCCGTAACCACTCGCTATCGACTGGAAACCATGCCGCAGGTGCCCACCTTCCAGGAGGCGGGTTTCAAAGACTACGAGGCGTCCCAGTGGTTTGCTGTCGGCGTGCCGGTGGGAACGCCTGAGGCCTACGTGCAGCGACTCAATGGCTGGTTCAACGCCATTGTTGGCTCACCAGCCTTACAGGACGTTCTGCGCGCCTCCGGTACCGTCAAGGGAGGCGGCACGGCACAAGAGACGGCGCGCTTCATCTCTGGCGACAATCAGAAGTGGAAGAAGCTGGCGCAGCAGGTAAAGCTCAAGTTTGACTGAGGTCTCGGGCACTGCGAGAGAGCCTCATTAGGGCCATAGAGCGGACACGCCATAGCCGCCCATGCGCCCGCTCCCCCACACCCACCTCAAGCCGCCAGCAACCACTCCAGCGCCTTGGCGTCGTCGGCAAAGGCGAAGTGCCGGACTTCGGCCGAGGTGAAGTGCTTGCCCAGCAATTCCGCCATGCCGGCCAGCGGGCTGTCTGTCACCACGGCGATGCGTTCGACCTGCTTGTGGTGCTCACGGACGAAGTGCATGTGGGCGGTGAAGCCGGCAAAGCTCTCCCAGCCGGGAAAACCTTTGGCGTGAACCATGACGCCTTGAAGTCTGGGGTGCTCGGAGAGATAGGCGTCAACATCTGCGCTAAGGCCGACGAAGTCATCCTTGCTCAAGGGCGCGCTGGGACTGAGCACCAAAATGCCTTCGGATTTCATGATGGAATAGTTGAGCATGTGATTCTCCAAAAAGCGGAGCCTTCACTGTAGGCCGTTCCGGCCGCCTTGACACCCCCTAGCCTCTGCCGGCTGGCCAAGAAAATCCTCGAATAGGCATAAAACTGCCTGATTAGCGACTTGCCTCAGACCTCCTTGGAACTCCGCGTCAAAGCTTTGCCTCCAACCAACAGGCCCAATGCACCGGGAGGCCAAGGAGAGCGATATGTCCATGAACGCCATCCAATTCCAGCGCGGCCTGTCGCTGGCCCCACGGCTGGCAGTGCGCGCACTGCGGTTGCAAGCGTTTTTTTCTCACGCGCAACGGCAAAGGTCGCCAGCTGTGGGAGTGTTTTATCTGCGGCTACCAGTGCTCCAGCATCGCGGGTACGGTGTTCGAGCACACCAAGCTGCCTTTGCGCACCTGGTTCCTGGCGCTGTACCTGCTGACCCAGCACAAGAGCGGCATCAGCGCCTTGGCGCTCAAGCGCCAGTTGGGGGTGTCCTATAAAACGGCCTGGCTGCTCAAACACAAGCTGATGCAGACCATGCTGCTGCGCGAGGCCGCGCGGCGCCTGGACGAGCGCGTGGAGATAGACGATGCGTACCTGGGCGGCGA
>NZ_FOKZ01000047.1 GCF_900112285.1 Polaromonas sp. OV174 | reverse complement strand
CAGCCTCTGACCATACTGCGCATGTCTGAGGCAAGTCGCTAATCAGGTAAAAAAGGCCTCCAGCCCATGAGACACGGGCGGGAGGTGCTATCAATAAAGAAGTGTGGCCGGGCTGCGGCTCAAACCCGCTTGAAAATTGTCGCGATGCCCTGGCCGCCTATGCACATGGTCACCAGCGCGTAGCGGCCCTGGATGCGCTGCAGCTCGTGCAAGGCCTTGACGGTGAACAGCGCGCCGGTTCAGCACCCAGCTCGGCAAGCTGCTGTCGCGCTGGAAGAAAACCTGAAACACAGCAGGGTAGCCCGCCGCGCTACCCTGCTTGAGTCGGCAATGGCGAGTCGATCAAGTCGCCTGGCGCAGCAACTCACGCCCAATGATGAGTTGCTGGATCTGCGTTGTGCCCTCGTACAGGCGCAGCAGTCGCACGTCGCGGTAAAAGCGCTCCACCGGGTACTCGTTGATATAGCCAGCACCGCCATGAATCTGCACGCCGCGGTCGGCTACGCGGCCCACCATCTCGGTGCAGAACAGCTTGGCGCAGGACACGCGCATGGAAACATCCGGATCGGAAACAGGGGCCGGCTTGGCGTCAAAGCGCTTGGCAACTTCCTGGACCAGCGACCAGCCGGCCAGCAGTTCCGCCTGACTGTCGGCCAGCATGGCCTGGATCAACTGGAACTCGCCGATGGCTTTGCCGAACTGCTTGCGGTCACGGGCATAGGCAACGGATTCATCGATGATGCGCTGCGCCATGCCGCAGGCCACGGCCGAGATGTGCAGGCGCCCCCGGTCGAGCACCTTCATCGCGGTCTTGAAACCTTGGCCAGGCACGCCGCCTATGATGTTGGCAGCCGGCACGCGCACGTTTTCCAGGATCACGTCACAGGTCTTGGTGCCGCGCTGGCCCATCTTCTTGTCGGGCTTGCCAAGGCGCAGGCCCGGCAGGTCGGCCGGCACGATGAAGGACGAGACGCCCCCTGCGCCCGGCCCGCCAGTGCGCGCCATCAGCGTGAAGGCACCGGCGCGCGGTGCGTTGGTGATGAAACGCTTGGTGCCGTTGAGCACGTAGTGGTCGCCGTCGAGCTCGGCACGGGTCTTCAGCGAGGCGGCGTCGGAGCCGGAATCGGGCTCGGTCAGCGCGAACGACATGATCAGCTCGCCACTGGCCACGCGCGGCAAGATGCTCTGCTTTTGCTCCGGCGTGCCGTCCATCAGGATGCCCTGAGAGCCTATCCCGACGTTGGTACCGAACACCGAGCGAAAGGCCAGTGCTGTCTTGCCGATCTCGTAGGCTACCTGGACCTCCTGGCTCATCGACAGGCCGATGCCGCCGAACTCCTCAGGGATCGATAGGCCGAACAGACCCATGGTTTTCATCTCTTCCACGATGTCGGCGGGCACGTCGTCGTGCTCTTCGAGGTGGTTTTCGGCGGGCATCAGGCGCTCGCGGATGAAGCGCTGCACGGTGGGCAACAGGATGTCAAACGATTCAGAATCAAGAGCCATAGTAGTGAAATTGTTAGGATTGAAAAAATAGAGATTCAAATGGCACCGGCAGCTTTCAGACGCCGCAATTCAGCCTCGTCCAAGCCCAGCAGTTCGGACAGCACGTCCTGCGTGCCCTCGCCCAGCACGGGAGGCGGGCGGCGCACCGGCAGGCGCTCGCCGTCGAGCCGGTAGGGAGGCGCCAGCACGTGCACGCTACCGACCTCGGGGTGGGGCTGCTCGGTCAGCAGGCCGCCACGGGCCGTGCGCTCGGAGGTCAGCGCCTCATGCAGGCCTAGCACCTCACCGCAAGGGATGCCGGCGCTCGCCATGCGCTGCAACAGCAAGGCACGCGGCCGGCAGCGCAAGGCCTGCAGGATCTGCGGCAGTAACTCCGCGCGGTTCGCGGTGCGTTGCACGTTGGTCTTGAATCGTCCGTCGTCGGCCAGGTCGGGGCGTTCGATCACTTCCTTGCAAAAGCGCTCGAACTGGCTGTTATTACCCACGGTAATGACAAGCTGACCGTCGGCGGCATCGAAAACGCCATAGGGCACGATGGACGGATGAGAGTTGCCGTAGCGCGGTGGATCTTTTTCGAGTAGCAGGGCTTCGAGCCCGCAGTAGGCGGTGACCATGATGCCGCAGTCGTACAGCGCCATCTCGATGTGACGCCCCTGGCCGGTACGCTGGCGCTCGTACAGCGCCGCGAGCACCGCCTGGGCCGAGTACATGCCGGTGAACAGGTCCACCACCGCCACGCCGAACTTGAGCGGCGACTGGTTGGCCTCCCCATTAAGGGCCATCAAGCCGGCCTCGCCCTGCACCAGCAGGTCGTAGCCCGGACGCGCCGCCTCAGGACCGGTGCGGTCGTAGCCCGAGATCGAGCAATACACCACGTCGGGCCGCACGGCTTTGACCTGCTCGTAGCCCAAACCCATCTTCTCGGCGCCGCCGGCCTTGAAGTTCTGGATCACCACATCGCACTGCTCGGCCAGCGCCAGCGCCAGCCGCTGGCCTTCGATGGTCTGCAGGTCCAGTGTCACCGATCGCTTGTTGCGGTTCACACTGTTGAAATAAGCGGTCTGCGTCGAGCCGACGCTCAAGCCCCAATCGCGGGTGTCGTCGCCCCGCTTCGGATGCTCGACCTTGATCACCTCGGCACCAAAATCCCCCAAGACCATGCCGCACCAGGGGCCGGCCAGCACACGGGAAAGGTCCAGCACACGGATGCCAGATAGTGGAAGCGACAGCTTATTCATGAAAGACTGCACCCAGTGATCAGCCAGCCCATGGCATGGACCTGGGCTGCGGTTATTTTCAGGCCCAACAGCATCACCGGCGCACCGCAGTGTTTTGCCAGGAACATCGCAGCTACCGCTGCGATGGCCGAGATCACCACCCCGGGCGAGAGCTGTAACCAGCGGCCCTTCCAGCCATCAATCATGCCTACTTGCATCACGCTGCTCATTCCGATTTGTATTTAATGGAGCGCAGCAACTCGCCCTGGCGGTCATAGGCCGTGTGCAGGTCCTTGGTTAGCTCCTCGCTGGTTAAGGGCTGGCCGGCCTCCATGCCCATAGCCTCGATGCGCTGGCGCTGCTTGGGCTGATTGAGATACTGCAGCGTCAGGTCCCGCACCTTGGTCTGGATGATTGGCGACAGATCCGGTGTGGCCCAAAGCCCCATCCAACCCACCTCATTGAGCTCGGGGAAACCCAGCTCTGTGAAGGTGGGCACATCAGGCAAGGCCGTGATGCGGGTGGGGTAGTTGACCGCGTAGGCCTTGATCTTGCCGGCCTTGATCAGTTGCAGCGAGGTGGCCGGTGCATCGAACATCAGCGGCACGTGGCCGCCCAGCACGTCCTGCAAGCCCGGCGGCGAACCCTTGTAGCCGATGTGTTTCATCTCCACGCCCGCCAGGCGGCTGAACTGAACGCCCGCGGTGTGGGCCCGCATGCCGGTGGCGTAGGACGCGTAGTCCACCCCGCCCTTTTTCGTCTTGATGTAGCCGATCAACTCCTTCAGGTTCTTGGCCGGTACATTGTTGTTGGCCACCAGCACCAACCCCTGGCGGCTGACCTGCGCGAGCGGCTTTAAATCCTTGAAGGGGTCAAAGTTCACTTTGTAGGCTTGCGGCGTCTCGCTCACGATGCCGCCCTGGATCAGCAGCAGCGTGTGGCCGTCGTGCGAAGACTTGATCAAGTCGTTGACCGCTAGGGCACCGGCGGCACCTGGTTTGTTGTCCACAATGATCGGTTTGCCCAGCGACTGCGTCAGGCCCTCGGCAACGATGCGGGCCAGCGCGTCGGCTGTGCCACCGGCCGGACCACCGACGACGATGCGGACGGGCTTGGTCGGCCATTCCTGGGCGTACGCGCTCTGGGTGGCCACGGCCAGGCCCGCGCCAAGCGCAGTTGCCAGCACGAGTGTGCGCAGGAGGGCGGATTTGAGTTGTTGCATGGTGTGTGTCTCCTAATATTTTTTAAATTGATTCAAACTTCATTCATCAAGCCATGTAGTCACGGGCATGAGACATGCCCTGCTGCTTCGCGCGTTCAGGCGGCCTTGCGCAGGAAGCCCTGATTGCCACCGTTGCGGTTGGGCGCGAAGCCGTTGGCCTGCAGGCTTTCTTCCGCCGTTTCGTAGAAGACGCCGATCTTGCTGATCGCGCGCGCTTGCTGGGCGGTGGCGATCGGGCGGCCGAATTCGCGCGAGATGCGCACCAACTGCTCGATCTGCGAGACGGTGCTCGCCTTGGCGGTGCGCGATTGGTTCCACAGGCCGTCTTCGGTGCCGCAGCGCACATGCAGACCCATCGCGATGCCCATCATGTTGACCGGCAGCACGTTGCGAACGTGGCTTTCCACCGTCAGCACCGCGCCATCGGGCACCTCGCGCACGAAGTTGGCCAGGCTGTAGATGCTGGGCTTGTCCATGCCACCACCGATGGCCACCCAGTTCATCACCAGTGGGCCCTTGTAGATGCCGCGCCGCATCAGGCGCTCCACCGACTCGAAGCTGTTGATGTTGTAGCACTGGAAGGCGCTCTGGATGCCCGCCTTGGTGAGGCGGCGCACATGCTCTTCCACCCAGCCGGGCTGGGCGGGCACCGTCATTTCCTTGTAGGCATTGAAGATGGCGGGGTTCTCGCGCGAGGTGCCCTTGAAATCCGCGATCTCCGCCTGCTCGGTGACGTTCATCTGCGAGGTGTTGACGGTCACCGTCACCTGGTCGGGCTTGGGATCAAGCTCAGCCAGCATGTGGCGCGTGTCGTCGCTCAGCCACTTCGCGGTTTCGCCTTCGTTCTCGGGCGCAAAGCTGATGGAGCCGCCGACCTGGATGATCATCTCGGGCACGGCCTGGCGCACGCCGGCGATCAGCTCGTTGAACTTCGACAGGCGCTTGCTTCCCTTGCCATCCAGTTCACGCACATGTAGGTGCAGCACGGTGGCACCGGCGTTGTAGCAGTCCACCGCCTTCTGGATTTGTGCCTCCATAGTGACGGGGATGTCTTCGGGAAAGTCGGAGGGTAGCCAGCCCGGCGCATAGGGCGCGGCCGTGATGATCAGAGGCTGCTGGTTTTCGGGGTACAGGTGGCCGTCAAGAAAGTTCATGTCATGTCTCCAAAGACAGGTTGGGAGTGAGGGTAGAAATAGGGGGATAGCGTTGATGAACCCGGCGCTCAGTACGGTTTGTCACCGATGATCGCGGCGCGTTCCATCTTGCGCGGAGCGGGCCAGTAGTCCATGACCGCGTAATGCTGGGTAGAGCGGTTGTCCCAGATCGCGATGCTGTTGGGTTGCCAGCGGAAGCGCACCTGGTACTCGGGAATACTGGCCTGGCTGATGAGGTAATTCAGCAGATGGCTGGCGCCGGGCGCTTTGTCGAGGCCGAAGCGCACGTTCTCGGGCGTGTGGTAATTGGCGAAGTGTGTCGTGAAGCTGCAGACGTACAGCACTTTCTCGCCGGTCTCGGGGTGGATGCGCACCACGGGGTGCTCCACCATGGGATTCTCTCTCCCGAACGCCAGGCGCTTTTCTTCCGGCATGACGGCGCCAAAACCGTGCTCAATGCTGCTTTTGGCGCGCAGGCCGTCGATGCGCTTCTTCACGTCCTCGGGCAGGTTCTTGTAGGCCTCCACCATGTTGACCCAGATGGTGTCGCCGCCGACGGGCGGCACCTCGATGCTGCGTAGCACGCAGCCCATGGTCGGGGTCGCACGCCACATGCCGTCGGTGTGATAGTTGTTCTCGTAGTTCTCGCGCTTGTCGTTACGGTAGATCTGCACCAGGCCAGGATGGTCGGGGTCACTGCCGGCAACGGGGTGATTCTCCAATTCGCCAAAGCGGCGGGCGAAGGCCACATGTTCGGCGCGGGTGATGTCCTGGTCGCGCAGGAAAAGCACGCGGTGCTTGAGCAGCAGCGCCTTGATTTCGGCGAACAGATCCGCGTCGCGCGCGGCGTCTCCCAGGTTCACGCCAGAGATTTTGGCGCCTATGCAGCAGGTCAGTTGTTCAACTCGCACGGGGGTCTCCTTGTTGTAGGGCCTGTAAGCAGCGAGTTGCACATGCGGCTATTACGCTGACTACAGTAGACGTATTCTTGGCCTGCGCCCCGATTCACGCTTGACATCGTGCGCCACACATTGACAATGAAAATAAAGTTTCATTTATTTGCGAGATCCATGCAAAACTCCGGCCTGTTATCACTTAAAAGGGATGACTGGACCGGTCGATTGCCCCTCCACCAAAGACGGGCGACCTCACTTTCCAAAACGCCATGACGCCATCCTTGGTTCGAAGCGCGTCTATCGCGAAATACGCTGAAATCGCGCGCGGATTGGGGATCGACCCAGTGCGCATGATTCATCACGTCGGTCTGAACCAGGCCTGCCTGCTCACGCCCGACCTGCGCATCCCTGAGGCCTCACTGGCGGAAGTGCTGGAAGCGTCCGCGAAGTCGGCGGAGAGCGCCTCTATCGGTTTGCTGGTGGGTGAGTCGTGGCGGCTGTCTGATTTCGGCGTGATCAGTCTGCTGTTGCAACACCAGCCGACGCTGCGCCACGCTTTGATAGAGCTCAAGCGCTATAGCCACCTGCTGAGCGACTCGGTGGTTTTGGACCTGATGGAATACCCGACCGTGGCGGTGGTGCAACTGGCCTTGGTGACCGGCCGTAACCACCCTGGACGCCAGCCCATGGAACTGGCGATAGGCGCATTGCTGTCCCTGTGCCGCTTCCAACTCGGGCCGCGCTGGATACCTCGCGGCGTGCACTTCTCCCACGCCGCGCCGGCCAGCGTACAGATCCACCGGCGAGTGTTCGGCCAGCAACTGGAATTCGGCTCGGAGTTCAATGGCATGGTGCTGAGCAAGGGTGACCTGGACCAACTCAATCCACTGTGCGATCCACACATGGCCAGGTATGCCAAGGACTACATCGACCTGCAGCCGCGCAATGACTGTGCCAACGTCGATCACGTTGTACGGCGTGCGCTGCATGTGCTGCTGCCCCGTGGGCGAAACAGCCTCGAACAGGTCGCGCAAACGCTGGGTATGAGCCCCCGCACTTTGCAGCGGCAACTGGAGCAGGTGGGCGAGAACTTCCAGTCGCTGGTCAACGACGTGCGGCGCGAGCAGGCCGCTCGCTACCTCAACGGCCAGGCGCACAGCGTCTCACAGATCGCGGCCTTGCTGGGCTTTGCCGAAACCAGCGTGTTCTCGCGCTGGTTCAGCACCCAGTTTGGCATGCCGCCGTCGCGCTGGAAGAAAACCTGACACGCAAGACCCTCTGTGAGTTGCTGCGCAAAGATGTGACCCGTCAAAAATAGTCAACAGAGATGTTGATGCGGCTATCCACCAACGGAGACGATGTGCTCTAGATCACTTGCACCAAGGTGGCGGAATCTTGTGTGAAAGGTTTGCAGAATTTAATGAAATGGTCTGCCCCATTCCTGCTGACGCTAAGCAGGCCACACTTCAGCGCAGGCCCATCTACCGCTGCAACAATGCCCAGGCCGAGAAAATCGCCGAGATGCGCATTGCTGGCGTGCGGGTGGAAAACGGCAAGCTGCGCGTCACCATAGACGCCAGCCTCTCGCAAGGCGCATTTTCTCTATAAAAAAACGCCTCCGGCCCATAAGTGACGGGCGGGTGGCGCTATCAATAATGAAGTCCGGTTCGCTGGGTGCTGACTCAAACCCGCTCGAAAATCGCTGCGATGCCCTGGCCGCCACCTATGCACATGGTCACCAGCGCGTAGCGGCCCTGGATGCGCTGCAGTTCGTGCAAGGCCTTGACGGTGATCAGCGCGCCGGTGGCGCCGATCGGGTGGCCCAGCGAGATGCCGGAGCCGTTGGGGTTGACCTTGGCCGGGTCCAGGCCCAGATCGCGGGTCACGGCGCAGGCCTGGGCGGCAAAGGCTTCGTTGGCCTCGATCACGTCCAGGTCGGACACTTTCAGGCCAGCCTTTTGCAGCGCCAGCTGGGTCGCCGGCACCGGGCCTATGCCCATGTACTTGGGATCGACGCCGGCGTGGGCGTAGGCCACCAGGCGGGCCAGCGGGGCCAGGCCGCGCGCCTTGGCGGCGCCGGCTTCCATCAGCAGCACGGCGGCGGCGGCGTCGTTGATGCCCGAGGCGTTGCCGGCCGTGACCGTGCCGTTTTCCTTGAGGAACACGGGTTTGAGCTTGGCCATGTCGGCCAGCGTGCAGTCGGGGCGGTAGTGCTCGTCGGTGTCATAGGCCACTTCGCCCTTGCGGCTTTTCAGCATCACCGGGACGATTTGCGCCTTGAAGTGGCCGGCCTCGATGGCGCGCTGGGCGCGCTGGTGGCTCTCGACGGCGATGGCGTCCTGCTCGTCGCGCGTGATGCCCCATTTGGCGGCGATGTTCTCGGCCGTCACACCCATGTGGATGTTCTGGAAGGGGTCGTGCAGCGCGCCCACCATCATGTCGACCAGCTTGCTGTCGCCCATGCGGGCGCCAAAGCGCGTGGCCAGGCTGGCGTAGGGTGCGCGGCTCATGTTTTCGGCGCCGGCGCCTATGGCGATGTCGGTGTCGCCCAGCAAGATGGATTGGCTGGCGTTGACGATGGCCTGCAGGCCGGAGCCGCACAGGCGGTTCACGTTGTAGGCCGGCGTGCCTTCGCCGCAGCCGCCGTTGATGGCGGCGACGCGCGACAGATACATGTCCTTGGGCTCGGTGTTGACCACATGGCCGAACACCACATGGCCGACGTCCTTGCCGTCGACGTTGGCGCGCGCCAGCGATTCGCGCACCACCAGCGCGCCCAGCTCGGTGGGCGGCGTGTCTTTCAGACTGCCGCCAAAGGTTCCAATGGCGGTGCGTACCGCGCTGACAACAACTACTTCACGTTTCATGATGCTCTCCTGGATTTGAAAAAAGGCGGCAGCGGGTTGCTTGACCAGATTCTTAAGCAAAAAGTGCTCTCAGGCCAATCTCCATCACCGCAAGGCGCTAGCAAATAAATAGCGGAAATATTGTCTGCAGGCGTCTCGGTCCGTGAGGCGGTACGCCGCAAACTATCTCAAATCGCAAAGGCCACTTTGCCACATGGCTGTCGAACGCCGATAACTTTACTTCGTTTTCCACACGGGCTTATCGGCACCCAATTCAGGCGGCGGTAAGTCTGCCGTTGGACGAACGCCATCCATCAGCATGGGATTGGCCAACATAGGGGGAACGCTTGCATCACTGGACTCCAGCTTCATGCCGCGCGCGGCCACATGGGGATGCGCCATCACTTGGGTAATGTCCAGAATCGGTGAGCAAGGAACGGCGGACTGGTCCAGCAAGCTGACCCACTCGGCCGTGTCGCGCTGCAGTGCCCATTCGGTGATCATGGGTACCAGCGATTGGCGGTTTGCAACCCTGGCTGGATTCGTGCTGTAGCGCAGGTCGCTGGAAACGGTAGGCTGGCCGACGGCCTCGCAAAAACGGGCAAACTGGCCATCGTTTCCTACCGCCAGCACCATGTGGCCATCGCGTGTGGGAAATACCTGGTAGGGAACGATGTTGGGGTGGGCATTACCCATGCGGGTTGGCGTCGTGTGCCCAATCAGCTGGTTGCTTCCCTGGTTCGCCAGCATGGCGACCTGCACGTCGAACAGTGCGGCATCTATGGTGCGGCCGCGCCCCGTCTGCTGCCGTTCATACAAGGCCGCCAAAATGGCGGTGGTCGCGTAAACGCCGGTCATCAGGTCGGTCACGGCCACCCCCACCTTTTGGGGTTCAGCGCCCTTGTCACCGGTGACGCTCATCAGTCCGGCTTCGGCCTGAATCGCAAAATCGTAGCCCGCCTTATGTGACAAGGGGCCATTTTGTCCGTAACCGGTGATCGAGCAGTAGATCAGCCGTGGGTTGATGGCGCGCAGACTGGCGGCATCCAGGCCGTACTTGGCCAGTTGCCCGACCTTGTAGTTCTCGATCAGCACATCGGCATCCCTAGCCAAGGCTTGCACCTGTTCAATGCCTTCTGGGCTGGCGATATCGATGGCCACCGAGCGCTTGCCTCGGTTGGCGCAGACGAAATAGGCCGCGACCCGCTGCTCGCCTTCACCCCACCAAGGCGGTCCCCAGGTGCGGGTGTCATCACCCGCGCCGGGACGCTCGACCTTGAGGACATCCGCGCCGTAGTCGGCCAGCATCTGGCCAGCCCATGGGCCGGCCAGAACGCGAGACAAATCAAGTACGCGCACGCCTGCCAAGGGGCGTGGTGTTGCGCCGACACCGCTAGCGGTGTCGGGCGCATGAGTATGCGAATGCTCCATTGGGAATGCCTTAGTTCAAGTTCAAGCCGGTGTCAGGAGAAAGCGGCGATGCCGGTGATGGCGCGGCCCAGGATGAGGGCGTGCACGTCATGGGTGCCCTCATAGGTGTTGACCACCTCCAGGTTGACCAGATGGCGGGCCACGCCGAACTCATCACTGATGCCGTTGCCGCCCATCATGTCGCGCGCCACGCGGGCAATGTCCAGCGCCTTGCCGCAGCTGTTGCGCTTGAGGATGGAGGTGACTTCGACCGAGGCCGTGCCCGCATCCTTCATGCGGCCCAGCTGCAGGCAGCCCTGCAGGCCCAGGCTGATGTCGGTCAGCATGTCGGCCAGCTTTTTCTGGATCAACTGGTTGGCGGCCAGGGGGCGGCCGAACTGGTGGCGGTCCAGTACGTACTGACGGGCGCGCTGGAAGCAATCTTCGGCCGCCCCCAGGGCGCCCCAGGCGATACCATAGCGCGCGCTGTTCAGGCAGGTGAACGGGCCCTTGAGACCGCGCACGTCGGGGAAGGCGTTTTCTTCCGGCACGAACACCTCGTCCATCACGATTTCGCCGGTGATAGAGGCACGCAGGCCCACCTTGCCGTGGATGGCGGGCGCGCTCAAGCCCTTCCAGCCCTTTTCCAGGATGAAGCCGCGAATCGCGCCTTCGTCGTCCTTGGCCCAGACGACAAAGACGTCGGCGATCGGGCTGTTGGTGATCCACATCTTGGCGCCGCTCAGCGAGTAGCCACCGGCCACTTTCTTGGCCCGGGTGATCATGCTGCCCGGGTCAGAGCCGTGATTGGGCTCGGTCAGGCCGAAGCAGCCCACCCATTCGCCGCTGGCGAGTTTGGGCAGGTATTTCTGCTTCTGCGCTTCGGATGCAAACTCATTGATGGGCACCATCACCAGGGAAGACTGCACGCTCATCATGGAGCGGTAGCCGCTATCGACCCGCTCGACCTCGCGGGCCACCAGGCCGTAGCAAACGTAGTTCAGGCCAGAGCCGCCATACTGCTCGGGGATGGTGGCGCCCAGCAGACCGAGCTCGCCCATCTCATTGAAGATGGCGCGATCGGTTTTTTCATGGCGAAAGGCGTCCTGCACACGCGGCAGCAGGCGCTCCTGGCAGTAGGCGTGAGCTGCGTCGCGCACCTGGCGCTCTTCATCGCTGAGTTGCTGGTCCAGCAGGAAGGGGTCGGACCAGGAAAAATGGGGGTTCTTGCTCATGGCTTGCCTCTTTACGAAAAATTGTGATGTCTTCATCATACTTTTGAGGTCTCAAGCCAATCAACCGATTGTTTCTCAGTCTCTTATGAGGTTTTGTATTAATTG
>NZ_FOKZ01000042.1 GCF_900112285.1 Polaromonas sp. OV174 | reverse complement strand
TGGCCTCCTGAAGTTGGACTTCAAGGGCTTTGATCTTCTGCTCGGGGGTCAGCGACGCAGGCGCAAAGGAGGATTTTTTTATCGGCATTGGCATAGGTAGCCATGATGATGCCGCATCTCCCCAGCCTTGCCGGCCGTGCTTGCGCAGCCACACCAGCACGGTCGAGCGACCCTGGATACCGTAGCGCTCCTGCGCCTGCTTGTACGTCAGTTTTTTTTTTTCTGCTTGGTCGACCACCGAGAGTTTAAAAGCCAGCGTGTAGTCGCGCTGTGTGCGTTTGACGCTTGTATCCATTGACTTGCCTTTTCTTTAGGGAAAAGGTGTCAACCCAATTCAGGACGGGTCACCGCCCGTAAAAAAGCCCGTCGATGACGGGCTTTTTGTTAGGGCTTGTGATCAGGCCGCAGTGGCCCCAGCACAAGCATAGTGGCTTACTTCTGGGTCAGAATCCAGGCCGCCAATTTCTTGGCTTCGTCAGCGTTGACCTGAGCGTTGGCGGGCATGGGAACCGGGCCCCAGACACCTGAGCCGCCCTTGATGATTTTGGCGGCAAGCTTGTCGGCCGCGTCTTTTTGACCGGCGTACTTGGCGGCGACATCTTTGTAGGAAGGACCCACCAGTTTCTTGTCGACGGCGTGGCAAGCCATGCAGTTTTTTGCCGTGGCCAGTTGCAGATCAGCCAGTGCGGGCGTTGCTACTGCAAAGCCTGCAGCGACGTAGGCGATAGCCAAAAGAGTGCGTTTCATGGAGGGTCCTCGTGAGGGAGTTATGGATTCGGTTACAGTCAATCAACGCCATTGTAGTGGTCGCGGTTGACCCTTTATTCATGGGATCAACAACAAGAAATAAGCCCTTTTTCGGGGCAAGATTTCCGGGAGTTTTACATGTATTTTTTACTTATCGGCATCGCCGGCCTGATTCTTAAGTATCTGGAGCTCGGGCCTGTGGCGAGCTGGAGCTGGTGGATCGTCCTGGCGCCTTTTGCCTGCGCGGTGGCCTGGTGGGCCTGGGCCGATGCCTCGGGTTATACCAAGCGCAGGGAGATCGACAAGATGGCCAAGCGCAAGCAGCACCGTATCGACAAACAGCGCGATGCCATGGGCATGTTGCCTAAAAAGCGCAGATAAGCTTTCATGGCCTGGTGTCTTGGGCGCTGTGCGCTATCCGCGCTTCACACCGCTTCCATGACTTCGTAAGTCAGCGCAAAACACAAAGCCCGTGGCAGTTCATGCGCACGGGCTTTTTAATCACTGGATTCCCGCAGGGAATCCTTTAGCTGTGATCAATAGTCGTCAAGCACCGCGCCCTTGCTGGCGCTGGAGGCATTGAAGGCGAACTTGGCCTGCACGCCGCGGGTGTAGCGCGGTGCGGGCGCCGTCCAGCCGACCTTGCGTTGGGCCAGCACTTCATCGCTGATGTTCAGTTGCAGCAGCAGTTGCTTGGCATCAATCGTGATGGAGTCGCCCTCGTTGATGAAGGCGATGTTGCCACCGGCTGCGGCTTCAGGTGCCACATGGCCAACCACCATGCCCCAGGTGCCGCCCGAGAAACGGCCGTCGGTGATCAGGCCCACGCTTTCGCCCAGGCCGGCACCAATCAAGGCGCCGGTGGGGGCCAGCATTTCAGGCATGCCGGGGCCGCCCTTGGGGCCGAGGTAGCGCAAGACCATCACGTCACCAGCCTTGATCTTGCCGGCCAGGATGGCGGCCAGTGCCGACTGCTCGTCGTCAAACACGCGGGCCGGGCCGGTCATGACCGGATTTTTCAGGCCGGTGATCTTGGCCACGCAGCCTTCGGGCGACAGGTTGCCCTTGAGAATCGCCAGGTGGCCTTGTGCGTACATGGGCTTGTCGATGGGGCGGATCACGTCCTGATCGGCACGCGGCGCATCGGGCACATCTTTCAGCACTTCGGCAATCGTCTGGCCGGAAATCGTCAGGCAGTCGCCATGCAGCAAACCGGCCACCAGCAAGGTCTTCATGACTTGCGGGATGCCGCCAGCGCGGTGCAGATCGACGGCCAGGTACTCGCCGGAAGGCTTCAGGTTGCACAGCACCGGCGTCTTGACGCGCACGCGCTCGAAGTCGTCGATAGACCACTCCACGCCCGCGGCATGGGCGATGGCCAGGAAGTGCAACACGGCATTGGTGGAGCCACCGGTGGCCATGATCACAGCCACGGCGTTTTCAATCGACTTCTTGGTGACGATATCGCGTGGCTTGATGTCTTTCTTGACGGCCTCTATCAGTACCTTGGCGGATTCCTTGGCCGAGTTCATCTTCTCGTCGTGCGGATTGGCCATGGTGCTGGAGTAGGGCAGCGAAATGCCCAGGGCCTCGAAGGCGCTGGACATGGTGTTGGCGGTGTACATGCCGCCGCAGCTGCCGGTGCCGGGAATGGCGCGGCGCTCGATCTGCAGCAGGTCTTCATCGCTCATGCGGCCGGCGGCGTTCTCGCCCACGGCTTCAAACACGCTGACGATGTTCAGGTCTTTGCCCTTGTAATGGCCGGGCAAAATGGTGCCGCCGTAGACGTAAATAGCGGGCACGTTGGCGCGCAGCATGCCCATCAGGCCGCCGGGCATGTTCTTGTCGCAGCCGCCGACCACCAGCACGCCGTCCATCCACTGGCCTTGCACGCTGGTCTCGATGCAGTCGGAGATGACTTCGCGGCTGACCAGCGAATACTTCATGCCTTCGGTACCCATGGCCATGCCATCGGAAATGGTCGGCGTGCCAAAGACCTGGGCGTTGCCGCCGGCTTCTTCAATCGCGGCAATCGCGGCATCGGCCAGCTTTTGCAGGCCGCTGTTGCAAGGGGTGATGGTGCTGTGGCCGTTGGCCACGCCAATCATGGGCTTCTTGAAGTCGCCTTCTTCGTAGCCCATGGCGTAGTACATGGAGCGGTTGGGGGCGCGCGATTTGCCTTCGGTGATGTTGGCGCTGCGGCGGTTGATCTTGATAGGTTTGATGTCCATGGGGTGTCTCGAAAGGTGGGGTCAGTGGGGTTTTGCTGAAAAGTCGAGTATGCGTGTTTTGACTGATTCTTTCCAATCCATTTTTTACCTTGTATTAATATGCGTGGCATATGAGAGATGTTGCCGATCCACCGCGTCAGCCGCCCTTGATCGAACTGCGTTTGTGGCGGCAGTTCCTGGCCGTGGCCGATGAACTGCATTTTGGCCGTGCCGCCCAGCGCCTGAACATGACCCAGCCGCCGCTGACGCAGGCGATTGCGCAGCTCGAAACCCTGCTAGGCCTGAAGCTGTTTGACCGCACCAAACGCAGCGTGCAACTGACTATTGCCGGTGCGGCGCTGCTGCCCGAGGCGCGCGACCTGCTGGCCCGCGCCCAGGCCTTGCCCCTGGTGGCGCGCGCCAGCGCCGACGGCGAAGCCGGGCGTTTGCGGCTGGCCTTTGTCTCCACGGCCGGCTTCGATGTGCTGCCGCGCTGGGTTAGAGCCTTTCGCGAGCAGTATCCCAAGGTGCAACTGGAGTTGATTGAAGCCACCGGAGATGTACAGCTGCAGGCGCTTGAGCGCGCTGAAATCGATGCCGGTTTCATGCTGCATTCCCCGGGCTCTGCGCCGCCAGGCCTGGTCTGTCAGCGCATCGCGCGTGACCCGCTGGTGCTGGCCGTGCCCGAACAAAGCGCGCTGGCAGCCAAGGCCGCGCTGACGCTGAAGGACTTGCTGGACCAGCCGCTGGTGATTTTTCCCAGGCGCATCCTGCCTTCGTTGTACGACGCGATTTTTGCCATGTACCACGCGTCCGGCCATTTGCCGCGCGTGGCCCAGGAAGCCATTCAGATGCAGACCATCGTCAACCTGGTGTCGGCCGGCCTGGGCGTGGCCTGGGTGCCCGACAGCGTGCGGCAGTTCCAGCGGCCCGGCGTGGTGTATCGGGAGCTTAAAAGCAGCAAGGGGCAGGCGGTGCCGGGCTGCGAGACCAGCCTGGTGTGGGCCGCTGGGGCGGCCAGCCCGGCCTTGTTGCGCTTTCTGGCGTTTGCACCGGCTGACAGCGTCCGATAGGTAATTATTTTTTGTCATGGCCACCGCATCCCGCAAGACTAAACAGACCCAGCCAGCCGTTACAGCCGGGGTCGCGCCGCGCGCCCGGCGCGCACCGCGCAGCCACCACTACCACGTCTACGTGATCGAGCTGTCGGATGAAGTGTGGAATGTGGGGCGTTACCGGCGCGCCAACCCGGACTATCAGCTGGGCAAACCGTTTGTCTATGTGGGCATGACGGGGCTTGACCCGGATGTGCGTTTTGACAAACACAGGGCGGGCATACAGGCCAATGTGTTCGTGCAAAAGTACGGTGTTCGCCTGCTACCCGGGCTGTACGCCATGTACAACCCCATGCCCTATGAAGGCGCGCGCGACATGGAGGTGGAGCTGGGCATTGCGCTGCGCGAGGAGGGTTACGGCGTCTGGCAGGCCTAGCGATCAAGGGCCCGCTGCAAAGAACTAACGGGCGGTTTGCGACGACACCAAAACAGGCTTGTCCAGGTAAACCTCGGGCATCACGCTTTTCAGGTTGGCGATTTTCGGCAGGTCAAAGCGCGCGATATACGGTGAGCCCGGGTTCAGGGTGGCGTAGTCCTGGTGGTAGGCCTCGGCCGGGTAAAACGCAGTCAAGGGTGCCAGTTGCGTCACGATCTTGCCGTGAAACAGCTTGGCCGCGTCCAGTTGGGCGACATAGCGTTCGGCCACCTCTTTCTGGCTGGGGCTCGTATAGAAGACGGCCGATCGGTACTGCGTGCCCGAGTCCGGACCCTGGCGGTTGAGCTGCGTCGGGTCATGTGCCACTGAAAAATAGACCTGCAGCAGCTTGCCGTAGGAAATCTGTTTGGGGTCATAGCTGATCTGCACCGATTCGGCGTGCCCGGTCCGGCCTGTCCCCACGCTGTCGTAGTGGGCGGTTGCCTGCTGTCCGCCGGCATAGCCCGAGACGGCATTGAGCACGCCCTGGGTGTGCTGGAACACGGCCTGCACGCCCCAGAAACAGCCGCCTGCAAACACGGCGGTTTCGCGGGCGCTTTCAGTCCCTTTTGGCAGGTCAAAGGCCGGTGCAGGCAGCTTGACCGCGTTTTCGGCCGCCGTGCTAAGGCCCATCCAGGCCCAGGCCGACAGCATCAGCGTGCCTGCGGCCACTACAAATTTGTTCATCATGATGTCGCCTTGAAGTTCATGGCCAGGCCGTTCATGCAATAGCGCAGGCCGGTCGGTGGAGGGCCGTCGTCAAACACATGGCCCAGGTGGCCGCCGCAGCGGCGGCACAGTACCTCGGTCCGCTTCATGAACAAGCTGGTGTCGATGTCTTCGACCACTGCCTTGTCCATGGGCTGCCAGAAGCTGGGCCAGCCGGTGCCGCTGTCGAACTTGGTCTTCGACGAAAAGAGCGGCAGGGCGCAACCCGCGCAGCTGAAAATGCCGGCGCGCTTTTCCTTGTCGAGCGGGCTGCTATAGGGACGCTCGGTCCCGGCCTTGCGCAGGACGCTAAATTGCGCGGGCGTGAGCAGCTTTTGCCATTCGGCCTCGCTGTGCGTCACTTCATAGGCCCGCGCCGCATGTGCCTGGCTGCCGCCCCACAGGCCACGCGTGGCGGCCAGAATGCCGGATAAGGCGCCTAGGCGGAGCAGGGTTGTTCTTCGGCTCATCATGGACTTTCCTTTCGCGTAAATGGCTTGCTGACGTTCGATTGGTCGGTCTGGCCCTTGGTTCCTTACACAGTTAGGAACCGGGTTCATGGAGGCGGGCCATGTTGGGCCGCGCCGGTCGAGTCAGCAGCGCGTGGCGGATAACATGCGGTCTTGAAGTACTATGAAAACAATAGCTGCTTACGCACGTTCTATAAGGGCTATAGCCTGATTTGACCCCTAATAAGGGTCAAAAGCCGAAACCCTGGCGTCTAGCCACCCCCGTGCGTTGTCGCGCCACTCACCCGGTCCTGATCACCGAAATAAATTCGGTCCCGCTCTCGGGCAGCCAGACCTCTCCGGGCCGGCCCAGGATCTGGCGGATGCTGGCGGCGGGACGCGGCAGGGTGAGCTGCTCGAACTTCTCGCTGCCCGGGTCAAAACGCAGCATGGCGTTGTTGCTCCATTCGGAGGCCCAGACCATGTCTTTATCGTCCACGTAGACCGCGTACACATGCGGCTCAGCCCCAGGCGCTTTCCAACTGCGCCAACTGCTGGCGCCCGTGCCCAGCGCCGGGTCGTGCATGGAGAGCTGGCCGCTGTTCCATTCGGCCACCCAGATGCGGCTGCGGCTGTCGGACCAGACGCGGCGTGCGCCCTGGCGCGGCGTGGGCGGCTCCACGATGCGCGACTCGCCGCTCTTGCGGTCGATCTGCGCAATGAAGGAGCCGGCCAGCGAGCACCACCATATGTCGCCCCTGGGTGTGGCGCAGATTCCGTAGGGCCCGCGCCCGCGCGGCGCCTCCTTCACGCTGACCACGCCGCTGCGCACGGCCAGCTTGCCGACATAGCCGCCTTGCCCGGTAAACCACAGGTCGCCCTCGTCATCAAAGGCACAGGTGTTGAGATTGGCGTTGGGCGTTCCGGCGGGCAGCGGGAAGAGCTTGACTTCGCGCGCCGGCCAACTGACGCGCGCAAGGGCGTTTTGCCCGCCGTCGGTCAGCCAGGCCGCGCCGTCGGGTCCGGCAATGACGCCGTGCGGCGACGAGTCCTTGCCCAAGGCAATCAGTTCCGACTTGCCCGTGCGCGGGTCAAACCAGCCCAGGTGGCCGCTGCGCTGCGCCGAGAACCAGACGCCGCCATCGGGCGCGGGCGCCACATCGTGAATGCCGGTGGCGCGTGGCGTGTTGAGCGGCCAGGATTGCAGGCGCGAGGCCTTGAGTAATTGCGGGGTCTGCGCCCGCCCGGCGCCGGGCCAGAGCAGGGTGGCGGATAGCGCGCCCAAGGCGGTGCGGCGGGTGACATGAAACGGCTGAGCGTTGATCGGCAAGGTCATGGCAATACCTCCTGCGCGCTTGCGTTCGGTAGACGATTTAGTGCTGGCTCATTCCGGCGATCCTGGAAGCTCTGCCCCTACCACTGGTTGCGCAGCTCTCGCAGCCTGGTGAAAACCGTTTTGGCATCGGGCTGGTCCGGCAAGTCGGGAAAGCTTTCGCGCAGCCTGGCGATGAGGCTGGGGCTGCTCAGGCGCAAGAAGGTGTTGATGAGTTTTTCCTGCGCCAGCGTGGCGACGGCCGACTTGGCCGGGTCATGGCCGGCCACACTGGGCAACAGGGCTTGCGCGCTGGCGTTGTCGGGCTCGCGGTCCAGCGTGAAGCGCAGGTTGTTTTCGATGTAGTCGTGGCCGGGATAGATTTGTGTGTTGTCGGGCAGCTTGGCCAGTTGCTCGGCGAAAGTGGCATACAGCGCGCCCACGTCGCCGCCGTTGTGCACATTGCCGGCGCCGGCGTTGAACAGCGTGTCGCCCGAAAACAGCGCCGGCTGCTCGGTGTGCGAGCGCAGGCAGATGTGACACATGGTGTGGCCTGGCGTGTCCAGGCATTCCAGCTCAACCGTCTTGCCGACCTCGATCACGTCGCCGGCCTGCACGCCCCGGTCAACCCCCGCAATGCGGCCGCCGGCCTTGTGGTGGGCGATCAGTTTGGCGCCGGTGGCGGCGATCACGGCCGCGTTGCCGCCGGTGTGGTCGTGATGCTCGTGGGTGTTGAGGACCTGGGTGATCTGCCAGCCCCAGGCCTTGGCGGTGGCCAGCGTCTTTTCATGGTCCAGCGGGTCAATCGCCAGCGCCTCGCCGGTTTCTGGGCAGGCTACAAGATAATTGAAGTTGCGGTAAGCGTTAGCGGTCCAGATGCGTTCGACGATCATCGCGGCCTCCAGGGACTTGTTGACAGTGGTCGGCTCATTTTAGGACGCCTGCCTGCGGCGGGGGCGGCGGGCATACAGCATGACCCGGTAACAGAAGTCCCTGTGAGGCCTGAACGCTCAAGCGGCACAGGGCTTTTGGGCACAATGGCGTCCATGCTGATTCATCCCCACATCAATCCCATCGCGCTGCAACTGGGCCCGCTTGCCATTCACTGGTACGGGCTGACTTATCTGGCGGCCTTCGGCCTGTTTTTTTTCCTGGCCACGCTGCGCCTGCGGCATCAGCCCTATGCCTCCATCACCGGGCCAGGGGCCTGGTCGCGCAAGGACATTGAAGACATCCTGTTTTTAGGGGTGATGGGCGTGGTGATTGGCGGGCGCATAGGCTATTGCCTGTTCTACAAGCCGGGCTACTACCTTAGTCATCCGCTGGAGATTTTTGCGGTCTGGCAGGGCGGCATGAGTTTTCACGGCGGCATGCTGGGGGTTTTGGTGTCGCAGGTCTGGTTTGCGCGCAGCCGCCAGCGGCCTTGGCTGCAGGTCATGGACTTTGTGGCGCCTTGCGTGCCCACCGGGCTGGCAGCAGGCCGTGTTGGCAACTTCATCAATGGTGAGTTATGGGGGCGTTTCAGCAGCCCTGATCTGCCTTGGGGCATGGTGTTTCCGGGCAGCGGCTCGCCGCTGCCGCGCCATCCCTCGCAGGTCTACCAGTTCTTGCTCGAAGGCTTGCTGCTGTTCGTGCTGCTGTGGCTGTATGCGCGCAAACCGCGCAAGACCGGTCAGGTTTCGGGCGCCTTTTTAGTGGGCTACGGCGTGTTTCGTTTCATTGCCGAGTTCTTCCGCGAGCCCGATGATTTTCTGGGCATCCTGGCCTTGGGCATGAGCATGGGGCAGTGGCTTTGCGTCCCCATGATTGGCGCCGGCATCTGGCTCTGGGTTTGGGCTTCAAAACGCGCCTAGCCCATATAGAGAAAGCACATCAAGCTATCTATTTGGTAGCTTGATGAGTGGGTTGGCAGGACAGGCAGCGCTGGCCTGCGGGTTTTTACCTGTGGTTTTATGGCTATTCCCGCTTGATGTCGCTTGATACCGATACTTTGATTTTTCATAATTACGCGTAATTATTTGAAATTACCTCCTTGTCAGGCGCTGCCAGGCGGGGGTGTTCAAGACCGTTGAGAGCACTCACGCCATGCGCCTTGTCCAGAAGTCACTGCATCAGGATGCTGCCGACACCTTGCGCGAGCAGATCTTCGCCGGCGAGCTGGCACCCGGCTGCTTTCTGGACGAGGTCGCCTTGTGCGAGACGCTGCAGATTTCACGCACCCCTTTGCGTGAGGCGCTCAAGGTTTTGAGCGCCGAAGGGCTGCTGCGCCACGAGCCCAGGCGCGGCTGCTTTGTCAACGAGGTGACCGAGCAAGACCTGGACGACATTTTTCCGGTGATTGCGCTGCTGGAAGGGCGCTGCGCCTACGAGGCGGCACGCAACGCCAGCGATGCCGATCTGGCCGCGCTTGGCCGTTTGCATGAGCAACTCAATGGCCATGCGCGGGCCGGCCGCATCCAGGACTACTACAGCGTTAATTTCGCCATTCACGAAGCCATCATCTTGCTGGCCAACAACCGCTGGCTGGCGCAGGCGATTGCCGATCTGCGCAAGATACTGAAGCTGGCGCGCCTGCAGTCGCTGCAGGCCCCGGGCCGGCTGGCGCAGAGCCTGGCCGAGCACCTGAGCGTGTTTGCCGCGCTGCAAAGCCGGGACAGCGAAGGCGCCGAGGCCGCCATGCGCACCCATTTGACGCGCCAGCGCGAAGCGCTGCGCGAGTTGTCTCGCAACCAACTTTCCAGGGTGGCCTCATGAATCCCTCAGACTGGCTCAGCCGCAGTGTCTCGCGCTTCAAGGCGGCCGAGAAAGTGCCATCAAAAAAGGCTGCGGCCCAATTGGGGCGGGCGCAAGTAGCTCCTGAAAAGGTAGCTAACGAGCCCCTGCAGCGTAGCACCCACGAGCGCCTGCAGGCCACGCTGCGGCATAAGGACGAGGCCTTGTCACCCCGCATGTTGCGCCGCAGCCTGCACGAGTTGCAGGCCATCATCGACCCGCGTGTCAGCGAAGTGGAGGGCGGGCGGCGTGCCACCACCGTCGCCGCCTGGTATGCCGGCGCCACCTTGGCGCGCCGCCGCGATCTGTGGCTGCTGATGAGCGAGCAGTTCGTTGCTAACGCGCAAAAGGTCAAGGCGGCGCAAGCCCAGTTTGCCGCCGCCGTGGGCACGCCGGACGAGGCCGTGGCCGAGGTGCGCTACCGGCGCGCCACCGTGTCGCCGCGCCGGCGTTTGCTGCAGCGCTTCAGCAGCTATCCCGGCGGCATCCAGTTCCTGATCGATATGCGGGCCGAAATGCAGGCCGGCCTGAAAACCGACCCGCGGCTGCTGGCCCTGGACGTGGAAATGGAATACATGTTTTCCACCTGGTTTGACGTCGGTTTTCTGGACCTGCGCCGCATCAGCTGGGACTCACCGGCCTCGCTGATCGAAAAGCTGATCAAGTACGAGGCCGTGCACGACATCAAGAGCTGGGCCGACGTGAAAAACCGGCTCGACAGCGACCGCCGCTGCTATGGCTTTTTTCACCCGCGCCTGCCCGATGTGCCGCTGATTTTTGTCGAAGTGGCGCTAGTCGATGAGATCAGCACCGAGGTCGGGCCGCTGCTCGATGAGCTGGCCGCGCCATCCGACCTGAAGAAGGCCACCACGGCGATTTTTTATTCCATCAGCAACACGCAGACCGGCTTGCGCGGCGTGAGCTTTGGCGACTCGCTGATCAAGCATGTGGTGGAAACGCTCAAGGCCGAGTTTCCCAGGCTCAAGACCTTTGCCACGCTCTCGCCGATTCCGGGCTTTCGGCCCTGGTTGGCCAAAAATGCCACGGCCATGCTGGAAAAGCTGGGCGACAAGGAACGCGCTGCGCTGGGCCGCGCCATCGGCTTTGAGCCGCCCGGCGCCGGACATTTTTTGCGCGCCATTGAAGAGCCGCTGGCCTTGCCCGAGAAATCGCCGCTGCGCCGCATGCTGCTGCAGTGCGCCGCCCATTACCTGGGGCAGGCGCTGCATGAGGACAAGCCGCTGGATCCGGTGGCGCGCTTTCATCTGGGCAATGGCGCCCGCATAGAGAGCCTGAATTGGGCCGGCGATTTATCGCCCAAAGGCCTGAAGCAGTCTTACGGCCTGATGGTGAACTATCTCTACGACTTGCGTCGGCTGGACAAGCACCGCAGCCTGCTGGCGCAGGGAAAAATCCCGGTCTCCAGCGCCATTGAAGATTTGTTTTTCTGACGACCTGCGGGCCAGCGATGCCCATTTTTTTTGATTCAACAACAGGAGACAACGATGACATTCAACTTTGAGATGCAAGGCTCGCGACGTGATGTATTGCGCGGCGCGGCGGCCAGCGTGGCGGCGTTTTCCCTGGGCAGCAAGGCCCAGTCGGCCTGGCCCTCCAAACCGGTCACGGTGGTGGTGCCCTTTCCCGCCGGTGGCGGAACTGACGCCTTTGCCCGGCCGCTGTCGGGGCAGTTTGCCAAGCTCACCGGCAAGCAGCTCATCATCGACAACCGGGGCGGCGCCGGCGGCACGCTGGGCGCCAGCATTGCGGCCAAGGCGCAGCCCGATGGCTACACGCTGTTCATGGGCGCGGTGCATCACGCCATCGCGCCGGCCATGTATCCCAAGCTGGACTACGACATCGAAAAAGACTTTGTGCCGCTGGCACTGATGGCCAATGTGCCTCAGGTGCTGGTGGTCAACCCGAAGAATATTTCCGGCGATTTCAAGGCCTTTTTGGCGCAGGTCAGGGCCAAGCCGGGCCGCTACAACTATGGCTCGGCCGGCTCCGGCACCTCGCACCACCTGGCCGGCGAGTTGTTCAAGCAGCAGAGCCAGACCTTCATCACGCATATTCCTTACCGCGGCGCCGGCCCGGCCCTGCAGGACCTGATCTCGGGCAATGTCGACATGATGTTTGACGGCCTGGGTTCATCGGCCGCGCATATCAAGGGCGGTCGCATCAAGGCCTTGATGGTGTCGGGCAGCAAGCGCAACCCGGCTTTTCCAGACGTGCCTTGCGCCGCCGAGCTGGGCCTGCCCGACTACACCGTGACCACCTGGTACGGCATGTGGGCACCCAAGGGAACGCCGGCCAATGTCCAGGCCCGCATCGCCGAAGACCTGCAAAAAGCCGCCTCCAGCGACGAACTCAAGGCCATCTGGGCCAGCAATGGCGCGGAGTTCGGCAAGTTGACGCCGCCGCAGTTCGGCGCTTTTGTCAGCGGCGAGGTCAAGCGCTGGGCCGCCGTGGTCAAAGCTTCTGGCGCCAAGCTAGAGTGAGGGTTTGATGGCCGCTGGCGTTTCTATGGAGGTCAGGGGCAGGGTGGCGGTTGTCACCCTGTCCCATCCCGGCAAGTTCAATGCCATGTCGCGCGCGATGTGGTGCGAGTTGCGCGCTACCTTTGAGCATCTGCAGCAGCCCAGCGCGCTGCGCGGCGTACTGATACGCGGCGAAGCCGGACATTTTTGTGCCGGCGGTGACATTTCCGAATACGCCGGCTTTCGTTTCAATGAGGCCAGCCTGCGCGATTTTCATGAAGTGGAGGTCTGGGGCGGCTTGCAGGCCATGCTGGACTGCGACCTGCCCATCGTTGCGCAGATCGAGGGCAACTGCATGGGCGCCGGCCTGGAGATTGCCAGTTGCTGCGACATCCGCCTGGCCAGCGACGGTGCCCGCTTTGGCGCACCGATTGCCAGGCTGGGTTTTCCCATGGCGCCGCGCGAGGCCGCGCTGGTGATGCGCGCCCTGGGCGAGCTGACGGCGCGCGAAATGCTGTTGTCGGCCGCCTTGCTGGAGGCGGCCGAGATGAAGCAGCGCGGCTTTCTGAATCGGGTCTTGCCGGCAGCCGGGCTGGACGCCGCCGTGCATCAGCTGCTTGAGCGCATGGGCCAACTGGCGCCTGCTGCGGCGCGCCTGAATAAACAGACTTTTAGGGCTCTAGCCAGCGTCCCAGCTTCGCAGGCAGCTACTGATTTGATAGTGACCGCCTATCGCTACGCGGCCTCGGCAGAACACCGTGAGGGCGTGAGCGCCTTTGTTGAGAAGCGCCAGCCGCAGTTTATGACTTGAAGTTTGCCGCTTGCAGCCTGCTTGAGATTCATCTGCCTAATTTTTTCTTTTCCTCATCACAGTACAGCCATGAAAAACCACAACCTGTTTGCCGCGCTGCGTGCGGCTTTCCCCGCCTCGTTGGACGAGGTCGCCATTGAAACCGACACCGGCCTGAGCTACACATGGCGCGACCTGGAGCGCGCCACCGCCATGATGGCCAACTTGCTGCAGTCGCTGGGACTGCCGGCCGGCGCCCGGGTGGCGGTGCAGGTCGAAAAATCGGTAGAGGCCATGGTGCTTTACCTGGCCACCCTGCGCGCCGGCTATGTATTTTTGCCGCTCAATACCGCTTACCAGAGCGCCGAGATCGAGTACTTCATAGGCAATGCCGAGCCCTCGGTGGTGGTGTGCGCCAGCCGCAATTTCGGCTGGGTCAGCAAGATCGCCTTCAAGGCCGGCACGCAAAACGTCTTCACGCTGGACGAGGACCGCAGCGGCTCGCTGCTGGATCGGGCCGGGCACTGCAGCGACCAGCACGAGGTGGCGCTCAAGCAGGCCGATGACATGGCCGCCATTTTGTACACCAGCGGCACCACCGGCCGCAGCAAGGGCGCCATGCTGTCGCACGGCAATTTGCTGAGCAATGCGCAGGTGCTGAAGGATTATTGGGGTTGGAAGAAAGGCGACGTGCTGATTCACGCCCTGCCGATTTTTCATGTGCATGGCCTGTTTGTTGCCATGCATGGCGCCTTGCTCAACGGCAGCAAGATGATCTGGCTGGGCAAGTTCGACCCGAAGCTGGTGGTGGAAAAACTGCCCGAGGCCACGGTCTTTATGGGCGTGCCCACGCTTTATGTGCGTCTGCTGGCCGAAGCCGGGCTGACGCTGGAGGCTTGCCGCAATATGCGCCTTTTCATTGCCGGCTCGGCGCCGCTGCTGATCGAAACCTTCAAGGAATGGCAGCAGCGCACCGGCCATACCATCCTGGAGCGCTACGGCATGAGCGAAACCGCCATGCTCACCTCCAACCCCTATCAAGGTGGTGAACGTCGTGGCGGCACCGTCGGTTTTGCCCTGCCTGGTGTCAGCCTGCGGGTGCAGGGCGACGAGGGCCAGTCCCTGCCGGTGGGCGAGATTGGCGACATACAGGTCAAGGGGCCCAATGTTTTCCAGGGCTACTGGCGCATGCCCGAGAAAACCAAAGAGGAGTTCACGGCCGACGGCTACTTCAAGACCGGCGACGTGGGCAAGATCGATGAGCGTGGCTACATCACCATCGTCGGTCGCAGCAAGGACCTGATCATCAGCGGCGGCTACAACGTCTACCCGGCCGAGATCGAGGGCTATATCAACGAGATGCCTGGGGTGGCCGAAAGCGCGCTGGTCGGCGTACCGCATCCGGACTTTGGCGAAGTCGGCGTGGCCGTCGTCACAGCCAAGGCCGGCGTCACGCTGGACGCGAGCCGTATGCTGGCCGAGCTGAAGTCCAGGCTGGCCAACTTCAAGATTCCCAAGCAGTGCTTTGTGGTGAGCGAGCTGCCGCGCAACGCCATGGGCAAGGTGCAAAAAAACCTGCTGCGCGAGCAGCACAAAAGCCTGTTCAGTTGAACCGAGGGCTGCTTTTTAGTTGAAGCTGCTATTTATTTAGTAGCTGCTTGCGCCCATCAGGTATGGGTTAGAGGCTTGTTGGCCTTAAAACCAGCACTGGGATGTGTGAATGCGTCAGCACATGCGTGGTTTCGCTGCCCAGCAGCAGGCGTTTGAGACCGCGGCGGCCATGCGAGGCCATCACGATCAGATCGCAGTTGTGCTTTTTGGCGGCGGCAATGATGGACTCGGCGACCAGGTCGGAGTGGGCGGTGACGGCCTCGGCTGTCACGCCCTTGGCCTGGGCCTGGGCCTTGATGCCCTCGACCACGGCCAGGGAGCTTTCCGCCCATTGCTTTTCAGTCTCTGCCACTTCGTTCGCCGACACCGCTGCGCCGCCATCGAAGTAACTCACCGGGTAGCGCGGAACGACCTTGAAGGCGATGACTTTTGCGCCCGTGACGGCGGCCAACTCGATGCCGCTGTTGACGGCCTCCCTGGAAAGCTCTGAGCCGTCGGTAGCGATGAGTATGCACTGGTACATGACGTTCCCCCGTTTAGGTGTTGGGCTGTCCAGCTTAGTCCGAGCGGCATTTTTGAACAAGCCCCGGGCCCCATTCCATGGGGCTGGCGGCCTGAATTAGCTCTTACAATTTGCGACTGGCGGTTTTTGCGCTGTGCAGGGCAAGAGCCAACCCGATCTCCAATCTTTCTTGACGACGTCTGGAACATCATGAAAAAGTATGTGTGGGTTTTTGCGCTTTCAGCTCTGGCACTGGGGGCATGCGGTAAGAAGGAAGAGGCAGCCGCTCCCGCTGCAGCGCCCGTAGTCGCCGCCAGTGCGCCGGCTCCCGCCGATAGCGAAGAGAAGGTCTTGAACGTCTACAACTGGCCGGACTACATCGCCAAAGACATGGTGGCGAACTTCGAGAAGGAAACCGGCATCAAGGTCAACTACCAGACCTTTGAGAACAACGAAGCCCTGCACGCCAAGCTGGTGGCCGGCAATACCGGCTACGACATCGTGGTGCCCGGCGCCGTCTTCGCCAAGCCGCAGATCGATGGCGGTCTGCTGGCGAAACTGGACAAGTCCAAGATCAGCAATTACGGCAATCTGGATCCGGCCATCATGGCCAAGTTGGACACCATTGATCCGGGCAACGCCTATCTGGTGCCTTGGGGCTGGAGCTTCACCACGGTGGGCATCAACAAGGCCAAGGTTGCCAAGGCGCTGGGCAGCACGCCCATGCCGGACAACGCCTGGGAGCTGGTGTTCAATCCGGTCTACACCGCCAAACTCAAATCCTGCGGCATCGCCTATCTCGATTCGCCGACCGAGGTGATGCCGCCCGCCATGCACTACCTGGGCAAGAACGCCTACTCGAATGACCCGGCCGACCACAAGGCGGCGGGCGAGATGCTGGCCAAGGTCAGGCCTGACATCCGCATGTTTTCCAGCACCATGATTGACGACCTGGCCGGCGGCAAGGCCTGCGTGGCGCTGGGCTGGGCCGGCGACATCAACATCGCCCGGGCGCGCGCGCTGGAGAACAAAAATGGCAGCGAGGTCGAGGCCTTGCTGCCCAAGACCGGCGGCCTGATTTTCTTTGACACCCTGGCCATCCCCAAGGATGCCAAGCACCCCAACAACGCCTTTGCCTTCATCAACTACTTCCTGCGTCCGGAAGTGTCGGCCTCGCTGACCAATGAATTGGGTTATGCCACCGCCAACAAGGCCAGCCTGGCCAATGTGAAACCCGAGATTGCCCAGGACAAGACCGTGTTCCCGGATGCCGAGAACCTGCAGAAAATGGTCTCGCCGGCCAGCTTCAGCAATGAGGCCCGCGAATCCATGAGCAACGTCTTCACGAACTTCAAAAAAGGCAAGTAAGCCTTACCTCCATTGGCTGATGCCAGGCTGTGCATGCAATGCTTTGTGTGCGCAGCTTTTTTCATTGTGCTTTTGACCGCAGGACCCCCTCATCATGAATCTGCCCCTGTCGCCTGGCGATGGCTACCTAAGAACCGAACTGCTGGTCAAGCGCTTTGACGACGTGACGGCGGTGGATGAGGTTTCGCTGTCCATCAAAAAAGGCGAAATCTTTGCCTTGCTGGGCAGCTCGGGTTGCGGCAAGTCGACCCTGCTGCGCATGCTGGCGGGCTTTGAGAAACCGAGCTCGGGCGCGGTGATTCTGAACGGGGTGGATATCGCCACCTTGCCGCCTTTCGAGCGGCCCATCAACATGATGTTCCAGTCCTATGCGCTGTTTCCCCACCTCAATATCTGGGACAACATCGCCTTCGGGCTCAAGCGCGAAGGCATGGCCAAGGCGCAGATTCAGGCCCGGGTCGAGGAAATGCTCAATCTGGTGCAGATGAGCGCCCTGGCCAAGCGCAAGCCGCACCAGCTCTCGGGCGGCCAGCAGCAGCGCGTGGCGCTGGCGCGCAGCCTGGCCAAGAAGCCGCAACTGCTGCTGCTGGACGAGCCCCTGGGCGCGCTGGATCGCAAGCTGCGTGAGCGTACCCAGTTCGAGCTGGTCAACATCATCGAGTCGGTGGGCGTGACCTGCGTCATGGTGACGCACGACCAGGAAGAGGCCATGACCATGGCCTCGCGCATTGCCGTCATGAGCCAGGGCCGGGTGCTGCAGGTGGGCACGCCCAAGGAAATTTACGAATACCCCAATGGCCGGTTTGTGGCCGATTTCATTGGCAACGTCAACCTGTTCGAGGGCCGCCTGAGCCTGGACGCCGCCGATCGCTGCGAGGTGACGACGGAGCACGGCGTCATCAGCGTGGGCCGTGGCATCAGCGGCGCGGCCGGCATGGCGGTGGCCGTTGCGGTGAGGCCGGAAAAAATCCACATTGCCAAGACGCGTCCGCAGCTTGATCGCAACCTGTTTAGCGGCAAGGTGCGCGAGATTGCCTATTTTGGCAGCTACAACACCTTTATCGTCGAGCTGGCCGGTGGGCGCAGCGTGAAGATCACCGAGGCCAACACCACGCGCCATGATGGCGATGCCATCACCTGGGATGACACGGTGTTTTTCTGGTGGGACGAGGCCGCCCCCGTCGTGCTGACGCAATAAGGCCGCCTCATGAAAACTCCTTCCTGGCCTTCGTGGCGACTGGGCCGGCGCTTTGTGATCGGCGTGCCCTATCTGTGGCTGATTGTTTTTTTCGTCCTGCCTTTTTTGATCCTGCTGCGCATCAGCGTCACCGACATGGCCGGCGGTGTCGATCCGTTTGCGCCGCTGCTTGATTCGGCCTCGGGCGCCTGGCGCCTGATCCTGAAATACGACAACTACGGCTCGATTTTCAGGACGGCGCAAGAGGGCGTCAGCGCGCTGTGGGGCGACACCATCTATATGGATGCCTACCTGCTGTCGCTGAAATACGCCTTTTTCACCACACTGCTGTGCTTGGTCATTGGCTATCCCTTCGCCTATTTCATTGCGCGCTCCCGGCCCGCCATTCGTCCGGCACTGCTGATGCTGGTGATGCTGCCGTTCTGGACTTCCTTCTTGCTGCGCGTTTACGCCTGGAAGGGCATCCTGGCCGACCAGGGCGTGCTTAACAACTTGCTGCTGGCACTGGGCCTGATTCAGGAACCCATCGCCATGCTTTACACCGATGTCTCCATGCTGGTCGGCATGACTTATGTGTACTGCCCCTTCATGATCCTGCCGCTGTATGCGAATCTGGTGAAGATGGATGTGCGCCTGCTGGAAGCGGCGCATGACCTGGGCGCCAGCCCCTGGAAGGCCTTCTGGCTGGTCACCGTGCCCTTGAGCCGATCCGGCATCATCGCCGGCGCCATGCTGGTGTTCATTCCCAGCGTCGGCGAGTTCGTCATTCCATCGCTGCTGGGCGGGGCCGAAAACATCATGATTGGCCGGGTGGTTTGGGACGAGATGTTCAGCAGCAACAACTGGCCGCGCGCGGCGGCCCTGTCGGTGGTGATGATTTTGCTGATCCTGGTGCCGCTGGCTTTTTACTACCGCTCCAGCAGCGATCGCGGCGGCCGCAGCGGCGACAGGGAGTCTTGAGATGAAAAGCTTGCTGCGCTTTGCGGAAAGAAATGTGGGTCGGCTCTGGCTGGGGCTGGTCTATCTGTTTCTCTACATTCCACTGTTTTTCCTGATTGTGTTTTCTTTCAACAGCAGCCGGCAGGACGGCGTGTTCACCGGTTTTTCGCTGCGCTGGTATCAAGCCCTGCTGGAGGATTCCCGGCTGGTGGAAGGCTTTTTCCTGTCACTCCGGGTGGCCTTGATTACCGGCACGCTGTCGGTGGTGCTGGGTTGCTTCGCGGCCTTTGTGCTGGTGCGCTATCGGCGCTTTAGCGGCCGCACGCTGTTTTATGGCCTGGTCAACGCGCCGCTGGTGATGCCCGAGGTGATCATCGGTTTGTCCTTGCTGCTGCTGACGGTGGCGGTGCAGCGTGCCCTGGGCTGGCCTGAGCGCGGCTTCATCACCATCGTGATGGGCCACACGCTGCTGGGCATGGCCTATGCCACGGTGGTGATCCAGTCGCGCCTGAGCGAGATGGACCGGGCCCTTGAAGAGGCCGCCATGGATCTGGGCTGTAGGCCGCTGCAGGTGTTTTTCCTGGTGACCCTGCCCAATATCGCGCCGGCCCTGGTCTCTAGTTGGTTGTTGACCTTTACCCTGTCGTTTGACGACGTGGTGATCTCGGAGTTTTTGTCCGGGCCGGGCGTGACCACCTTGCCGCAGGTGATCTTCAGCTATGCGCGTCGTGGCGTGAATCCGTCCATTTATGCGGCGGCGACGATTTTGATTGCCGTGGTTTCGTTGGGCATCATCGGCTACAGCCTTTACATGCTGCGCCGCCAAAAACGCCTGGAGCGTGAAATCAGTGCGGCAACACAGGCGGAGCCGACGCTGCCTGGCCGCGCTGGGGCAAGGTAGCCAGCAGCACGCCGGTGAGCGCGATGGCAAAAGCGCCTATTTGCGTGCTGCTCAGCTGTTCGCCTAGCACCAGCACCCCGACCGCCGCCGCGCTGACCGGCAGCAGCACGGTAAACACCCCGGCCTGATTGGCCGGAATGGTTTTCAGCCCGCTCATCCAGAGCCAGACCGTCCAGACGCTGGCGGCCAGCGAGTAAAACAGCAGCAGGCCCCAGGCCGCTGGCGCGACGCTGGCAAAGTCAAAGCTCCAGGCCATCCACAGCCCGAAAGGCGTTACCAGGGCAAAGCCCCAGAGGTTGATGAGCGCGGTGATGCGTTTGGGGCTGAGTACGCCGGTGAGTTTTTTTCCTATCACCGCATAGGCCGCCTCGCACAGCACGGCGCCCACCAGCAAGAGATTGCCAAGCCAGGCGGTTTTTGATGCCAAATTGGCCTCTAGCGCAATGGTGGTGGGTGCAGATAGCTCATTTTTTGATAGTGAAACCAGGCTGATGCCAATCACGGCACAGGCGACGGAGGCCCAAACCCGGGGGCTGATGCGCTCGCGCAGGAACAGCCAGCTCATCACCGCCACAGCCGCCGGAATGGCGGCCATGATGACGCCGGCAGCCACCGCACTGGTCAGGCTGACGCCATACAGCATGCAGATGGAAAACAGGAAGTTGCCCAGAAACGATTCCAGGAAAACCAGTCGCTTGGTCTGCCCGCTCATGGCAATTTCCCCGGCGGGTTTTTTCAGCCAGTGCAGCATGGCCAGCCCGCCCAGGCCAAAGCGCAGCCAGGCCAGCAGGAAGACGGGGAGGGCGGCTACCAGCGGTTTGGACAGCGCCACATAGCTGCCCACCAAGGACATGCTGAGCGCGAGGCAGGCATAAGCCAAAAAGCGATTCATTAAACTGGGGCATCCGGTTGCGCCGGCTTGTTGCCGGCTGGGTTAACGTGCTTGGGGTGGCTGACATGACTGAGGTCAGGGCAAGACGCAACCGGAAATCATGCCTTATTTTGAACCGCTGAATCTGGACCTTGCATCCATGCCGCAACTGTCTGCCTCTTATGTTTTTGTCTACGGCACCCTGCGCCGGGGTGAGTCGCGCGATATCAACCGCCTGCTGCCGGTGCCGCAGTGGCTAGGTTCGGCCAGTGTTTCTGGCCTTTTGTATGACCTGGGCACTTACCCGGGGCTGTTGCTGGGCGGACCGGGGCGGGTGGTGGGCGAGGTCTATGCCATCAGCCCTGCGCTGGAGCGGCAACTCGACGCGATCGAGGAAGTGTGGCCGCAGCAAAGCGGCGAATATGCCAGGCGCGAAGTCCTGGTGCAGCTCGATAGCCATTTGGTTCCTCATGACGAGGCCGCGGCGGGCGCCAAGCCGACGCTGCTGCCCTGCCTTCTTTATGAGATAGCGCCTGAGCGGACACAGGGCAGGCCACTTATTAATAGTGGCGATTGGGTGCAATACCGCATGGCCAGGGCGATCTGAGTGGGCGGGGCTCTGTGCTTGCCCGTCAAATTTCACAGTCTGGGAAATGCATTTCTTTATGTGAAATTTGAATTGCTGCGCTGCAGAATAATTTCTCAATATGAGAGATTAATTTCTGTATCGTGAAATTTCGTTTGAAGGTTGTTGATTCTATTGATATTTATTTTTGTCTTATATAAGACATAAGACATTTATTTGGTCTTGTAGAAGACTTAAGATCAAGGCACTTCTCATCAACCTTCGGAGCTCACCATGCCACAAAGCCTCACAGAACAACTCAGCCGCGAGCAGCAGATCAGTGCCCTGGAAAAAGACTGGGCCACCAACCCGCGCTGGAAGGGCGTCAAGCGCGGTTACAGCGCCGCCGACGTGGTGCGCCTGCGTGGCTCGCTGCCGATTGAGCACACCCTGGCCAAGCGTGGCGCTGAAAAGCTGTGGGACAAGATCAATGGCAGCGCCAAGAAGGGCTATGTGAATGCGTTCGGCGCGATCTCTGCGGGCCAGGCCATGCAGCAGGCCAAGGCCGGCCTGGAAGCCGTGTACCTGTCGGGCTGGCAAGTCGCCGCTGACGGCAATACCTCCGAAACCATGTACCCCGACCAGTCGCTGTACGCCTACGATTCGGTGCCCACCATGGTGCGCCGCATCAACAACACCTTCAAGCGCGCTGACGAAATTCAGTGGGGTCGTGGCGTCGAGCCCGGCAGCAAGGAGTTCATCGACTATTTCCTGCCCATCGTTGCCGATGCAGAAGCCGGTTTCGGCGGCGTGCTGAACGCCTTTGAGCTGATGAAGAACATGATTGCTGCCGGGGCTGCTGGCGTGCACTTCGAAGACCAGCTGGCCGCCGTCAAGAAATGCGGCCACATGGGCGGCAAGGTGCTGGTGCCCACGCAGGAAGCCTGCGAAAAGCTGATCTCGGCCCGTTTTGCCGCCGACGTCATGGGCGTGTCCACCATCGTGCTGGCCCGTACCGATGCGGAAGCCGCCAATTTGATCACGTCCGACCACGATGCCAACGACAAGCCTTTCCTGACCGGCGAACGCACGCAGGAAGGTTTTTACCGTGTCAAAAATGGCCTGGAGCAATCCATCAGCCGCGGCGTGGCCTACGCTCCCTATGCCGATCTGGTGTGGTGCGAAACCGGCGTGCCTGACATCGGCTTTGCCCGTGAATTCGCCCAAGCCGTGCATGCCGCCTGCCCTGGCAAGCTGCTGTCGTACAACTGCTCGCCTTCTTTCAATTGGAAGAAGAACCTCAACGATTCGCAAATCGCTTCGTTCCAGGAAGACCTGTCGGCTCTGGGTTACAAATTCCAGTTCATCACGCTGGCCGGCATCCACATCAACTGGTTCAACACCTTCAAGTTTGCCCACGCCTACGCCAACGGCGAAGGCATGAAGCACTACGTGAACATGGTGCAAGAGCCCGAGTTTGCAGCTCGCGAGCAAGGCTACACCTTCGTGTCGCACCAGCAGGAGGTGGGCGCCGGCTACTTTGACGACGTGACCACGGTGATCCAGGGTGGCTCGTCCAGCGTCAAGGCGCTGACCGGCTCGACCGAAGAAGAGCAGTTCCACTGATCTCGCGGCTCTGGTGAGCCACAAAAAGCCCGGGCATCACGCCCGGGCTTTTTTCTTTGGTGCGCCCAGCATGGGCGCACACCTGCGGGTGCAAGTCCCGCCAGGAGCTGGTCACAGTGAATGAAGTGAAGCGCAACTGCGTGAGGGCGACCGAACGTGGGAAGGAAGCGTGGAGCGTAAATCGTGAGCCGATGAACAAGAACCGCATAGAAGGCGTTGCCAAGCAGGGCGAGCGGGCCAAAAACCGCAAAGCTCTTGTGACCAAGGCGAGGTGACGTAGATGCGGCGGTTGTGCGATGAAGGTGTGCGTTCTTACCTGGGGAGATCTCGCCTCGTGGGTGAAAGCCCGACGGCTTTGCCGGAGCGAGAAGTCAGCCGAGGTCGTAGTA
>NZ_FOKZ01000011.1 GCF_900112285.1 Polaromonas sp. OV174 | reverse complement strand
CCCAGCAGGCGAAACGCCACGTCTTCGTGCAGCTTGCGGGCAAGCTTGCGTGAACTGAACACGCCTGTGGCGTAACCATAGATCAGCACCTTGACCATCATGGCGGGGTGAAAGGGCTGGTTGCGTGAGCCGCCTGCCGAATACCTCGCGTGGAACGCCTGCAGGTTCAGACTGTCCACTGTGTCGTTGATGAAATACGCCAAATGCCCTTCGGGCAGCCACTCGCGCATCGAGTGCGGCAGCAGCATGTCTTGGTCCGGCAGGTAGGGTAGGTAGCTGGCAGGCATCAAGCTCTAACGTCCAGACTTCACCAAACGATGACTTCAGGCTTCTGCCGCGCAGACTCCTAGCGGGAACGAATCTGCTAACCTTTAGGTATTCATTCCTTGAAAGGTCAACCATGTCCAAATCCAGCCAAGCCAGTGTCGATTCGCAAGAAAAGCTGGTCACCGACATCAAGTCCGTGATCGCCGATGCCGAAGAAATGCTGTCTGCCACGGCCGATCAGGCCGGCGAAAAAATCGCCTCCCTGCGTGCCCGCGTCCAGGCTCGCCTGCGCGACGCCAAGGTCCGGCTGACGGACGCCGAAGCCGTGCTGCTGGCCAAAACCAAGGACGCGGCCCGGGCCACTGACGCTTATGTGCATGAGTCGCCCTGGACGGCCATAGGTGTTGCGGCCGGCGTGGGTTTGCTGCTGGGCCTGATCATTGGTCGCCGCTAAACCAAGGCAACAAGCTGCTGCGGGCCGCCATGGCTAGCGCGTTTGGCGGTCATGGCCCGCTGGCAGCTGTAAAGGACATTGCGGCGACTCTGCTGGCCAGCCTGCAGACCCGGTTGGCCTTGCTGGCCAACGAAATCCAGGTGGAAAAACACCAGCTGCTGCGGCAGCTGGCCTTGGGGCTGGCACTGGTTTTTTGCCTGGGCCTGGGGGTGTTGCTGGCGGTGGCCCTGGCCGTGCTGCTGTGGTGGGATCAGCGCCTTGCCGTGCTGGGTGGCTTCGCCGCCCTGTTCCTGGGTCTGGCCGCGTATTGCTATGTCCGCATGCGCCGCGGCCATGCCGCGGCTGATCCCCTGTTTGCGGCCAGTCTGGCCGAGCTGCAGGAAGACCTGCGTCAGCTGAAAGCGGCGGCCCATGAGCAAAAGCCTGACTGAGCTGCATCAGCAGCGTGGTCGCCTGCTGGAGCGCATTGCCTACCAGCGGGCCGAGCTGAGGTTGCAACTGCAGCCTTTGCAAAATGCCTCGGACGCCGGCAACCGGGTTTTCACGCTGATCAGCGCGGGCCTGCAATACCTTAAAACTCACCCTTTGCCGCTGTTGCTGGCGGGGGCTGCGCTGGTGCTGTTCAAGCCGCGTCGGGCCTGGCGCTGGTTTTGGCGCGGCGTCGGAATCTGGCGCAGCTGGAAGGTGTTGCGCAACTGGCTGTCAGCGTCCGGGCTCAGTCGCTGGCTTTGAGCCGGCCAGCTGGCTTAGCTGCCCGGGAACATGGCGCGTGCGGCATCCAGGTGTGCCCTGACGCGTTGTGCCAGGGCGATATCGCCGGGTGTTTCAGGCAACCAGCTTGGCACTGGTATGGTTTTGCCTTCGCCATCCACCGCCACAAAGACCACCAGGCATTCGGTGACGACCTCCATCTGGCCGGTCTTCATGTCGCCGCTGCGCACCTCCACCGAGATGTTCATGCTGGTGCGGCCGGTGTAGGCCAGACGGGCTTCCACTTCCACCAGGTCGCCAATCATGATGGGACGCTGAAAACGTATGCTGCCGACCGACACCGTGACGCAGTAGCGTTTGGCCCAGCGGGTGGCGCAGGCATAACCGGCTTCGTCTATCCATTTCATGACGGTGCCGCCATGGACCTTGCCGCCAAAGTTGACGGTGCTCGGTTCGGCCAGAAAGCGCAGGGTGATGGAGGACATGGGCGGGGCTAGGTTGTGATCAAAAGGGATGGCGCTGCCAGGCCTGGCCCGCCACGCGCAGCATATTGTCACCCATGACGCCAGCGGCTTCGGCCGTGCTCATGCCGACCTTTTGCAGCGCGTTTGACAGCAACTGCCAAGTCTCCACCGGCGTGTAGGTCATGCGCTCAACGCTGCGGTTGTAGCCGGCGGCCTTGGGCCACCAGTAGGTGGGGTCGTAGTCGCCGGGTGGGTTGTCGTTGAGTTCATCCTGGCGAAAGCTGATGTCCAGCCCCACGCCCGCATGCTGCACGCCCACCAGATCGGCCACATAAGCGGCATGCCGCGCCACGTCGTCGGCGGTCGGCGTGCGGGTGCCCAGAAAGGCCGACACGCCCGAAACGCAGACCACGCCGCCGGTAGCGGCGCAGGCCTTGATTTGTTCATCGGTGATGTTGCGCCCATGCTCTGCCAGTGCCAGCGGGTTGGCGTGGCTGAAGATCACCGGCTTGGCCGAGGCCGCCATGATGTCCAGGCTGCAGCGCCTGCCGGTGTGCGAGCAATCCATCAGCAGGCCGGCCTGATTGACGGCCTGCACCATGCGCAGCCCCAGCGGCGTGAGGCCGCGCTCCACGTCATGGCAGCCGTCGGCAATGCTGTTGTTGCGGTTGTAGGCGAAATGGATCTGGCGCACGCCCAGGTCGCGGTATAGCGCCAGCATGTCGGGCTGCTCCTGCAGCGGTAGCGCGCCTTCCAGGTCAAAACTGATGGCCAGCACGCCGGCGGCGGCCGCCTGTTTGATATCGGCCACGCTGCCGGCCAGCATAAAGCGCTCGGGCTGCGCGGCGATGTTGGCGCGAAAGGCCGCCAGCACCGATATGATTTGCGACACCGGGTTCATGTCCATGCCGACGTTGATGGAGACGTAGTTGACGCCGGCTTCGCGTAAACGATCCAGCGGTGAAAAATCAGCCTGCGGGTGCAGCGGCAGACAGGCGTGGGCTTCCCAGTTGATCATGGTGTGGCACTCGGTGGGTGAAAGGACGGCTGCCAAGGCCTGGCGGTGGCCTTGAAAATTTTAAGTAAAAAGTGGCTCTGGGACAATATGGATAAGCGACATAAGCTACCAAATTGATAGCAACTGTCAGGCTGGCATGCTGATGCGTTTGAAGCCCGCCGAGGCCTGCATCAGGCTCAGGGTATAGGGCTGGCTGACGCGGCGCGCCGCCAGGTCGGCCGAGGACAGCAATTCCACGGTCTGGCCGCGCTGCATCACCATGAGGCGCTGGCACAAATGGGTGACCACGGCCAGGTCATGGCTGACCATGATGAAGGTCAGCTGATGGCGGCGGCGCAGTTCTTCCAGCAGATTGAGCACCTCGGCCTGCACCGAGGCATCCAGCGCCGAGGTGGGCTCGTCCAGCAACAGGATTTGCGGCTCCAGGATCAGCGCCCGCGCAATCGCAATGCGCTGGCGTTGCCCGCCCGACAACTGGTGCGGATAGCGAAAGCGAAAACCCTGGCCCAGGCCGACTTCATCGAGGGCCCGTTCTATGCGCGTTTCCGCGTCATCAATGCCGTGTATGGCCAGCGGCTCGGCCAGGATGCGGTCTACGGTCTGGCGCGGGTGCAGCGAGCCATAGGGGTCTTGAAACACCATTTGCACGCGACGGCGAAAGGCCTTGCTGCCGGGCGCGGGCAGGGTGGCCGCGGCTTGCCCATCGCTGCAAAGCTGAACCGTGCCCGAGGTCTTGGGCGCCAGGCCGCAGATGGCGCGCAGCACCGTTGATTTACCGGAACCCGATTCACCGACGATGCCGAAACTTTCGCCGGGAGCGATGTGAAAGGAGGTGTCGGCCACGGCGACAAAACCGTCGTAGCTGACGCGCAACTGGCGCACGTCCAGACCCAGGGTTTGTCTGGCATTCATAAGGCCCACTCCGGTTGGCGGTCCAGCGTGGCCAGCGGATGGCTGGACTGGCCCAGTTGCGGCAGGCAGGCCATCAGGCCGCGCGTGTAGGGGTGCTTGGCGTGGCCCAGTCCGCCGGCGGCCAGCTCTTCAACCACCCGGCCGGCATACATCACCAGGATGCGGTCGCAAAACGAGGACACCAGCCGCAAATCGTGCGACACCAGAATCAAGCCCATGCCGCGCTCGCTCACCAGCGCATCAAGAATGGACAGCAGCTGCAGCTGCACCGTCACATCCAGCGCCGAGGTCGGCTCGTCGGCAATCAAGATATCCGGCTCGGCAATCAGCATCATGGCGATCATGGCGCGCTGACCCATGCCGCCCGAGACCTCGTGCGGGTGCAGCTTGTAGACGCGTTCGGGGTCATCGATGCGCACCGATTCCAGCGCCGCCAGCGCGCGCGTTTTGGCTTCGCGACTGGAGACGCGGCTGTGGGCGCGCAAGGTTTCCTCGATCTGCGCGCCTATGGTCATCACCGGGTTGAGCGAGAACTTCGGGTCTTGCAGCACCATGGCGATGCGCCCGCCGCGCAAGGCCCGGCGCTGCTTGGGCGGGCAGTTCAGCAGATCGACGCCGCTGAAGGCCAGCTGCCTGGCGCTGACCCGGCCTTCGGGCGCGGTAAGCCCCAAAATGGCGCGGCCGGTTTGCGATTTGCCCGAACCCGATTCGCCCACAATACCCAGGCGTTCGCGGCCCAGCGTGAAGGACACGCCGCGCACCGCCTCCACCATGGCGCCATCGCGGCCGGGAAAGGCCACGCGCAGATCTTCAACCACCAGCAAGGGTGAGGATGCCGTCATTTCGCCGCCTTGGGGTCGAGTGCGTCGCGCAAGCCGTCGCCCAGCAAATTGAAAGCCAGGCTGACAATGAAAATCGCCGCGCCAGGCGCAGCGGCCACCCACCATTGGTCCAGCACATAGAGCCGGCCGTTGGCAATCATGGCGCCCCATTCGGGCATGGGCGGTTGCGCGCCCAGGCCCAGAAAGCCCAGGCCCGCCGCCGTCAAAATAATGCCCGCCATGTCCAGCGTGACGCGCACTATGACCGAGGAGACGCACAGCGGCATGATGTGGCGAAACACGATGCGCCAGGGCGAGGCGCCCAGCAGCTGGACCGCCGCGATGTAGTCGGTCTGGCGTATCGTCAGCGTTTCGGCGCGCGCCAGCCTGGCATAGGGCGGCCAGGAGGTGATGGCAATGGCGATGACCGCATTTTCTATGCCGGGGCCCAGCGCGGCCACAAAGGCCAGCGCCAGGATCAGGCGCGGAAAGGCCAGAAAAATATCCGTGATGCGCATCAAGGTCGCATCGACCAGTCCGCCGGCATAACCTGCCACCGTGCCCACGATGAGGCCTATGGGCGCGGCCAGCACGGCCACCAGCACCACCACGAAGAGGGTGATGCGCGAGCCGTGAATCAGCCGCGACAAGATGTCTCTGCCCTGGTCGTCGGTGCCCATCCAGTGCGCCCATGAGGGCGGTAGCAATCGCGTGGTGCGCAGGTCACCGGTATAGGCCGAGTAGGGCGCCAGCAGATCTGCAAACAGCGCCACCAGCACCAGCGCCAGCACAATCAGCAAGCCGACCATGGCCAGGCGGTTACGCGAGAAGGTGCGGCAGGCGCCGTAGGCCCGGCCCAGCGCGGCCTGTCTTCTGGACAGCGGCCGGTCGGACATCAGCCAGGCAATAAGGCCCCCACGATCGCCCACTGCGTGTGGCGCTCTGCCCCCCGAGGGGGTCGCGCTTGCTAGGGGCGGACTGTCGGTTTTAAGAAGCGTTGAATCTGTCATCGCGTGCGTGTTCTGGAATCCAGCAGTTGGTAAAGCAGGTCAGACAGCAGGTTCAGTCCGATGAAGATGGAGCCCACGACTATGGTGCCGCCCAGCACCGCGTTCATGTCGGCGTTTTGCAGCGAGTTGGTGATGTACAGGCCCAGTCCGGGCCAGGCAAACACGGTTTCGGTCAGCACCGAGCCTTCGAGCAGGCCGGCATAGGACAGCGCAATCACCGTGACCAGCGGCACCATGGCATTGCGCAGCGCATGGCGCCAGATGATGCGGGCTTCCGACAAGCCCTTGGCCCGCGCCGCCACCACATACTCCTGCGCCAGTTCATTGAGCATGAAGGAGCGCGTCATGCGGCTGATGTAGGCCAGCGAGAAATAACCCAGCAGCGAGGCCGGCAGGATCAGGTGCGACAGCGCGTTGCCAAAGGCCTGCCATTCGCCGGCCATGGCGGTGTCGACCAGCAGCAGGCCGGTGACCGGCACCAGCGTGAACTCATAGGCCACATCAATCCGGCCCGGTCCGCCGACCCAGCCCAGCTTGGCATAAAACACCAGCAGCGCCATCAGGCCTAGCCAGAAAATCGGCACCGAATAACCGACCAGGCCGATGACGCGCACCACCTGGTCGACCAGCTTGCCGCGCCGCACGGCGGCCCAGACGCCCAGCGGCACGCCCAGCCCGGCGCCCAGCAAAATGCCCAGGCTGGCGAGTTCCAGCGTGGCCGGAAAGGCGCGGCGTATGTCCTGCAGCACCGGGTTGGCGGTCAGCACCGAGGTGCCGAAGTCGCCCTGCAGCACCTTGCGCAGGTAGATGTAGAACTGCTCGTAGAGCGGCTTGTTCAGGCCCATTTCCTCGCGGACACGGGCGACCACATGGGCGGGTGCATTGTCGCCGACCATGGCCAGCACCGGATCGACCGGAATGACCCGGCCGATGAAGAAGGTGACGGCCAGCAGGCCCAGGTAGGTGAGCAATATCACCACCGCAAAACGGCCGACGGCCTGCAGGCGGCGCAGCCAGCGTGAGCTGGCCGGGCGCGAGCTGACAGCGGCCGCAGGCGCAACGCCTGCGACGAGAGGATCAGGAACTGCCAAAGCCAGTCTTAGCGCTTGGCTACTTTAAACATGTAGTTGGTGTCAAAGGTGGGGCCCAGCTTCAGACCATCAAGGTTGCTGCGGTAGGCCGCCACCTCGGTCTGCTGGTAAAGCATGACAAAGGGGCTGGTCTTGCGGAATTCGGCCTGCAGCTCTTCGTACATGAGCTTGCGCTTGCCGGCATCGCGCTCGAGCACCGCCGCGTCCGATTTCTTGGTCAGCTCGGGAATGGCCCAGGCATTGCGCCAGGCCAGCGGCTTGGCCTTGGCATCGTCGGCGTTGTCGGGGTTGCGCGTGAAGGTGTCGGCATTGGTGTGCGGATCCCAGTAGTCGGCGCCCCATTGGCCGATGTACATGTCGTGGGTGCGGGCGCGGTATTTGGTCAGCGTCTGCTTGCCGTCGCCGGGGATGATCTCGATGTCTATGCCGGCCAGCTTGGCATTTTGTTGGAAGGCCTCGACGATGCCCTGCACCGGCTGGACGGTGCGCATGTCAATAGTGACCTTGAAGCCGTTGGGCAGGCCGGCCTTGGCCAGCAGCGCCTTGGCCTTGGCCACGTCCAGCTTGTAGGGCATTTCCGTGCTGGCGCCCAGCAGGCCGACCGGCAGGAAATTCTGGTGAATCACGCCGATGTTCTTGATCAGCGTGTCGCCTATGGCCGAGTAGTCAATCAGCCACTTCATGGCCTCGCGCACCTCGGGCTTGGCCAGCGTGGGGTTTTTCTGGTTCAGGCTGATGTAGTAAACCGTGCCCTTGGGCGCGGAGGCGAGCTTGATGTCCTTGTTGTTGGCCAGTGTGGCGATGTCTTGCGGGCTGAGGTTGCGGGCAATGTCGATATCGCCCTTTTCCAGCAGCAGGCGCTGCGTGGCGGCTTCCTTGACGTGGCGGTAAATCACGCGGGCCGGCTTGGACTTGTCGCCGTAGTAATTGTCGTTGCGCTCCATGGCAACGATTTCGTTGGCGCGCCATTCGCGCAGTTTCAGTGGGCCGGAACCGGCATAGTTGGTTTTCAGCCAGCCATAGCCCCAGTCACCGTTTTGCTCCTTGGACTGCAGCAGTTTCTTGTCGACGATGGCGCCGATATTGGCCGTCAGGCAGTTCAGTACAAAGGTGGGCGCAAAGGCCTTGTCGGTTTCCAGGGTCAGCGTCAGCGGGCCGGTCTGCTTGATCCTGTCCTTGACCTTGTCCTTGCTGAAGCCGAACTGGGTCAGGATGAAGGCTGGGGATTTGTCCAGCATGACGGCGCGGTGCAGCGAATACACCACCTCCTCGGCGGTCAGCGGATTGCCGGAGGCAAACTTCAGCCCGGGCTTGAGCTCGAAGGTGAAGGTCTTGCCGTCTGGCGATACGGTCCAGGACTTGGCCACGTCGCCGATCAACTTGGACGGGTCGTTGATGTCCAGCCGCACCAGCCGGTCATAGGTGTTGCCCATGATTTCACCACCGGACAGCTCAAAGACTTCGGCCGGATCCATGGTGATGATGTCGTCAAACGCGAAGGCCACCACCAGCGTGTCTTTGGGCGTGGCCGCCAAGGCCCCCGTGCCGTAACAAGCCAGCAGGGCCGCAGCGGCCGTGGCGCCAAGCAGGCGGCGGGAGATGGGGAAAGACGGGAATTTCATCAAGATGGCATTCTTGGTTAGGGTTGACCGACATGCAGGGCAGCGCTGTTGACGCGATTTGCAGGCATGCAGGAATCATGCCTGCATTCGCCTTTGGGTCACAGACCTTGCCGAGCTACCAAAGCTGCGAATTTCGCCTTTGAGGGCTTTCCCGTCAATGCGTAGTTACCTTGGGTTGTGCCGCCCTTGCCCGATGATTTCCGGATGCGCGTGCCGCGGGCGTCTGTCCCGGCCCAGCCGCCATCAGCTTTTTGCCAGCACCGGCACGGGCTTTTCTTCCTTGGTCACCAACCAGATACCGTAGCAGACCAGCAACAGCGCCAGGCCGTTCTTCCATTCCAGAAAGCTCTCGTTCAGGAACAGTGCCGACAGCAGGGTGCCGAACACCGGAACCATGAAGTTGAAGACGGTGACCATGCTGACCCGGTTGTACTTAAGCAAGATGGTCCAGAGTGAAAACGCCGCTGACGACAGAATCACCAGGTAGGCCAGCAGGGCAGTGGATTTGAAGCTGAAGCCGGTCAGCGTGCCGCCGGCGGCAAAGCCTATCAGCAGCAGCGCCAGACCGCCTATGGCCAACTGATAGCCGGTCAGTACCACCGAGTCGACATGCTGCGACACCTTTTTGCCGTAAATACTGGCGGCCGACAGCACAAAGGCGGCGATCACGACAAAGCCCTCGCCCAGCAGCGTGAAATCAAAGCTCAAGAGGCCGGCGCTGAAGTTGACCACCATCACGCCAATAAAGCCGACGATGCAACCCAGGACCTTGTTAAAGCTGAGCTTGTCGTTTTTGTAGATGTAGTGGGCCAGCAGCACGCTGAAAAAAGTGCCGGTGGCGTTCATGATGGAGCTTTTCACGCCGGTGGCGTAGGCCAGCCCGATGTAGAAGAACACATACTGCAAGCTGGTCTGGGTCAGGCCCAGCAGCGTCACCTGGCCCAGGGTGCGGCGGCTCAGCGCCAGCGTTTTTTTGCCCGCTGCGGCAATCACCAACAGCACCAGGCCGGCGAAGAGAAAGCGGTAGCCGGCAAACACCAGTTTGGAAGGGATGTCATCGGCGGCAATGTTGAACAGCGCATAGCCGTTCTTGATGGCCGGGTAGGCGCTGCCCCAGAGCAGGCAGCACAGGGTGGCGATGAGAAACACCACTTTGCGGCGGGTGAAAATGGAAGGACTGTTCAAGGGAGAATCTCCTGTAGGCACTGACGCGTCACACGTCGAGCGGCAAAAAAATCAGAGCAGGCGCGCCAGATAGCGGCCGGTATGGCTGTCGGGATTGGCGGCGATGTCTTCGGGCGTGCCAACGCCCACCACCGTGCCGCCTCCGGCGCCTCCCTCAGGGCCCATGTCTATCAGCCAGTCGGCCGTCTTGATGACGTCGAGGTTGTGCTCAATCACCACAATCGTGTTGCCGGCATCGCGCAACTGGTGCAGCACCTTGAGCAGCAGGTCGATGTCGGCAAAGTGCAGGCCGGTGGTCGGTTCATCCAGGATGTAGAGGGTTCGGCCGGTGTCGCGCTTGCTGAGTTCCAACGCCAGCTTGACGCGCTGCGCCTCGCCGCCCGACAGCGTGGTAGCGGCCTGGCCCAGCTTGATGTAGGAGAGGCCCACGTCCAGCAGGGTGTGCAGCTTGCGCGCGATGTGAGGCACGGCCTTGAAGAACTCGGCGGCAGTCTCGACCGTGAGGTCCAGGATTTGGGCGATGTTCTTGCCCTTGTACTGCACCTCCAGTGTTTCGCGGTTGTAGCGCATACCCTTGCAGACATCGCAGGGCACGTAGACATCGGGCAGAAAGTGCATCTCCACCTTCACCACGCCGTCACCCTGGCAGGCCTCGCAGCGGCCACCGGCGACGTTGAAGGAAAAGCGCCCGGCGCCATAGCCACGCTCGCGTGCCGTGTTCATTTCCGCCATCAGCTCACGTATGGGCGTGAATAGGCCGGTGTAGGTGGCCGGGTTGCTGCGCGGCGTGCGGCCTATCGGCGACTGGTCGACGTTGATGACCTTGTCGAAATGCTCTATGCCTTCAATGCTTTCGTGCGGCGCGGGCTCGTCATGCGCGCGGTACAGCGTGCGCGCCACGGCGGCATACAGCGTGTCGTTGACCAGCGTGGACTTGCCCGAGCCGGACACGCCGGTCACGCAGGTCAGCAGGCCAACGGGAAACTCCACGCTCACGCCCTTGAGGTTGTGGCCGCTGGCATTGACGACGCGCAGCGCCTGCATGTCGCCCTGGGTCGCCAGGTGCTGGGCCTCGCGTGCGGCGCGGCGCTCCGCTTGCGGGCTGAGCGGAAAGCGCGACAGCTTCTTTTTCTCGACTGCTTGCACCGCTTTCACGGTGGGCAGCCAGGGCGTGCGGCGCGCAGGCACGGCGATCTTCAGCGTCTGCGCCAGATACTTGCCGGTCAGCGAATCGGGGTTGGCCTGCACCTCTTCAAACGTGCCTTGCGCCATGACGCGGCCGCCGTGAATGCCGGCGCCTGGGCCCATATCGATCACGTGGTCGGCGGCGCGAATCATGTCTTCGTCGTGCTCGACCACCAGCACGCTGTTGCCGATGTCGCGCAGGTGTTTGAGCGTGCCTATCAGGCGGTCGTTATCGCGCTGGTGCAGGCCTATGCTGGGCTCGTCCAGCACATACATCACGCCGGTCAGGCCGGAGCCGATTTGCGAGGCCAGGCGGATCCGTTGCGACTCACCGCCCGAGAGCGTTTCGGCGCTGCGGTCCAGGCTCAGGTAATTGAGGCCCACGTCGTTGAGAAACTTCAGGCGCAGGCCGATTTCGCGCACCACCTTGTCGGCGATCTCGGCCTTGGCGCCTTCCATGCGCAGCGTGTTGAAGTAGTCAAAGCTCTCGCGCAGGGTGATGTGGCTGATTTCATAAATCGCTTTGCGCGCCGGCGCCGCAGCCTCGCCTGCGGACTTGCCGACCAGATAGACATGGCGGGCCTCTTTGCGCAGGCGTGTGCCGGCGCATTCGGGGCAGGCCTGCAGGCTGCGGTAACGCGACAGATCTTCGCGTACGACGGCGGAATCGGTCTCGCGGTAACGGCGTTCAAAGTTGGTGATCACGCCTTCGAAGGGGTGCTTCTTGCTGACCTTCTTGCCAGCGGAGTTGCCAGACTCCATCACATAGCTGAACTTGATGTCTTCTTCGCCAGAGCCGTGCAGCACCACTTGTTGAACGTTTTCAGGCAAGTCTTCATAGGCCGTATCGATGTCAAATTTGTAGTGGCTGGCCAGACTCTCCAGCATGGAGAAGTAATAGGCATTGCGCCTGTCCCAGCCCTTGACGGCGCCGCTGGCCAGGCTCAGCGAGGGAAAGGCCACCACCCGTGCCGGGTCGAAAAACTCCATGTGGCCCAGCCCGTCGCAGCTGGGGCAGGCGCCCACCGGCGAGTTGAAGGAGAACAGCCGCGGCTCCATCTCGCTCAGGCTGTAGCTGCAGACCGGGCAGGAAAATTTGGCACTAAAAAGGTGCTCTTTCCCCGTGTCCATCTCCAGCGCCAGGGCCTTGCCCTCGGCCAGCCGCAGCGCGGCCTCGAAGCTTTCGGCCAGGCGCTGCTGCAGGTCGGCGCGCACCTTGACGCGGTCTATCACAACGTCGATGTTGTGCTTCTCGGTTTTCTTCAGCGCCGGCAGTTCGTTAAATTCGTAGGCCGTGCCATCGACGCGAAAGCGTACATAGCCCTGGGCCTGCATCTCGGCAAACAGGTCGACAAACTCGCCCTTGCGTTCACGCGCCACCGGCGCCAGGATCATCAGCTTGGTGTCTTCGGGCAAGGCCAGCACGGTATCGACCATCTCGCTGACGCTTTGCGCCTGCAGCGGCAGGTCGTGCTCGGGGCAAAAGGGCGTGCCGGCGCGGGCAAACAGCAGGCGCAGGTAGTCGTGGATCTCGGTCACCGTGCCGACAGTGGAGCGTGGGTTGTGCGAAGTGGCCTTTTGTTCGATGGAAATCGCCGGCGACAGGCCTTCGATCATGTCCACGTCGGGTTTGTCCATCAGCTGCAGGAACTGCCGCGCGTAAGTGCTCAGACTTTCAACGTAACGGCGCTGGCCCTCGGCATACAGGGTGTCAAAGGCCAGGCTGGACTTGCCCGAACCGCTCAGGCCGGTGATCACCACCAGCTGGTTGCGCGGAATATCCAGGTCTATGTTCTTGAGGTTGTGCGTGCGCGCCCCGCGTATGCTGATGCGCTGGGTTGCCAGCACACTGGCAAGGTACTTGCTGTCGTTGGGATGGTTCACAGGATGGGGCGCCGCAAAACTTTCCATCATAGACCGAAGCACCGTTTCAAGCACAATAGACGTCTGTGTACCCGTCGGTGCGGCCGGTGATACCGCCGTAAAACGGCGCCTGAACCCGCCATGACGGCTGATGTCGCCGAAATCCTACCTTTTCAGATCTTTTATCCGTGTCTTCTGCTGCCCCATCGTTTCCGATGACCGCCACCGAGCGGCGTGCCAGCTTGTCCCTGGCTTCGATTTTTGCCCTGCGCATGCTGGGCCTGTTTCTGGTGCTGCCGGTGTTTGCGCTGGAGGCCGCCCGCTATCCAGGCGGCGATGACCCGGCCCGCGTCGGCCTGGCCATGGGCATTTACGGCTTGACCCAGGGCTTTTTGCAAATCCCGTTTGGCCTGGCTTCGGACTGGTGGGGCCGCAAGCGCGTGATGATTGTCGGGCTGCTGATGTTTGCTCTGGGCAGCTTTGTCGCCGCCTGGGCGCCCGACCTGAACTGGCTGACGGCCGGCCGTTCGCTGCAGGGCGCGGGCGCTATTTCTGCCGCCGTCACCGCGCTGCTGGCCGATTGCACCCGCGATGAAGTGCGCACCAAGGCGATGGCGCTGGTGGGCGGCAGCATTGCCCTGATGTTTGCGCTGTCGCTGCTGCTGGCGCCGTGGCTGGCCGGTGCCATTGGTTTGTACGGCATTTTTGCCCTGACCGGCGCGCTGGCTCTGGTCGGCATCGCCGTCGTGCTGTGGTGGGTGCCGGCCGAGCCGCTCAAGCACAGCCAGCCCTCGCGCGGCAGCGTACTGGAGGTGCTGAAAGACCCGGCGCTGCTGCGGCTGGATTTTGGCGTGTTTGTGCTGCATGCCGTGCAACTGGCCATGTGGATGGCCATTCCGGCGCTACTGGTGGCCGCGGGGCTGGAGAAAACGCGACACTGGCAGGTCTATCTGCCCGCCGTACTAGCTTCCTTTTTGGTCATGGGCATGACGCTGTTTCCGCTGGAAAAGCGGGGTTATCTGCGCGCCGTTTTCCTGGGTGCGGTGAGCCTGATCTTTTTGGTGCAGGGCGGCTTGCTGTGGGCGGTGTCGGCACCGGTCGGGCCCGGTCTGGGCCTGTTGGGCGTGTTGCTGGTGCTGTTTTTTTGCGGCTTCAATGTGCTGGAGGCGAGCCAGCCCAGCCTGGCCTCGCGGCTGGCGCCGCCGCATGCGCGCGGCGCGGCGCTGGGGGTCTACAACACCTTGCAGTCGCTGGGCTTTTTTGCCGGCGGCGCGCTCGGCGGCTGGATCACCAAAACCCACGGCCCCCAGGGGCTGTTCCTGGTTTGCGGCGGCCTGATGCTGCTGTGGTTGCTGGTGGCCTGGCCCATGAAGGCGCCCGGTCGCCATGTGGCGGCCGTGGTTTCTGGTGCTGAGCCGTTGGGCCGGCCGGCCAGTTAAACTCACAGGATTCGCTTTGGGGGATCAGCCCCGAAGACCAGTTCTGGCTAGAGACAATTAAGAATACCGCCACAGAGGCACTTAAAGACAATTAAGCGTACCGTGGCCAACACAAAAGACAATTAAGCGTACCGCCGCTAGCACCAGGACGATACGCATGCTGCTGCTGGCGTGCGCAGACTGCGTGAGCCCAGTTCGCCGGATTGAAGAAGCGTTAGGGTGCATGTCCCGTGTTTCTTCTCACTTCTCCCTCTTTTACATAGAGCGCCCGCACGATGCGAGTTTTGCTGCCGCCGTCGGGCAACCAAGAAGCGTGCGCCGTCCATTGATCGCCGGGGGTGCGCCGGGGAAGCGTGCACGACTGGCTTGGCTATCTGTCCAAATGTCGACTTAGAAACCCTGAACGCTGGCCAAGCTGGTGCACGCCGGCGTCATCGTTGTCTGGGCAAGCTCACCGTGCTCTTGCAAGCAGGGTACCAGCACATGCTTGGCTGCGTTCTCAAGAAAACGGATGCGTACCCACTGGGACGGCGCTTCGAGGAAGCCCGTTTGATGTGTAGCGGGAATGCTGATCTGCTGGGCACGGAACGAGTTAAGCGCAAAAAATTGCCCAGAAAAACTGTTTAATAACAATAACTTACGTCATTTCTTCTGTCGCGAATTAAGCGCAACGCAAATTTGCTGCTACCCCCCTCATTCTCTCTGTTAGACGCAATCCTGAGAAACAGGCGCCAAATCCGCATTGGCGCGAGCCTTTAGCTTGGGCGAGGCTTGCTAAAGTCGCGGCTTCAACTTGAGCAATACATGAGATCTTCGTTCGTTCCCGCCACACGACGCACCATTCTGGGTTTCGCGGTTGTCCTTTTTGCGGGCTGTGCCAGCACACCAGGCGCCCTGCCGTCCAGCCAACAAGTCGAAGTGGCGTTTTCGCCTGAAGCGAACGCGGAAGCCTTGGTGCTCAAGGTGATCGACAGTGCGAGGCAATCGATCCGGTTGGCGGGCTATTCCTTCACGTCACCGGCGGTTGTCCGCGCCCTGATCGCCGCGAAGCGGCGCGGCATCGACGTGTCTGTGTTGCTCGACGACAAAGGCAACCGTGGCAAAGCCAACATAGCGGCGATGAATCTGGTGGTTGGCGCCGGAATACCGACGCGGGTGATCTCGTCTTATGCGATCCATCACGACAAGTACATCGTGGTGGACGGCAAGCACACAGAGACGGGCTCATTCAACTACAGCCAAGCTGCAGCTAAATCGAATTCGGAGAATGTGCTTGTGGTCTGGATGCGTATTTCGGCCGCACGTGAACAGTTGGTTCGGTTGGTGGTGATCCCTGGTTCGGTGAGTTGACCGGAACACCTTACTGCCGCTGCAACGGTCTGGGATATGACCGCTTCAGACTGCACGCCGGCCTTCAAGCTAGAGCTGTGACCGGCGGCATCGGGCCCAAAGCCGCCATCTAACGATTGCAGCTTGGATGTCAGCAGAGCAGCGGTTGCGGTCGGCCCTGGCCGGACTGTGACCTCACGGTCTGTGTCCAACAGCGGTCATCCGAGAGCCAGCGATCCTCGCAGGCCCGATGGCCGGTTTCAGATGTACAGCCGACGTCGGGAACATACAGCTGCGGGACTTCATCTTGAACGTCCGCTGACGCCGATTGCGAACTGGTGCTCTCGACGGCGGATTCAACCGGTCGATGCAACACACTAAACACTGCGTAAGCAGAAGGAGTGTTGCAGATGAAGCAAAGACCACGGATCTATTACACGCAAAGCCAGAAAGCTTTAATGTGGGAGCGCTGGAAGAAAGGCGAATCTCTCCAACAGATAGCCCAGCTATTCGATAGGAATCACGGATCAGTACGCGGCATCTTGGCTGAGACGGGTGGGATACGCCCGCCAGAGCGTTGCCGGTCAAGACTGGCGCTGACGTTAGCTGAACGAGAAGAAATATCGCGCGCTGTGGTGGCAGGCCAGTCAATCCGCTCAATCGCAATACTTCTCAAGCGAGCGCCATCGACCATCAGCCGTGAGATCTGGCGCAACGGTGGCACAGGGTGCTATCGGGCCACTCAGGCAGATCAGGCTGCCTGGGATCGGGCACTTCGCCCCAAGACTTGCAAACTGGTGGAGAACCGAAAGCTGGCGAACATTGTGGCTGGTAAGCTCCAATGCCAATGGTCTGTATCCGTCAAGGGCAGTCCAAAGGAGATTCAGGAATTCGTTGCTAACGATACCCGTAAATGGAAAGATCTTGCGCAGAAGTCAAAGCTCGACCTGAACTGAGCGCACGGGTACTACCTAATGTGGTGCAACGGGAAACCCTGCGAAGTAGTCAGTCATTTGATTTCTCCGCAGGGTTTGCGTTGTCCGGGTTGCAGGGCGCAGCGTAACGTAGTTGAAATAGCAGTTAGCCGGTGCTTCGCCGTTAGCGAAACCTTGGTTGTCGTAATACCAATGCCCGTATTGGCGTTCAAATTCTAGAATCTCCGGTCACTTACCTATAAAGACCGAGACAATGAAAACGTTTGCAAAACTGCTGCTTCTTGTAAGCACCTCGTTGATGGGTTTTTCGCACACTTATGCTCAGGAGTGGCCAACGAAGCCAGTGAAGTTCGTAGTTCCTTATAACGCTGGCGGTGGACTTGACATGATGTGTCGAACGGTCGCCGAGCGACTCGCTACTGTCGTTAAGCAGCCCGTCGTGGTCGAAAACAAGGTCGGCGCATCGGGAACGATTGGTTCGGCGTACGTCGCCAAGTCAGCTGCGGACGGCTACACCATTCTCTGTGCCAACAACTCTGATCTCACGCTGGCACAGTTCATCATTCCCAAGCTTTCGTATTCGCCGGAAAAGGATTTTCTGCCCTTGGTCATGGCGGTCAAACAGACTGTTTTTCTGGTGGGAAATGCCGCAGTACCCGCGACTGACGCTGCGCAGCTCATCGAGCTTTCAAAGAAGTCTCCGCTGGCCTATGCAAACCCCGGCCTGGGAAGCAATACCACGCTGGCCATGGAAATGTTCAATGCCGCGAGCAAAGCGAACTTCATATCGGTTCCCTACACCGGTGTGGCTCTGACGGACGTCATCAGTGGACAGGTTCCGTTGACCGTATTCAATCTGGCGCCTCTCTTGCCGCACATCAAGGCCGGAAAACTCAAGCCTTATGTGGTATTCCAGTCCGAAAGGCACCCGAGCTTTCCGGATATTCCCACCGCTCGAGAGGCGGTTGGCGTGGATGTCGTGGCCGCATCATGGTTTGGCTTCTTCGCTCCTGTGGGCACGCCCCAGGGCATCACGCGCCAACTCGAACAAGGCATCCGAACTGTCCTCGCAGACCCTGCAACCGTGGCCGTTCTTTCAAAGGCGGAAATGCAGATTGTTGGAATGCCCTCAACTGACTTTTCCAAGGTGATCGTGGCAGAACGTGCCTATCACCAGCGATTGGTTCAGCGCTTCAACGCTGCCAAATAAGCATACTCCGACAGCGCTAAGATTGGATGATGTTGGCTGACCCAATCTCGCTTGCGCTCTTCCTGAAAGTCGTCGAGTCGAAAAGCATTTCGAAAGGCGCGATCGCCTCTCACATCGTTCTTTCGGCTGCCAGCCGACGCATTACGCAACTCGAAAAGCAGTTTGACGCGCAGCTTCTCCATCGTCTGAAGGGCGGCGTAGTTCCCACGCTGGCAGGCGAGGCCCTCGCTCAACATGCAAGGCGCGTTTTGGGGGCACTCGGTCAGCTGTCAGCCGAGATGTCTGATTTCGCTTCAGGTTCCAAGGGTCGCGTTCGCTTGTATGCCAACTCTTCTATCATGCAGCAATCCTTGCCTGAGTTGCTGGCGTCCTTTCGCGATGCAAAACCCGACATCGAAGTGGACATCCGGGAAGCGGGTAGCGCGTCGATCATTCGCGCTGTCCAGGAACGAGCTGCAGACGTTGGAATTGTGACCTCTGGAATACCCCTTGAGGGACTGGACAGCGAGACGCTATGCCCCGACCCTCTTTGCGTCGTTGTACCGACCGACCATCCGCTCAAGGGCCCCAGCGTTCATTTCAGCGAACTGGTTGGATATAGTTTTGTGGGTCTCGATGGAAGCGCTGCACTGATGCAGCTGCTTGCCGACGCGGCGGCTGATTCCGGGCATGTTCTGAACGTCAGCGTACAGGTGCGCAGCTTTGAGTCGGTTTGCAGAATGATTCAGGCGGGAATTGGTATCGGAGTGGTGCCAGAAGGAGCCGTGAAGGTATTTCAGCACAGTCTGTCACTGCGTCTGATCAGACTAAATGAGTCCTGGGCCCGGCGAACCATGCTGATATGCACGAAGAAGGAGGCTCTGTCTCTGCCGGCCCGGATGCTGGTCAAGCATCTGGTTGGAAGCCCGCTTCGATAGCTTGCTGAACTTCGAACTCCCCGTTGCCAAACAACCAATTGGCGAGCACAGTTAGCGGGCATAGACTTGCCGGCTAACCTGATGGAGCTAGCGTGAAACCGGCAAATCTTGTATTTATCTTTTCGGACGAACATGACCCCCGTTATATGGGATGTTCGGGTAACAACTTGGTCAAGACGCCCAACATGGACAGCATGGCGGCATCGGGAACGCGCTTTGCAAAAGCATGGACCACATCGCCGATCTGCGTGCCCGCACGGGCCAGTGTCGCGACAGGCCTTTTTCCTCATCAGAATCGTTATTGGGACAACGCCATCGCCTACGATGGTGCGTATAAGAGCTGGGGTCATTCGCTGCAGCGCAACGGCATGCGCGTTGAATCCATGGGTAAGCTGCACTACCGCAACGAGTCAGACGATACGGGGTTCGACAAGCAACACTCCCCGATGCACATAGCTGGCGGCATCGGACTGATCTGGGCATCCGTGCGCGATCCACTCCCTTTCTACGACAGGCGCTCCACCATTTTCGATGAACTCGGGGCCGGGACCTCGAGCTACAACCGTTACGACCACGACATCACCAGGATGGCCGTGGCGTGGCTTGAAGACATTGCGCAAACGCCCGAAGACAAACCCTGGATACTGTCCCTCGGTTATGTAGCCCCGCACATGCCATTCATGGTGCCGCAGCCCTACCTGGATATGTATCCACTGGAAAAAATCAATGTCCCGGACAAGTTGATCCCTGCCAAAGGACACAGCCGTCACCCGTGGGTCGAGCAGTTGGCCCGTAACTGGGACCACGATGCAGCACTTGGCACGGATGAGCGCCGTCGCTTGGCCGTGCAGTGTTATCTGGGTTTGATTTCCTATCTGGACGACCAAATCGGCATCGTGATGGAAGTGTTGCGCCGCACCGGTTTGCTGGGCAACACCAGAGTCATTTACTCGACGGATCACGGAGACAACCTGGGAACACGAGGACTCTGGAACAAAAGCACCATGTACCGTGAGTCAACCGCGATACCGATGATTGCGATGGGTGAGGGCATTCCGGCTGGAAAGACCTGCATGACCAACGTCGGACTTGCCGATCTGTATCCAACATTCCTCGAATGCGTTGGTTTGACGCCGACGGATGAAGAACGCGCATTACCCGGAAAGTCACTGCTTACCATCGCCAATGAAGACGATGACGAGAGCCGTGTTGGGTTCAGCGAGTATCACGCGTTGGGATCGCCCTCTGCAGCCTATATGGTGACGAAGGCGCGCTACAAATTTCATTACTACGTCGGCTTTCCAGCCGAGTTGTTCGATTTGCAGTCGGACCCCGAAGAGTTGGTGAATATTGCTTCGGAACCGGCGATGGCGCATGTGGTCGCCGAGCTGGAGCTAGAACTTCGCAAGCTGCTCGATCCCGAAAAGATCGACCGGATGGCCAAGGATGACCAAAATACTTTGGTTAATCGTCACGGCGGACCAGAAGCTGTACGGGTTCTAGGCAATCAAGGCTCGACTGCTACGCCTGACAAATACCGGATGGCTTAGATTTCCTTCAGGACGTCCGTTAGGACGTCCTGCACATCGTGTGGCTGCCAGCCTCAGGTTTGCTTGCAGGTCTTCAAGCGGGTAGTTGATGGCGCGCACTGACGCTGTGCGGTTCGTGACCCATGGTCATGGGCGTCAAACTCAGGGCCGAAATTGCGGCCAAAAGTACCTGAAACGGATGACGGAGATGTCGCTGTCGCAGCCGCTTGGACTGTCTACAGCATGAGTAGCCAGCCGACCATCGCAAAGTCGGCTTCCAACCCTGGCTCACTTCTCAATCGGCCCGGTGGCTCACTTCTACTTCGGCGCGGACACACAAACGTATAGACGCTAGCCCATTCCAGTTCGAACGGAACCTCTCGGCCGAGCGCCTGACGCATCATGGCGTTGACGCGTGGAGTGATGCGTTCGAGCTTCTTCTCCTCTTCGGGATCGGCCATCCCAGCCGAGTTGAAAGTCGATGCGCCAGACGTTGTCCGGCTGGCGGTGGAGCAAGACGCTCTGGTTCGGGTGGAACGGTGGATCAAACCAGAACCAGCGTTCGGCGCCGGAAGAACGATGTTCAGGGCAACTACCCGGGAGAACCCACCTCAGCAAGGGCTTTCAAGTCCAGGATTTCAACCGAGGATCGCTTGACGCGGATCATGCCCAGCTTCTCCAGCTCGTTCAATTCCCTGTTCGCCCATTGGCGACTGGTACCAAGAAGATCCGCTATATCGGTCTGAGATAGGCGCAAGCTGATGATGTCAGCAGCACCCCTGTGGATTCCGAATCCGCTTTCCAACTGCACGAGCAGTCGCGCAAGCCTTGCCCTGAGCGAGAGCAAGGACGCTCCGGCAAGAAGCTCGTACAAGCGCCTGCTTCGATACGCCAACTGCAGCTCAAGCGCGACGCTGAGAGCAGGATCGATGAACCGGCGACGGCGGATCAGGTCTCCGGGAACGTACATCAGGACGACGTCCGAATGAGCGATCAAATCGTGCAGCTGCCCTTTGCCATCGATGCAACACAACACACCCGTCAGTTCCCCCGCCGCGAGGAATGTCATCAGGTGGCGTCGGCCTAACATGACTGTGCGGATTTCGATCACACCTTCGATGACGAGGCAGAGGTGATCGAACGGGTCATTGACCTCGCAGACCAAATCTCCGCGCTCGCAGCGGTTCACCCAGGCGTGCGCCATCAGCTCTTTGATCGTTTCCGGGGCACACCGATCGAACCCCGGATTCTTCAGGAGAAGAACACGACCGAGTGCGAGGTACGCAGAGTTCTGAAGAACTGTCTTCACGTTGACATTCGGCCGATTTTTGTCATGTCCCGACAGGGAATTCCACCCCTACTATGTGTCACGCCAATCCAGTGATGCATCACTTCGCTTAAAGTTCGAGAAATGGTCGTTGGTTCGAGCTGTGAATGAGCTCGCTGGTGAGCGGCGATTGTACACAGCCCCCTGGCGCCGAGAGAGACGCTGGCGCTGATTCCAAGTAAAGAAGGAGACTCTCTTGACGCGCTTATTCCTGCATTTGCTTTCGGCAATTTTTGTGTTCTTTTCGTTTTCCACGCAGCCTGCGCAGGCCGCCGAGGAGATGAAGGTGAAGTTCGGGTATTTCACGGGCGTCACCAACGCGCCATTTTTCGTCGCTGACGCTCAAGGGATTTTCAAGAAAAATGGACTTGACGTTGAACTGGTCGCGTTCAGCTCGGGGCCTGCGATGGTTGCGTCGCTCTTGAGCGGATCTACTCCATTTGTTGATGGAGGAGGGCCCTTGGTGACCTTTCCTCAAGTCGCGAAAGGCCACAAGATCAAGGGGTTGATCAACGTATGGGCCGACAACTATTTCAGCATCATTGCTCGGTCATCCGTACCGACGCCCAGCGCGGGAAAGCCATATCCTCAGCCGATGGCGGACTTGCGTGGCAAACGCGTGGGTGTGATTGCCCTTGGGTCTCACATCGCTGCTGTGGTTGAGCGGATGCTCAGGGATGCGGGACTGAAGCCCGGCGAGAACGTCACGCTGATCGGGGTAGGTGGTGCCGCGACGGGAATGGCAGCGCTGGTCGGTGGAACGATCGACGCATACATCGCGCTCCCTCCCGCGACGCAGACGCTCGACGCCCTCCATCCGGGTTCGTACAAGACACTTGTCGCACCCGATGACTTCCCTGCTTACCTGAAGTGGCTCTTCACAACGCACGTGGCCAGCACTCAGGACTACATGGACGGCAATCCTGCAGTGGTGCGGGCCATGTGCCGCTCCATCAAGGAAAGCATGGAGTGGATGTCCCGGCCTGAAAATTTCGACGCATCGGTCGCCGCAATCGAAAAGCGACTCAAGGGAAACGCGCCAGGCGTGATTGCCGCGGCGCTCAAGGAGATGCTGCGCCATCTATCGCCGAATGGCAGCTTCACGCCTGAGCACCTCAAGGCGGCAAACGAGCTGCTTATGGACAAAGGCATCATCAGCGAACCGGTCACGCCAGCTTCGTATGGCGCGAAGTGCTAAGGGCTGGAGCAAGCATGCAGAACAATTCAAGTGTTGCAAGGGTCAACCCCCGCCTGGTACCCGTGAACGCCTCGCTCGTGCCTCGGCAAGCTCCGGTGCTGCTGGATCTCGAAAACGTCAGCTATCGGTATAGCGAATCGCTCGTCCTGGATGGCGTCAACCTCAGCATCAACAGTGGCGAGTTCGTCGCCCTCGTTGGCGTCAGCGGCTGCGGCAAGACAACGCTTCTCAACCTGATCGCGGGCCTTTTCCCGGCTGCCGGCGGCCGGATCAGCGTGGGTGGCGAGCTCATCGTCGGCCCCCGCCCTTCAACAGGCTATATGTCCGCACGTGACTCGCTGATGCCTTGGCGACGCGCCTTGGACAACGTTGCTTTTGGGCTGGAATTGCGGGGCGTTGCGCGTTCGGAGCGGGAAGACACGGCTCGAGCATGGCTGAAGCAGGTTGGTCTCGAAGACAGCGAGGGCAAGTACAGGAGCCAGCTTTCACAAGGCATGCGGCAGCGGGTCGCGTTCGCCAGGACATTGGCGATCGACCCGGACCTTGTGCTTCTTGACGAACCCTTCGCGGCTCTGGACGCCCAGACAAAAGAGACCTTGCAGCCCAAGTTCCTTCAACTGTGGGAGGGCAGCGGCCGAACAGTCGTTCTGGTCACCCACGACATCAACGAAGCCATCAGCATGGCGGACCGTGTTGTCGTCCTGAGCAAAGGGCGCGTCACGCATGACTTGCGGGTAGCACTGCCGCGACCGCGCCGCATCGGTGACCTGGTCGACGTCCCGGAATTTCGGGACCTTCGCCGGCAAGTTCGAGAAGCATTGCACGTTTGAGGAAAATTCATGAACGCAATTTTTAAAAGTTCGACAGCCAAGCCGCCGGCAAATTCGGGGACAACTGCCTCGTCTCCCGCCTACATCATCAGCGGGCGAGTGCTGATCGTGCTCGCCATCTGCCTCGCGTGGGAAATTGCCGCCATCACCGGCTATGTCGACGAGCGTTTTGTCGGCAGGCCGAGCCAGGTGCTGAATGCGCTTGGGCGGCAGATAGCCGACAACAGCATCTGGCCTCACCTGGCTTCGACCATGATGGCCACACTGCTTGCGTTCACACTGGGATCTCTCCTGGGAATCATTGCAGGTCTCACTCTCGCCGCGTTTCCGACGGTCGACGCCATGCTCAATCCCGTCATCAGCGGATTGAACAGCATCCCACGGGTCGCCCTGGCGCCGCTATTCATTCTCTGGTTCGGAATCGGCGTTGAAGCGAAGACGGTTGCGGGAATCAGCCTGGTGTTCTTCATCCTGCTGATCACGACCAGGTCGGGCCTCAAGAACGCAGACCCAGATCTTCTGGTGATGTCGCGAATGATGTGCGCAAGCACCTCGCAGACGTTCCTCAAGGTGGTCCTGCCGATCTCGCTTCCGTCGATCTTTTCGGGACTGCAACTGGCGGTCACCTACTCCCTCTTGGGGGTTGTCGTGGCGGAGATGATCGCTTCGCAAAATGGGCTGGGAGTGATCGTCGCACAGTACACCCAGACATTCGCAATCAACGAGACGTTCTCCGTGCTGCTGATCCTGGGGGTCCTGTCGACCACGCTGGCAGCCAGCGTCGCAGCCGTCGAGCGCTACGTGCTCAGCTGGCAAACACCCTAGACGATACAAATCCGCAAGCACCCCCCGCTTGTTCAAACAACGAGGGCGCCTGCTGATAGGTAAATGCGGGAACTGTCCACCCAATGACAGTGCGGCGCCTCGACCTTGTTTCGATGCGCAGATCCTGCAGCAACATTGAATCTCTTGCGGTCACGCAACACGGCGTGTCCACGTTCGTAGTTCCTTCAACACACAGATGAAAAGGATTTGTCATGGACTATAAGCACTTCAAGGTCAAACGGGCAACGCCCCGGATCGGCGCCTACATCAGCGAGGTGAACTTCAACGAGGTCGAGAACAAGGAGGTCTACAAGGATCTGCGAAAGGCCGTCAACGAATTCGGTGTCGTCTTTGTACGAAAGCAACCTCTTACGCCGGAGGCGTTCGTGCGATTGGGCCGCGAGTTCGGGAATCTCGAAAGCTCGCATCCGGTATTCGGTTCCCCCGCGGAGCACCCCGAGATTCAGCTGGTCACCTACGACCCAGCCAAGCCCATACCGGCGGACACTGCCACATGGCATACGGACAACACCTACAACGCGCTTCCCTCTGCCTACACCTTCCTGCGGGCAGTGGACATTCCGCCTTCGGGGGGCGACACGCTCTGGGCAAGTAACGCTGCTATCTACGAAGACCTGCCCGAGCCGATGCAGGAGATGCTCTCGCGATTCGTCGCTCGTCATGACTTGTTCTGGCGGCTGCGCGAAATGAATTACATGGCAAGCAAGAGCACGTCGGAAGCGGAGCAGAAGTTGTCGAAGCGGGTCGCCGACCATCCCATCGTCATCCGCCACCCGGTGACCGGTCGGGCGCAGGTCTTTGCACACCGGCATTTCACGACCTTCGTTCACGGGGTCCCTGAAGAGGTGAGCACGGCCCTGCTCCAGTTCCTGTTCGGAATGGCGAAGCGCCCCGACTACCAGGTAAGACTCACCTGGGAGCCTGACCTTTTGACGATCTGGGACAACGTCGCCACGCAGCACTACGCGACGCACGATTACCATCCCTATCCGCGAGCGATGATGAGGATGGTAGCCGCGAGCAACTCTCGTCCCCAGCCGTTGGACAGCACGAAGCTCTACCCGAGTTCCGCAGCAGAAATCGTTGCTGCCGGAGTTCTGGAGGGATGATGATTCAACTCGGAGACGAGGAAACGATCGGATCGGCGCTGCACCGCGCCGCCGATGTCTTCGGGGAGTTGCCGCTCGTAGCGGCACCTCACAATCCGAACCGCGACTACCACCCGCTCGGGTACGAACTCACTTACCAGAACAGTGCGTTGGCCGTCGAAGAACTGGCTCGTCAATACCTTGCTGCCGGGTATGGCCCGGGACATCGCGTGGGACTCTTCCTCGACAACCGGCCTGAGCACTTCGTCCACAAGCTGGCACTGAACGTGATCGGGGCTTGCTGCGTTCCCGTGAATCCGGAGTACCGGGCCTCGGAACTTGCATACCTGATCGACCACGCCAAGCTTGACTTGATCGTGCTGCTTGCGGTCCGGCGCACCATTGTCGAATCCGTGCTGATGACGACCTTCGAAAAGCCCGTGCTGGTGGAGATCGATCAATTCGAGGCGTTGTTGCGATCGCCGCGCCGGCGACGCGAGAAAGATGCAGTCCGCTCTAGCACTTCCGCCAGCATTCTCTACACCTCAGGCACCACCGGTCGGCCGAAGGGTTGCGTTCTCTCCCACAGGTATGAGCTGGCTGCTGGGGCATGGTACGCGAGCCGCGGGCACCTAGCGGAGGTTCGAGAACGCAGCGAGCGCCTCTACAACGCGCTGCCGCTCTACCACGTCAATGCCTCGGTTCTCTCGTTCTTTTGCATGCTGCTGACTGGCGGATGCCAGATTCAAAGCGATCGCTTCCAGCCGTCGCGTTGGTGGCAGGAGGTGAGGCAGTCGCATGCGACCATCATCCACCACCTCGGAGTGATCGTCCCCCTCCTTCTAGATCAGCCGGAGTCCGAGTTGGATCGAATGCATTCCGTGCGGTTCGGCTTCGGGGCAGGCGTTGAGCCGCAACTGCAAGCGAAGTTCGAAAAAAGGTTTGGTTTTCCCCTTCTTGAGATCTGGGGCATGACCGAGATCGTGCGCGTTCTTGTCGACAATGTCCCGCCCCGTTGTGTCGGCTCACGTGCATTCGGGCCGGCCGTGCCGGGGTTGCAGGTGAAAGTGGTCGACGACGCAGGCAATGAAGCGGGCCTGAACGCTCCCGGAGAGATGCTCGTGCGCCATTCCGAGGCGCAGCCGCGCAAAGATTTCTTCACCGGGTACCTCGACGACCCCGAGGCAACGGAGTCTGCCTGGAAGGACGGTTGGTTCCACACCGGGGATGTCGTGGTGAAAGACGAATCCGGGATGCTGCACTTCGTCGACAGGCGCAAGAACATCATCCGCCGATCGGGCGAGAACATCGCCGCTGCCGAAGTAGAAGCATTGCTGATGACGCATCCGCTGATCGAGCATGCTGCCGTCCTCGCAGTAAAGGACGAATTGCGCGAAGAAGAGGTGCTGGCTTGCGTTGTCCTGATAGCGGGAGTACGCGCGCAGGCTCTGGACAACGGGCGTCGGGTGGAAATCGCGTCGGAGGTCCATGATTTTTGCCGCGAAAGGCTCGCTTACTACAAGGCGCCCGGATGGATCCTCTTCAAAGGGGAGATTCCCAAAACGGGCACCCAGAAAATTCAAAAGCACAACATCCTGTCGAGCCGCGATGATCCGCGGCATGAGCCAGGGATCGTGGATCTGCGCGACCGCAAGAAGCGGATCGCGACGAGCGCCAGTGGTCGAGATACCACTGGCGCGAACAACATGCGACTGGAAGCCAGAACATGAACACGACCTATGACTACGTGATTGTCGGCGCGGGCTCGGCCGGGTGTGTGCTTGCCAACAGGCTGAGCGAGGACGGGCGCTCCACAGTGCTGCTACTTGAGGCGGGTCCGCAGGATCGCAATCCCTGGATTCACGTGCCAATCGGCTATGGCAAGACGATGCATCACGAGCAGTTGGACTGGCGCTTCTGGACGCAGCCGGATCCTTCGCTGAACGGCCGCAGCATTAACTGGCCGAGGGGTCGTACGCTGGGAGGATCGAGCTCCATCAACGGAATGATCCATGTGCGTGGACAACTGGAGGATTTTGACGAGTGGGAGCGGCTGGGGGCGACGGGATGGAACAGGCGCGAGGCACAGCGCTACTTCATCAAATCGGAGCGAAACTCGCGCGGAGCCAGCGAACTGCACGGCGGGGACGGGCCCCTGTGGGTCTCGGATGTTCCCAACCGCGGAGAGCTCGGGGACGCATTCATTCAGGCCGCGATGAAGCTGGGGATTCCCGCGAACGAGGATTTCAACGGTGCGGCGCAGGAAGGCGCGGGGTACATTCAGATCACGACCCGCAACGGCCGGCGCTGCTCGACGTCGGTGGCCTATTTGCAGCCGGCACGCAGCCGTGCGAACTTGACTGTTTTGACCGATGCGCATGCAACAGCGGTGACATTTGAGGGACGGCGCGCGACCGGCGTGCGGTGGCGACGGCACGGCATCGAATCGGCGGCTTCTGCAGCAAAGGAGGTCATCCTCGCTGCGGGCGCGCTGCAATCGCCGCAGCTGCTGCAGCTCTCCGGCATCGGTCCTGCCGCTTTGCTTGCAGAGCACGGAATTCCGGTGATCGCCGACCTGCCCGGGGTTGGCGAGAACCTGCAGGACCACCTCGCCCTTCGGCTTGTGTACAGATGCACAAAACCGGTCACCACGAACGACGAACTGAATTCGATCTGGTCGAAGGCTCGAACGGGTTTGCGCTACCTTCTCTTCAGGACGGGACCGCTCGCGGTCGGCGTCATGTCGGCCGCAGCCATGACTCGCCTCTTGCCCGAATCGAAGACTCCCGACATCCAAGTCTTCCTGAGCACAATCAGTGCGCCCGAACGCGGCTCTGCTCCGCATCCCTTTTCGGGGTTCACACTCCTGTTCTACCCGATGCGACCAACGAGCCGCGGGCGCCTATGGATTCGCTCACGCGATCCAATTCAGGCTGCGGCGATGAGTGGAAACTACCTCACTACAGAGTACGACCAGCGACTCACTGTGGAAGGCGCGAAGCTGGTGCGGCGCATGACGTCGACATCCGCGCTATCACCACTTGTGGCGGAAGAACTCCAGCCAAGTGCCTCCGTGCGCACGGACGACGAGTGGCTTGAAGCAGCTCGACAGCACGCCTTCTCTGCCTACCATCAGTGTGGAACCTGTCGCATGGGCTCCGATGACCTCGCAGTCGTCGATCCGCGGCTGCGCGTGCGTGGCGTCGCCGGGCTGAGAGTGGTCGACGCGTCGATCATGCCGACAATCGTGTCGGGCAATACGAACGCGGCGACGATCATGATCGCCGAGCGGGCGGCCGACTTGATCCGCGAGGATGCAAAGGGCTCTCCGGCATGAACCGTGTTGATCGACTGGGACGGAGCGTTGATGGAACTGTCCACTCCATGACATTGGCGCATCTTCGATACGCTGCGGCCCGGCTGTTCTGGGCCAGGATGGGGGTTATTTCATTCACAGGAGAATTTGCATGAGCGTTACCGCGTGGGGTGGCCCAAGCGACGCCCTCGGACCCAGCGCAAGCGGCGTTTGCCTTCGACTGAAGGCGGCGGGAGTTAGCGATGTGGTGACTGTGCCGGACTTCGTGCAGTTCTCCGTACACGAGCGCCTGCAAAGTGGCATCGACGGAATTCGGCAGATCTTCGCCTGCACAGAAGATCAGGCGATCACAACGGCAGCGGGTCTCTATCTGGGTGGTCGCCGTCCGATCCTGATGGTACAAAACCAGGGATTGCACAAAGGGTTGAACAGCCTGCGTGCAATATGCATCGACGCACGCATTCCATTGGTTTTTCTCGTCGGCCAATTCGGTCGTGAACAAGAAAATATGGGGCATTCCACACGGGAGTCGAAGCGCAACGTCGTGCGCCTGACGGAGCCGATTCTTGAGGCATGCAATGTCCCCTACTGGGCGCTTGATGACGACGATCAGCTGGCGTCCCTGGATCACGCGTTTGCTCACACGAGCACGGCCGGGGGCGCTGCAGCAGTGCTGGTCGGACGCTACACGACATGGGCTTGACGCTCGGAAGAATCACACTATGAATCTGATGGAAGCCTGCGGCGCGATTTCCGCTGCCAGAGAGTCGCATGCACCTCGTTCGGTACTTGTCTCAACGATGTCTGCGATGTTCGCATTCGACGAGCTTGGTGATAAGCATCGGCGTATCGACTCGGTTCCTCTCATGGGCGGAGCCGCGTGCCTCGCATTGGGGATCTCGCTCGCGCGGCCCGACATCCCCATCATTGCCGTCGATGGCGATGCCAGCCTTCTCATGGAACTGGGCGGGATGGTGAGCGTTGCGAGCGCTCGTCCCGCCTGGATGATCCACGTCGTCATCAACAATGCGGTCCAATTCAACGGTGCAGTCAACATGACGAGACCCGGCTGCTCGCCCCCGCATGAGTTCGCGGCATTCGCTTCAGCCACCGGGTATACACGGAGTTTCACCTTCACGAGTCTCAGTGCACTCCAGGCCGCGCTGCCCCGGCTGCTCACCGAGCCGCAGCTTGCTATGGTCGAGCTGAAGATCGAAGCCGATGCCCAAAGAATCGGTGCCGACCGGACGCAACCGTACGTGCCCGATGACCAGTTTGACCGGATGCGCAACGCCGTGCCCGTTCTTCGGACTGCATTATTGAAAGACCACCGCCAGAGTGAGAGGGGGTGAAACTCTTCGGTTGGGATCTCGTGTTGCGAATTCGGTGCCGAGGAAGACACATTGGCTGCGATCTCGCCTTGCCTGCTGTTGGCGCCGACTGGAAGTTGAGCCAGTGGGCCAACTGGGTCACTTCTGGATGGAAATCAACAGTGATGGTGCGCTCGATAGTGCTTGCTCACCCGCGAAAGCGTCCCGGTCGCGGTTGCCTTGAACAGCTTTGCTCTTGGGGGCGGTGTACTGCTGGGCACAACCTCCGGCGGCACGATGTTCCGCTGCTGCGCGACCAGCTTCCGCACCTCGAATGCCTGCGATGGCCCGTGCTGGACACGCTGGAGCAGACGCCGGCATCATCACCGTGGTCTGAAGCCGGCGCGCAATCCGTGGATTTGCGCATGGCAGTCAAGGGGCTCCCTTGGCACACTGCCTGTCATGTTGATGCAGCCGCAATCCCTGGATGACCTGAGCGCCGAGCAACTGCGCGAGATGACCACGCGGCTGCTCACCGAACTGCGCCACAGCCAGGCGCTCAACGCCAAACTCACCCATGAGAACGCGCTGCTCAAGCGCATGAAGTTCGCCGCCCAGTCCGAACGCTTCAACGCCGAGCAGCGCAGCCTGCTCGAAGACGAGATCGAGGCCGATCTGGCGGCGGTCGCCCACGAGATCGAACAACTCCAGCCGCCGGCGGTGGCCCCCGAGGCCAAACAACAGCCCAAACGCCAGCCGCTGCCGGCCCACCTGCCGCGGCGCGAGATCCGCCACGAGCCGGAATGGACGACCTGCCAATGCGGCTGCCAGATGAAACGCATCGGCGAAGACGTTGCCGAAAAACTGGACTATGTGCCCGGCGTGTTCACGGTGGAGCGCCACATCCGTGGCAAGTGGGCCTGCGCGCAGTGCGAGACCATCTCCCAGGCGCCGGTCGGTGCGCATGTGATCGACAAAGGCATCCCCACCGCCGGCCTGCTAGCCCAGGTGCTAGTGGCCAAGTACGCCGACCACCTGCCCCTGTACCGCCAGGAAACCATCTTTGCTCGCGCCGGTCTGGCCATCCCCCGCTCGACCCTGGCGCAGTGGGTGGGCGCCTGCGGCGTGCGGCTGCAGCCGCTGGTTGATGCGCTGAAGGCCGAGATACTCAGCCACCGCGTGCTGCACGCTGACGAGACGCCGGTGCAGATGCTCAAGCCTGGCAAGGGCACAACGCACCGGGCTTACCTGTGGGCCTACGCGCCAGGCGCCTTCGAAGGCATGAAAGCCGTGGTGTACGACTTCTGCGAGTCCAGAGCCGGTGAACATGCCAGGTTCTTCCTCAGCAACTGGCGGGGCAGCCTGGTATGTGATGACTTCAGCGGCTACAAGGCCGGGTTTGCCAATGGCATCACCGAAGCTGGTTGCCTGGCGCACGCCCGGCGCAAATTCTTTGACCTGCACGCGGCCCACAAAAGCCAGATCGCCGGGTTCGCGCTGGAGCAGTTCGCCAAGGTCTACGACATCGAACGCGAGGTCAAGGTGCTGAACGCCGATCAGCGCCAGGCCATCCGACAGCAGCACGTCAAGCCAGTGCTCGATGCGCTGCACGAGTGGATGACATTGCAGCGGCAAAAGTTGCCGGACAGCTCGGCGACTGCCAGGGCGCTGGATTACAGCCTGCGGCGCTGGACTGCGCTGACGCGCTTCGTTGATGACGGGCAATTGCCCGTGGACAACAACTGGATCGAGAACCAGATCCGGCCGATTGCCATTGGCCGGAATAAGGCGAACTCCGCTTTTATGCGAAGTCGGCGCCACGCTGTGGAGTCGGCACCCTGGGCAGGCTCGCCTCAGGGCGCCGACAATGCTTCGCATAATCACAGCCCTTGTAGGAACGCCAACAGGGCCTTCGGCGCGCGATACCGCGCTTGCTTGATCTCTGGTTGCTTCAGCCGCGCCAGCGCGCGCTCCTTCATGGCCAGATCCGCCTCGACGTACATGTGAGTTGTCGAAGGGCTCTCGTGACCCAGCCAGAGCGCGATCTCACAAGGGTCTACCCCGGATTGCAACAGGCTCATCGCAGTGGAATGCCGCACGACGTGCGGCGACACCGACATCGTCTTGAGCTGCGCGTGTTTGACCGACGCCACCTCGACTGCCAGCTTCAGGCGCTGGGCGACATTGGCCCTGGTCATTGCCCGTCCGTCTCGCGTGGGCAGAAGCGGCGAATCCTGGTGCAACTGTGGATTCAAGTGCAGCCAGTCGCGCACGGCCCGAGCCGAACTCTTCCACAACGGCAGTGAGCGCTGTTTGCGCCCCTTGCCGCGCAGCCGGATGCTGTTACTCGGCCCGAGCACGACGTCGGCCACGCGCACGCCGATGATCTCGGAGACGCGAGCACCCGTGTTGAACATGAGTGTCAGCATCAATCGGTCTCGCTGCCCGATCCAGGTGTCGCTCGCCACGTCGATCACCGCCAGCATCTGTTCGTGCGGCACGAAGCCGACCATCTTGCGTTCGAAGCGCTTCATCGGCACGGCCAACGCGTTCTCGATTACGCCCAGGTTGGCCGGGTCACGCCTGGCGGCGAACTTCAGGAACGCTCGAACCGCGGCCAATCGAACATTGCGACTTCGCACGGAGTTGTGTCGCTGGGCCTCCAGGTGATCCAGGAAGTCGGCCAAGAACCGGGCATTGAGGTCGGCCATTGTCATCCCGTGCGCCGGCAGGCGCAGCTTGTCTTCGGCGAAGCGCAGCAACAGCACGAAAGTGTCCCGGTATGAGGCTACCGTGCGCGGGCTCAAGGCGCGCTGCTGCACCATGTAGTCGGTGAAGAATTCCTGCACGAGGCCGGCGAATGTCGGTGCGGTCTGGCGGTTCATCACTCACCCCCTTGCCCGACGACGCCGACAAAGCGCTCGAACCGAGCGCCGATGGTGTCCATCAACTCCGGGATGCCGGACAGATACCAGTAGGTGTCGGAGATCTTGGCGTGGCCCAGGTAGGTGCAAAGCCAGAACATCGCGTGGTCGATGGACTGACCAGACTCGCGCCAGCGCTGCAAGCGCCGCACCGCCATGGTGTGCCTCAGATCGTGGATCCGGGGATAAGGATGGTCGCCGCGGGCGCGCCAGCCGAGTCCTGGTTGCAGGCGCCGGAAGACGTTCTCTACCGTGCGCGTGGGCAGATGCCCACCATCGTGCGAGACGAAGAACGGGGCGCTGTCCTCGGTGCTCTGGCATCGGTCTCGCGCTTGCCGGTACAGCTCGAGTTCCCGCACCGTGCTCGGATGAAGCGGCAGGCGGCGGGACTTGTGGAACTTGGTCTGGCGCACGGTGAGCGCGGCGGCCTGCGGGTCGACGTCGCCCAGCGTGAGCATCAGCGCTTCGGACAGCCTGAGGCCGGCCGCTGCGATCAGCCCGAATAGGCTGCGGTAGGTTAGCGCTCGAAGAGGCCAGGTCAAGGTCAGTCGGCCGGCAGCGTCGAGCAACTGGATGATCTCCTGGTCCGTGTAAATGTGCGGCGCCAGGCGCCGATGACCACGACCAAGGATGCCCTTGGGGGGAATCTCCGTAGCCGGCTCGAACTGCCGGTAATGCGCGGCGAATGGAAGCACGATCTCCAGCCTGCGTGCTGCAGTCACGTCGCTGGTTCGATGCACATGCTCCCGTGCCCAACCCAGCATCAGCTCCTGCGTGAGTGGGCCTCGATGTTCTCGTGCGTCGGCGTACCGGGCAAATCGCGCGAGCTCGGTGGCGGGTGCCGTCAGCGCAAAGCCCAGGCGGCGGCGATCCTCGAGATAACGCTCCACAGCCTCTTGCATCGGTGTTGCCGCACTCATGGCCGGCTCCCGGGCCAGGGCATGGCCACCGCGCCCAGCCGGCCGAAGTCGACCTTGGCGTAGATGAGTGAGGTGTCCAGCTCGCGATGGCGAAGCACATCGGCGACCTCCTTGAGCGTGCCGCCGGTGTTTAGAAGCCGGCTGGCCAGCGTGTGCCGAAGAATGTGCACCCGGGTGTACGGCAACCCGGCGCGGCGATATGCCTGGCGCACGGCACGCCTGACGACGTCGGCGGCCACTGGTTCATCTACAGGCGCCACGTGCCGAACGAAGACCCGGCGGCTCGTGGTCTGGGGGCGTTCCGATCGCACGTAGTCAGCAATGGCAGCGCCGGTGAGTTGCGGCAGCGGCAGCACATCGGCTCGTCGCGATTTGCTCCTGCTGATGCGAACTGTGCCGGTCACCCAGTCGATGTCGTCGAGTTCCAGCGCGATCGCCTCGCTGCTGCGCAGTCCGAGGTCGACGACGCAGCGCACGAGGGCGTAACAGCGCAGGCGCGACGGTAGATCCGCCGGGAAGGCAACCAGCAGCCGATTGACCTCGTCGGGCGCGAGCGTCTGCGGCAAAGGTGCAAGACGCCAATGTGCCGGCGCAGCGACCACCGGCAGTAGGTGCTCGACGCGATCGCCCTCGAAGGCACGGAAGCGCAGGTAGCTGCGCACTGCGGTCGCGGTAACGCCGCCGCTGGCGGCGCTCACCCGCGACAGCTCTTGGGCCAGGAATTGCCGCAGTTCCTCGGCCACCGGCGTCGTCGAGTTCGAGGTCAAGGACAGCAACGCGCGAATAATCGTCGTGCGCCGAAGGCGCGTGCTGTCAGCGAGCCCCTTGGCGTGAAGCAGGTAGTCGTCGAAGCGCAGCAGTTGTTCATCGACCAGGCTGCCCTGGCGGGCATCTTGTTGGACGCCCGAAGCGCAGACAACAGCCTTCAAGTGCTGCAGAGCCGCGCGGACCTGGTTACGGCTGCGCTGCACAGGGGCAGCGCAAGTGCAGCAAGGCAGGTGTTCGTTGAGGAAGGCAACAACGTGTTGGTCGAGCGTCTGAAGTGCGAAGCGCCGCCGTCTTGACCAGTGGGCGAAGTGGGCAACGCAGTTCGTGTACTGGCGAACCGTGCCCGGCGAGTACCGCTGCTCAGACAGCCGGTCCCAGAAGGGTTGAACAAAGGGGGCCAAAGCGCTCGCTCGAAGTCGAGAAGCGGCCAGCTCCGTGAGGGCATTGAAGACGTCCATCGCGATCTCCTGAAGTGGGGTTGGAACCCCAGGAGACGCGACTTCTTATGCGAAGTCCAGCAGGTGATCAGACCGGCGTGGCAAAGGCAGGTTGCGTCACCGACTCCACAGCGTGGCGCCGACTTCGCATAAAAGCGGAGTTCGCCTTATTCCGGTCATGCGAACCTTCGCATGATAGAAACAACTGGCTGTTCGCCGGCAGCTTGCGCGCGGGCCAGCGAGCGGCGGCGGTGATGAGCCTGGTGCAGTCGGCCCGGATGAATGGGCATGACCCCTATGCCTACCTCAAGGATGTGCTCACGCGGCTGCCAACGCACAAGGCCAGCCGGGTCGGGGAGTTGCTGCCGCATCGTTGGCAGGCTGAGAGCGCCCGATCAATAACCGGGTGACCGGCAACGGTCAACATGGGATCGCCACGTGCTTACTCTGATCCGCCGCGCGGGTAGAGTCTTTCCATACTTTCCATACTTTCCATACTTTCCATACTTTCCATACTTTCCATACTTTCCATACTTTCCTTTGGGCCACCGACCAGACCGGCCATGCAGCCGCGTCAGTGTGCGTGGCATGGGATACGGCCTTCGGCTAGTGCGCATCTCGACCATGCAGTCTTTCGGGTGGCCTCGGTGCAGATTCCGGGCATGCTGCTGTGAGTGATGGCCATAGGAGGTGCTTCCTCATGACCGGCGTGATACAACAGCCATCATGATAGTTTTTCTCGACACCGAATTCACGGATCTCCTGCAACCGCAATTGCTCAGTCTTGGACTTGCTGCACTCGATGGCCGCGAGCTGTACGCTGAATTGGATCTCACCACAAGCATTGGAAAAGCTCGCGTCAAAGCATCAACAGACTTCGTGCGCCACGGCTGCGTGCTTGATCAGTGGGGACTGGTGCCGGGTTCCTCTGGCACCGAGTGGGAGATGGGACGGCGGGCCGGGGAATGGCTTATCGGTTTGGCTGCTGAGGCCGGCACGAAAGTGGAGGTCGCATTTGACTACTCGACGGACTACGAATTGTTGGAATGCGCAGTTCGGGAATCGGGAATTTGGGACCAAGTGCGGGATGCCGTCATTCCTGTGAATGTGAATTCCATCACCGGCACTATCGACGGCGAGCTGGCTGCGGAGGAATGTTTTCGGGAACTCGGGAAGCGCGGTGGTCGTGGGCTCAAGCGTCACCATGCGTTGGCCGATGCATTAGCACTGCGGGCGGCATACATGGATGTGAAGGCTGCGGCGCTGGTACATGCGCGTTCCAAAACGGGTTAAGAGCTTTTCACGCCCACGCCACCGGGCTCTCTCCCAACTTGTCGTTTAGAGCAGCTAACAAAACGGCAAAAGCCTTCGGACGCAGATGACGCAACAAGCTAGGGAAAGCAGAGCCGTATGAATGTCGATGCGGCGCTCAAAGCGGGTACGCAGCTTGCCGAAGGCTGTCAGCCAAGCGTGAGTGCGTTCAACCACCCACCGATGCCGCCCGAGCCGGTCATTGCGCTCGATGCCCCTACGGGCGATACGATCCTGAATACCGCGGCGCTTGAGGTGAGCGCGGCACCGTGCGAAGTCGTAGCCCTTGTCCGCATGCAGCTTGCCGGGCCAGCGGTGCGGCCGGCCTGGCTTGCCGCCCACGGCAGGCAGGGCATCGATCAACGCCTCGAAGACCACCGAGTCATGGCGGTTGACGCTCGTAGTGGAACAGGCCCTTGAAGCCTTCCCACGTAGAAGCGCTGGGTTTTTTCTAAGCGAACAATGAACGCACGTCCACCGGGACGCCAAGTTCCACGGCGAGTTTCATGATCCGATCTCGGTGCGCGGAAACTGTGGGCGCGCCCCATGCAATCAGACGACGAAACCGATTCATCGACAGCTCGTGTCCGGTTCTTCGGTATCCCGCCATCGCCCATTGCAACCGCCGCTCGATGTACGAGTCGTCGGAGTCGACCAGCCTATCAAGGGTCTCGACCAGCTGAGGCAAACGGGCCACCTTGTCCGCCGTTAACATTTGCAGAAAGCCGATGCCCTTGAGGATGCGGTATTTCGTGATGCGTTGAGGCCTGACGTCAGATGCTCGACAGCCGGCCACGAAATCTTCAGCACGAATGCTGAGGTTTTGATCGATCGCCGGCCAGTCTCCTCGAATGGCGCGCGTCGACCGCTGCGAGGGGAGGGGCTTTCGCTGGACGGTTTCCGAGAGCCAAACGCCGTCAAATGTATAGAGCCAGTCATATGGGCCGGCGAATTGTTGTGCCACATCCCATCGCCCAGCATCGCGGTTAACCGCCATGAAAGCTTCGATCGCGCTTCGATGACGCTTGCGGAGAGAATCAACCGTAGATTGCCGATGCTGGTCGATCAGCGACAAATCATCCAGCTCGATGAGTCGCCGAGTCCAATCGGAAATGTTGAGGTCCATTTCGATGGTCTTTTTCGGAACACCTGCCCGAAGACGCTGCCTGATCTGGTCCAGTTTCGAAGCCCCCAATTTCGCACACAGGGACGCTTGCAGCGGAACGCGGATGCCGTGCCGCACGGCGTCGGTCGCAAGTGTCGCAGGCGACACCCCAAGTCGGGCCGCCGCCCTGCTGATGCGATGGCGCGACTCCTCGAGCGTTCTCCTGACGACCTCTGCACTTGTTGATTCGCGACGGAGCAGGGGGGGGGCAGAGTAGCCTTTGGGTTCAGCTTGTTTGACCAACGCAGAATGCGACCCGGAATCGAGTTCGGTTTCCAGATTGCTGACGCTTGAACAGCACAGCCCGGTCAAGCAAAGCAGCCGGCCCACGTCCTTGATTGTGCTGCCGTTGTTGATGCCCAGGATTCTCGACGTCCACCGTAGAAGTTCCTCGTCTGAGTCCGCGGCGCCCAGTAGTTTCAGCGCTGTTGTCCCAAAGCGAGACCTCAGCCCGTCGGAAAGCAGTTTTACTGAAAGGCCGGACCTTGCACCGCCAAAGCCTGTCGCCCTGAGGCGCTCCCGAAGGGCAATCACAGGGTTCGCGGGCGGCGTCGATGCACGCATGGTCGTTCCAGACTGTTTCGCGATCCACACAAGGCTTTGCAAGCAGTCGTCAGGCACCCCCCCCTCAGGCACGGTCAGGTAGGGCGTAGGTTGCTGGCAATCGCAGCGGGAGGCCATGTGCCATGCCCCCTTCTGTGGATCCCCATGGCCGCAAACCTTGCAGCCGGCGACCAAGGGCCGCTCATGGATTTCACAAACCAGGACGTACGGAAGCTGGTGATGACGCAGATAGCAGCCAAAGCCGTTCTTCGCAAGCGAATCGCGGACGCAGTCCGGGCAATACTTCAGCCCCATTCGCATCGCCGAAAAGTCTTTTCTCAACGCCAGTCCAAGCATCAGGAAAGGGTCGTTTCGTGCCGCAACCGCAAGCTTGGAAAGAACCTTCTCCCGGGCATCGGTCGCCGTAAAGAAGAGCAGGGAAGGGACTATTGTGTGAGTTGCAAGCACATCACGCACGCTGACCCATGGGTGCCCAAGGGGGAGCAAGGAAAGAAAGGGGGCTATCGGCGGCATCGGATTGTCGGGCCGCAGATTTGGCAAGCCGAGTGATCTGAGAACGTTTCGCGCGCCTCCCGGCGAACGGGCCACATACCGCGACAGGACGGACGTCACCGATTCATCTGGAACCGGCGTTGGGAAAAAGTCCAATCTTCGATGAGCAACAGGCGAAAGCTTCTTCATTGCGAGCGCCTGATCAGCCGAGGGCGTCGAGCACTTCAGTCGGCGTTGCGACGTCGTCGACAACGCGACCGCCAATCGAGTCTGGCGCAGCGGCTGCTTTGTCAGCGCCCGACCGAGCCCGGCGCTTAGGCACCGTTGGGTCAAGCTGGGCGACGTCAATGCCACCAAGCTTCGGGATGCTTACACGCCGCGGGGTGACGTCCTGGGATGCAGTCGGGTTCAGGTTCATGGCGTACAGCGCCTCGTAGTTGGACACCAGCCGAGGATCGTTGGCCTTGAGGATTTCGATCAAAGGACGCACCGCTTTGCCACGCTGCTCGTAAGCCTGAGCGATGGTCTTCTCAGTCACGCTTTCGCGGTCATCGCCTTTGTCGCGCATGGCGATGATCTGTGCCGCTTCGAAAATGGACAGCATGATGCCCGTGACTCCCTGGCTGCATTGATAGAGTGCGTCCGAATACTTGCTATCGAATGGTTTCGGGTCCTTCACCCATTGGTTTTTCCAGACCGTGGCACAGAGGTCTTGCCAAGATTGACTGTCTGCGCTTTTCGGTCTTGCCATGTCGTAGAACCGATGGCCGATGCGACGTGCAAGGTCCGGGCTGCGTTGTGCCAGGTCGAAGGTTGCGTACGTGCCGACGATGAAGATAGGGATCTGAAATTCGTCGCACAAATTGATGAGCATCGAAATAACTGCATCTGCGCCGATTCCGACGAGTCTCAAATTCTGGAATTCATCGAGTATGAGGCAGCCCACGTGGTGATTTACGATGATGGTACGAAGTGCTTGAAGCAACTGACGTGTGTTGGCGTTGCCGCGTGCAAACATCGACGCGTACTTCGGAATCGCGAGTGCGAGGTCGGCTGCACTGCCAAACGAAGCGCACAGATCTTTGGGTGTGCAGCGGTGGGGTATGTTTCTTCGGAGGTAAAGCAGCTGCGTTTCTGGAAAAGGGATGCCCTGAAACGACGTGTGCCGGATTGTCAACTCGCCAATGGCAGCAAGGATGCGCGACACCAGTGCCGATTTGCCCATGCCCGAAAGACCGGTGACCACCGAGATACGCGCAGAGGACTGCGCCGAGTGCCCAGGAGCCGCAGTTCCGTACAGCATCGCTTGACCTTCAGGAGTAAGGGGGTTGCGAGTCTCGTAACCGGCCATGATCTCGGCTGCGAGCGTCTGGTAAACGTCGAGGTGCTCCAGCGAGGGCACGAAGAAGTTTCTAAGCTGGGTGAGGTAGCCGATCCTCAGCTGGGTGTCATGCTCCCGCTCACTCTCGTCGAACTTAGGCTTCAAAATCAGCCTTTTGGCTGCAGCCCTGTCGGAGTCAGGGATTGGCCGCAAAGCACTGATGAGAGGGTTCGCTCGGTACGTGGCACGCTCATAGCTTGTGTACATCGTCAACTCGCTTTAATTACTCTTCGTCCCACAAATCCATGACCGTAAAGGCATCTGGGTTTGCTGGCCTGATTTCCGGAGCCTTCGTTTTTTGGGTGCCGGCCGACCTGGACGATTCGTCTTTCGTGGTGGCGGACCCAACGACAGTGAGGGGCGCGATGACCGCCGCGGAAAAAGCGGCCGATTCGGCAGCGCGGTTGGCAGTGCGCTCAATACGTCTGGCCTCGATGGTCGGCAACGGCACAATCTTGGCCTCTTTGTTGATTCGGTCAGAGGCCCGGCGAGCGCTGCGAGCTTCCTTGGTGATGTGCTGAATTTGTGCCAGCTTGGGCTTGTCGATTCTTTGACGATCAAGGTTTGCTTGGTCGATTGCTCGTTTCTTGCTGCCTCGGATCTCTTTAAGTTCTGAAAATGAAATTCCGTGACTCGCGGCCTCTTCACCGTGAGGGAAGTCAATGCTGTAAAGGTACGCCGTCTGCCAGTTGTCGGCGTGCTTGAAGTAAATCACTCCGCCGTTGTTGTTGTGATAGACAACGTCGATTTTCACCGTGCCTTTGCTCACTGCCGCAACCCAAGCGCTGGTCTGCAGGACATCTGATCTGTAGATTTCGCCGTCGTACAAAATGCCAAGCTTGTGCGACGATCCCGTACCGTGGGTCAAAAGAAAATCGTGCGCGAAATTCGGTGGTACTTCGCGGGTGAATCCTGGGCGGTTTTCGAGCCCCCACGCGTAAAGTCCTATACGGGTCACGGCCTCACGGTCAGCGTCGAGTACCTCCAATGGCAAGCGCCCCGACCGCACTGGACTTCGATTGAGGCTCATGATGATCTCAACCAAAATGAACTCAAATTCCTCAAGGGTTAGAGCAGCATCTTTTTTCCCATCAGCCTCCCTCCGTTGCCTGAATTTCACAAAAAGACCCGGCAGATCTATTTCATCTTTCTTAAAATGTTTGACGTGGGAGTGCGTTCCTTCAACGGTGCCTTTGGCAATCGGACACATTGAGGGCGTAACTTTGACCGGGATGCCTGAGATGGGAAATCGCTGACCCATGTCGCTCACCAACTCGGCGCGGTCTGCCGTCAGTGATCTGGGCAGATGATTAACCGGCCAATCCGATGAAATGTAGGAAAGGCCCAAGCGAGAAAATATCGCTTCTTTGTCCGAGAAGCAGTTGTCCAATGCGAGCGCTGCGGCCGCCCAACTAAAATTGTCTAGTGAGATGGCGTATCCGCAGATGGCTGTAGAAAACTTGTCAATGATCAGGTAAACGCATGGCACACCAACCAGCTGCGATCGCGTGTATCGAGACACCAACTGAATTTGTATTTTTGTACCGTCGATTTCAAAATCACCGGGTGCGAAGGCTTCATCCACGACCTTTCCCCGGCTACCTCGTGCAGGTGGTTTGTCGGCGGGCGGGTGCTTTTTCCAGTAGACACGGCCCGCGTAATCGAACTGTCGAAATGATGGGTGCGGATACTTTGCAATCAGTTCAGGGGTTCGAAGGAGACCTTTTCCAGCTCGACTGAAAATTTCTTCGGGAATGTCGAACTTAGTTTGCAGCATCTCGGAATAGGCGCTCCACAAACTCAATTTCCGCGTAACGACGAGTGCGACGTAACAGGACTCGAGCGTCTCTTGAACGTTGTGCCGGGCGACGCCGCTGTTGTAGGCGGGGTCATGCGGCTTTCGGCCGCGCTTTCCTCCCGCGGTATCTTGGGTCGAATTCCTTGTGTACGTGCGGCACATCGCTGCGGTTGTGCCACAGCGCAGGTATTCGTTCCACCACCGGCGCACGGTGTCTTTGCTGACGTCGCTTTTTATCGATAACTTCTCGAAGAGTTCGTTGCCGCGGCTCGGAAAGAAAATCAGTTCCCGTACGTTTAGAAGCTCCGCAACCGCGGATTCCACAAGCGTCATCCGTTTTTTGACTGGATCGCTCAATTGCGGCGGTTTGGTCAGACCTATGTAGGGATCTGGAGCAGCGCTTGCTGACCCGACCTCGACCAAGTCGATCCACCTGTCGTATTTGACGGTGATCGGGTCACTGGCGCGGGCTTTATCGAGGAGAACCAGCGCAACTCCCAGCCTCACATCTGCGCCCACGACTCGAACGAGCCCAGTTGCTTTGCTTACAGGAGACGTTAGATTGAAGACTTGACCAATCTTAAACATGGGCATCCTGCACGATAAGTTTCAGGGGCCTGCGATGATCCACAGCATGCGAAAAATCGATTTGAAGCTCGCGTCGCCAGATGGCACAGCCAAGTGCTTTGATCGACACGTCATTGCTGACGGCGAATTTGGAGCTTATAACCTTCAACAGGTCAATCAGGGGCGCTTTGGGCGTCCAGATCTGAAGAAACATCTCGCAAAAGGCAGCGAGATCGATTTGTTCTGAAACGCGGCTGTTCATTCCCGGGTGGAAAAACCTCAAGTTATGGATTTTCGACTTCGGTACTGAGTCCTCCGTCATGAGCAATCTGCGTAAACCTCTGGCCCGCCAATACTCGCGTTCAATCACCAATTTTTCGTGCACGCGATCACTGCCTTCGCCCGTTAGTTCGGAAGCGGTTTTGACAGCGATTGGGACGATCTGGAGGCCGAGTTCGTGCCGCTTGAAAACGACGAGGTCGGTGGTCATGACCGCCGGCACCCCGGTGTTTGGTATGCGGGGATGGATCAGGCCAAGACGCTTGGCAATTTCTTGCGTCTCTTCCCAAGGAAGTAGTGCGTACTGCTCCCGGATGTCTACCGTGTCCGTTGCGAACTCAGCGAGCAAATGAATGCCTTCCTCGCCATCAGACAGGTAGTGGTGAACCCGGCCCGTGATTGAAGAGTGCACCATGGTTGACCGGCCTTTGGAAGGCACATCCCGCACGTAGAACCAGGGCTTGTAGCCAGCGAACTCGCCTTGCCCATACTTCTGCCGAATCAACCTGCGGATCGCGGCTTCGTGAGGCTGACGAGACTTCACCGCGCATGTACCTTCTGGAATTCGGCCGCAGCATCAATCAACCTCGCCAAGGCGTTCCCTCCCCTCGAGGACCCGTCCCAGGCGGCGTTCACTGCCGCGAACAGGAGAGGGTGGTGTGAAACCGGGGGGCGGGCTCGGGCGACATCCCAACCGACACCCGCATGCTCCATAAGAATTTGCATATTCTTGCGGATGCGTTTGCTCTTTCCCGCGAGGATTCGAGGCAACTGAGACTGATCTACCCCCGCATCGGCAGCGAATTTGACTTGCGAAAGTTGGTTGCGGTCCATGTGGCGTCGCAGAGCAGAAACGATCAAAGTTATGCGAGCGTCGTCTTTCATTTGCATAACTATGCAATATAGTGCCCGGCAGTGCAAGGTGCGCGCGAGCCCTCCTGAGCTAAGCCGAACGGCGCTATCGAGGCCGATTAAGGCAGGCTTTCCGCTAAAATCGACCAATCCAGGCCTTCAAGTCCGTTTGTATGGTCCCGCGCGCCACGGTACGCTTAATGGTCTTTTTTGCCCGTGGCGGCATTCTTAATTGTCTTTTTCATGTTGTGGCGGTAAACAAATTGTCTCCACGGCATTCTTAATTGCCTTTACACAGTTCAGGAGAATCGTCATGGCATCCGTCAACAAAGTCATCATCGTCGGCAATTTGGGTAAAGACCCGGAAATGCGCAGCTTTCCCAGTGGCGACCAGGTCGCCAATGTCACCATTGCCACCACCGACAAGTGGAAGGACAAGCAAACCGGCGAAATGAAGGAAGCCACCGAATGGCACCGCGTGGTGTTTAACGGCCGGCTGGCTGAAATCGTCGGCCAGTACCTGCGCAAGGGTTCGCAGGTCTATGTCGAAGGCAGCCTGCGCACCCGCAAGTGGACCGACCAGAGCGGCGTGGAGAAATACACCACAGAAATCCGTGCCGACCAGATGCAGATGCTGGGCAGCCGCCAAGGCATGGGCGGCCCCGCTGCTGATGATGGCGGTGGCTACGAAGCGCCTCGTCGGGCCGCAGCCCCCATGGCGCCTCGCGCGCCGGCGCCCGCACCCCGTCAGGCGCCGGCTCCCCGGGCAGCCAGCGGTTTTGACGATATGGATGACGATATCCCGTTCTAAATACGAAAAAACGTCTTTTTGTGGGTAAAGGCCCGCGTTCCCTAGGGACGCGGGCCTTTTTTCATTTGATGTTCGTCGAGCAGACTTTGCCGACGTTGGCAGCTAAGGCGCCATTGCTCATCACCATCAGCACATCCGAGCCATGGCCCGGCAAGGTGAACGTTCCTCCTTCGGCCCGGAGGTGACGCTGTTGTTGCCGTACAAGGTCGGGCGGCGAACAAGGCATGGCTTGTCATTGAGTCGATCGCGTCCATAGACGGGCCTTCTTGCGCGCCTCGCGTCCTTCTACGACGGTATCAAGGCCTAGCCCTGGAGTCTTGCTTTAGCCCCTGCCTGGCGTCGCTGAGCATCCTCTGGACCGTGGATGTCTTGCAGTCGCACAAGAGGTATATCAAATTTGAATAGAGTGAGCGCCAAATAGCATTTGAGTTAATGGGTCAAGCTGCTTATCTTTGGCGGGTACCAAATTTAGGGAACTGGATTTGGTCGGTTGGGCGTTTGCCGTGCTGTACCGGTCAGCATGAGCACTGAATCTTTCCAGTAACGCCAGAGTGCTTTGACCGGTGACCAATAAACATGAGTGGGTAATGTGGGCATGAGCTATGGCTACGATTTTGTCGGGAGTTCGTTGAAATTCGACGCTGGCCATGGCCGTCAGCTTTCCCGGGAGGGCGTCATTGCCGATCTGCGGGCGCTGCAAGTCATCATTGATGATGTGTCGTCTTATGCCTTGTCGGTAACTTACCCGTATGCGCAGGTCATTGATCGCTTGATAGATGGATTGGGCGCTTCGACCAGTACTGCCAGCCTGGCGATGGCGATTCAAAAGCTGGTGCAGCAAATTGGCGATGCCCACGCCAAGGTGACTAACTACGAGTCTTTTTTGCCGCCCGGCTATGTCTCTTGCGCATTCGGGCTGGAGGGGCGCCGCTACTTCGTCTACGACCCTCTTGATCGCGTCCTGCTGAATCCCGGATTTCCGTATGTCGAGTCAATTGATGGCGTACCTGTCATCGAGTGGTACAAGATTGCCGCCGAGTTGTCTGCGGGGCCTTACGGCTCGGATTCCTCGAAAATTAACCGGGCGCTGCCACTCTTGCGCTACGTCAACTATCTGCGCCTTGAGCTGGGTCTGCCGCTGCTTCCGGTCGTGAAGTTGGGCTTGGTCAGCGACGACTCTCAACATCGTCTCGTGCATGAGCTCACGATTGAGGCCGATTTGTGCAAGGCGCCGCTGCCGCTATACCTGCCTCAAGAAAGTCGGCTGCTGCCAGGAAACATCGGGTATTTGAGAGTTCATTCTCAGTCCAATGCAGAACTGACCGCTCAGTTGCCCGGCCTCATGGCCAAGTTTGCTGACACGCAGGCGTTGGTGATTGATGCTCGTCAATGCGGTGGCGGCGTGAGGGACAACCTGATGGCCTTGTTTCCTTACTTCATGGCGGCCGGGGAGCGCCCTTACATCGCCAACCTTTGCAAACTGAAGATACCCAAGTCCAGCGGCAAGGCCGAGGACTTTGATCCGATCGGCAAGCTCGATGTTTGGGATAAAAAAGTTCCCTATCGACGCGATGCACGGATTGACCCTGAAGTGGAATCCGCCCTCGAAGCCTTTATCTGTGATTTCACCGCGGAGTGGCTGGTGCCAGACGCTCAGTTCACGGATTGGTACTACATGGCAATGCAGCCTTCGCCGCAAGCCTACTGTTACGGCAAGCCGGTGTACCTGCTGGTGGATTGGGGCGTGGGCAGTGCGGGAGACATCTTCGTTTCCACCTTCAAAGACCGTGCGAACGTGACCGTTTGCGGCATGCCGACAAATGGACGCAGTGGCAACTCCAAGCCCTACTCGCTGGCCAATAGTGGCGTCGAGGTGATGATTTCCACGATGGCGTCGTTCCAGAAGAGCGGTCAGTTATACGAAGGGGCAGGCATTTATCCCGACGTCTTCATGTCGCCAACGTTGAACGATTGGCTGGGGCATAGCGACTCGCAACTGGACCGGGTGGTGCGGAGCATTCAGTCGGCCTGCGCTTGTTAAGCGGATCAAAGACAAAAGCTAACTGGAAGATCGAGTCGTGAATAAATCAATCAGCCGAGTCCTGGACGTCAAAAATCTGTCGGTTCAATTCAACAAGTCTGGCGAAGTCCGGTCCGTGGTGCATAGCCTGTCCTTTCATGTGGACAGTGGCGAGACGCTGGCGATTGTGGGCGAGTCTGGTTCGGGAAAATCGGTAACGTCCCTGGCCTTGATGCGTCTGGTTGAGCATGGCGGCGGCAAGATCAGTTCCGGCAATATGGTCTTGCGCCGGCATGACCAAAGCCTGATCAACCTCGAGTCCGCAGGCGTCAAGACCATGCGTAGCATTCGTGGTGCCGATATGGCGATGATTTTTCAGGAGCCCATGACCTCGCTGAACCCGGTGTTCACGGTGGGTGGACAGATTGCCGAGTCGCTGCAGTTGCATCAGGGTTTGAGTCATTCAGCGGCCTATGCCGAGGTGCTGCGAATCCTGGATCTGGTACGTATTGCCGATGCGAATTCAGTGGCCGGCCGCTTTCCACATCAGTTGTCAGGCGGCATGCGCCAACGCGTCATGATTGCCATGGCGCTGGCCTGCAAACCGGCACTGTTGATCGCCGACGAACCGACCACGGCGCTGGACGTGACGATACAGGCGCAAATTCTGCAACTGATCCGTGAGTTGCAGAAAGAAATGAATATGGGCGTGATTTTCATCACCCACGATATGGGCGTGGTGGCGGAGGTGGCTGACCGAGTTTTGGTGATGTATCGCGGCGCAATGGTGGAAGAAGCCTCCGCTCAGACCTTGTTTGCCCATCCTGCTCATAGCTACACGCAGTTGCTGCTTTCCGCCGTGCCGCGACTCGGCGCCATGACGGGAAAGAACGACCCCGAGCCTTTCACCTTGCTGGCTGGGGCTGCGCACGAAGTCGCTCAGCCGCCGGTGGCGAAAATTGCTGAGCCTGACGCCAAGCCGATTTTGAGTGTCAAGGGACTAACAACCAGTTTTGATATTCGCACCGGTTTATTCAGTCGTGTGACCCAGAGAGTGCATGCCGTAGAGCAGGTCAGCTTTGATCTTTATCCCGGGGAAACGCTGGCCTTGGTGGGTGAGTCCGGTTGCGGGAAGTCCACCACGGGGCGCTCATTGCTCAAGCTGGTGAATTCCCAGGCTGGGAATATTTTCTTTGAGGGAAAGAACATCACGGGCGTTAGCGGCTCGGAACTGCAGGGTCTGCGCCGAAATATTCAGTTTATTTTTCAAGATCCCTATGCCTCGCTGGATCCGCGCGTGACCGTGGGTTATTCGATCATGGAGCCCATGCTTATTCACAAAACCCTGAGCAGGCAGATGGCACAGCAGCGCACGATGGAGCTGCTGGAGCGTGTGGGCTTGCCGGCCTCCGCAGCCATGCGCTATCCGCACGAGTTTTCGGGCGGTCAGCGCCAGCGCATCTGCATTGCGCGAGCCCTGGCGCTCAATCCCAAGGTAGTCATCGCCGATGAATCCGTTTCTGCGCTGGACGTGTCGATTCAAGCGCAGATCGTCAACCTGCTGATGGACCTGCAGGCCGAGCTGGGAATTTCCTACATCTTTATTTCACACGACATGGCGGTCGTTGAGCGCATCAGTCACCGTGTGGCGGTGATGTATCTGGGTCAGGTTGTGGAAATAGGCAGTCGTCGTGCCATCTTTGAAAGTCCGCAACATGCCTACACGCGCAAGTTGATGTCCGCCGTGCCGGTTGCGGATCCTACGCGCAGAAAAGACCGCGATTTGTTGACCGGTGAGATTCCCAGTCCGATCCGGAACATCGGCAACCCCCCGGATATTTTGAAACTGGTTCAGGTCGGTGACGACCACTATGTTGCCGCTTGATTTTTGCTATTAATAGGAGATGAAATGAAGTTTTTGAATTCGAAGCTATCCCTTGTCGCGGCTAGTCTGGCGTTCAGTATGGCCGTGCCTCAGCTTGCCATGGCTGATGCGAAGCAGGTCACCATGGCGATTTCCTCCACCGTGGATTCGCTGGATCCCTACAACGCCAACAGCTCCATCACGCGATCGGTGACCAAGGCGTTTTATGAGGGGCTTTTTGAATTCGATGAGAAGTTGAAAATCAAGCCTTTGCTGGCGACTGGCTATACCGTCAACTCGGATGGCACGGTGTACACCATCAAGCTGCGCAAGGGTGTTAAGTTTCATGACGGTACGGACTTCAATGCCGAGGCGGTGAAGTTCACGCTGGACCGCGTGCTGGACAAGAGTAATGGCCTGTCCCGCTGGAGCCAGTTCAACCGCATCAAGAACGTAGCCGTGGTAGACGCCAATACGGTCACCATCACCCTGAGCGAGCCCTTCTCGGCTTTTGTCAGCACGCTGGCCCATGCCGCAGCGATGATGATGTCGCCGACGGCGGTGAAGAGGTTCGGCAACAAGGATATTGCCTTTCATCCAGTGGGTACTGGCCCCTTTGAATTCACCGAGTGGAATCCGTCGTCGTACGTGAAGGTCAAGAAGTTTGCCGGTTACTGGCGTCAAGGCTATCCCAAGGTGGATGGCATTACCTTCCGCTTTGTGACCGACAACAACACGCGCTCCTCGGTGATTCAGACCGGTGAGGCGCAGTTCGCCTTTCCCGTTCCGTATGAGCAGGCCAACATCCTGAAAAATAATCCCAAGGTAGTCGTGGTCAACGGTCCCTCGGTGGCCGACACCTATATTTCGCTGAACAATCTGCAGAAGCCGTTTGACGATGTGCGCGTTCGTCAGGCCATCAATTACGCGATCAACAAGGAAGCCTTGGCCAAAGTCGCGTTTTCTGGCTATGCCAAACCCATGGAAGGCGTTATCCCTCAAGGCGTGGAGTACGCCGTGAAGATGCAGCCATGGCCCCATAACCCTGCCAAGGCAAAAGAGTTGTTGAAAGAGGCCGGCTATCCGAACGGCTTCTCCACCACGCTCTGGTCTGGCTACAACGACAGCACGGCGACCAAGGTGGTGCAATTTGTGCAACAGCAATTGGCCCAGGTCGGTGTCAAGTTGTCAGTTGAGATGCTCGAAGCGGGGCAGCGCGTTCAGCGCGTCAAGCAGGTGCCAAATCCCAAAGATGCGGGCATCCGCATGTACTACATCGGCTGGGCATCGTCCACCGGTGAAGCGGACTGGGTACTGCGTCCTCTGCTGGCTACTTCGGCTTGGCCTCCTGCATTTGAAAATACCGCTTATTACTCCAATCCCGTGGTGGACGATGCCGTCAAGAATGCTCTCCTGACCACGGACGAGGCCAAAAAGCACAGCCTTTATAAGTCGGCTCAAGAGCAGATCTGGAAGGATGCGCCCTGGGCCTTTCTGGTGACTCGCAACAACGTCTATGTCCACGCCAAAGACCTGTCGGGTGTGCATGTGATGCCAGACGGAAACTTTTATTACTCTGAAATTCAGATGAAGTAATTCTGGCGGTCAATTGGTAATTAGACAGAAGGGTCAAGGCCCTTCTACATGGATCAAAAATGCTTATTTACGGATTGAAGCGACTGCTGGGGATGATTCCAACCCTGATGCTCGTATTGGTGATGGTTTTCATGTTCGTTCACTTCTTGCCCGGCGATCCCGCCAGCTTGGTGGCGGGACCTGATGCCGATCAGGAAGCGATCGAGTTGGTGCGTGAAAAAATGGGTTTGAACCTGCCATTGCCCCAGCAGTTTTTTCGTTATGTGACGCATCTTTCGCAGGGCGATCTGGGCGTGTCCCTGCGCAGCAATCGCGCGGTCACCAGTGTGATCGCCGAGCGATTCGGGCCGACGATGCGGCTGACGGCAACCAGCATGTCGTGGGCCGTTGTGTTTGGCTTGCTAAGCGGGGTCATTGCTGCGGTGTGGCGTAACAAGTGGCCGGACCAGTTGAGCATGACGCTGGCCGTATCGGGCATCTCGTTTCCCTCGTTTGCGCTGGGCATGCTGTTTATTCAGCTGTTTTCGGTGAACCTTGGATGGTTGCCATCGATTGGCGCTGATGGCTGGCAGAACTACATCTTGCCCTCCCTGACCATGGGGGCCGGTGTGGCGGCGGTGACGGCACGCTTCACGCGCGCCTCCTTTGTGGAAGTGATCAAGGAAGACTTTGTCAGAACCGCGCGTGCCAAGGGCGTTTCGGAAACCAATGTCATCCTCAAGCATGTGCTACGCAACGCCCTGATTCCGGTGGTCACCATGCTGGGCTTGCAGTTTGGTACTTTGCTGGGGGGCTCCATTGTGGTGGAAACCGTCTTTGGCTGGCCGGGCATGGGAACCCTACTCATAGACTCCGTCAATATGCGTGACTATCCCGTGATCCAGGGCTTGATACTTTTGTTCTCACTGGAGTTTCTGCTGATCAATTTGGTGGTTGACCTGCTATACGGCGTCATCAATCCAAGCATTCGATACAAGTAGCCGAAGAACGCATAAAAAATGGATGTAGCCGTGAATAAAACAAGTAGTTTGGCTATGGCCCAGGCGCCAGGCCTCGCCAGTACTGTCGAAAAGAACAATGGCCCTGTCAGCACGCCTTTTGGGGAGTTCAAGCGCAAATTTTTAAAGCAAAAAATGGCGCTGCTGGCCGGAATTTTCGTGCTCATGTTGATGGTCATCGCGGTGTTGGCGCCTCATATCGCGCCCTATGATGCGGAGTATTTTTTTGATTACGATGCCCTGAATTCACCGCCTACGTGGCGTCACTGGATGGGCGTGGATTCCTTGGGGCGTGATATTTTTAGCCGCATTCTGGTAGGTGCGCGCATCTCGCTGTCGGCTGGCTTGATTTCGGTGTTCCTCGGTGCCATCGTGGGTACATTTTTTGGCTTGATGGCGGGCTACTATGGCGGCTGGTGGGAGCGCATCACCATGCGCTTCTCTGACATGCTGTTTGCCTTTCCGGGCATGTTGCTGGCCATTGGCGTTGTTGCCATTTTGGGCTCCAGCATGGTCAATGTGATCATTGCCGTCGCCGTCTTCAGTGTGCCGGCTTTTGCACGCCTGGTGCGTGGCGGCACCTTGTCGGTCAAGAACATGACTTACATCGAGGCTGAACGCAGCATTGGTGCATCGGACATGACCATTATCTTTCGGCATATCCTGCCCAGCACGATTTCGCCCATTGTCGTGTACGGCACCATGCGTATTGGCACGTCAATCATCACGGCGGCCAGCCTGTCTTTCCTGGGCATGGGGGCGCAGCCGCCGACCCCTGAGTGGGGCGCCATGCTCAATGACTCGCGCGCTGACATGGTGCTGGCCCCGCATGTGGCGCTATTCCCTGCCCTCGCTATATTTTTAACGGTTCTCGCCTTCAACCTCTTGGGCGATGGTTTGCGCGACGCTTTGGATCCCAAGGTGGATTGAGCGGATCAGGGGCCTGGCCGCTGCCTTTGCGCGTTGTAGTCGCGACGACTTTATACACGGCGGTGATGCTTGGGACGCGGTTTTCAGCGTGATGGCCGAATGTCTAGGCCAAGTTCTGTGCCTTGAGATCCACATCAGCTTATTCGCGATCTCGTGATTCGCTGCTTCAGTGAAGGGGCGAGGTGGGGTCCAGGCGCATCGGCACTGGACGCACCGGTTTCACTCACAGCTTGCACACCTCCCGCAGCCAAATTCGGTCGCTCACACCGTCGTGTGAAACAATTCCAGATATCAACTTCCGATGATTGTCGGGAGTTTGAACTGGCTTGCTACTAATTTGGTAGCGTCTTGTGGCTGCTGCATATGGGATTTATGCGTTATTCTTGAAAGGCAAGGAGCAAGTCCGTTGATCAATGCGTCGAAACGGGCCCTTCCCTGGCGCTTTCAAGCTAGCCCTATTTGCCAATCGAGTCGGCTAAAGAGATGGATCATGGGTCGCATGCAGGGTGCCTGCTGCACCGGCCTCAGGAACTGGTCGGATTCCGGCTTTTGGTCTTTGCCGCAGAGTTTTCAAAATACAAGTCAAAGATGAACAGTTTTTTACTTTCCCGTTTTTTCCTGTCGCGCTCGGTTTTTTGTGCGGCTTTGCTGTCGGCCGGTTTGTCAGCCATGAGCCCGGCCCGCGCGACTGGCGAGCTGGAGCCATTCACGCATATCCTGTCCGAGTCGGGTAGCGCCGGGCTGGGCTTTGTGACGCGGGTGGAGACTTCACCCTATCGCGATGCGGGCAGTCGCTTTGACTTGGTGCCGCTTTATTTGTACGAAGGCGAGCGCTTGTTCCTGCGTGCCAATCGTGGTGGCGTGAAGTTGCTCAACGGCGCTGAGCAGGGGCTGGACCTGTTTGTGGAGCAGCGCCTGGAAGGCTATCCGGCCGAACGTGTGCCTGCCAGTCTGGCAGGCATGGCGACGCGCGAAACCGCCATGGACCTGGGTCTGTCCTACCGCTACCGCCAACCCTGGGGCACCTTGAAGGCCGAGCTGGTGCACGACATCGGCAATACCTACAAGGGCAGCGAGTTTCGCCTTGGCTATAGCTATGACTGGCGCTCCGGCCCGTGGACGCTGCGGCCCAGCCTGACCCTGGGTCTGCGCGATGCCAAGCTCAACAACTATTACTATGGCGTGCAGGCCAGCGAAGCCGTCGCCGACCGTGCGGCTTATGCCCCCGGCGCAGGCCTCAATACCTCGCTCGGCCTGTATGGCTCTTACGATCTATCGCAGCGCTGGCGCCTGCTGGCCGGCGTGTCGGCCACGGTGCTGGACCGCAAGGTCAGCGACAGCCCCATCGTGCAAAAGCGCGTGTTGCCCGCTGTCTATGTGGGCGCGGCCTATGACTTCGGCGGCCACAAGCGGGAGTGGGCGCAGAACGATTCGCCGACTTATTTCAAGCTGCTCTATGGCAAGTCCACCGAAGATGGCTGCCACCTGATGAAGATACTGACGGCCCAGTGCCTGTCCACGGACAAAAAACAGCCGACCAGCATCACCGGCATTCAGGTCGGCAAGCCCTTTATCCAGAGCCTGAATGGCTGGCCCCTGGACTTTGTCGGCTACGTGGGCCTGACCAACCATAACGAGCGTGGATTGCAGGCCAACGGCCTGCAACTGGATCTGTTCATGAAGGCCGTTTATTCGGGCTTTCCATGGAGCCATAAAGTCAAGACGCGACTGGGATTGGGCGCGGGCGTTTCCATGGCGCAGCGGGTGCCGTATATCGAAGCCTCCAGTGCGGCGGCCAACGGTAAAACCTCGTCACGCATGCTGAACTTTCTGGACCCGACGCTTGACGTCAGCCTGGGCGATCTGATCGGTTCGCGGGCGCTGAAGGAAACCTATATCGGTTTCGGTGTGTCGCACCGTTCCGGCTTTTTTGGCTCCTCGCGTCTGCTGGGCAATGTCAACGGCGGCTCCAACTACATTTACACCTATCTGGAGACGGCGCTTTAAGGCGATCCAAGGGGTTTATTACTATCTAATTAATAGCTGTTTACGCTTGCCCTGATTGGGCTAGAGCCTTATTTTTCTTAAATTTCGTGAGCAGGCCAGTCAGGACTTGGCCGGCAGGTTCTGCACATTGCTGCTGGCAATCACGCCGCCACCCAGGCAGACCTCGCCCTGGTAGAGCACGGCCGATTGCCCGGGCGTCACGGCCCACTGGGCCTCGGAAAATACCAACTCGCAGCCGCTTGCCGTGACCTGGCGCAGCTCGCAGGCTGCGTCAAACTGGCGGTAACGCGTTTTGGCGGCCATGGCCCCGGTGGTCGGTGGCGTGCCGGCGACCCAACTGCAGTCCTGCGCGCTGAGCTGAGTCGATTGCAGCCAGGGATGGTCGTGGCCCTGCACTACCCACAAGGTATTGTTTTCCAGGTCTTTGCGCGCCACAAACCAGGGCTCGTGCTCACCGACGCCGCGCTGGCCGCGCGCCTGCGCGGCCTTCAGGTCGGCGCCCCTGGCCTTCACGCCGCCAATGCCCAGACCCTGGCGCTGGCCCAGGGTGTAAAAACTCAGGCCCACATGCTCGCCCAGGATGCGGCCCTTGTCGTTTTTGATGGGGCCTGGCGCCTTGGCGATGTAGCGGTTCAGGAAATCGCGAAAAGGCCGTTCGCCTATGAAGCAGATACCGGTGGAGTCTTTTTTCTTGGCGTTGGGCAGGCCGATCTCGTCGGCGATGCGCCGCACCTCGGTCTTGTGCAACTCGCCAACGGGAAACAGGGTTTGGGACAGCTGTGCCTGGTTCAGGCGGTGCAGGAAATAGCTTTGGTCCTTGGCCGGATCCAGCCCCTTGAGCAACTCGTACAGGCCGGTGGCCTCGTTTTGGCGCACGCGGGCATAGTGGCCGGTGGCGATTTTGTCGGCGCCCAGGCGCATCGCGTGGTCTAAAAAGGCCTTGAATTTGATCTCGGCATTGCACAGTATGTCGGGATTGGGGGTGCGGCCAGCCTGGTATTCGCGCAGGAATTCGGCAAACACCCGGTCCTTGTAGTCGGCGGCGAAGTTGACGTGTTCTATCTCTATGCCGATCACGTCGGCGACGGCGGCGGCGTCGACAAAATCAATATTGGACGAGCAGAACTCGCTGTCATCGTCATCTTCCCAGTTCTTCATGAAGATGCCTATGACTTCATGACCCTGCTGTATGAGCAGGTGCGCGGTCACGGCGGAGTCCACGCCGCCGCTCAGACCGACGACGATTCTTTGCTTGTTCGCTTGCTTTTGCATGGCACCATTTTAGGTTTTATGCTCAGGCGCCCAGCGTCTCGGGTCTTTATCTCAAGGCTTGGCCAGGTACACGCTGGGGTCGGTGGTCAAAAGCTCCAGCGGGTAGCGCTTACCGGCCAGGTAGTCTTCCATGCAGCTGAGCAGCAAAGGCGAACGGTGCATGTGAGTGCACGCTCTGATTTCGTCGGCGCTCAGCCACAGCGTGCGCACAATGCCATGGTCCAGCGGCTGGCCGGCGACCTGTTCGCCCAGTTCGCCGCAAAAGGCAAAGCGCAGATAGGTGATGTCTTGCGGCGCTTCATGGCCGGGTGTCAGTCGCTCGAAGCGCGAGAGATAGACGCCAACCAGCGCCGTGGGCGTGAAATGAAAGGCGGTTTCTTCCAGCGTTTCCCGACGGCAGCCGTGTATCGGGTCTTCGCCGGGGTCGAGGTGACCAGCGGGGTTGTTGAGCTTCAAGCCATCCCGGGTAGCCTCTTCGACCAGCAGGAATTTCTGGACGCCGTCGAAGTCGCGAGCAATGACCGCAGCCACAGTGACGTTGGGTTTCCATCGTGTATTCATCGCGCGCATTATCCGTGTCCTTCATGACACCGGCCTTAACGAGGCGCGGGCGACGCCATCGCGGCACCGAACCCCTGGGCAAAGCTCTGGCGCAAATGCTCGACCAGGCATTGCACCGCCTTGGGCACTTGGGCCGACCAGGGCCGCAGGGCGTAAATGCGCTCGCCGAAAAAGCCCTGCACCTGCCAGTCGGGCAAGACCGGCACCAGCGTCTGGCAGGTGGACAGCGCGGGGGTCATAGGCCGCTGCGCCGGGCCGCCCCAAGCAAGGCCAGCCCCCTCGGGGGGCAGCGCAGTACGCGCAGCGACAAGCGTGGGGGCCATGTCCAGCGGCATGCTGAAGTCCGGCAGCAGGCCTATGCCCAGGCCGGCCAGCAGGGCGTCGCGCAGCACCTCGCTGTTGTTGACCTTGAGCGTGCCGGCGACGCTGACGCCAAGGCGCTCCAGCGCCGGCTCGGCGAACTGGCGCTTGCCCTTGCGCGCCAGCTGGCGCACAAAGGTCCAGTTGCCGGCATGGCTGTCGCGCAGGTAGAGCAGGCAGTCGTGCGCGCTCAACTCGGACGGATGCATGGGCATGCCGCGCCGCGCCAGATACTGCGGGCTGGCCATCAGGCTGGCGCGGGTTTCGCACAGCACCCAGGCCACATGGGTCTCGGGCACGGTGTTGGTGTGGCGTATGGCCAGATCGAAACCTTCGTTGGCCAGGTTGACGAAACGGTCGGTCAGCTCCAGCTCGATGTGAATGTCGGGAAAGCGTTGCAAAAAGGCCGCCACGCAAGGCGCCAGGTGCTGGCGCCCCAGCGCGACCGGTGCCGTCACCCGGACCAGGCCGCGCGGTGCGCCGACCAGGTCGCGGGCCGCGTTATAGCTTTCGCTGATGCGGTTGAAGGCCGGCTGCATTTCATGGACCAGTTGCTGGCCGGCCTCGGTCAGGCCAACCGAGCGCGTGGTGCGGCGCACCAGCAAGACCCCGGCGGCGCGCTCCAGCTCGCTGATGCGCATGCTGGCCGATGCCTTGGAAACACCCAGGCGGCGCGCGGTTTCGGTAAAGCTGCGGGTGGCGGCCAGCACCGTGAGAAGGTGCAGGTCGGCGATCAGGGGAGAGAGCTGGTCGGAAGACACGGACGGGACCCCTTAGGGATAAGGTGAGAAAGGTTTGATTGTTCAGAAAAGTGAACAATGTAATCGGAAAAATGGGCATTATCAATTGCCTCGGTGGCGCCTAGACTGCAGTTTGCCAAGTTGATGGGGCCTGTTGCCCCCGCCATTTCAAAGGATTGCCCGTCATGTCTTCTTCTCTCGCCACCATCGGTCACTACATCCAGGGGCGTACCGTCACGCCGCCAGCTGGCCGTAGCCAGGATGTTTTCAATCCCGCCACCGGCGCGGTCTCTGCCAAGGTGGCTCTGGCCAGCACGGCCGAAGTGCAGGCTGCGGTCGCGTCGGCGCAAGCGGCTTTCCCGGCCTGGGCGGACACGCCGCCCATCCGCCGCGCCCGTGTGATGTTCAAGTTCCTTGAATTGCTGAACCAGAACAAGGACAAGCTGGCCCACATGATCACGGCCGAGCACGGCAAGGTGTTCACCGATGCGCAGGGCGAAGTCGCGCGCGGCATAGACATCGTCGAATTTGCCTGCGGCATTCCGCAATTGCTCAAGGGTGACTTCACCGATCAGGTCTCCACGGGCATAGACAACTGGACCTTGCGCCAGCCGCTTGGTGTGGTGGCCGGCATCACGCCTTTCAACTTCCCCGTCATGGTGCCGATGTGGATGTTTCCGGTGGCCATTGCCGCGGGCAACACCTTTGTGCTCAAGCCCAGCCCGATTGATCCGACACCCAGCCTCTTCATGGCCGAGTTGCTGACGCAGGCCGGATTGCCGCACGGCGTGTTCAACGTCGTGCAGGGTGACAAGGAGGCCGTGGACGCCTTGCTGGTGCACCCTGACGTGAAGGCCATCAGCTTTGTCGGTTCAACCCCCATCGCCAACTACATCTACGAAACCGGCGCCCACCACGGCAAGCGCGTGCAGGCTTTGGGTGGCGCGAAGAACCACATGGTCGTCATGCCCGATGCCGATCTGGAGCAAGCCGTGGATGCCTTGATCGGCGCGGGTTATGGCTCTGCCGGCGAGCGCTGCATGGCGATTTCTGTCGCCGTGCTGGTCGGTGACGTGGCGGACAAACTGGTGCCTATGCTGCAAGCGCGCACCAAGACGCTGCAAGTGCTGAACGGCGAGAACCTGGCCGCTGAGATGGGCCCCATCGTGACCCGTGCGGCACATGAGCGCATCACCGGCTACATCGAGCAGGGCGTCAAGGAAGGCGCGAAGATGCTGGTCGACGGTCGCACGTTCAAGGGCGCCAGCGCCGGCGAGGGTTGCGACAACGGTTTCTGGATGGGCGGCACGCTGTTTGACCATGTCACGCCCGAGATGCGCATCTACAAGGAAGAGATCTTCGGACCGGTGCTCGGTTGCGTGCGGGTGAAGGACTTCGCACAGGCGGTTGACCTGATCAACGCCCACGAATTTGGCAACGGTGTGAGCTGCTTTACCCGCGACGGCCACGTGGCCCGGGAATTCGGTCGCCGCATTCAGGTTGGTATGGTCGGCATCAATGTGCCCATTCCTGTGCCCATGGCCTGGCATGGTTTCGGCGGCTGGAAGAAGAGTCTGTTCGGCGACATGCACGCATATGGCGAAGAGGGTGTTCGCTTCTACACCAAGCAAAAATCCATCATGCAGCGCTGGCCCGAAAGCATAGGCAAGGGTGCCGAATTCGTGATGCCGACGGCGAAGTAAGGGCCACGAACAGCAGTCTGCACCGACATTTCAGACGCAGCCCCATCAGCCGGCAAGCACGGCTGATGGGGCTGCTGTCTTTGGGCTTGCCCTGTAGTCATGGAAGCCAGTCTGCTTTGAGAAGAGTTGATGAAACTCATGTAAGCTCCAAGCCAGCTGAAAATGCAAACGCGGCTCACCTGGAGCCTCCAAAAAAACAAAATACTGAGGAGACACCCATGCTGATTGGGGTACCCGCCGAAATCACGGCTGGAGAAACACGCGTCGCTATGACGCCCGAAACCGCGAAGAAGCTCAAATCCCAGGGCCATACGGTCCGGGTTCAGTCGGGAGCCGGCGTCGCAGCCAGCGTGACCGATGAGGCTTATGCCGCGGTCGGTGTCGAGATCACCGATGCCGCAGGCGCTTATGCCGCCGACATCGTGCTCAAGGTGCGCTGCCCGCTGGACAGTGAAATGGCGCTGGCCCGCTCCGGCGGCGTGCTGGTCGGCATGCTCAACCCCTTTGATGCGAGCGGTCTGCAAAGGCTGGCCGCGGCCCAGTTGACTTCGTTTGCGCTGGAAGCCGCGCCACGCACCAGCCGTGCGCAAAGCATGGACGTGTTGTCGTCGCAGGCCAACATCGCCGGCTACAAGGCCGTGATGATGGCGGCCGAAAAATACCAGCGCTTCTTCCCCATGCTGATGACGGCCGCCGGCACGGTCAAGGCCGCCCGCGTGGTGATCCTGGGTGTTGGCGTGGCCGGCCTGCAGGCCATTGCCACGGCCAAGCGCCTGGGCGCCGTGATTGAAGCCAGCGACGTGCGCCCCAGCGTGAAGGAGCAGGTCGAATCGCTGGGCGCCAAGTTCATTGACGTGGCCTATGAAACCGATGAAGAGCGCGAAGCCGCCGTCGGCGTGGGTGGTTATGCCAAGCCCATGCCGGCCAGCTGGCTGGAGCGCCAGAAGGCGGAAGTCGCCAAGCGCGTGGCGCAGGCCGATGTGGTCATCACCACCGCACTGATCCCCGGCCGCGCCGCACCGGTGCTGGTGACCGAAGAGATGGTCAAGTCCATGAAGCCCGGTAGCGTGATTGTTGACCTGGCGGCGCCGCAAGGCGGCAACTGCCCGCTGACCGAGCCCGGGAAAACCGTGATCAAGAACGGCGTGACGCTGATCGGCGAGACCAATCTGCCGGCTTTGGTGGCGGCCGATGCCAGCGCGCTCTACGCACGCAACCTGCTCGACTTCCTCAAGCTCATCATCAGCAAGGACGGTGCGCTCACTATCGATCTTGAGGACGATATCGTGGCGGCCTGTCTGATGACGCAAAACGGCGAAGTCAAAAAGAAATAAATCAATTCGGGGCCAGCCCAGCGCCGCCCTTTACGGACAAGAGGAGAAGACCATGGATGTCGTGTCACCCACCATCATCAACCTGATTATTTTTGTATTGGCCATTTACGTGGGCTACCACGTGGTCTGGACCGTCACGCCGGCATTGCATACGCCGCTGATGGCGGTGACCAACGCGATCTCGGCCATCGTCATCGTCGGCGCCATGCTGGCCGCGGCACTGACTGAAACTGGCCTGGGCAAGACCATGGGCGTGCTGGCCGTGGCGCTGGCGGCGGTGAACGTCTTCGGCGGCTTTCTGGTGACGCGCCGGATGCTTGAGATGTTCAGGAAGAAGGAAAAGAAAGCCCCAGCCGTCACGCCAGGCGCGGTAGAAGGAGCGGCCAAATGAGCATGAACCTCGTTACGCTGCTCTACTTGGTGGCTTCGGTTTTTTTCATCCAGGCGCTTAAAGGCCTGTCGCATCCGACCACCTCGATTCGTGGCAATGTATTTGGCATGCTGGGCATGGCGATCGCCGTGCTGACCACGGGCGCGCTGATCGTGGAGACTTCGGGCGGCAAGGCCGAGGGCATGGTTTACGTGCTGGCGGCCTTGGTGGTTGGTGGTGGTGCCGGCACCTTGATGGCCAAACGCGTCGAGATGACCAAGATGCCTGAGCTGGTGGCCTTCATGCACAGCATGATCGGCCTGGCGGCGGTGTTCATCGCGGTGGCCGCAGTGGCCGAGCCCTGGGCCTTTGGCATCACCGGCAAGCCCATCGCCGCCTTGCTGGGCGCCAGCACGCCCGTGGGCACGGTGGTGTTTGAAGGCCTGGCGCGCTTCCCGATTCCGGCGGGCAACCGGCTGGAGTTGTTTCTGGGAGCGGCCATAGGCGCCATCACCTTCAGTGGTTCGGTGATCGCTTTCGGCAAACTGTCGGGCAAGTACAAGTTCCGCTTGTTCCAGGGCGCGCCGGTGCAGTTCAAGGGCCAGCACATGCTCAACCTGGTGCTGGGCCTGGCCATGGTGGCATTGGGGCTGGTGTTTGTTTTCACTGAAAGCTGGCCGGCCTTTTTTGCCATGCTGGCACTGGCCTTCGTGATGGGTGTTCTGATCATCATTCCGATAGGCGGGGCCGACATGCCGGTGGTGGTGTCCATGCTCAACAGTTACTCGGGCTGGGCCGCGGCCGGCATCGGCTTTTCGCTCAACAACGCCATGTTGATCATTGCCGGTTCGCTGGTCGGGTCGTCGGGCGCCATCCTGTCCTACATCATGTGCAAGGCGATGAACCGCTCCTTCTTCAACGTGATCCTGGGGGGGTTTGGCGGTGAAGCCGCGACAGCTACGGCCGGGGCCAAAGAGCAGCGCCCGGTCAAGTCGGGTTCGGCCGACGACGCGGCCTACATCCTGGGCAATGCCGAGACCGTGATCATCGTGCCGGGCTACGGCCTAGCGGTGGCGCGAGCCCAGCATGCGGTCAACGAGCTGGCCGAAAAACTCATCCACAAGGGTGTGAAAGTCAAGTACGCGATTCACCCGGTGGCCGGCCGCATGCCTGGCCACATGAACGTTTTGCTGGCCGAGGCCGAAGTGCCTTATGACCAGGTGTTCGAGATGGAAGACATCAACGCCGAGTTCGGCCAGGCCGATGTGGCCATCATTCTGGGCGCCAACGACGTGGTGAACCCGGCTGCGCATGTCAAGGGCAGCGCGATTTACGGCATGCCGATTCTGGAGGCCTACAAGGCCAAGACCGTCATCGTCAACAAGCGCTCCATGGCGGCCGGCTATGCCGGTCTGGACAACGAACTCTTTTACATGGACAAGACCATGATGGTGTTTGGCGACGCCAAAAAGGTGATTGAAGACATGGGCAAGGCGATCGAATAATCGGGCGGCCTGCGCCTGGCTGGTTTTCAGCCATGGCGCGCTTCGATTAGAGGCGTCTCTCTTTGGATTTCTTCGGCTTCCTAGGGAAAACGTAATAGTCATGACATGGGTCTGCCCTGAGAATGCGGAGCAGTAAGCAGACGTAATGGAGACGACAAGCATGAATGCATCCACCATTGACCGCCCGTGGCTCAAGGCCTATCCCGCGGACGTTCCCGCGGATATAGACCCGTCACAGTACCCGTCGCTGGTGGCCTTGATGGAGGAGAGTTTCAAGAAGCATGGCAGCCGCGTGGCTTACAGCTTCATGGGCAAGGAGATCAGCTTCGGCCAGATCGACAGCCTGTCGCTCGCCTTTGCCGCCTACCTGCAAGGCCTGGGTCTGGCCAAGGGCGACCGCGTCGCCATCATGATGCCCAACGTGCCGCAGTACCCGGTGGCTGTCGCCGCCATACTGCGTGCCGGTTATGTGGTGGTCAATGTCAATCCGCTCTACACGCCGCGCGAGCTGGAGCACCAGTTGAAGGACTCGGGTGCCAAGGCCATTGTCATCATCGAGAATTTTGCCAACACGCTGGAGCAGTGCATTGCCAGCACGCCGGTCAAGCATGTGGTGCTGTGCGCCATGGGCGACCAGCTGGGGCTGCTCAAGGGCACGCTGGTCAACTATGTGGTGCGCAACGTCAAGAAGATGGTGCCGGCTTTCAACCTGCCGGGCGCGGTGCGCTTTAACGAGGCGCTGGCTCAGGGCACCCGTGGCACGCTCAAACGCCCCGACATCAAACCCGACGACGTGGCCGTGCTGCAGTACACCGGCGGCACCACCGGCGTCTCCAAGGGCGCGGTGCTGCTGCATCGCAACGTGATTGCCAACGTGCTGCAATCGGAGGCCTGGAACGGCCCGGCCATGGCCAGCATGCCGGCCGGTGTGCAACCGGTCTATGTCTGCGCGCTGCCGCTGTATCACATCTTCGCCTTTACCGTGAACATGATGCTGGGCATGCGTACCGGCGGCAAAAACATCCTGATCCCCAACCCGCGTGATCTTCCGGCGGTGCTCAAGGAGCTCTCCAAGCACAAGGTCAACAGCTTTCCGGCCGTCAACACGCTGTTTAACGGCCTGGCCAATCACCCGGACTTCAATACCGTGGATTGGTCGCATCTGAAAATTTCTCTGGGTGGCGGCATGGCTGTGCAAAGCGCGGTGGCCAAGCTGTGGCTGGCGAAAACCGGTTGCCCGGTCTGCGAGGGCTATGGCCTCTCGGAGACCTCGCCTTCGGCCAGCTGCAACCCGACCAATAGCAAGGCCTTTACCGGCACCATTGGCGTGCCGATTCCCGGGACCTACTTCAAGCTGCTGGATGACGACGGCAACGAAGTGCCGCCCGGCCAGCCTGGCGAGATCGCCATCAAGGGCCCGCAAGTCATGGCCGGCTACTGGCAGCGTCCCGATGAAACCGCCAAGGTCATGACGCTCGATGGCTATTTCAAATCCGGCGACATCGGCGTGCAGGATGCCAACGGCTTCTTCAAGATCGTGGATCGCAAGAAGGACATGATTCTGGTCAGCGGTTTCAATGTCTATCCCAATGAGATCGAGGACGTGGTGGGCAAGATGGATGGCGTGATGGAGTGCGCCTGCGTCGGCGTGGCCGACGAGAAGACGGGTGAAGCCGTCAAGCTGGTGATTGTCAAGAAGAATCCCGACTTGAGCGAGGCGCAGGTGCGTGACTACTGCAGGGCCAATCTCACCGGCTACAAACAGCCCAAGTTGATCGAGTTTCGTGCCGACCTACCCAAAACGCCAGTGGGAAAAATCCTGCGTCGGGAGTTGCGCGACAAGAAGTGAGCGTTTAACGCAATCGCAAGACAACAGTTTTAGAGCCTGAAAAGGTTTTCCAGGGGCGACGCGAGTCGCCTCTTTTTTTGCCTATGCCTTGCCGACAAGTGCTTTGGCGGCAAAATCAGCCGATGTCATTTCACCTCCAGCCTGCCACCGCGCCTACCGCCATTCTCAGTGCCCTCGCCCAGGAGCAGCATGGCCTGATCGACTTGTTGCAGCAGCCGCGCAAGCTCAGCCATGCTGGCCGTGACTTCTGGCTGGGCGAACTGCATGGCCAGCCTGTTGTGCTGGCATTGTCGAAAATTGGCAAGGTCGCTGCCGCCACCACCGCCACCGCCTTGATAGAGCGTTTGGGCGTGCAGCGCATTGTGTTTACCGGCGTGGCCGGTGGCTTGGGTGAGGGCGTGAGTGTGGGCGATGTGGTGGTCGCCACTGATTTCGTGCAGCATGACCTGGATGCCTCGCCGCTGTTTCCGCGTTACGAAGTGCCCTTGTATGGCCGGACCCGCTTCCAGGCGGACGCGGCGCTGACGGCCCTGCTGTTCAAGGCGGCTTGCGCCGCGCTGGCAAGTGAGCCCTCCGGGGGCCAGGAGGCTGGGGCAGTCCAGAGCTTCCCTGGCGCCCGTGTACATCAGGGCCTGATTGCCAGCGGTGATCGCTTTGTCTCTGGGGCAGAAGAGTCCAGGGTGTTGCGCGATGCCCTGATGGCTGCCGGCCATCCCGTGCTGGCGGTGGAGATGGAGGGCGCGGCAGTGGCGCAAGTCTGTCAGGACTACGGCCTGCCCTTTGCCGCCGTGCGCACCATTTCAGACCGCGCCGATGACAGCGCTCATATCGATTTCCCTCGCTTTGTCGACGAGGTGGCCAGTCGCTATGCGCGCCTGATGGTCGAACAGTTTTTAAAAACGCTATAAATAAAATAGCGTCTTGCGCCCTTGTATAAAGGGTCAGAGGCGTATTTCGCTAAATATTTTGGTTGATTACTTGAGCCAGCCGCGTTTTCTGAAGTACCACATGGGCACCAGGGCGCTGACGGCCATCAGCAGCAGCGCCAGGGGGTAGCCCCAGGCCCATTTCAATTCGGGCATGAAGTCGAAGTTCATGCCGTAGCTGCTGGCCACCAGGGTGGGCGGCAGTAGCGCCACGCTGGCCACCGAGAACAGCTTGATGATCTTGTTCTGGTTGATGTTGATGAAACCGACCGTGGCATCCATCAAAAAGTTGATTTTGTCGAACAGGAAGGCGGTGTGCGAGTCCAGCGAGTCGATGTCGCGCAGAATCTGCCGCGCCTCCTCGAACTGCTCGGCGTTCAGCATCTTGCTGCGCATCATGAAGCTGACGGCGCGTCGCGTGTCCATCATGTTGCGACGTATGCGGCCGTTCAAGTCCTCGTGGCGGGCAATGGCGCCCAGCACTTCGCCGGCCAGGGCATCGGTCACGTCCCCCGACAGCACCTGGGCGCTGACCTTTTCGAGTTCGACGTAAATGCCTTCCAGGGTGTCGGCGGAATATTCGGCATCGGCGTCAAACAGCTTGAGCAGCACTTCCTTGGCGTCTTCAAGCAGTCCTGGCGCGCGCCGCGCACGCATGCGCAGCAGCCTGAATACCGGCACATCCTCATCGTGAATGGAAAACAGCACGCCCTTGCTTTTGAGGTCGTCATTCACCAGATTCAGGATGAAGGCCACGCGCACCGTGCGGGGCTCAACATCATCGGCAATCAGGAAGTCGGAACGGATGTGCAGCTCGCCGTTGTCTTCTTCGTAAAAGCGGGCCGACTCCTCGATGTCCTCGTCCATCGCATCTTCGGGAATGGACAGGCCGTAATACTGCTTGATCCAGCGTTTTTCTTCGGGCGTCGGGGATTCCAGGTCCACCCAGATGGGCTGGAATTTGGAGAGTTCTTCCAGGGACTCGATTTCTTCCTGGAAAAGCCTGCCGTTGGCAAGCGTGAAAATATTGAGCATGACTGACGGCCTATCAATGTCCAAGGGTCCGCACCAGGCATGAGTCGGGGCCTGGTTGCGAGAAGGAGAGGGGGGATGGTGGCATCGCTTTCAACTCCCTTCCTGGCGCCATGGGCATCAGTCTGTGGTGCTGAAAGCTAGCGACTGGGGCTGCTTTCCAAGGATTTCTCCATAATGAATAAGCCGCGATTATGGCATTGCAACCCGGCTTTATCTAGCGCCGACGCGGCGTTGGCGGGTGTCGAAAAGTCGGCAACTTGTGGCCCCCGGCAGCGCCTGCGGCGTTGCCCATAGGCGCGCTAAACGCGCTCGGGTGAGGTGGGGGGTCTTGGGTGAAAGTCACGCCAGCGGGCCGCGACAGTAGCCGGAAAGGCCTAAAAATTTACGCCAGATATGGGTAGGCAAAGAGTAAATCAAGCGCTAAGGCGCTCTTTTTTTTGAGCCAATTTTCAAGCTCTTGTCGGGGTGCGGCTCAGGTTATGGAGTTTTGCTAAACGTTGCATTAAATGCCGCCCGCATGCCTTGCAAATACAGGGTTTCGGGCGCATAGTGAAGTCAAGAGAGTGTCCCCGTCTGCCGCCTCACCATCGCTGGGATGGCGGTGTTTTCAACCAGTTCCTACTTTGGAAAAGGAGTTCCTTTATGAATTTGACGATCAGCGGTCACCATCTTGAAGTTACCCCCGCACTGCGTGGCTATGTGACGAGCAAGCTGGATCGTATTACCCGGCATTTCGACCAGGTAGTGGATGTGAAAGTTCTCTTGACAGTGGACAACACGCAGGAAAAGGAAAGACGCCAGCGGGCCGAGTGCAATGTCCATGTCAAAGGCCGTGACCTGTTTGCCGAAAGTTCGCACGCTGATCTTTACGCCGCCGTCGATGAGTTGACTGACAAGCTGGATCGACAGGTAGGGCGCTACAAAACAAAAGTCCAGGATCATCATCACGCAACTGCCAAACGCGACGTCTAGGCGTAGCGCTTTGTGCCACGAGTTTTAAGCGTGACTTGAGTTGATTCGTTTTTCCGCGAACCGCTTGCATTGTCAGGCGGTTTTTTTATGCCTTTTCACCTTGATTCGCTGCAAAGTGCATAATTCGGCGACTCAAGATTGTTATGAACCGTCTTTCGCAAATTTTGCCCCCCTCCCAAGTACTGGTCCGCGTTGAAGCGACGAGTAAAAAGCGCGCGTTTGAAGAAGCGGGCCTGCTGTTCGAAAATCAGCATGGTCTGAATCGCGCCCTGATCACCGACAGCCTGTTTGCCCGAGAGCGCCTCGGCTCCACCGGGCTGGGTCATGGCGTGGCCATTCCGCATGGCCGCATCAAGGGCCTGAAGGCGCCCATGGCCGCCGTGTTCCAGTTGCAGGCGGCCATCGGTTTCGATGCGCCGGATGAACAGGCCGTGACCTTGCTGGTGTTTTTGCTGGTTCCGGAAGCCGCGACCCAGAAACACCTGGAAATCCTCTCTGAAATTGCCGAGCTGCTCAGTGACGGCACGCTGCGCGAGCAGCTCAAGACCAGTACCGATGCGGCGCTGCTGCACCAGCTGATTGCCTCCTGGCATTCGGCCCACGAAATCAGCTCCTCCGGCTCTTGAGCAACAAGTCTGCATGAAACCTACAGTTGTCAGTGCGGACGTTTTGTTTGAAGACCACCGTGCCGCCCTGAAATGGGAGTGGGTCGCCGGTCTGGGCGCTTCAGAGCGGCGCTTTGACGAGGTGGCGGTGCGCGCGGCGCGCTCTGGGGCCGATCTGGTCGGCTACCTCAATTACATCCATCCTTACCGGGTGCAGATTCTGGGCGAGCGCGAAGTCGCCTACCTCACCAATGGCAGTGCCGAGGACTGTGCCCGCCGCATCTCGCGCATCATCACGCTGGAACCTCCGGTGCTGGTGGTGGCCGATGGCCAGACGGCACCCGATACGCTGCTGTCGATGTGCGAACGCGCGCAATTGCCCATGTTTGCCACGCCGGATTCGGCGGCCTTTGTGATCGACGTGCTGCGGGCCTACCTGTCCAAGCATTTTGCCGATCGCACCTCCATGCACGGCGTGTTCATGGACATTCTGGGCATGGGCGTGATGATTACCGGCGAGTCTGGCCTGGGGAAAAGCGAGCTGGGGCTGGAGCTGATCTCGCGCGGCCACGGCCTGGTGGCCGACGATGCGGTGGACCTGTTTCGCATCAACCAGACCACGATTGAGGGGCGCTGCCCGGATCTGCTGCAAAACCTGCTCGAAGTGCGCGGCATAGGCCTGCTGGACATCAAGGCTATTTTTGGCGAGACGGCGGTGCGCCGCAAGATGCGGCTCAAGATGATCGTGCACCTGGTGCGCCGCGAGACGCTGGAGCGCGACTACGAACGCATTCCCTACGAACCGCTGACGCAGGATTTGCTGGGAATACCGGTGCGCAAGGTCATCATTCAGGTCGAGGCTGGCCGCAATATCGCCGTGCTGGTCGAGGCCGCGGTGCGCAATGCCATTTTGCAGCTGCGCGGCATCAACACCTATCAGGAGTTTGTCGAGCGCCACCGCCGGGCGATGGAGCAGGACGACTGAGCTTGGGCCTTGCGGCTATCTGCTACTGAATAAATAGCTGCATCCGCCCGTGGTAATTGGGCTGAAGCCGGTTTTTATTAGGTTTTAGCTGTGATGGTGGCGTATCGGTACGCCGCCCCGGTTCGGGCAGTTTTCCTTGGTGCAATTGGCATACATGGACAGTGAATGGTCGGCGATGGCGAAACCCTTGGCTTCGGCGACCGCATGCTGGCGTTTTTCAATCTCGGCGTCGTAAAACTCCTCGACCTTGCCGCAGTCCAGACAGACCAGGTGGTCGTGGTGCTGGCCTTCATTGATTTCATAAACGGCCTTGCCGGACTCGAAATTGCTGCGATTGAGCAGGCCAGCCTGCTCGAACTGGGTCAGAACCCGATAAACCGTGGCCAGGCCGATATCCGAGCGGTCTTCCAGCAGGACCCGGAACACGTCTTCTGCCGTCATGTGGCGTTGTTTGCCCGCTTGAAAAATCTCAAGAATCTTCAGGCGCGGCAAGGTCGCCTTAAGGCCGGTGTTTTTTAGTTCGTCAATATTGCTCATGGGAATCTCTCCGGGGGAAATGGGCTGCGGCCCCGTGCGGTGTGGGAGCGGGCCGGGATGCACCCAGCCGCTACAATGGTCAATCATATCGCTACACCTCCTACTATGCCTGCCATGTCTGCAAATCATCATTACGGCGTCCAAAAAGCTCTCATCGTCATCGCATGTGTGATGCTGGGGGCCTGCAGCAGTGTGACCAGCGGCATGAGCAGCAGCGCCGTCAATCCGGTCAACTGGATCACCCCCTACAAGGTCGACGTCATCCAGGGCAATTTCGTCTCCAAAGAGCAGGTCGAGCAACTCCAGGCTGGCATGACGCGCGATCAGGTCAAGGCGCTGATGGGTACGCCCCTGATGGCCAGCCTGTTTCACGCCGACCGCTGGGACTATGTGTTCACCCTGAAGCGTCAAGGCGTCGAGCCCCAGTCCTTCAAATACACGGTGTATTTCAAGGCCGACCAGCTGGAGCGCTTTGAGGGCGATGCCATGCCTAGCGAGGCGGAGTTCATCTCCAAGCTGACCAACCAACGCAAGCTGGGCGCAGTGCCACCCCTGGAGGCGACCGAAGAGCAACTGAACAAGGCGGCGGCCAAGGCGCCGGCCACCGCGCCAAGCCCAAGCCTTGCCGCCGCAAGTGAGCCAGCCGCCCCTACGGCCTACCCGCCGCTGGAAAGCCCCAAGCAATGAACGGACAACTCATGACAGAAGCGCGCCCTCACCGGATTGCCATCGCGGGCGCGAGTGGCCGTATGGGCCAGATGCTGATAGAAGCGCTCAATGCCAGCGACGACTGCCAACTGACGGGCGCGCTGGATGTGGCCACCAGCCCGGCCATAGGCCTCGATGCCAACGGCTTTACCGGTCGCGCCAGCGGTGTTCTGATCCAGTCGGATATTCGCCAGGGCCTGCAGAACTCCTCCGTGCTGATTGATTTCACCCGGCCAGAAGGCACCTTGGCGCACCTGGCGGTTTGCCGCGAACTGGGTGTCAAGCTGGTGATAGGCACCACCGGTTTCTCGGAGGCGCAAAAGGCCGAGATTGCCGCCGCCGCCAAGGACATTGCCATCGTCATGGCACCCAACATGAGCGTGGGCGTGAACGTCACGTTCAAGTTGCTGGAGATGGCGGCCAAGGCCATGGCCACCGGTTACGACATAGAGATCATCGAAGCGCACCACCGCCACAAGGTGGACGCGCCCTCAGGCACGGCGCTCAAGATGGGCGAGGTGATTGCCGACGCCCTGGGCCGGAATCTGAAAGATTGCGCCGTCTATGGGCGCGAGGGCCTAACCGGCGAGCGCGACCCGTCCAGCATCGGCTTTGCCGCCGTGCGCGGTGGTGACGTCGTGGGCGACCACACCGTGATGTTCCTGGGCACCGGCGAGCGCATAGAGATCAGCCACAAATCATCGAATCGGGCCGGCTACTCCCAGGGCAGCTTGCGTGCCGCCCGTTTCCTGGATGCTCACGCGACCGGCCTGTTTGACATGTTTGATGTGTTGAATTTGAAGTGACAGGGGCATGAGTCTGCTGACCCTCATCACGCAAGGTGGCCTGATCAGCCAGGGGGTAGTGGTGTTGTTGTTGGCCATGTCAGTGGCCAGCTGGGTGGTGATTTTCTGGAAGGGCTGGCTGCTGCGGCGGGCTTTGGGCGACGTGGCGCGCAGCACGGCCGCGTTCTGGCAATCGCCCTCGGTCGAGTCGGCCCGCGAAAAGGTCGCCGCCTTTGACCGCGAAGCGCTGGTGCTGCCGCTGATTGCCGCGACCCGCATCACCGGCGAGGGCACGCTGGCCCTGGCCGGCGACAGGGCGCAGCAGCTCACCCGCATGCTGCGTGATGCCTTGCACGCCGTCCTGCAAAAGCTGCAGTTTGGCCAGGTCTTGCTGGCCACGGTAGGCTCCACCGCGCCTTTCGTGGGCCTGCTGGGCACGGTTTGGGGGATTTACCATGCCTTGACCGGCATGGCGACTTCGGGGCAGGTCACGATAGACCAGGTGTCGGGGCCGGTCGGTGAGGCGCTCATCATGACGGCCGCCGGCCTGGTGGTGGCGATTCCCGCCGTGCTGGCCTACAACGTTTTTGGCCGCACCATTGGCCGCATTGAAGCCGACCTCGAAGGCTTTGCGCGCGATTTGCGCGAATTGCTGGCGCACCAGGGCTAGGCGTGGGGGCAATCTGATATGGCTTTCGGCAGGCTGGAACGCACGCAGGGGCCGCGGCCCATGAGCGACATCAATGTGACGCCCTTGGTCGATGTGATGCTGGTGCTGGTGGTCATATTCATCATCACCGCGCCCTTGTTGGCCAGCACCATCAGGCTGGAGCTGCCCAAAACCGATGCGGCCAAACCGGTCGATGCCCGCCAGTTCGTCACCCTGGTGGTCGATCAGACTGGCCAGGCTTTTTTGAATGACAAGCCGGTACAGTCTGAAGAGCTGGCCCTGAGCTTGAGCGAGACGGCGCGCCAGAATCCCGACACCGAAGTCCAGTTGCGGGCCGATGCCGCCGTGCCTTATGGCCGGGTGGTGGAGGTGATGGGCGCGGCGCAAAAAGCCGGCTTGAACCGCATCGGCTTTGTGGCCGAGGCCAAGCCTATGACTGGCCCGTAAAATTGGCCCCAAGCACGACGACCAGTCGCCCTGAAAAGCGCGCTATCGTCTTTGTCCTTTTCCGTGTTTTTTGCGTTTTTTCGCCGTTATCAACGGCCCTTGGCGATTGAAAGCCCGGGGCAATCTATCCATGCAAGACAAATACCAGCACCTTGACGTCGAGCGCAATGCTCAAACCCACTGGACCGCTACCGATGCCTATCGCGTGAGCGAAGACGCGAACCGGAAAAAGTACTACGCCTGCTCCATGCTGCCCTACCCCAGTGGCAAGCTGCATATGGGCCATGTGCGCAACTACACCATCAACGACATGCTGGCGCGCTATCTGCGCATGAAGGGCTACAACGTGCTCATGCCCATGGGCTGGGACGCTTTCGGCCTGCCGGCTGAAAACGCCGCGCTGAAAAATGGTGTGCCGCCGGCGCAGTGGACCTACGACAACATCGCCTACATGAAAAAGCAGATGCAGGCGATGGGGCTGGCGATCGACTGGAGCCGCGAGATCGCCACCTGCGATCCAAGTTATTACAAGTGGAACCAGTGGCTGTTCCTGAAGATGCTGGAAAAAGGCATTGCCTATCGCAAGACCCAGGTCGTCAACTGGGACCCGGTGGACCAGACCGTGCTGGCCAACGAACAGGTGATAGACGGCAAGGGTTGGCGCACCGGCGCCACCGTTGAAAAGCGTGAGATTCCCGGCTACTACCTGAAGATCACCGACTACGCCGAAGAGCTGCTGGACAGCGTGCAGCACAAACTGCCGGGCTGGCCCGAGCGCGTCAGGCTGATGCAGGAAAACTGGATAGGCAAGAGCGAAGGCGTGCGCTTTGCCTTCACCCATGCCATCCAGGGCAGCGATGGCCAGCTGATCGGCGACGGCAAGATGTATGTCTTCACCACGCGCGCCGACACCATCATGGGTGTGACCTTTTGCGCCGTGGCGCCCGAGCACCCGCTGGCCCTGCATGCGGCCGCATCGAGCCCCCAGCTGGCCGCCTTCATCGCCGAATGCAAGGCCGGCGGCACCACCGAAGCCGAGCTGGCCACGCAGGAGAAAAAAGGCCAGCCCACCGGCCTCTTCGTCACGCATCCGCTGACCGGCGCGCAGGTCGAGGTCTGGATCGGCAACTACGTCCTCATGAGCTACGGCGACGGTGCCGTCATGGGCGTGCCGGCGCACGACGAGCGCGATTTTGAATTCGCCAAAAAATACGGTCTGCCGATCAAGCAGGTTACCGATGTGAAGGGCCAGGCCTACAGCCTTGAGGCCTGGGCCGACTGGTATGGCGACAAACAGCAGGGCGTGGCCATCCACTCCGGCAAGTACGACGGCCTGGCATTCAAGGCCTGTGTAGAGGCGGTGGCGGCCGATTTGGCAGCCTTGGGCCTGGGCGAGAAAAAAACCACCTGGCGCCTGCGCGACTGGGGCGTGAGTCGCCAGCGCTACTGGGGCACGCCGATTCCCATCATCCACTGCGAAGAGCACGGCGCCGTGCCGGTGCCTGAGAAGGACTTGCCGGTGGTGCTGCCCATGGATTGCATTCCTGACGGCTCGGGCAATCCGCTGCACAAGCACGCCGGTTTTCATGCCGGCGTGGTGTGCCCGGTGTGCGGCAAGGCCGCGCGGCGTGAAACCGACACCATGGACACCTTTGTGGACAGCTCCTGGTATTTCATGCGCTACTGCGATCCGAAAAACAGCGAGGCCATGGTGGGCGCCGGCACCGACTACTGGATGCGCGACCAGAACCAGGCCGCCGGCGGCAGCGGCATGGATCAGTACATAGGCGGCATCGAACACGCCATCCTGCATTTGCTGTATGCGCGCTTCTGGACCAAGGTGATGCGCGACCTCGGGCTGGTCAAGGTCGACGAGCCCTTCACCAAGCTGCTGACCCAGGGCATGGTGCTGAACCACATCTACTCGCGCCGCTCCGACAAGGGCGGCAAGGAGTATTTCTGGCCGCATGACGTCGAGCATGTGCACGACGAGAGCGGCAAGATCATCGGCGCCAAGCTGGTGAATGCGGTGGGCGAGCTGCCCGTGGGCACCGCCATCGACTACGAGGGCGTGGGCACCATGTCCAAGTCCAAGAACAATGGTGTTGATCCGCAGGACCTGATCGAAAAATACGGCGCCGATACCGCGCGCCTGTACACCATGTTCACCTCGCCGCCGGAAGCCACGCTGGAGTGGAATGATGCCGGCGTCGAAGGCTCTTACCGTTTCCTGCGCCGTGTCTGGAATTTCGGCGTGAAATTGAATGCTATTGATTTGGGAGCTGGTGGCGAAGGTGGGACGGGCGCTGCAGCCACTTTGGGCAAGGAAGTCAAGGCGCTCAGGCTGGAAGTGCACAACGTGCTCAAGCAAATTGACTACGACTACCAGCGCATGCAGTACAACACCGTCGTCTCCGGTGGCATGAAGCTGCTCAACGCGCTGGAGGACTTCAAGGGCGAGTTGTCCGGCGAGGCCGTGGCGGCCCTGCGCGAAGGCCTGGGTATTTTGCTGCGCTGCCTGTATCCGGCAACGCCGCACCTGGCGCACGCGCTGTGGTCGGAACTGGACTATGCCGCCCAGTTTGGCGAGTTGCTGGACGCGCCCTGGCCCGAGGTGGACCCATCCGCTCTGGTACAGGACGAGATCGAGCTGATGCTGCAAATCAACGGCAAGCTGCGTGGTTCGGTGACCGTGCCGGCAGGCGCCGACAAGGCTGCGATTGAGGCGGCAGCGCTGCTGTCCGAGGCCTTCCTCAAGCAGGCCGCAGGTGCGCCCGCCAAGAAGGTCATCGTGGTGCCTGGCCGTCTGGTCAACATCGTCGTTTGAGATCACTCAGGATAAGGCTCCCCATGCAGCGTCGCGTCGCTTTACTGTCCCTGGCGGCATCGGCTGCCGCCCTGAGCTTGAGCGGCTGCGGCTTTGCGCTGCGCAAGGCGCCCAATTTCGCTTTCACCACCCTGTACAGCGGCCTGCCCGAATCGTCGCCGCTGGGGGTGGAGCTGAAAAGATCGCTGCAGTCCACCGGCAAGGTCAAGGTGATCACCGATGCGCGCCAGATCAACGAGGCGCAGGTGATTCTTGAGGTCTTGTCTGATCAGCGCGAGAAAGTGGTGCTCAGCCTCAATGCCACCGGTCAGGTGCGCGAGTTCCAGCTGCGGCTGCGCTTTAGCTTCAGGCTGCGTACCCTGGCGGGCAAGGAGTTGATTCCGGCGAGCGAGATTGCGTTGCAGCGCGACATCAGCTTTAACGAGTCGGCGGTGCTGGCCAAGGAAGCCGAAGAAGGCTTGCTTTACCGTGACATGCAAAGCGATGTGGTTCAGCAGGTCATGCGCCGGCTAGCGGCGGTGAAGGAACTCTAGGGATACTTGAGACGTTTTGTCGCCCCATAGCTTGATGCAAATCAAGGGGGGCTGGCAATCAAGCCCTTAAGCTCCTTGCTTATGCAAGTGGCCGGTCCGTCTCCTTTTTCCTTGCCGCTAGCCGGCCGGTCCGATGCTGGTGCCAGCAAGGCCGAGTCGCTGGCCTTGCTCGATGACCCGCAGGAGTGGTCGGCTTTCAGCCGACCTCTGCCGGAGCAGCCGGCGTGCTGGGAATCTAGCGTGGTGTTTGAGGGCATGCACTGCGCCGCCTGCGCCCTCACCATAGAAGACGCCTTGCGGCGTGTGTCCGGCGTACTGTCGGCCGAGGTCAGTGCGGCCAGCCACCGTGGCCGCATTGTCTGGTCGGACCAGTCCATCAAACCCTCGGGCTGGATGCAGGCCGCGGCCCAAGCCGGTTATCCGGCCGTGCCGGCCAATGACGCTTTTTCCAATGACCGGCGCCGCGCCGAAACGCGCAAGGCGCTGTGGCGCCTAGGCGTGGCCGGCATGTGCATGATGCAGGTGATGATGTACGCGTGGCCGGCCTACGTGGCCGAGCCGGGTGACCTAGCGCCCGATATGGCGCAGTTGCTGCGCTGGGCCTCGTGGTTGCTGTCGCTGCCGGTGCTGCTGTTTTCCTGTGCGCCCTTCTTTGGCAATGCGCTGCGCGATCTGCGCCAGCGCCGCGTCAGCATGGATTTGCCGGTCGCGCTGGGCATGGTGATCACCTTTGTGGTGAGTGCCCTGGGGACCTTCGAGCCCACGGGCATTTTCGGCGCCGAAGTGTATTTCGACTCCTTCACCATGTTTGTGTTTTTCCTGCTGACGGGACGCTGGCTGGAGTTGCGCCTGCGGGATCGCACCGCCGGGGCGCTGGAGGCCTTGATGAACCGTTTGCCCGACAGCGTGGAGCGGCGCGCCAGCAACGGTGTTTTCGAGCGCGTGGCGGTGCGTCGCCTGAATGCCGGCGACGTCATTAGGGTGCTGCCGGGCGAGGTTTTTCCGGCGGATGGGCGCATTCTGGAGGGCGCTACGCTGGCCGACGAGGCTTTGCTGACCGGTGAGTCGCGTCCCTTGTCACGCGGCGTGGGTGAGGCCGTGATTGCGGGCAGCCACAACCTGTCGGCTGCCGTCGTGCTGCGGGTAGAGCACACCGGCGCCCAGACGCGCTTTGCCCAGATCGTGGCCTTGATGGAAACTGCCTCGACCTCCAAGCCGCAACTGGCGCAACTGGCCGACCGCATCGCCAAGCCTTTCCTGATGTTTGTGTTGCTGGCTGCGGGTGGTGCTGCGTCCTGGTGGTGGTCGCATGATCCGGGTCATGCGCTGATGGTGGCGGTGGCGGTGCTGATCGTTACCTGCCCCTGTGCGCTGTCACTTGCCACGCCGGCGGCCATGCTGGCCAGCGCCGGCGCTCTGGCGCGTCGTGGCGTGCTGGTGCGCCGCCTGCAGGCGCTGGAAACCCTGGCCACTGCCGACACGGTGGTGTTTGACAAGACCGGCACCCTGACGCGCGATGCCTTTGTGCTGGACAAGGTGCACACGCGTGAAGGGCTGACCCGGGACGACGCCCTGGCCATGGCGGCCGCGTTGGCGCAGCATTCCCTGCATCCGGTGTCGCGGGCGCTGGCGGCGCAGCCGGCTGGCTGGTTGGCCCAAGCGGTGCATGAGAGCGCCGGTCAAGGCCTGTCGGGACGTCTTGCCTGGGTTGGATCAGGACGCGCGGCGATATCGGCTCGCCTGGGATCGGCTCAATTTTGCGGTGTGGCCTTGCCGCTCACGGACGCCTTGCACGCCTGCCTCAGCGATGAGCAGGGCTGGCTGGCCACTTTCGAGCTGCGTGAGGACTTGCGCGCCGATGCCCGCTCCACCGTGGCCGCGTTGCTCGCCCAGGGCGTGCAAGTCCATCTCCTATCGGGCGATGTGCCCGAATCAGTGGCCCGCGTGGCGCAGCAGGCTGGTATTCAACAAGCTAAAGGCGGCTGCACGCCGCAGGACAAGCTGGTCTTTCTGCGCGGTTTGCAGACCCTGGGGCGCAAGGTGGTCATGGTGGGCGATGGTTTGAACGACGGCCCGGTGCTGGCGGGCGCTCATGTCTCGTTTGCCTTCGGGCAGGCGGTTCCCCTGGCTCAGGCCCAAGCCGATTTTGTCGTGCTGAGCGAGCGGCTGGGCAGCGTGGCTCAGGCCTTTCTGCAAGCCCGTCGCACTCTAAAAATTGTGCGGCAAAACCTTTGCTGGGCCGCCCTCTATAACGCCGTCTGCGTGCCCCTGGCCGTGCTGGGCTGGTTGCCCGCCTGGCTGGCCGGGCTGGGCATGGCCCTGAGTTCGCTGCTGGTGGTGCTCAATGCGCTGCGCCTGTCTGCTGCGCTGCCCACTCTGGAGAAGGATTGATGGACATTCTTTTTTTGCTGATCCCGCTGTCCGTTCTGTTGGTTTTTTTCATTCTGGCTGGATTGTGGTGGGCCATCTACCGGGGGCAGTTTGAAGACATAGACACCGAGGGCGAGCGCATTCTTCGTGACGATTGATGTAGGTCAAGTGGATGGTCGGGAGCTTGCCGTACGCTTGGCTGGCCAATCCGAATAAGAGGTAGAAATGAAGTTTGCCAATACACAAGCCACCACCTACAACGACACCGTTGTACGGCAGTTCGCCATCATGACGGTAGTCTGGGGTGTGGTCGGTATGCTGGTCGGTGTGATCATCGCGGCCCAGCTGACCTGGCCAGAGCTCAATCTGGGCATTTCCTGGCTGAGCTACGGCCGCTTGCGCCCGCTGCACACCAATGCCGTGATTTTTGCCTTCGGTTGCTGCGGCTTGATGGGCACCTCCCTCTATGTGGTGCAGCGCACCTGCCAGGTAAGGCTGATTTCGGACAAGCTGGCGGCCTTTGTCTTTTGGGGCTGGCAGGCGGTGATTGTGGCCGCGGCGATTTCGCTTCCCATGGGCTACACCCAGGGCAAGGAATATGCCGAACTCGAATGGCCTATCGACATCCTGATCACGCTGGTCTGGGTGGCTTATGCCTTTGTATTCTTTGGCACCGTGGGCACCCGCAAGGTCAGGCACATCTACGTTGCCAACTGGTTTTATGGCGCCTTCATCATTGCCATCGCCATGCTGCACCTGGTAAACAACGCCGCCATTCCGGTGGACTTCATGAAGTCCTACTCGGCCTACGCCGGGGTTCAGGATGCCATGGTGCAATGGTGGTACGGCCACAACGCCGTCGGTTTTTTGCTGACGGCTGGCTTCCTGGGCATGATGTATTACTTCATCCCCAAGCAGGCCGAGCGTCCGGTGTATTCGTATCGCCTGTCCATCGTTCACTTCTGGGCACTGATCTTTACCTATATGTGGGCGGGTCCGCACCACCTGCACTACACCGCCTTGCCAGACTGGACGCAGTCGGTGGGCATGGTGTTCTCGCTGATTCTGCTGGCACCTAGCTGGGGCGGCATGATCAACGGCGTCATGACCTTGTCGGGTGCCTGGCACAAGCTGCGTGACGATCCCATCCTGCGCTTCCTGATCGTGTCGCTGTCCTTCTATGGCATGAGCACCTTTGAGGGGCCGATGATGTCCATCAAGACCGTCAATGCGCTCTCCCACTACACCGACTGGACCATAGGGCATGTGCATTCCGGCGCGCTGGGCTGGGTCGGCCTGATCACCATAGGCAGCATGTACTACCTGATCCCGCGTCTTTTTGGCCAGAAGCAGATGTACAGCATGAAGGCCGTGGAAGTCCATTTCTGGACCGCCACCATAGGCATAGTGATCTATATCGCCGCCATGTGGATTGCCGGCGTGATGCAGGGGCTGATGTGGCGCGCCGTCAATCCTGACGGAACCTTGAGCTACACCTTTGTGGAATCGGTCAAGGCCACCTATCCCTTCTATGTATTGCGTCTGCTGGGCGGCCTGCTGTACTTCGGCGGCATGCTGATCATGCTCTGGAACACGCTGAAAACGGCCACGGCGGGTCGATCGGTGAGCGTCAACATTCCGGCTGCAGCGGCCCACGCTTGAGGAAAACAACAATATGGCTAAGCAAAAATCGGCTAGTGGTCTTTCCCACGAGAAGGTCGAAACCAATAATTTTCTGATGATCGTGCTGATCTTCATCGTGCTCGCCATTGGCGGCCTGGTAGAGATCGTGCCCCTGTTCTTTCAGAAGTCCACCACCGAGCCCATCAAGGGGCTGCAGCCCTACACGGCCTTGCAGGTGATAGGCCGTGATGTCTATGTACGTGAAGGCTGCTACAACTGCCACTCACAAATGATTCGTCCGTTCCGCGCGGAAACGCTGCGCTATGGGTCCTACTCCGTGGCCGGCGAGTTCGTCTACGACCGTCCGTTTCAGTGGGGCAGCAAACGCACCGGTCCGGATTTGGCCCGCGTGGGCGGCAAGTACAGCGATGAGTGGCACCGCATTCACCTGAACAACCCCCGTGACCTGGTGCCCGAGTCGAATATGCCGGCCTATGCATGGCTGGATAAAACGACGGTCGATGAGCGGACGATTCAATCGCACATGAAGGGCTTGCGGACCGTGGGTACGCCTTATACGGATGAGCAGATCGCCAGCGCCGCCCAGGACGTCAAGGGGAAAACCGAGATGGAAGCGGTGATCGCCTATCTGCAGGTGCTGGGTATTCACCGCAAATAAAACACGGAGCCTCAAACATGGACATCAACCTACTCAGATCCATCGTGACGGTGCTGACCTTCATCGTCTTCGCCGGCATCGTGGCATGGGCCTGGTCCAGTCGCAATGCTGCCAGCTTTGACGAGGCGGCCCAACTGCCTTTCAAGCAAGACGAATAGACCGAGCCAGAGAACCGGATAAGGAATAAAAAAATGAGCGACTTCACCAGTAATTTCTGGTCGGTCTTTGTGGCTGGCATTTCGCTGGTCGGCATCTTCGCCTGCCTGCTGCTGCTGTGGTTTAGCGGCAAGGCCAAGGCCATGACCGCCAATGACAATACCACCGGCCATGTCTGGGACGGCGACCTGCGCGAGATGAACAACCCCTTGCCGCGCTGGTGGGTGTGGCTCTTCGTCATCACCGTGGTGTTCGCCCTGGCTTATCTGGCCATGTACCCCGGCCTGGGCAACTTCGCCGGAAAGTTCGGCTGGAGCCAGGTTGGCCAGTACGAAGCGGAAGTGGCCAAGGGCAACAAAGAAGTCGAGCCACTCTATGCCAAGTTCAAGGGCATGAAGCCCGAAGAGGTCGCCGGCGACACGCAGGCAATGGCGATTGGCGAGCGTCTGTTCATGAACAATTGTTCGCAGTGCCACGGATCGGATGCGCGTGGCAGCAAGGGCTTTCCCAATCTGACCGATGCAGACTGGCTGTACGGCGGCTCACCCGAAAAAATACAGGAGACGCTGCACAAGGGGCGCACCGGCACTATGCCGCCCATGGCAGCAGCCGTGGGCTCCTCGGACGAGGTTCGCAATGTGGCGAACTATGTGCTCAGCCTGTCCGGCAGTCCGCATGACTCCGTCAAGGCGGCGCTGGGCAAGAGCAAGTTTGGTGCTTGCGCGGCCTGTCACGGCGTTGATGGCAAGGGCAACCAGGCGCTGGGCGCCCCTAATCTGACGGACGACATCTGGTTGCATGGATGGGGCGAGAACGCCATCGTGGCCATCATTAACAATGGCAAGGTGAACCAGATGCCGGCCCAGGACGGCAAGCTCACCGAGTCTCAAATCCATGTCCTGGCCTCCTATGTCTGGAGCTTGTCCAACAAGACGGGCGAGGCACTGAAGTGATGCTTTCTTCCTGGGGCCACGGCCAGGGCGCCAGCATGGGTTCATCGCCGTGAATAGACCCGAAACACCCGCCAGAAAAATCATCCCCATCGCTTTGAGCGCGGACGCACCGCCTCAGGCCTTGCCTGCCGATGCCGACGAGACGATGGCTTCCCTGTATCAGGCGCAAAAGAAGATTTATCCACGCAGTGTGTCGGGATTGTTTTCCCGCTGGCGCTGGGCCATGGTGTTGCTCACGCAGCTTGTTTTTTACGGCCTGCCGTGGCTGGAGTGGGGCCAGCGCCAAGCGGTGCTTTTTGACCTGGGGCTCAAGCGCTTTTATATTTTCGGCCTGGTGCTCTACCCACAGGACTTCATCTATCTGACGGGGATTTTGGTAATTTCAGCGCTGGCGCTGTTTCTGTTCACAGCAGTGGCCGGGCGGCAGTGGTGCGGCTATGCCTGCCCGCAGACGGTGTACACCGAGATTTTCCTTTGGCTGGAAAAACTCACCGAGGGCGACCGTTCGGCGCGTTTGCGGCTCGATGCCAGTCCCATGTCGCTCAACAAACTGGCGCGCAAGACCGGCAAGCAGGTGCTGTGGCTTGCCGTGTCGCTATGGACCGGTTTCACCTTTGTCGGCTATTTCACGCCCATCAAGGAGCTGGGCCTGAGTTTTGTGAACCTGGGCATGGGCCCCTGGGAAACTTTCTGGGTTTGTTTTTACGGTTTTGCCACTTATGGCAATGCCGGCTTCATGCGCGAGCAGGTGTGCAAATACATGTGCCCCTATGCCCGTTTTCAAAGCGCCATGTTCGACAAGGACACGCTGATCGTGACCTATGACGCGGCACGTGGCGAGCCGCGTGGCTCGCGCTCCAGGAAGGCTGACCCCAAAGCCCTGAATCTGGGATCTTGCGTGGACTGCACGCTGTGTGTGCAGGTATGCCCCACGGGCATAGACATACGCAAGGGCTTGCAGTATGAGTGCATCAGTTGCGCCGCGTGCATAGATGTATGCGACACGGTGATGGACAAGATGAGCTATCCGCGCGGCCTGATCCGTTACTCCACCCAGAATGCCGTGGCGCAGGGCTGGGGGCACGCCAAGGTCTTGCGCCGGGTGTTCCGGCCCCGGGTGCTGGTCTATACCGCCATCCTGGGCGCCGTCACCATAGGCCTCTTTCTCAGCCTGGCTCTGCGCACGCCCTTCAAGGTAGATGTCATCCGCGATCGGGCCTCTCTGGCCCGAATCGTCGGCGGTGGCAAGATAGAAAACGTTTACCGCCTGCAGGTCATGAATGCCACCGAGAGCCCACAGAGCTACCGTATTACGGCGTATGGCCTGCCTGGGCTAGTGCTGGCGTCCGAGGGCCGGGTGGACGTGGACGCCGCCCAGTCGCGCTGGGTGGCGGTGACCCTGCAGCTGCCCTACGAGGCTGCGAGCCCAGGCTCGCACGCCATCAATTTTGAGATCGAAGCCATAGACTCTTCGGCACGCGTGACCGAGAAGTCGGTTTTCCTGATACCCAGATAAGGAATTGATATGAGTGACAAGCAAGCGCAGCCCTGGTGGAAGTTTGGACATGCCTGGCTGGTGTTCGGGGGGCCGGCGGTTGTGGTCTTGGCCTCCTTCGTCACCCTGTATCTGGCCATCAGCAGCCCCGATCCCGTCATCAATACCGAGCCCAGGGCGCAGCGGTCTTCGGTCGTCAAGCCGGAGACCGGCACCGCTTCCGGCGCCCATCTGGCGCCAGCGATGCAGGCCAGAAATCATGCCGCCACCGGCGTGCCCCCACCTTCAAAACCCTGAGGGTCGAAGTCCATCCAGGAGGATTGGCAAGACGGCAAAAATCAGCTTCGTCTTGCCGCTGCCAAGCGCCTTATGCGCACGGTGGCTGGTTGTTGTTCACGATCAGTTTGAGGGCGTCAATGTCGAGTATGCGTATGTGCCGCTGCTTGACCTCAACCATGCCGTCTTCCACAAACTTGGAGAAGGTGCGACTGACAGTTTCCAGCTTGAGTCCGAGGTAGCTGCCGATTTCTTCGCGCGTCATGCGCAAGAGGAGCTCGGACTGGGAAAATCCCCGGGCGTGCAGGCGCTGAACCAGGTTCAGCAAAAATGCCGCGAGACGTTCCTCGGCCCGCATGCTGCCCAGCAGCAGCATGACGCCATGCTCGCGCACAATTTCACGGCTCATGATTTTGTGAATGTGACGCTGCAGGGCATTGACCTCGCGTGACAGTTCCTCGATGTGGTCAAACGGCATGACGCACACTTCGGCGTCTTCAAGCGCCACGGCATCGCAGCTGTGATGGTCTTGCACGATGCCGTCCAGGCCCATGATCTCGCCGGCCATCTGAAAACCCGTCACCTGATTTCGCCCATCCTCGGTGGTGATGCAGGTCTTGAAGAAGCCGGTGCGAATGGCATACAGCGAGGTGAATTTTTCACCGTTGCTGTATAGATTTGCGCCGCGTTTGATCTTGCGCCGGATCGCGACGACTTCGTCAATTTTTTTCAGCTCTTCGCTATTCAGACCCATGGGCATGCACAGTTCGCGCAGGTTGCAGTTGGAACAGGCAACCTTGATGGTGTGTGGATTCATGGGTGTATTTTGACATCGCTGGTGATTTCTTCCTACCGTCCCCGGGGTAAAGGGGAATGCTTGACTCAGGTATGAAATTTCACCGGGGATGCTGGGGCTCTTGCGGGCCACTGATCTATGTCAAGAAGCCGCCGCGGGCCTCACGATACATTGGCCAGGCTGGCCCCGACATTGTGGGTTGGCCTGTCTAGGAACCGCCATGAATGCGACTGCGATCGTCCCCTCTCCTGAATTGATTCACCGTTTTGATGTGCCGGGTCCCCGCTATACCTCCTACCCGACGGCAGACCGCTTTGTCGAGGCCTTCACGCAAGAGCAGTTTGCCCAGGCGCTGGCGCAACGCAGCGATGGCGCTGCCGCCATGCGGCTGCCTTTGTCGCTCTATGTGCACATTCCTTTTTGCGAGTCGCTGTGTTACTACTGCGCCTGCAACAAGATCATCACCAAGCATCATGACCGTGGCGCAGTCTACTTACGTTATTTGAGCCGCGAGGTAGACCTACACATCGCGCATCTGGGGGCTGGCCAGTCAGTCAGTCAGCTGCATCTGGGCGGCGGAACACCGACCTTTCTCAGTGACAGTGAACTGCGTGAATTGATGGCCATGCTGAGGCGAAGTTTTACTTTCGCGGCGGGTGGGGAATACTCCATCGAAGTCGATCCGCGCACCGTTGATGCGGCGCGGCTTGCCCTGTTGGCTGAGCTGGGTTTCAATCGACTGAGTTTCGGTGTGCAGGATTTCGATGGCGCCGTGCAAAAAGCGGTTCATCGCATCCAGCCGGTCGAGCAAGTGTTTGAGCTGGTGGCGTCGGCACGTGCCCTGGGTTTCGAGTCCATCAATGTCGACCTGATTTACGGTCTGCCGCAGCAGACCCCGGAGTCGTTTGACCGTACGCTGGCCCAGGTTAGCGAGTTGCGACCCGACCGCATCGCCCTGTATGCCTACGCCCACCTGCCCGAGCGCTTCAAGCCGCAACGCCGCATCATGGTTGCCGAGCTGCCACCGGCAAGCGCCAAGCTGTCGATGTTGTCGCGTTCGCTGGCCGCATTTCAGGCCGCCGGCTATGTGTATGTGGGCATGGACCACTTTGCCCTGCCCAACGACACGCTGGCCGTGGCCAAACGTCAGGGCCGGCTGCAACGCAACTTCCAGGGCTACAGCACCCAGCCGGACTGTGACTTGATCGCTCTGGGCGTATCGGCCATTGGCCGGGTTGGCGCCACCTATAGCCAGAACGCCAAGACGCTGGAAGAGTATTGCGACTATCTCGATCAGGGGCGTTTGCCCGTGGTCAGGGGGCTGGCACTTTCGCGCGATGATCTGGTGCGACGCGCCATCATCATGGCTTTGATGTGCCAGGGTCAGCTGCAGTTCGAGTCCATCGATCTGGCCTATCTGGTCGATTTCAAAAACTACTTCGCAACAGAGTTGGAAGCGCTGCGTGGCATGCAGGAGCAGGGTCTGGTCGAGCTCGACGATACCGGCATTCAGGTCACGGCCATGGGCTGGTTCTTTGTGCGCGGCGTGGCGATGGTGTTTGATCGTTATCTGCAGGCTGACCGTACCCGTGCGCGGTTTTCCAAGATCATTTAGAACCGCTGCATGCAAACATCGCTGGCCATCACCGCATTGTTCATGGGGCTCGCCGGCGGGCCTCATTGCATCGCCATGTGCGGCGCCGCTTGCGCCGGCATAGGCCAGGCGGCGGGCGAGCGCCAAACCGCCGCCCTCTGGGGCTTTCAAGCCGGCCGCATGGCAAGCTATTCGATGCTGGGCGCCGTGGCAGCGGCTTCGGTGCAGGGGCTGGGCTGGTTGACCACACAAACTGCCGTCATGCGGCCGGTCTGGACGCTATTTCATGCGGCGGTATTGCTGCTGGGGCTGATGCTGCTATGGCAGGCCCGTCAACCGGTCTGGCTTGACAACACGGCCCGCAGTATCTGGCGTAAAGTTCGGGCGCTCAATGTAGCCTGGGGCCGCGGCGCGCCATTGGCCATGGGCGCGCTCTGGGCTTTCATGCCTTGCGGCCTCCTTTATTCCGCCTTGCTGGTGGCTGCGCTCAGCGGCGGCCCGCTGGATGGCGCGCTGGCCATGGCGCTGTTTGCCCTGGGCAGCAGCGTCTCCCTTGTTCTGGGGCCCTGGTTGCTGCTGCGTTTGCGAGGTGGTGGCACTGGCGAATGGGGTGTGCGTTTAGCCGGCCTGGCCCTGGCGCTGACCTCAGGCTGGGCCTTGTGGATGGGTTTGGCGCACAACACCGCTCCCTGGTGTGTTGCGCCTTAAGCGGCGGTATCAGCCGCGCCGCATCAGCGTGCTTTTGCCAAACAGGCTTTCAATCAGCTCCAGCGCCAGGTCGGCGGTGCCGTTGCGCACATCCAGCGCGGGGTTCAGCTCCATCACATCCAGCGAGGCCATGCGACCGGTGTCGGCAATCATCTCCATGCATAACTGGGCTTCGCGGTAGGTCGGTCCGCCCTTGACTGCGGTTCCTACGCCAGGCGCAATGCTGGCGTCCAGAAAGTCCACATCGAAGCTGACATGCAAATGGGTGTTCTCATCGATCCCGGCGAGCGCCGCTTCCATGGTGCGTTTCATGCCCATTTCATCGATGTAGCGCATGTCGAACACCTGCAGGTCAGACTGTCTGACAAAGCGCTTCTCGCCTTCATCCACGCTGCGTATGCCGATCTGGCGAATCGCCGAGGGCGGCATGGCGGGCACGGTGCCGCCTATGTGGGTCAACTCGTCCGGTCCGTGGCCGCACAGCACGGCGACCGGCATGCCGTGGGTGTTACCGGTGGGGGTCAGGTCATTGGTGTTGAAGTCGGTATGCGCATCCAGCCACAACACGCGCAGCGTCTTGCCGGTTTGCCGACAGTGGCGGGCCACCGCGCTGATGGAGCCAATGGCCAGGCAATGGTCGCCGCCCAACAGAATAGGCATTTCGCCCCCGCTTAGCGCCGCATGTACGGCCTCGTGCACGGCACGGTTCCACGTGGCCACTTCGGCCAGGTGGCGATAGCCATCAACGGGCGCTTGCCATGGATTGGCCGGGCCGCTGAGATTGCCCTGGTCGGTTACGCAAAGGCCATGACCTTCCAGCGTGGCCTGTATGCCGGCAACGCGCAAGGCCTCGGGGCCCATGGAGGCGCCGCGGGTGCCGGCGCCAATGTCCGTGGGAGCGCCAATGAGGCGAATCTGTCGGGTCATGTGGCCGCCACTTCTGCGGCAAGGCCAGGCACAGTCCGTCCGGAAGAGGGCGCGGCAATGGAGTTGACGCTGCTTGTGCTCAGCAGTCCAAACAGGTCTTTGGGGTTGTCCAGATGGGGAATCAAATCGATTTCCTCGGGTTGCTTCTGCTCTCTCTGCAGTTTATACAAATAGCGCAAGGCCGAGTAATCTTCGAGCGCAAAACCGACGGAGTCAAAAATCGTGACTTCGGCCGGCGAGGCGCGGCCTGGTGCGTCGCCGCCGAGTACCTGGGCAAACTCCGTCACGGCAAAGTCGGCCGGCAGTTGCTGGATCTCACCCTCTATGCGCGACTGTGGTTCGTACTCCACGATCACGCGCGCATCGGCGCGCAGCAGGATATCCGCGTGCAGCTCGGTCTTGCCCGGGCAGTCACCGCCCACGGCGTTCAGGTGCATGCCGGGCGCGATCATTTCGGGCGTGAGGATGGTGGCATTGCGCTTGTCCGCCGTGACGGTGGTGACGATGTCAGCGCCTGCCACTGCTTCGGCGGCAGAGCTGCACAGGGTCATGTGCAAGTCAGGCAGGCCCAGCGCCTGCAGGTTGCGCGCCAGTTTCTGGGTGGCCTGCGGGTCCACGTCAAAAAGCCTGAACTCGCGAATGCCCAGCATGTGGTGAAACGCAATCGCCTGAAATTCGCTTTGCGCGCCATTGCCAATCAGGGCCATGACCCGGCTGTCCGGTCTGGCCATCCAGCGTGCGGCCAGCGCCGACATGGCGGCGGTTCGCAAGGCCGTGGTCACCGTCAACTCGGACAACAGCAAGGGGTAGCCGGTTTCCACATCCGCCAGCACGCCGAAAGCCGTCACTGTGAGCAGGCCGCGTGCGGTATTTTTCGGATGACCGTTGACGTACTTGAAGGAGTACATCTGGCCATCGCTGGTCGGCATCAGCTCGATCACGCCGACCGGCGAGTGAATGGCATGGCGCGCCGATTTGTCAAACTCGCCCCAGCGTCGGTAATCGGCCTCGATTTCCGCAGCCAGGCCCTCAATGAAGCGTGCCGGTCCCAGGCGCCCGACGATGCCTTGTATGCCTTCAATGCCAATGTAATCAACCATGATGTGTCTTTCGCCGCGTGGGCATTGTTATGTGGTGCCGGCAGTTCAGAGCCGGCAGCTTGGCTGCCATTGTCGGCAGGACGGGTGCTAAAGAAAAGACAGCAAACTGTTCAATTAATCGATGGTTTTGTACAAATAGTCAGAGTAAATTGTCATTAAGTTAATAAAATCGTGACATGGACGACACGGACCGCCAACTCATCTCATTGCTGCGCGACAACGCCAGGGCCTCGGTGGCTTCCCTGGCCAAGGCTTTGCGCGTCTCGCGCGGCACGGTGCAAAACCGCCTGAACAAGCTGGAGGCCGACGGCACCATCGTCGGCTATACCGCCAGGCTCAAGCCGCAGGCCGAGGCTCACCAGATACGCGCGCTGATGACGGTGGCGGTGGACGGCAACCGCATTGACCTTGTGCTCAGCGCGCTGCGTGGTGACCCGGCCGTGAGCGCGCTGCACACCACCAATGGCCGCTGGGACATCGTGGCCGAATTGCGCGCCGACAGCCTTGAATCCTTTGACCGGGTACTCGGGCGCATACGGCTGCTCGAAGGCATTGCCAACACCGAGACCAGCCTGCTGCTGTCTACCAGCAAGCTGTAAAGCGAGGGGCCAGCTCCAGCCGCTAAACTTGGCCCCATGAATCTGGCACCCGCCCAACTGTCCGAGCACCTCAAACGCGGCCTCAAAAGCCTTTACACCCTGCATGGCGACGAACCCCTGCTGGTGCAGGAGTTTGCCGATGCCCTGCGTGCCGCGGCCAGGGAGCAGGGCTACACCGAACGCACCGTGCATACCGTCTCCGGCGCGCACTTTGACTGGAGCGAGGTGCTGGCCAGCGGCGGTTCGCTGAGCCTGTTTGCCGACAAGCAGATGGTGGAAATCCGCATCCCCAGCGGCAAGCCCGGCAAGGATGGTTCGGCGGCGCTGCAGCAACTGGCCGAGCGTGCCCAGGGCGATGATTCCACCTTGACCATCGTCATGCTGCCCAGGCTGGACAGCATGAGCACCAAGGGCGCCTGGTTTGCTGCGCTCGACAGCTACGGCGTCACCGTCAAGTTTGAGCCGATAGATCGCCGCAACCTGCCGCAATGGATTGCCCAGCGCCTGCAGCAGCAGGGCCAGCGCGTAGCCGCGGGCGAAGAGGGCCAGCGTACGCTGCAGTTCTTTGCCGACCGGGTCGAGGGCAATCTGTTGGCGGCGCATCAGGAAATCCAGAAGCTGGGACTGTTGTACCCGGCCCAGAACGAGGGCGTTCTCAGTTTTGACCAGGTGGAAAACGCCGTGCTGAATGTGGCGCGTTACGACGTGTTCAAGCTCTCGGAAGCGGTGCTGGGCGGTCATGCCTTGCGCGTGCAGCGCATGCTGGACGGTCTGCAGGCCGAAGGCGAGGCCGAAGTGCTGGTGCACTGGGCGCTGAGCGAGGACATTCGCAATCTGAAGCGAGTCAAGGACGCGATCAACGCCGGTCGCCCCATGCCCATGGCGCTGCGCGAAAACCGGGTCTGGGGCGCCAAGGAAAAGCTGTTCGAACGCGTGCTGCCCGGTATCAGCGAGACCACCCTGGTCAATCTGCTGCAGGCCGCTCACAAGGTCGATGGCATCGTCAAGGGCCTGAAGCAGCCCGACTGGCCTGCCGATGGCTGGCAGGCGTTGCACCGGCTCGCCGGCATGCTGTGCGCGCAATGCGCCGCGCCGTCGCCGACAGCCCGCGGCGCGCGCCCTCCGGCGGGCGGCACAAGAGGCTTGTAAGGCGCTGCGCAGGGCGGACTGGCTGGCCGCCGTGATCGGGGTTACGCTCTTGGCATGCCCCACACCGCCTCCTTGTCCAAAAAGCTCACCCGCATTGGCGCCGGCCTGCTGCTGGTCGCCCTGGCCTCCATTGGGCTGACGCTGTGGGTCACCTGGCAACTGGAAGGGGGCGCGGCGGCCGTCAATGAAGCCGGGCGCATGCGCATGCAGACCTGGCGGCTGGCCAGCGCGGTCCATGTCGGCACGCCGCGGCCGGCGCTGCAAGGCCTGGTGGCGCGTTTCGACGAGAGCCTGGCCGTCTTGCGCACGGGCGACGCGTCGCGGCCGCTTTTCGTGCCCTGGGATGAGCAGGTTCAGGCGCGGTTTTCCGTCGTCGAGTCGCTGTGGCGGGTGCAGCGCCAGCAGTGGCTGGGCGAGCCCGCGCCCACGGTGCCGGCTTCGCTGCAGTCGGCGGGTGATTTCGTCGAAGCCATTGACGACTTCGTGCTCGCCATCGAGCGGCATCTGTCCCGGCTGACGGCGATCCTGAACCTGTTTCAGTTCGCCATGATGGCGCTGGCCATAGGGGGGGCGGTGGTCATGCTCTACACCGGTTACCTGTATGTCATCAGTCCCCTGAGCCGGCTCAGGCAGGGGCTGCGCCAGGTCGAGGCCGGGGAGTTCGCGACGCGCATCGAGGTGGACACCGAGGACGAGTTTGGCCAGGTGGTGGCGGGTTTCAACCACATGACAGCCACCCTGCAGTCGCTCTACCAGGGGCTGGAATCCCAGGTCGAGGCGAAGACGCGCGACATCGAGGCGCAGCGCGGGCGGCTGGCGGCGCTGTACGAGATCAGCGCCTTCGTGGCTCAGGCCGGCAGCCTCAATGAGCTGGCGCGCGGGTTTTCCCAGCGCGTGCGCACGATCATGAAGGCCGATGCCGCTGCCGTGCGCTGGTCGGATGATGCCAGCCAGCGCTACCTGATGCTGGCCTCGGACTGCTTCCCGCAAGACATGCTGGAGGAGGAGCGCAGCCTGCTGGCCGGCGCCTGCGCCTGCGGCAACCTCCAGCCCGACTCACGCACGCGCGTCATTCCCATCCTGAGCCATGACCAGATGCCGGTGCGTAGTTGCGCCAAAGTGGGTTATGAAAGCGTGGTCAGCGTGCCTGTCCGGCTGCAGCAGCGCTTGCTGGGCGAGTTCAACCTGTTCTTTCGCCGCCCCGCCACGCTGAGCGCGGACGAAACCGAGCTGCTCGACGCGCTGGCCAGCCACCTGGCCAGCGCCCTGGAGAGCTTGCGCGCCGCTGCCCTGGCCCGCGAGGCGGCCGTCGCCGAGGAGCGCGCCCTGCTGGCGCGTGAGCTGCACGACTCGATTGCCCAGTCGCTGGCCTTCCTCAAGATTCAGCTGCAGTTGCTGCGCAGCGCGAGCGAGAAGGGGCAGGTGGAGCCCATGTACCAGGCGCTTGACGAGCTGGACACCGGGCTGCGCGAAAGCATTGGCGACGTGCGTGAGCTGCTGGTGCATTTCCGCACGCGCACCAACACCGACGACATCGAGCGGGCCTTGCAGGAGACGCTGCAGAAGTTTCAGCACCAGACCGGATTGCCGACCCAGCTGCGAATCCACGGCGAGGGCCTGCCCTTGCCCGCCGACGTGCAGGTGCAGGTGCTGCATGTGGTGCAAGAGGCGCTCTCCAATGCGCGCAAGCATGCCCAGGCCACGCAGGTTGACCTGGAGGTGGCCAAGGGCGCGTGCTGGCGCTTCGTCGTGCGCGACAATGGCGTTGGCTTTGACATGGCGCTGGGCTGCGGAACCTCCCATGTGGGCATGAAAATCATGCACGAGCGCGCCGGGCGCATTGGCGCCACCGTGGACATCGTGTCCGCGCCTGGCCAGGGCAGCACGGTCACGCTGACGCTGTCGGCGCACCCCGTGATGGGCACGCGGCAGGCGGCGGACGCCGGGGCCATGATTTACACGGAATTTCAATGAAAAAGAACTCCAGCCCTTTAAACACGGGCGCAAATAGCTATAGTATTGATAGCATTAAACTTGCTCGGATGCGACCATGACGCCGGTCCGGCTGCTGGTCGTTGACGATCACACCTTGTTTCGCCGGGGACTGATCGCGCTGCTTTCGCAGGACGATCGCTTCACGGTGAGCGGCCAGGCGGGCGACATTGGCGAGGCGCTGCGCTGCCTCCAGCACAGCCCGCCCGACCTGATCCTGCTGGACAACCATCTGCCCGGCGTGCTGGGCGTGGACGGCATCGCCGCGCTGAAGGACGCGGCCCCCGGCACCCGCATCCTGATGCTCACCGTGAGCGAGAACGCGGACGACCTGGCCGCGGCGCTGCACGCGGGCGCCGACGGCTATTTACTGAAAACCGTGGAGCTGGACCACCTGTCCGAGTTCATCATCAAGGTCCTGGCCGGGGAGTCCGTGGTCAGCCCGGAAATGATGACCAAGCTGGTGACGGCCTTTCGCGGCAAGCCCGCACCGCCGCCGCCCTCTTCGGCGGTGGCCGGGGCGCTTGACCCGTGCCCGGCGCCGTCCGCCCCGGCAGGCCTGGCGCTGCTGTCCGCCCGCGAGCGTGAAGTGCTGAACCTGGTCGCGCTGGGCGACAGCAACAAGGTGATTGCGCGCAAGCTCGACATCGCCGAGACGACGGTCAAGATTCACGTCCAGCATATTTTGCGCAAGCTGCAATTGAGCTCGCGTGTGCACGCCGCCGTGTACGCCGCCGGCCAGGAGCCGTTTTGACCTGGATCAAGCCGCCGTCGGATTGACGCGGGCCTAGTTCTTCAGAACGAGGGCGGCCGGGGCCGCCCTCGTTCTTTTGGCGCGTTCCGACGTTCCATAGGTGGATAGTCAAACCCCGGGTAAACGCCGACAGTCATGCCATGTCTCCTGGAGAAGAAACATGGGCTCTGAGTTGAGCAATTCAAGAAAAGCGTGGTCGGTGCTGATCGTCAGCACGCTGGCGTTCACCGTCTGCTTCATGGTGTGGATGATGTTTGGCGTCATCGGCATCCCGATCAAGAAGATGCTCAACCTCAACGCCACCGAGTTCGGCCTGCTCACGGCCACGCCGGTGCTGACGGGCTCGCTGGTGCGCGTGCCGCTGGGCATCTGGACCGACAAGTACGGCGGACGCATCGTCATGGTGGTGCTGATGGCCATCACCGTGCCGGCGATCTGGCTGATGAGCTACGCCACCGAGTACTGGCACTTCATCGTGATCGGCCTCTTCGTCGGTCTGGCCGGCGGCTCGTTTTCGGTCGGCACGCCCTACGTGGCGCGCTGGTTTCCCAAGAGCCGCCAGGGGACGGCCATGGGCGTTTATGGCGCCGGCAACTCGGGCGCCGCGGTCAACAAGTTCATTGCGCCGGTGCTGCTGGTGGCATTTGGCTGGGCCTTGGTGCCCCAGGTGTACGCCGTCATCATGCTCGGCACGCTGGTGCTGTTCTGGTTGTTCAGCTACAGCGACCCCAAGCATCTGGTGTCCAGCAATGTGAGCTTCGGTGACCAGCTCAAGGCGCTGAAGGACCCCAAGGTGCTCAAGTACTGCCAGTACTACAGCATTGTGTTTGGCGGCTACGTGGCGCTGTCGCTGTGGATGGTGCAGTACTACGTCGGCGAATACGGCCTGGACATTCGCACGGCGGCGCTGCTGGCGGCCTGTTTTTCATTGCCGGGCGGCGTGCTGCGCGCCGTCGGCGGCGTGCTGTCGGACAAGTTTGGCGCGCACAGCGTGACCTGGTGGGTGATGTGGGTCAGCTGGGTCTGCCTGTTCCTGTTGTCGTATCCGCAGACTGACTTCACGATCCTGACGGTCAACGGCCCCGCTACCTTTCATCTCGGGCTGAACATCTATGCGTTCACGGGGCTGATGTTCATCCTCGGCATTGCCTTTGCCTTTGGCAAGGCCAGCGTCTTCAAGTACATCGGCGACGACTATTCCCAAAATATCGGCGCCATCAGCGGCATCGTCGGCCTGGCCGGCGGCCTGGGCGGCTTTGTGCTGCCCATCCTGTTCGGCGCGCTGATGGACCTCACCGGCATCCGTTCCAGTGCCTTCATGCTGATGTACGGCGTGGTCTGGGTCTCGCTGATCTGGATGTACTGGACCGAAGTGCGCCGCACCGAAGTCATGGGCCGCAACGCAGCCGGCGCCCACGCCTGATCTCGAACTCATCCCCGGAAAATCACCATGAACACAAAAAACAGTTCCAGCGTCGGCGTTGCCGACTTGCGGCCCGAGAAAGGTTCCGGCGCCGACATCACCGACTGGCGTCCCGAGGACGAGACCTTCTGGGAGAACACCGGCAAGCGCATCGCCTACCGCAACCTCTGGATTTCCATCCCCTGCCTGCTGTGCGGCTTTGCCATCTGGGGCATGTGGGGCATCATCACCGTGCAGATGATGAATCTGGGCTATCCGTTCAGCCAGGCCGAGCTGTTCACGCTCACGGCCATCGCCGGCCTGGCCGGCGCCACCATGCGCATCCCGGCATCCTTCCTGATCCGCCTGGCCGGCGGGCGCAACACCATCTTTTTGACCACGGCCATGCTGCTGGCGCCGGCCATTGGCACAGGCATCGTGCTGCAGCACCCCGAATGGCCGCTCTGGTCCTTCCAGCTGATGGCGCTGTGGTCGGGCGTGGGTGGCGGCAACTTCGCCAGCTCCATGTCCAACATCAGCGGCTTTTTTCCCAAGCGGCTGCAGGGCACGGCGCTGGGCCTCAACGCCGGCTTGGGCAACTTCGGCGTGACGGCGATGCAGATCGTCATTCCGCTGGTCATGACCGTGAGCGTCTTTGGCAGCTTTGGCGGAGAGCCGATGACGCTGCTCAAGGAAAGCGGCTGGATCTTCGGCGCCATTCCTCCCGGCACGCCCACCTGGATACAGAACGCCGGCTTTACCTGGCTGCTGTCGCTGCTGCCCTTGTCCATCATCTGCTTTTTTGGCATGAACAACCTCAAGACGGTTTCGCCTGCGATTGGCGGCACGATTCCCGCCTTCCTCAAGATCATCTGGCTCTACACCCTGTCTTTTATTCCGGCCGGCATTGGCCTCTACCTTTACCTGCCCAAGCCCGGCGGCCTGGGTGTGCTGAACATGTGGCTGGCCATGCCGCTGATCATCGTCAGCACCCTGATGGTGCTCAAGCTCACGGCGTTTGGCCCGATGAAGGAAAACGTTGCCAAGCAGTTTGCTATTTTCAGCAACAAGCACACCTGGTCGCTGACCGTTCTGTACATCGTCACCTTTGGCTCCTTCATTGGCTTTTCGATGGCGCTGCCGCTGGCCATGAAGGTGATCTTTGGCGTCAGCCATGTGCCCGATGCCGCTGGCGTGATGCAGCACACGCTGAACAACCCGAACGCGCCGGCGGTGCTGGCTTATGCCTGGATAGGCCCCTTCGTGGGCGCGGCGGTTCGGCCCATAGGCGGCTGGATTTCGGACAAGGTGGGCGGCTCCATCGTCACCCAGGTTGTCTCCGCCATTATGGTCGCCGCTTCGGTGGCGGTGGGCTACGTCATGCTGCTGGCCTACCGGTCAGCCGCGCCCGAGCAGTATTTCCTGATCTTCATGCTGCTGTTCGTGGTGCTGTTCGCCGCCAGCGGCATCGGCAACGGCTCGACCTTTCGCACCATTGGCGTGATTTTTGACCGCCAGCAGGCCGGTCCGGTACTGGGCTGGACCTCGGCAATCGCCGCTTATGGCGCTTTCATCGCCCCGGTGGTGATTGGCGTGCAGATCAAGGCCGGAACGCCTGAAAACGCCATGTACGGCTTTGCCATTTTTTACGCCCTGTGCCTGGTGCTGAACTGGTGGTTCTATCTGCGCGCGGGCGCCGAGATCAAGAACCCCTGAAGCATCGTTTCGCCGCCTTCTTACCGAATTTCTGGAGCATCAAATGAGCCATTTTCTCGACCGTCTCAACCACTTTTCCAATCCCCGTGAATCGTTTTCGGGCGACCACGGCGTCACCACCGCCGAAGACCGAACCTGGGAAGACGCCTACCGCAACCGCTGGGCGCACGACAAGATCGTGCGCAGCACCCACGGCGTGAACTGCACCGGCTCCTGCTCGTGGAAGATTTACGTCAAGGGCGGCATCGTGACCTGGGAAACCCAGCAAACCGACTACCCGCGCACCCGCTGGGACATGCCCAACCACGAACCGCGCGGCTGCTCGCGCGGCGCCAGCTACAGCTGGTACCTGTACAGCGCCAACCGCGTCAAGTACCCCATGGTGCGGGCGCGCCTGCTCAAGCACTGGCGCGAGGCGCGCTTGACGCTGGCGCCGGTCGAAGCCTGGGCCGCCGTGGTGCAGGACGACGCCAAGCGGCGCGACTACCAGAGCGTGCGCGGCCTGGGCGGTTTTGTGCGTTCAAGCTGGGACGAGGTCAACGAAATCATTGCCGCGTCCAACATTCACACCATCAAAAAGCACGGCGCCGACCGCATCATCGGCTTCTCGCCGATTCCGGCCATGTCCATGGTCAGCTACGCCTCGGGCTCGCGCTACCTGTCGCTGATTGGCGGCGTCTGCATGAGCTTTTACGACTGGTACTGCGACCTGCCGCCGTCAAGCCCGCAAGTCTGGGGCGAGCAGACCGACGTGCCCGAGTCGGCCGACTGGTACAACTCCAGCTTCATCATCGCCTGGGGCTCCAACGTGCCGCAGACGCGCACGCCCGATGCGCACTTCTTCACCGAGGTGCGCTACAAGGGCTGCAAGACGGTGGCCATCACACCCGACTACTCCGAGGTGGCCAAGCTGTCCGACTTGTGGCTGCACCCCAAGCAGGGCACCGACGCCGCCGTCGCCATGGCCATGGGCCATGTGATTCTGAAAGACTTTTATTTCGGCGGCAACGGCAAGCCGCGCTCGGCCTACTTCGACGACTACGCGCGCCGCTACACCGACCTGCCCATGCTGGTGATGCTGAAAGAACACCAGCTGGAAAACGGCGAGACCGTCATGGTGCCGGATCGTTATGTGCGGGCGTCCGACTTCAACGGCAAACTGGGCCAGGCCAATAACCCGGAATGGAAAACCGTCGCCTTCGACGCGCAAGGCAAGGTCGTGTTGCCGCACGGCGCCATCGGCTTTCGCTGGGGCCCGGATGGCCGTGCCGACGCCGGTCAGTGGAATCTGGAAGCCAAGGAAGCCCGCAACGGCGACGAGGTCACGCTCAAGCTGTCGGTGATGGAAGGCGATGCGCCCAGCCACGATAGCGCCAGGGTCGGTTTTCCGTATTTCGGCGGCATCCACCATGAGCATTTCCCCAACAACGAGCAGGGTGATGTGCTGGTGCGCACGGTGCCGGTGCAGCGCATTGCGCTCGGCAAGGCCGGCGAGGAGCGCTCGGCCCTGGTCGCCACCGTGTTCGACCTGCAGGCCGCGCAATACGGCATTGCGCGCGGCTTGCCGGGTGAACTGGCCGCTGGCGATTTCAATGACAACACGCCCTACACGCCAGCCTGGCAGGAGCAGATCACCGGCGTGCCGCGCGACCAGATCATCACGGTCGCCCGCCAGTTCGCCGAGAACGCCGAGAAGACCGAAGGCCGCTCCATGATCATCATAGGCGCGGGCATGAACCACTGGTACCACAGCGACATGAACTACCGCAGCGTCATCAACATGCTGATGATGTGCGGCTGCATCGGCAAGAGCGGCGGCGGCTGGGCGCACTATGTGGGCCAGGAAAAGCTGCGGCCGCAGACCGGCTGGACGCCGCTGGCCTTCGCGCTGGACTGGATCCGGCCACCGCGCCAGATGAACTCGACCAGTTTCTTCTACGCCCACACCAATCAGTGGCGCTACGAGAAGCTGGGTGTTGATGAAGTGCTGTCGCCGCTGGCCGACAAGAAGCTCTATGGCGGCAGCATGATCGATTACAACGTGCGCGCCGAGCGCATGGGCTGGCTGCCCAGCGCGCCGCAACTGCAGACCAACCCGATGCAGGTCGTGAAAGACGCGCAGGCCGCTGGCCTGGATGCGAAAGACTATGTCGTCAAGTCGCTGAAAGACGGCTCGCTGAAATTGAGCTGCGAAGACCCCGATCATCCGGCCAACTGGCCGCGCAACATGTTCGTCTGGCGCTCCAACATCATCGGCTCCTCGGGCAAGGGCCATGAGTATTTCCTCAAGCACCTGCTGGGCACCAGCAACGGCGTGCAGGGCAAGGATCTGGGCGCTGAAGAAGGCAAGCCCGAGGAAGTCGTCTGGCACGACAAGGCGCCCGAAGGCAAGCTGGACCTGCTGGTCACGCTGGACTTTCGCATGAGCACCACCTGCCTGTACTCGGACATCGTGCTGCCGACGGCCACCTGGTACGAAAAGAACGACCTCAACACCAGCGACATGCACCCCTTCATCCATCCGCTCTCCACGGCGGTGGACCCGGTGTGGCAGTCGAAAAGCGACTGGGAAATCTACAAGGGCTTTGCGAAAAAGTTCAGCGAACTCTGCGACGGTCACCTGGGTGTTGAACAGGAAATGGTGCTGACGCCGCTGATGCACGACTCACCCGGCGAGCTGGCCCAGCCCTTCGAGGTCAAGGACTGGAAGCGTGGCGAGTGCGAGTTGATTCCCGGCAAGACCGCGCCGCAAATGCAGGTGGTCGAGCGCGACTATCCCAATGTCTACAAGCGTTTCACCTCCGTCGGCCCGCTGCTCAACAAGATCGGCAACGGCGGCAAGGGCATTGCCTGGAATACCGAAACCGAGGTCACACAGCTCGGCCAGTTGAACGGCCTGGTGACCGAGCCCGGCGTGACGCAGGGCATGCCCCGCATCGACAGCGACATAGACGCCTGCGAGATGGTGCTGCAACTGGCGCCTGAAACCAACGGCCATGTCGCGGTGAAGGCCTGGGCCGCGCTGGGCAAGCAGACCGGCCGTGAGCACACCCATCTGGCCATCCACCGTGAAGACGAGAAGATTCGTTTTCGCGACATCCAGGCGCAGCCGCGCAAGATCATCAGTTCGCCGACCTGGAGCGGCATCGAGTCCGAAACCGTGTCCTACAACGCCGGCTATACCAATGTGCATGAGTACATCCCCTGGCGCACGCTGACCGGGCGCCAGCAGTTCTACCAGGACCACCCGTGGATGCTGGCCTTTGGCGAGGGCCTGGCCAGCTACCGGCCGCCGGTGAATCTGAAGGCCACCGCCGGTGTGCACGGCATCCGTTCCAACGGCAATGCCGAAATCCTGCTGAACTTCATCACGCCGCACCAGAAATGGGGTATTCACTCGACCTATACCGACAACCTGCTGATGCTGACGCTGAGCCGGGGTGGGCCCATCATCTGGTTGAGCGAAGACGATGCCAAGCTGATTGGCGTGGAGGACAACGACTGGATCGAGGCCTACAACGTCAACGGCGCCATTGCCGCGCGCGCGGTGGTCAGCCAGCGCGTCAAGCCCGGCATGGTGATGATGTACCACGCCCAGGAAAAAATCATCAACACGCCCGGCTCGGAAATCACCGGCCAGCGCGGCGGCATCCACAACTCGGTAACCCGCATCGTGCTCAAGCCCACCCACATGATTGGCGGCTACGCGCAGCTTTCCTATGGCTTCAACTACTACGGAACCATAGGCACCAACCGCGACGAATTCGTCGTGGTGCGCAAGATGGACAAGGTCGACTGGCTGGACACGCCACGCGATGACGAGCGCGCCGAGGCGGTTCAACAACTGGGAGAAGCAGCATGAAGATACGCGCGCAAATCGGCATGGTGCTGAACCTGGACAAGTGCATTGGCTGCCACACCTGTTCGGTCACCTGCAAGAATGTCTGGACCAGCCGACCCGGCATGGAGTACGCCTGGTTCAACAACGTCGAAACCAAGCCCGGCATCGGCTACCCCAAGGAGTGGGAAAACCAGGACAAATGGAACGGCGGCTGGGTACGCAAGGCAGACGGCTCCATAGAGCCGCGCCAGGGCGGCAAGTGGAAGCTCTTGATGCGCCTGTTCGCCAATCCGAACATGCCGCAGATCGACGATTACTACGAGCCCTTCACCTTCGACTACGACCACCTGCAATCGGCGCCCGAGATGAAGGCCACGCCCACTGCACGCCCGCGCAGCCTGATCACCGGCAAGCGCATGGAAAAGGTCGAGTGGGGCCCGAACTGGGAAGAAATTCTGGGCGGCGAGTTTTCCAAGCGCAGCAAGGACGCCAACCTGGACAGTTTCGATCAGGTGCAAAAGGACATGGTCGGCCAGTTTGAAAACACCTTCATGATGTACTTGCCGCGCCTGTGCGAGCACTGCCTGAACCCGACCTGCGTGGCGTCCTGCCCATCGGGCTCGATCTACAAGCGCGAGGAAGACGGCATCGTGCTGATTGACCAGGACAAGTGCCGCGGCTGGCGCATGTGCGTCTCGGGCTGCCCCTACAAGAAAATTTACTACAACTGGAAGAGCGGCAAGGCCGAGAAATGCACCTTCTGCTACCCGCGCATAGAGGCCGGCCAGCCCACGGTGTGCAGCGAGACCTGCGTGGGCCGCATCCGCTACCTGGGCGTGGTGCTGTATGACGCCGACCGCATCCAGGAAGCCGCCAGCGTGCCCGACGACAAGGACCTGTACCAGGCCCAGCTCGACATCTTCCTGAACCCGAACGATCCGGCCGTGATTGCCCAGGCGCGCAAGGACGGCATTCCCGAGGCCTGGCTCGAAGGCGCCCGCAAGAGCCCCGTTTACAAGATGGCGGTCGAGTGGAAAGTGGCGCTGCCACTGCATCCCGAATACCGAACCCTGCCCATGGTCTGGTATGTGCCGCCGCTGTCGCCCATCACCTCGGCGGCCAATGCCGGTCATATCGGCATCAACGGCGAGCTGCCCGACATTGCCCAGATGCGGATTCCGGTTCAGTACCTGGCCAATCTGCTGACGGCGGGCGACACCGCGCCGGTGATTCGTTCGCTGCAGCGCATGCTGGCCATGCGCTCCTACCAGCGCAGCAAGCATGTGGACAACGAACAGAACCTGGCGGTGCTGGCGCAAGCCGGCCTGACCGTGGCCGAGGTCGAGGAGATGTACCACGTCATGGCAATCGCCAACTACGAAGATCGCTTCGTGATTCCGACCAGCCACCGCGAATACGCCGAGAACACCTTCGACATGCGCGGCGGTTGTGGTTTCACTTTCGGCAACGGCTGCTCCGACGGCGCCAGCGAGGTCAGCCTGTTCGGCGGCAGCAAGAAACGCACTATTCCCATCAAGGTGGAGGTCTGAGACATGGCACTTTTTAACAATCCCCCTGTGGCCTCGAAAAGCCTGCGCGTGTTGGCGCGCTTGCTGGGCTATCCCGATGCCCAACTGCGCGCCAACCTGGCCGCACTGCGCGGCGCGCTGCACGAAGAGCATGCCTTGGCACCGCAGCGGCTGGCCGAGCTGGACGCACTGATCGATTCGCTGGAACGCGCCGTGCCGCTGGAGGCGGAAGCGGACTATGTCGAACTCTTCGACCGGGGCCGCTCCACCTCGCTGCACCTGTTCGAACATGTGCATGGCGACTCGCGTGACCGGGGGCCGGCCATGATCGATCTGGCGCAGACTTATGAAAAGGCCGGTCTGTACCTGGCCGAAGGCGAGATGCCCGACTTTTTGCCGGTGCTGCTCGAATTCACCTCGACCCAGCCGCCGCGCGAGGCGCGCGAGTTTCTGGCCGAGATGGCGCATATCTTCAACGCCATCTTCGCCGCCTTGCAGCAGCGCTCAAGCGCCTACGCCTGCGTGCTGGGTGCCTTGCTGGGGCTGGCCGGAGAGAAAGCGCAGGCGGTTGAAATCGCCGCCGAAGAGCCGCTTGACGCCGTCTGGCAGGAGCCTGTCGTTTTTGACGGCTGCTCTTCCAAAGGCCAGGCCAAGCCAGACCAGCCGCAACCGATTCACATCGTACGTAAAGCACGTCCCGCCCAAGGAGCGCAAGCATGACCACGCTGAATGGTTTTCTTTTTGGTGTTTATCCCTACATCTGCCTGACGGTTTTTCTGCTCGGCAGCCTGATTCGCTTCGACCGCGACCAGTACACCTGGAAGAGTGATTCCTCGCAACTGCTGCGCAGCGGCCTGCTGCGCTGGGGCAGCAACCTGTTCCACGTCGGCATCCTGTTCCTGTTCTTTGGCCATCTGGTCGGCTTGCTGGCACCGCACGCCTTTTATGCCCACTTCCTGGAAGCATCGGTCAAACAGAAGATCGCCATCTACTCGGGCGGGGCCTTCGGCATACTGTGCTTCATCGGTTTGACTATGCTGATCTACCGCCGCATGTTTGACGAGCGCATCCGCTACACCAGCCACAAGACCGATCTCGCCATTTTGCTGATCCTGTGGGTGCAATTGGTCGTGGGCCTGATTACGCTGCCGTATTCGTGGGCGCATTCCGACGGCAGCGTGATGCTGATCCTGGCCGATTGGGCGCAGCGCATTCTCACCTTGCGAACGGTCGATGCCGAGGTGCTGGCCGGTCTGCCCTGGCCCTATCTGGTTCACATCGTGTTCGGCATGACGATTTTTCTGCTCTTCCCCTTCAGCCGCCTGGTCCATGTGTGGAGCGGTTTTGCCTCGGTGGGCTATCTGTTTCGTCCCTACCAGGTCGTGCGCAGCCGCCGTCTCGGCGTTTCCGCCAAATCGTCCAGCCATCGCTAACACGCTGTTCAAGCAGCAAGGAAATCATTCATGAATGCCCAAACTTCCACGGTCACGGGCTGCGGCAGCAGCGCCTGCCAGTGCGCCAGCACCTCCGCTCAGATGGCTGCGCCAACCGCCTGCATCAACGGCATTGCCCTGCATGCGCCCGGCCAGCGTCCGGAGACGGAGGCGCTGCGCGAACTGGCCTATTCCGAACTGCTGCGCCAGCATGCGGTGATGAAGGGGCTGCTGCCGCGCCACACCGGGCTGACGGCTCCCGCGCTGGGCGAAGCCGAGCGCAAGGTCATCGAGGCCATGGTGGACGATGAGGTGCCAACGCTCCAGCCTGGCGAAGACGAAGGCCAGCGCTATTACGAGGCCCACAAGCAACAGTTCGTGGTCGGTCAGGCGCTGCATGTGCGCCACATCCTGTTTGCCGTCACGCCCGGCGTCAACGTTCATGCCCTGACGGTTCATGCCGAGAAGGCGCTGCTGGAACTCTCGCGCAAGGACGTGCCGCCCGATCGCTTTGCCCAACTGGCGGGCGAACTGTCGAACTGCCCCAGCAGCGCCCAGGGCGGCGATCTGGGCTGGATTGGGCCAGACGACTGTGCGCCCGAGCTGGCCAGCGAGCTTTTCCACCAGAAGCACTCGCAGTGGGGCATGGGCGTGCACCCGCGGCTGATGCATACGCGCTTCGGCTTTCACATCATCGAGGTACTGAGTCGCCGCGCGGGCAAGCAGCCCGCCTACGCGGAAGTGCGCGAGCGCATAGCGGCCTTGTTGACCATGCAGTCGCGGGCCAGGGCCTTGCATCAGTACATGAGTTTGCTGGTGGGAGAGGCCCTGGTCGAAGGCATTGAGCTCGAAGGGGCGGATTCGCCTCTGGTTCAATGAGCGAAGACGCCACAGCCACAGACGAGCTGCTGTTGCGGCTGCGGCGCTTCAAGTCTGACTACTTCCCCTTGCACCAGCAGCGCTTTCAGGACCTGGTGTCGCAAGGACAGCATCCCAAGACGCTGTTCATTGGCTGTTCGGATTCGCGGCTGGTGCCCTATCTGCTCACCGGGATGGGGCCGGGCGAGCTCTTCATTGTCCGCAACGTGGGCGCCTTCATCCCGCCCCATGACGGCTCGCACGGCCTGCACGGCACCACGGCAGCGATTGAGTTCGCCGTCTTGACCCTGCAGGTGGAGCGCATCGTCGTTTGCGGACACAGCCAATGCGGCGCCATTCGCGCGGCCTATGACGGCGTGCCCGCGCAAGCTGTCGCGCTGCAGGCCTGGCTCACGCTGGTCGATGAGGCTTTGTTGCCGGTGCAGGCCGGCCCCGAAGCCATGCGCCGCACCGAGCAGCGTTCCGTGGTGCTGCAGCTTGAGCGCCTGATGGATCACCCCATGGTCAGGCGCGCGGTAGAAGGCGGGCGACTCACTCTGCACGGCTGGCACTATGTGATTGAAGAGGGAGAAGTCCATATCTTTGATGCACAGCAAGGTGGCTTCGTTCCGGCTTCGATAGCATCCCACTGTGGCACCGGCCCCTACCAACCCTATGTGGAACACGATGGACAAATCATTTCCGATTGACCCGGCCGCGACGGCCTGTCTTGAGGCGGCGCTCGTCGCCCTCAGCCTGCAAACCCTCTCCAGCGACTCTGGCCTCAAACCCTGGCGGCTGGCCGGCAAGGCGCTGATTCCCGTGGTTCAGGGCGGCATGGGCGTGGGCGTTTCGGCCGGCGGCCTGGCGGGCGCCGTGGCCGGGCTGGGCGGTGTGGGCACCATCTCCTCGGTCGATTTGCGGCGCTTGCACCCTGACCTGATGGCGCAAACCGCCCACCTGAACAAGGAGGCCGATGCGGGCCAGTTGATAGACGCGGCCAATCTGCAGGCGCTGGACCGGGAGATTCGCCGCGCGCGCGAGTTGGCCCAGGGGCGCGGCCTGATTGCCGTCAACGTGATGAAGGCGCTCAGCGCCTACGAGGCCTATGTGCACCAGGCGCTGGTCAGCGGCGCCGATGCGCTGGTGGTGGGCGCCGGCCTGCCGCTGGACCTGCCGGAGCTGGCGCGTGAGCATCCCGGTACCGCCCTGATTCCCATTCTTTCCGATGCGCGCGGCGTGCAGCTGGTGGTGCGCAAGTGGGAGAAAAAAGGCCGCTTGCCCGACGCCATCGTCATCGAACATCCACGCTTGGCGGGCGGTCATCTGGGGGCGGCGAAAGTCGCCGACCTGCAGGACAAGCGCTTCGATTTCGACGTCGTCATTCCGCAGGTACTCGAATTTTTCAAGAGCGCCGGCATTGAGCGCGAGATTCCGCTGATCGTCGCCGGCGGCATCAGCTGCCGAGATGACATCCAGCGCCTGCAGGCGCTGGGGGCGTCGGCGGTGCAACTGGGAACGGCCTTTGCCGTGACCCGGGAGTGCGATGCCGACCCGGCCTTCAAAAAAGTGCTGGCCGAGGCCAAACCCGAGGACATGGTCGAGTTCATCAGCGTGGCCGGGCTGCCGGCGCGCGCGGTGCGCACCCCCTGGCTGGACAAATACATCAGGCTTGAGCCCAGGCTCAAGGCGGCGGCCCACGTCAAGGCCAAGTGCAATATGTCCTTCGACTGCCTGGCGCACTGCGGCCTGCGTGACGGCGTGGCCAGCATGGGCCAGTTCTGCATAGACCAGCAGCTAGGCCATGCGTTTGACGGCAACACGCAAAAAGGCCTGTTCTTCCGGGGCGCAGGCCGGCTGCCGTTTGGCGATCAGATCCGTTCGGTGCAAGAATTGATGCAATGGCTGCTGGGCGGTATTCGTCCGGCGCAGCTTTCCTGAGGAGGACCGATATGCAGCGCGAACACTTCGGACGACCGCAAGACCTGACCGCTACCCAGCCCATCAGCCTGGATGTGCTGAAGGAAAAATACCTCAAACCCGGCGAAAGCGGCGTGGAGGATATTTACCGGCGTGTCGCGCGGGCCCTGGCCTCGGTCGAGCCCGAAGCCGGGCGCGCGAAACACGAGGCGCTGTTCCTGGAAAATCTGCATGCCGGCGCCATTGGCGCGGGCCGCATCATGAGCGCGGCGGGCACGGCCATACAGGCCACGCTGATCAACTGTTTTGTGCAGCCGGTAGGCGACTGTATTCAGGGGATGGACGATGGCGGCTATCCCGGCATTTACGAAGCCCTGCGCGAAGCGGCCGAAACCATGCGGCGCGGTGGCGGCGTAGGCTACGATTTTTCCCGCATTCGCCCGCGCGGCGCCGAAGTCAAGGCCACCGCCTCCATGGCGTCCGGCCCCTGCAGCTACATCAACGTGTTCGATCAGTCCTGCTCGACCGTCGAAAGCGCCGGCGCCCGGCGCGGCGCCCAGATGGGCGTGCTGCGCATGGACCATCCCGACGTGCTTGAGTTCATCACCGCCAAGCGCACGCCCGGCCGCTGGAACAACTTCAATGTGTCTGTCGGCGTGTCGGATGCCTTCATGCAGGCGCTGAACGATGACCAGCCCTGGGAACTGGTGCACCAGGCCAGGCCCGGCGCGGCGCTGATCGCGCAAGGAGCGTTTCAGCGTGGCGACGGTCTGTGGGTCTACCAGACCGTGGCGGCGCGCGAGCTGTGGGACAGCGTGATGCGCTCGACCTACGATTTTGCCGAGCCCGGCATCCTGTTTCTGGACAACATCAACCAGGACAACAACCTGCGTTATTGCGAGGCGATTGCCGCCACCAATCCCTGCGTCACGGGCGATACCTGGGTCATGACGACGGACGGTCCGGCCCAGGTTGCCGACCTGCTGGGCCGCCGTTTCACCGCCGTCGTCGATGGCAAGGCCTACGCCGTGAAGAGCGACGGTTTCTTTAAAACCGGCCACAAGCCGGTGCTGGCTTTAACCATGCGCGAAGGGCAGTCCTTGCGCTTGACCGCCGAGCACCGGGTGCGCCGCGTGGCCCGCAAGACCCGCTACACCCTGGAGGCCGAGTGGGTTGATGCCGGGCAGTTGCAGCCCGGGGACGAGTTGGTGCTGCACGACCATCGGACGCTGGGCGGCTGGGACGGCGCAGGCACGCAGGCCGAAGGCTATTTGCTGGGGCTGCTGGTCGGCGATGGCACGCTCAAGAGCGACAAGGCGGTGATTTCGGTCTGGGCACCCGAGTTGAAGGTGGTCGGCCAGGGCGCCGTGGCCTATGCGCAAACCGGCGCGGCCGGCATTGTGCAGGCGGCCGAAGCCGCTGCCGCCACGCTGCCGCACCGGGCTGATTTTTGCGGTTTTCAGCGTCCGATTGCGGGCCGGGGCGAGGCCCGCATGGCTTCTGCCGCCGTGTGGAAAGTGGCGCATGACATGGGCATGCGGCCGGGGCACAAGACGATCACGCCGGCGATGGAGAAAACCTCATCGGCCTTTAGCGAAGGGCTTTTGCGCGGCTTGTTTGACGCCGATGGCTCGGTTCAGGGCGCGCAAAAAGATGACGAAGAAGGCCTGAGCGTGCGCCTGTCGCAAAGCGATCTGGGCTTGCTGCAAACGGTGCAGCGCATGCTGCTGCGACTGGGAATCGCCTCGACGATCTACCCGAACCGGCGCTTGGCGCAGGCGCGGCCGCTGCCCGATGGGCGCGGCGGGCTCAAGCCCTATGAGAGCGCGGCGCAGCACGAATTGCTGATCAGCGGGGACAATTTGCGGGGCTACGCCGAGCGCATTGGTTTTGCCGACACCGACAAGGCCGCCCGGCTGGTGCAGGCTCTAGGCGGCTACAGCCGCAGCCTGAACCGCGAGCGCTTCACCGCCACGCTGGAATCGCTGGCCGAGGGCGGCTGCGAGGATGTGTTCGATGTCACCGTGGCCGATGTCCATGCCTTTGACGCCAACGGCTTTTACGTGCACAACTGTGGCGAGCAGCCGCTGCCACCCTATGGTTGCTGCGACCTTGGCCCCATCATCCTGACGCGCTTTGTGCGCCATCCTTTTGGTTTTGACGGCGAACCGTCATTCGATTTCGAGGCTTTTGAACGCTCGGTCGCCACCCAGGTGCGTGCGCTCGACAACGTGCTGGAGCTGACCTTCTGGCCACTGCCGCAGCAGCAGGCCGAGTCCGCCGCCAAGCGCCGCATCGGTGTGGGATTTACCGGCCTGGGCAATGCGCTGAGCCTGCTGCGCCTGCGCTACGACGCGCCCGACGGTCGCGACATGGCGGCCCGCATTGCGCTGCGCATGCGTGATGCGGCCTATGCCGCTTCGGTGGTGCTGGCACAAGAAAAAGGCGTTTTCCCCAAGTTCGACGCCGACGGCTATCTGGCCCCCGGCACCTTTGCCAGCCGGCTGCCGCCCGCGCTGCAGCAGGCGATACGCGCGGGCGGCATTCGCAACAGCCATCTGCTGTCGATTGCGCCCACAGGCACGGTGAGCCTGGCCTTTGCCGATAACGCCTCCAACGGCATAGAGCCGGCGTTTTCGTGGCTGTACAAGCGCAGGAAACGCGAGTCCGACGGCAGCACGACGGAGTACGCGGTCGAAGACCACGCCTGGCGGCTTTACCGTGAACTGGGCGGCGACGTGAAGCAGCTGCCGGCCTACTTTGTCTCGGCGCTGGAGATGTCGGCGAGCAGCCACATCGCCATGATGGAAGCGGTGCAGCCCTTCATAGACACGGCGATTTCCAAGACCGTCAACGTGCCGGCCGATTACGCCTACGACGACTTCAAGAGCTTGTATCAGCAGGCCTGGCGCGCCCGCCTCAAGGGCTTGGCCACCTACCGTCCGAATGCGATTCTGGGCGCGGTGCTGCAAACCCATGCCAGCTCCGAGGCCAGCGCGCCTGAAACCGCCGCGCCGGTGGATCCCATGCGCACGGTGATAGAGAGCCGTCCCAAGGGCGCGCTGTCGGCGGTGGTTGAAAAGGTCGAGTACTGGACCCATGAAGGCCACAAGACGCTGTACATCGTCGTGTCCTTTTTGCCGGTACCCGCCGCCAGCGGTGGCGGGATGGTGGAGCGCGCCATCGAGTTCTTCATGCCGGTGGGGCAGAGCGGCGAGTCGCAGCAGTGGATCACCTCCAGCATGCGCATGCTGTCGCTGGCGGCGCGCGGCGGCTTTTTGGAGCGCGCGCTCAGCGACATGCGCAAGGTGGCCTGGGACCGCGGTCCGGTGCGCTTGGGCACTTACGAAAAAACCGATGGCACGCGGGTGCCGCTGTGGCATGACTCCGAAGTGGCGGCGATTGCCTACGCGGTGCAGAACATCATCACGCGGCGCGCCAGCCAGGCGGCGCCAACTTCAGCGCCGCTGGCGCCAGCCCCGGTGGAGCCTACGCTGGCAGCGCCCGTGATGGCCGGCAAGAAATGCAGCGAATGCGGCGCCCATGCCGTCATCCGCAAGGACGGCTGCGACTACTGCACCCAGTGCGGCCACCTGGGAGTCTGCGGATGAGCCCGCGCCCGGTCGTTCCTGTGCGCGGGCTGAACGGCAAGCCTTCGGCCGAAGCGCTGGCCGCGCAGGACCAGGGCTGGCGCGCCACCTACCTGCTGCTGGCGCCACATCGGCTGGGCTTCTTTCTGGCCATGGTGCTGCTGGTGGCGGCGGGCGTCTGGTGGGCGCTGGTGCAACTGGATCGTATGAGCGGCGCCCTGGGCCTGTCCTATGCGCTGTCGCCTTCGCTGGTGCATGGGGCGGTCATGACCTTTGGTTTTATTCCGCTGTTTTTTTCGGGTTTTCTTTTCACGGCCGGCCCTAAGTGGCTGGGGGTTGCGCCACATGACACGCGCCGCGTGGCGGCGCCCATGCTGCTGCAGGCGGCGGCCTGGCTGTTGTGGCTGGCGGCAGCGCATTTCAATGCCGGTTTGGCGCTTGCCGCGCTGGTGCTGGCAGGGACCGGCTTGATGTGGATGACGCTGCTGTTCTGGCAACTGATCCGGCGCAGTCGCATGGAAGATCGCCTGCATGCGTTGACGATTGGCTCGGGCTGCCTCATCGGTTGCCTGAGCCTGGCCGGACTGGCGCTGAGCCTGGCGTTGAATGCCTACGCTGCGGCACTGGCCTGCGTGCTCACCGGTCTGTGGGGCTTTGTGCTGGTGGTTTATGTGTCGGTGGCGCACCGCATGATTCCATTTTTCACGTCCGGCACCATTCCCGCGATGAAGGCCTGGCGGCCGTTCTGGGTGCTGTGGCTGATGCTGGCGGTGGCGGCCGTCGAGGTGGCCGCCGCGTGGCTGGAGGCGGGCGGCCCGTTTCAGACTGTGGCCGGCGCGGCATGGACGCTGGCTCGCGGCATTTTCGAACTGCTGGCCGGCAGCTTGCTGCTGTGGCTTGCCCTGGCCTGGGGGCTGGTAAAGAGCCTGCGGAATCGTCTGCTGGCGATGCTGCACATCGGATTTTTGTGGCTGGGGCTGGCGCTCGCGCTGGGCGGCGTTGCGCAATTGCTGGGCTGGGCGCAGGGCGCTCCGGTGCTGGGCCTGGGGGCGCTGCACGCGCTCACCATGGGCTGCCTGGCGTCACTGATGCTGGCCATGGTCACGCGGGTGTCCTGCGGCCACAGCGGGCGGGCGCTGGTTGCTGATCGTCTTGTCTGGGCGCTGTTCTGGCTGCTGCAAGCGGCCACCTTGCTGCGCATTGCGGGCGCCGCGCAGAGTGCCTTTTCCGGCGGCTTGCTGCTGGCTGCTGCGCTGTTGTGGGCCGGCATCATGGCGGTATGGGGTCTGCGGCTGGGCGGCTGGTACGGCCGCTTGCGGGCTGATGGCCGACCGGGCTGAGGAAAAAAACATGCTTGCGCTTGCTTCCCCGCGTGTTCTTCCTGGCGTGCCAGCCGATCACGACATGGCGGCCATGGCCGCCATGCTGATGCAGTCGCGCCAGACCATTTTGCCCAAGCGGCTGGCCGCGCCCGGCCCCGACGAGGGGCAACTGGAGATGATTCTGAACGCCGCTGCCACCGCGCCCGACCATGGCCAGTTGCTGCCCTGGCGCTTTGTACGGGTGCCGCAGGCGAAGCGCGGCCGTCTGGCCGATGTTTTTGCCGCGGCCCTGCTGGAGCGCGACCCCGCCGCCACGCCCGAGCAGGTGGCGCAGGCGCGCGAAAAAGCGTATCGTGCGCCGCTGCTCATGTTGGTGGTGGTTGATGGCCAACGGGGCGATGCGGAGATTGATTTGTTGGAACGCATCGTCTCTACCGGCTGCGCGGTGCAAAACATGCTGCTCATGGCCACCGCACTGGGCTACGGCTCGGCGCTGACCAGCGGCAAGGCCCTGAAGGCCGTTGGCCTGCGCACCTTGTTTGGGCTGACGGGCGGTGAACACGCGCTGTGCTTTGTCAGCATAGGCACCGTGCAGTCGCGCAAGCCGGCACGACCACGGCCGGCACCCGGCGACTTTGTCAGCCGCCTTGCGGCGGGCTCCGATGAGGCTGGTCTCGGGCCAGATTGAACGTTTTTTTATTGCTTTTGACAGGACTCTGCCATGGACATTTCAAGTTTTGACGACCTGCTGCAAGCCGCCCGCGCCCAGCCCCTGCCGCAGCGCCTGCTGTTTGTGTTTGCCGGTGCCGAGCTGCCCGAAGACGCGACGCCGACGCAACGCCAGCGCTTCGAGGCCGGGCAGGGCGGCGCGCTGGTGCCGCTGATGTGCGTGGACAAGTGCCCCGACGAACTGGCCTCCTTTGACATGCTGGCGCAGGAGGCCAGCCAGTTTGGCCACGACTGGCAACTGGTGTTTGCCGCCGCCCTGTCGGGCAACTTGAGCCGGGCGCCCAGCAGCGAAGAGGCCGAGGCGCCGCTGCAGCGCATGGTCGAAGCCATCAAGCGCGGCGAGATGGCGGCCTACATTCCGTTTGACCCGCAAGGCCATCCCGTGCAGATGGGCTGACATGAGCCGTTCCGCCTCAGGCACTCCACTGCCCGGCTTCGGTGCCCCGGCCGCAGATTTTGAAGCGCCTTTCGAGATGCTGGCCACTTGCCACGAACGGGTGGAGCGCATGCTGACCCTGACGGCCAGGTTGCTGCAACACCTGCTGGACAAGGGCTGCGATGAGCCGGCCCGCCAGGCCGCGCGCGACGTGATGCGCTACTTTGACCTGGCCGCGCCGCTACACCATCAGGATGAGGAGCTGCATGTGTTTCCGCCGCTGCTGGTCGGGCCAGATGCCGGCCTGCACGCCTTGGTGCTGCGGCTGCTGCAGGAGCACCGGCAGATGGAAGTGGCGTGGGCCCAGGCGCGCCGCGCGCTGCAGGCCGTGGCCGAGAGCCCGGCCTCGGGCTGGGTGCCGCTCACCGCCGTTCAGACCGAGACCTTGGCACAGTTCGCCGCCTTGTACCGGCAGCATCTGGACGACGAAGACCGCCTGGCCTATCCGGCAGCCCAGGCCGGCCTGTCGCCGTGCGCCGTGCAGGCCATGAGCGAAGACATGATGCAGCGCCGGGGCGTTGCGCCCAAAAGGTGATGGGGCAAAATAGCAGGATGAACGCGCCCGATTTTCACCCTTCCAACAGCACCCCGGCCCGCAGCGAACTGCTGCAACTTATGGAATCCCTGGGTTCCAAGGCAAAAGTGGCCTCAGCCCATATGGCGCGTGCGCCAGCAGCTATTAAAAACAGAGCGCTCCTGAGCCTGGCGGCCTTGCTGCGGCAAAGCGCTCCGGCGCTGCAGGCGGCCAACCAGCGTGACCTGGAGCGGGCTGGCGCCGCTGGCCTGGCCGGCCCGCTGTTCGACCGGCTCAAGCTCAGCCCCAAAGACCTTGAAACCGTGGCGCTGGGTTGCGAGCAACTGGCCGCCATGGCCGACGTGATCGGTGAAATCGTAGGCATGAAGGAGCAGCCCAGCGGCATACGCGTCGGCCAGATGCGCGTGCCCATAGGCGTCTTCGGCATGATTTACGAGAGCCGGCCGAATGTGACGATAGAGGCGGCTTCGCTGGCCATCAAGAGCGGCAACGCCTGCATACTGCGCGGAGGCTCCGAGGCGATCGAGTCCAACAAGGCGCTGGCGGCGCTGGTGCAGCAGGCCTTGACCGAGGCCGGCTTGCCCGCCGACGCGGTGCAACTGGTGCCGACCACCGACCGCGAAGCCGTCGGCCATCTCATCGCCATGCCGCAGTATGTGGATGTCATCATTCCGCGCGGCGGCAAGGGCCTGATAGAGCGCATCAGCGCGGGCGCCAAGGTGCCTGTCATCAAGCATCTGGACGGCAATTGCCATGTCTATGTCGATGACCCTTGCGACATGGAGATGGCGGTCAAGATCGCCGACAACGCCAAAACGCAGAAATACAGCCCCTGCAATGCCACCGAAGGCCTGTTGGTGGCGCGCGGCGTGGCGGCGGAGTTCCTGCCCAAGATTGGCGCCATCTACGCCGCCAAGGGCGTTGAAATGCGCTGTGATGAGGCTGCGGTCCAGATACTGCGGGCGCAGTCGGCTATTAATTCAGTAGCAAAAATCGTTCCGGCCAGCGAGCAGGATTGGTACGAGGAGTACCTGGCGCCCGTCATCTCTATCCGCGTGGTGGCCGGGCTGGACGAAGCGATTGCCCACATCAACCAGTACTCCAGTCACCACACCGACGCCATCCTGACGCGCGATCACATGCATGCTCAGCGCTTTTTGCGCGAGGTCGACTCGGCCAGCGTCATCGTGAATGCGAGCACCCGCTTCGCCGATGGTTTCGAGTACGGCCTGGGCGCCGAAATCGGCATCAGCACCGACAAGTTTCATGCCCGCGGGCCGGTCGGCATCGAAGGCCTGACCTCGCTCAAGTACGTGGTGCTGGGCCAGGGCGAAGTGCGCGGCTGATTCCGCTGCAAGGGCGTTGGCGGCCATGCCGACCTGCTGGCCGGACCATGACCCCAACGCTGCCGCCTTAGGCGACTTCCGCCGTTGACACCTGTTTGATGCCCATGGCCTTGAGGGTGTCGGCGATGGCCGCCACGGCGCCCGGGATGCCGGCTTCGCCAAAGTGGCCCATGCAGCCGACGCGGAAGGTTTCCACCTGCGTCAGCTTGCCAGGATAGAGGATGTAGCCGCGCTTCTTGACTTCCTGGTAGAAGGTCTTGAAGTCGTACTTGGCATCATCGGGCGCGTGGAAGGTGACGATGATGGGGGCCTGCAGCGCCGGGTCCAGGTAGGTGCGAAAGCCCAGCGCCGCGAGCCCGTCTATCAGTGCCTTGCAATTGCGCGCATAGCGGCCGCCGCGCGCGGCTAGGCCGCCTTCCTCGACGTACTGCGTGATGGCCTCATCGAGCGCGGCGACCACATGCGTGGGCGGCGTGAAGCGCCATTGCGTCGTCTTGCCCATGTACACCCACTGGTCGTAGAGGTCCATGGCCAGCGAATGGCTGTTGCCTTCGCATTTTTCCAGCGTGCTGCGCTTGGCGATCACAAAGCCCATGCCGGGAACGCCTTCCAGGCATTTTCCGGAAGCGGCGATGACGGCGTCAAAAGGCGTCTTGCGTGCATCTATCTCCAGGGCGCCGAAGGAACTCATGGCATCGACGATGAGGCCGCGGCCGTGCTTGGCGACGACCAGCGCGATCTCGTGCAGCGGGTTGAGCACGCCGGTGCCGGTTTCACAGTGGACCAGCGCGACATGGGTGATGCTGGGGTCGGCGGCGAGCGCTCGCTCGACGTCGGCGGCCAGCACCTGCTTGTCCTCGGTGTAGTCGATGGTGCTCACTTTGCGGCCCAGCACCTTGCAAATCTTGGCGAGGCGTTGGCAGTAGGCGCCGTTGTTGGGCACTAGCACATGGCCGGCGCGGGGGACTATGGTGCCTATGGCCGCTTCGACCGAGAAGGTGCCGCTGCCCTGCAGTGGCACGCACTCGTGCGTGTCCTCGCCATGGACGATGCGCAGCACCTGCTGGCGTATGCGCGCGGTGATCTGGTTGAAGTCGGCATCCCATGAGCCCCAGTCGCGCAGCATCGCCGCCCGGGTGCGGTCCGAGGTGGTGAGAGGGCCGGGGGTCAGCAAAATGGGGTAGGAAGTCTGAGCCATGTTTTCTCCTGGTGGTGAAGAGGTCAATTGAAGCGATTCAGCTGCGGGCCAGATTGCGCCACGCCTGGGTGCGGGAGAGCAGAACGCGCGTCAGCAGCGAATAGACGATGCAGACAAATACCGAGGTGACGACGATCAGGCTGGCCAGGGCCGACGCCGGCCCGACGTCACCGGCGTCATCCAGATGCATGATGGCGACCGACGCGAGAATGGTGTTGGGCGTGTACAGAAAGATTGCCGCGGACAGGCTGGCCATGGAGACCACAAAGTAGTAGCGGCCTATGTCCAGGAGCACCGGCAGGCAGACCGGCACCGTGACGCGAACGAAAGTCTTGAGCGCGGGCACCTTGAGCGAGGCCGATACCGCCTCGAACTCGTTGTCTATCTGCTTGAGCGCGGTCACGGCGGTGAGGTGGCTGGAGGTGTAGTAATGAACAATCATAGAAACGATCAGGATCGCCATCGTCTGGTAGAGGACGTTCAGCGGATTCGCCGGATGGTTGAAAAACATCACATAGCCCAGGCCCAGCACCAGGCCCGGCACGGCCATGGACAAGACCGCCATCAGGTGCATCGCCGGCCGCAGCAGGCCCAGATTGCGTGTCTTCTCTATCAGGTAGGCGCCGACGAAAACGATCAGCGATCCGCCCAGGGCGGTGCAGCTGGCCACAATCAGGCTGTTGGTGTAGGCGGCGGACATGTCGCTCTCGACCAGTGCGAAGTGGTAGTGCTTGAGCGTGAAGGACAGGTCGTAAGGCCACAGCGTGATGAGCGAGGTGTAGATCGCCATGCCGACCGTGGCCAGCAGCAGCGCGCACACAAGGCCGCAGAACAGCGTCAGCAAGGCGTCGGTCAGCCGGCGCGGTTTGGGGCTGAGCGGCACCGAGCGGGCCGTCAGCTGGGCCTTGACCTTGCGCCGCACGACGTAGTCGATGATGAAGGAGAGGACGGAGGGAATCAGCAGCAGCAAGCCGACCACCGCACCCATGGAAAAGTTGTGCTGGCCGACCACTTGCTTGAACACATCGACCGACAGCACGTTGAAGTTTCCGCCTATCACCTTGGGTGCGCCGAAGTCGCTGATGACGTAGGTGAAGACCACCGTCGCGGCGCTGGCCAGGCCGTATTTGCACGAGGGCAGCGTAATGGTCATGAACTGGCGCGAGGCCTTTGTCCTGAGCGCGGTGGCCGCTTCATAGAGCCGACCGTCGGCCAGCGAGAGCGCGGTGACGAGAATCATCAAGGCGTGCGGAAAGGTGTTGTAGACCTCGGCAAGGATGATCCCGGGCGCGCCGTAGATGGAGGCGCCGCCCAGCAAAAACTTGAGCGCGCCCTGGTTACCGAACCATTGCACGAAGGAGATGGCCGACAGCAGCGAGGGCGCCAGCAGGGGGATGAGCGCGATCAGGCGAAAGGTCGCCTTGAGCGGCGCCGGTATGCAGCTGCGCGTCAGCGCATAGGCGAAGATGAAGGCCATCGGTACCGAAATCAGCACCACCACCGTGGCCACCCAGATCGAGTTCCACGCCGCCCGCATCAGGCTGGGGGTCTGGAAATAGGTGATGAAGTGGCTCAGGCCGACGAAGCGGCCCTGTTTGTCTTCGACGGCATAGAGCAAGATGGTGCTCAGCGGCGCGATCAGGAACAGCAACAGCATTCCCATCACGCCGATCAGAAGAGCCCGGGCGATGGTCTCGTCACGGCTCCAGCGCATGCCGACGCGGCCAGCGGGCGCGGGAAGAGGGCGTGCCAGGGTGTTCATGCTTGGGCCGCCTTTGCAGAAAAGGCCCGAATGCGGTTGGCGCGCAGGGCGATGTCGAGGTGGTTGCCTTCGCGGATGTTCAGGTCGTGCAACTGGTTGAGCGAGAAGTTCAGGCCCAGGGTTTGGCCGCCCAGGGCGTCGGCGCTCACCTCGGCGATGCACAAGCCGCCGAGAAACTCGACCTTGGTCACGCGCACGCGCATGCGGTTCGGCGTGTCGGGCTGCAGATGCTCGGCCACGCGGTCTTCCGGTCGCAGATAGAGGTTCACCGCTTCGCCGGGTGCGAAGCCCGTGTTGCAGGCATCGCATTGCAGCTCCATCTCACCGACGCGGAACAAGTTGCCGCCAAGGGCCTGCGCGCGCAGCACATTGACCTTGCCGACGAAGTCGGCGACGAAGGGGGTGGCCGGTCGTTCGTAGATCTCCATGGGGGTGCCGACCTGCTCTATGACGCCCTGGTTCATGACGACCACGCGGTCGGCGATGGACAAGGCCTCTTCCTGATCGTGCGTGACCATGATGGTCGTGATGCCGACCTGCTTTTGCAGGCGGCGGATTTCGCCGCGCAGGCGAATGCGCTCCAGCGCGTCTAGCGCCGACAGCGGTTCGTCGAGCAGCAGCAGGCCGGGCCGCGTTGCCAGGGCGCGGGCCAGCGCGATCCGCTGCTGTTGTCCGCCCGACAGCTGGCTGGGGTATTTTTGGCCCGAGGTGGGCAGGCCGACAAGCTTGAGCAACTCTTCGGTGCGCGCCTTGACTTCGGCCCTTTTGGCCTTGCTGTTGACCAGCCCGTAGCCGACGTTGTCGGCAATCGTTAGGTTGGGAAAGAGGGCGTAGGACTGGAACACGATGCCGTAGTCGCGCTTGTCGGCTGGCAACCACGAGATGTCCCGGCCATTTTGCAGAATCTGCCCCGAGGTCTGCGTCTCCAGGCCGGCAATGATGCGCAGCAAGGTCGTCTTGCCGCAGCCGGACGGGCCGAGAAAGCAGAGCATCTCACCCGGGTTGACGCGCAGGTGGACGTCGCGCAGGGCACTGAAGGACTCGAAGTCCTTGCGTATGCCAATCACCTCGAGCGCGGCGCGGGCCTGCTGCGCTGGCGCGGCCATGAATTGGGTGGGGCTCATATCCATTTTTTCGAACTCATCGTTGATGGACGCCGCCGTGGCGGCGTCCAGGGGGTTGAAATCAGGGATGCGATGGGCGTCTATTTGGCTTCCGACTTGCCTTCGTAGCGCTTGCTCCACTCGGCCAGAATCTGCTCGCGATTCTTGGCGGCCCAGTTGATGTCGTTCTTTGCCAGCAGCTTCTCGTAGTTTTCCGGGATGCCTTCCAGTTTCTTGGCCACGCCGGGATAGGCGACCACGGCCCACCAGGTGGCGGTGATCTGGTTGGCTTCCTTGCTTGCCATCCAGTCGGCGAAGCGTTTGGCTTGCGCCATTTTTTTACTGGTCTTCATGACGCTGGTGGCTTCTATGTCCCAACCCAGGCCTTCCTTGGGGAAGATCAGCTCCACCGGTGCCCCCGACTTCCTGACCTGGTGGGCGCGGAACTCAAACGAGATGCCAATCGGAAACTCCCCGGAGCCGGCCTGCTTGCAAGGCTTGGAGCCCGAATGCACGTATTGCGCGATGTTTTCGTGCAGCGCATCCATGTACTTCCAGCCCTCGGTGTTGCCCCACATCTGCAGCCAGGAGGACACGTCGAGGTAGCCGGTGCCGCTGGACGCCGGGTGCGGCATGGTGATGGCGCCCTTGTAAATGGGTTTGGCCAGATCCTTCCAGCTCTCTGGCTTGGGCAGGCCGCGTTTTTTCGCTTCGACGGTGTTGAAGCAGATGGTGGCGGCCCAGACGTCCATGCCCACCCAGGCCGGCGGGCGCTTGGTGTCGGAGTAGCTGGGGTTGAGTTCCTTGAAGCCCTTGGGCTCATAGGCCACCAGCATGCCTTCCTGCTCCAGCAGGGCCAGGCTGCTGGCCGCCAGGCCGGCGACCACGTCGGCCTGCGGATTGGCCTTTTCGGCGAGCAGCTTGGCCGTCACGATGCCGGTCGAATCGCGAACCCACTTCACTTCGATGTCGGGATTGGCTTTCTCGAAGCCGTCCTTGTACAGCTTCATCGCGTCGGTTTCCAGCGCGGTGTAGACCAGCAGTGGCGTTTTCGGCTGCGCCATTGCGGCCGTGGCGGCAAGGCTCAATACCGCGGCGCTCAAGGCCATCAACAGTCGCTTCGGGTTGTGTCTCGTGGTCATCTTTGTCTCCTGTAGTAATTGGGCGTGTCAATCAACGGAAGTTAGCGAATTCCGAGAACCAACACGATTTGGCTTCTCACTTCGGCCAGCTACTTGGCAGCGCTTTTCCGCAAGGGTGCGGGTGGCATTCTGGGCAAGCGACTTCGCTTCGGTGAACGAAATGTAGAACGTCGATCGAAGACTGTCAATAAAAGATTGTTGACAATTTTCAATTTAAAAATGAAAATACCCACCATGCAAGCAAATAATTCCACCGCGGCCCTGGCCTTTCTTCAGTCCAGCTCCCTTCCCATGCTGATGCAGGAAGAAATCGAGCGTCTCATCATGACGGGCGAGTTGGCTGTGGGTAGCCGGATCAACGAGAGCGAGCTGTCGCAGCGCTTCAATACCAGCCGCGGCCCTATCCGCGAGGCTTTGCGGGCGCTGGAAGAGGCCGGTCTGGTGCGCAATGAAAAAAACCGGGGCGTCTTCGTCCGTGAAATCGGGTTTGAGGAAGCCGACGAAATCTACGAGCTGCGCGAAGCGCTGGAAGAGATCATCGGGCGTCGCGTGGCCAGCGCCATGAAGCCGGATGCGCTTGAGCGCCTGAAAGGCATGCTGGCACCTATGAAATCGGCCGCTCAGGCCGCTGACGTGGAGCAATACGCGCAACTCAATCTTCAGTTCCACGAGATCCTGCTCGAGACCGCGGGCAGCCAGAAGTTGATCGAAACCTACAAGCGCCTGATCAAGGAGTTGCATCTGTTCCGGATGCGTGCCCTGGACAGTGGTGGCGGACTGCGCGTCTCCGTCGATGAACATCGTGAAATCGTCGACGCCATTGCCAGCGGCGATGCGGATCGTGCCGGCAAGGCCATGCGCGAGCACGTCGCGGTTAGCCGCGCACGTATGCACAAAGCCTTCGGTCGTCCCGACGAAACCATCAGCAATCCAATTTTTCAACCGCACCAAGGAAGCCCGAAATGACATCCCAGACACTAGAAGTCAATGCCCGGAACTACCGCTGGATGAACCGTCCCGTGGTCGTCGTTTGCGTGGACGGCTGTGAGCCGGCCTACCTCGATGCCGCGGTGGCCGCCGGCGTGACGCCCTACCTGGAACGCATGATGAGGACAGGCGCCAATCTGCTGGCCGACTGCGTCGTGCCATCGTTTACCAACCCCAACAACCTGTCCATAGTCACCGGCGCGCCGCCAGCGGTCCACGGCATCTGCGGCAACTACTTCTTCGACCGCGAGCTGGGTCAGGAAGTCATGATGAACGACCCCAAATACCTGCGCGCTGGCACCGTGCTGGCGGCCTTTGCCGATGCCGGCGCCAAGGTGGCCGTGGTCACGGCCAAAGACAAGCTGCGCAAGCTGCTGGGCAACAAAATGAAGGGCATCTGCTTTTCGTCCGAGAAGGCCGAAGAAGCGACGATCGCGGAGAACGGTATTGATGGCGTGGTCGCGCTGGTGGGCATGCCGGTTCCCTCGGTTTACAGCGCCGAGCTGTCCGAGTTTGTTTTTGCGGCGGGCGTCAAGCTGATGCAAACGCAGCGACCCGACCTGATGTACCTTTCGACCACGGACTATGTGCAGCACAAGGCCGCGCCGGGTAGCCCGGCCGCGAATGCCTTCTACGCCATGATGGACGGCTACCTGGCGCAGCTCGACGAACTCGGCGCCACCATCGTGCTCACCGCCGACCATGGCATGAATGACAAACACGGCGTGGACGGCGCTCCCAATGTGATCTACCTGCAGGACGTACTCGACGGTTGGTACGGCGCTGAAAAGGCACGGGTCATATTGCCCATCACCGACCCTTACGTGGTGCACCATGGCGCGCTCGGCTCCTTCGCCACCGTCTACGCGCCCGACGAGGCCAGCGCGACGCAATGGATAGCCCGCATCAAAGAGGTGCCAGGCATGGAGTTTGTGTTGACGCGCGCCGAGGCCGCCGCGCGTTTCGAGCTGCCGCCGGACCGCATCGGCGACATCGTTGTTGTCAGCGAGCAGAGCACGGTGATAGGCACCTCGGCCAGCCGCCATGATCTTTCCGCACTGGAGGTGCCGCTGCGCTCGCATGGTGGCGTGTCCGAGCAGCGCGTGCCGCTGATCTGCAATCGCCCGGTCAAAGGCATTGAGAGCAGCCGTCGGTTGCGCAACTTCGATGCCCTCGACCTGGCCTTGAACCACGCCCAATAACGCACCATTGCCATCAGGAGAACAACGATGAATCAAGCACTGCTGAAACCCGTCGCCATCCACCGCGAAGCGCTGCGCATCGCCGGCGAAAAGGTCTATCGCGACGAGGTGATAGAGGTCACCTACCCCTACACCGGCGAGGTGATCGCCACGGTGCCCAAGGCCACGCTGGAAGACGTGCGGCGCGCCTACCGCATCGCCCGCGACTACAAGCCGACGCTGACGCGCTACGAGCGCTACAAAATCCTGATGCGCGCCGGCGAAATCATCGCCTCGCGCCTGGATGAAATCTCGCGCACCATCACGCTCGAATCGGGGCTGTGCCGAAAGGATTCGCTGTATGAAGTCGGCCGCGCTTCCGACGTGTTGTTGTTCGCGGCCAACCAGGCGCTGGTCGATGACGGCCAGGTGTTCTCCTGCGACCTGACGCACCACGGCAAGAGCCGCAAGGTCTACACCATGAAGGAGCCGCTGCTGGGCGCGATCACCGCCATCACGCCCTTCAACCACCCGCTGAACCAGGTGATCCACAAGGTCGCGCCCTCCATCGCCACCAACAACCGCATGGTGCTCAAGCCCAGCGAGAAGACGCCGCTGACGGCCTTCATCCTGGCCGACATCCTGTACGAAGCGGGTCTGCCGCCGCAAATGCTGTCGGTGATCACCGGCGACCCGCGCGAGATCGCCGACGAGATGCTGACCAGCCCCGACGTTGACCTGGTCACCTTCACCGGCGGCGTGGCCATCGGCAAGTACATCGCCGGCAAGGCCGCTTACAAGCGACAGATTCTCGAGCTGGGCGGCAACGACCCCATCATCGTGATGGAAGACGCCGACATCGAGGAAGCCGCCACGCTGGCGGCCGCCGGCTCCTACAAAAATTCTGGCCAGCGCTGCACCGCCATCAAGCGCATGCTGGTGCAGGAAAGCGTCGCCGACCGTTTCGTTGAATTGCTGCTCGAGAAGACCAAAGCCCTGAAGTACGGCGACCCCATGGACCCCAACACGGACATGGGCACGGTGATCGACGAGCCCGCCGCCATGCACTTCGAGGCGGTGGTGAACGAGGCCATTGCCGGCGGCGCCAAGCTGCTCTACGGCAATGTGCGGCGCGGCGCCCTGTATTCGCCCACGCTGCTGGACCACGTCGATCCCGAGATGACGGTGGCCAAGCAGGAAACCTTCGGTCCGGTCTCGCCCGTCATTCGCTTCAAGACCATAGAGGACGCGATCCGCATCTCCAACGGTACGGCCTACGGCCTGTCGTCGGCGGTGTGCACCAACCGCCTCGACTACATCACGCGCTTCATCCGCGAGCTCAACGTCGGCAGCGTCAATGTGCGCGAAGTGCCGGGCTACCGCTTGGAGCTCACGCCCTTCGGCGGCATCAAGGACTCCGGCCTGGGCTACAAGGAAGGCGTGCTTGAGGCGATGAAGAGCTTTAGCAACTGCAAGACTTATTCGCTGCCCTGGTAAGCGTTGGCGCGCCAGCCGGCGCGCCCCTCCCACAGCCTCTGAAACCGCGTTACGCCTTCTTCATCCACACAGGAGATAAGAGCCATGCTGATCGGAGTCCCCAAGGAAATCAAGAACCATGAGTACCGCGTCGGCCTGACGCCTTCGTCGGTGCGCGAGCTGACGGCGGCGGGCCATCGCGTCATCGTGGAACGCAATGCCGGCGCCGGCATAGGCGCCAGCGACACCGAGTACGAGGTGGCGGGTGCCGGCATCGTCCAGGGCGCCGATGAGGTGTTCGCGCGCGCCGACATGATCGTCAAGGTCAAGGAGCCGCAGGCCCAGGAGCGCGCGCAGCTCAGGCCAGGCCAGTTGCTGTTCACCTATTTGCACCTGGCGCCCGACCCGCAGCAATGCAAGGACTTGATGGGCAGCGGCGCCGTCTGCATCGCCTACGAAACCGTGACGCAGGCCGGCGGCGGCTTGCCGCTGCTGGCGCCGATGTCGGAAGTGGCGGGCCGCATGGCCATCCAGGCCGCGGCGCACAGCCTGGAGCGCGTCCATGGCGGGCGCGGCATTCTGCTGGGCGGCGTGCCCGGCGTGGCACCGGCCAAGATCGTGATCCTGGGCGCCGGCGTCGTCGGCTCCAACGCCGCGCAAATGGCGGTCGGCACCGGAGCCCAGGTGGTGGTGATAGACCGCAGTCTGGACGCTCTGCGCCGCATGGACAGGCTGCTGGGCGCGCGCGTCACCACGCTGTTTTCCAATCGCGACAACATCGAAGAGCAGGTGTTGTCGGCCGACGCCGTCATAGGCGGCGTGCTGATCCCAGGCGCCGCGGCGCCCAAGCTGGTGACACGGGCCATGTTGACGCGCATGAAGCCGGGCGCGGTGGTGGTCGATGTCGCCATCGACCAGGGCGGCTGCTTCGAAACCTCACACGCCACCACCCACGCGGATCCGACCTATGTGGTCGACGGCGTCGTGCATTACTGTGTGGCCAACATGCCGGGCGGCGTGCCGCGCACCTCGACCTATGCGCTCAACAACGCCACCTTGCCCTATGTGCTGGCGCTGGCCAACAAGGGCTGGCAGCAGGCCTTGAAAGACGATGTTCATCTGCGCATGGGCCTCAATGTGGCCCACGGCAAGGTGACCTGCCGGGAGGTGGCCAACGAGCTCCACCTCGGCTACCACGATCCACTGACCTTGCTGGAGAGCCCAAGCCCATGAGAGCCTTGAACCACCGCGCCCTCAGGCGTTCAATGTTGGCCCTGCTGTGTCTGGGCTTGCTGGGGCCGCTGGCCGCCCGTGCCGCCGACAACACCCCGGCACTGACCGTGGGCTTGATCGCCGCCAGCACCGCGGAAAATGTCACCGAGGACTGGAAGCCCTTGATCGAGGCCCTGGCCCGGGAACTGCAGACACCGGTCAAGGTGCTGGCCTCCAAGAACTACGCCGATATCTCGGGCGCGCTGAAGGACGGCAGCGTTCAGGTCGCGTGGATCAACAACAAGCTGGCGATAGAACTGGTGGAAAACGACCAGGCCGCCGTGTTCGCGCAAATGGTGAGGCTGGACGGCTCGCGCGGCTACAAGTCTGTGTTGTTCGCCCGCAAGGGCGGCCCCATCCAGTCGCTGGCCGATGTCATCACGCGCCCGGGCAGCTATAGCTTCGGCGCGGGCGACAAGAAGTCCACCTCAGGCTATCTGGTGCCCAACTACTATGTGTTCGCCAAGAACAAGATAGCGCCGGAAAAGCACTTCAAGCAGCTCAGCCATGCCAACCACATGGACAACTTCCTCGCCGTGGCCGATGGCCGGGTGGACCTGGCGACCAACAACACCGAGGAGCTACCCCGTTACCAGGCCGAGTTTGCCGAGAAGTTCGCGCGTGTCAGCGTGATCTGGGAGTCGCCGCTGATTCCCAACGACCCCATGGTGTATCGCAAGGACCTGCCGGTCGCGACGCAGCAGCGCATCAAGAAATTCTTTACCGCATACGGTCGCACCGAGGCGGAAAAAGCCACCTTGAAGCGTATCAATGGCCTGGGGAGTTTTCGCGCCTCGTCGAACTACCAGCTGCGTCCCGTCGTTGATCTGGAGCTCTTTCAGGCCTTGACCAATGCCATGGCAGAGAACGCGAAATCACCCGAGAAATTGGCGGCGGTGATGGGCGCCTTGACCAAGCGCGCGGCACGCCTGGACACGGTGCTGAACGCCACACGCCTGGACAGCCCGTGAGGACACCAGGCCTCGCCGGCCGGTATTGCGCCAGCCCCTATGAACTTTGTGTGCCACCTGGCGGCCTGCAGGGCCACCGAATGAAAGCGAAATGACTATGCGTCCCTTCTGGTTAGAGCAAGCCCTGTTCAACGATGGCGATCTGGCGCCCGCCCTGCAGGGCGAACAGTCCGCCGATGTCTGCATTGTGGGCGGCGGTTTTACCGGTTTATGGACCGCAATTCAGGCCAAGCAGAAAAATCCGGCGCTGGACATTGCCATCATCGAAAGCGACCTGTGCGGTGCGGGGGCCAGCGGTCGCAATGGCGGCTGCTTGCTGACCTGGTCGGCCAAATTTTTTACCTTGCGCCGGCTCTTTGGCGAAGCCGAGGCAATACGGCTGGTCAAGGCCTCGGAAGCCGTGGTTCAGCACATCGCCGCTTTTTGCCGCGAGCAGGGTATAGATGCCGAGTTGCGGCAGGACGGCACGCTGTACACCGCTACTTCGCAAGCCCAGATAGGAACGCTGGACCCCGTGATGCAGGGGCTGGAGGCCTGCGGCATCAAGTCCTACTACGACATGCCGCCAGAGGAGGTCGCGCGCCGTTCCGGTTCGGCCCGCAACCTGGCTGGCGTGTACTCGCCCATCGCCGCCACCGTGCATCCCGGCAAACTGGTGCGCGGCCTGCGGCGCGCGGCGCTCAACATGGGCATTCGCATCTATGAGCGCAGTCCCATGCTGGATTTCAGCACCGACCATCCGGCCATCGTGCGCACGCCTTGCGGCAGCATCAAGGCCAAGAAGCTGGTGCTGGCCATCAACGCCTGGATGGCCAGCCGCTTTCCGCAGTTCGAGCGCACCATCGCCGTGGTGTCCAGCGACATGGTCATCACCGAGAAATGTCCGGAGCTGCTGGAGCAGATAGGCCTCACGGATGGTGTTTCGGTTCTTGACTCGCGCACCTTCGTCTACTACTACCGCAACACGGTCGACGGACGCATCATGCTGGGCAAGGGGGGCAACACCTTTTCCTGGGGCGGCCGCATTGCGCCGGTCTTTGACCAGCGCTCGCCCTATGAGGCCGAACTGACGCAAGCGCTGCATGACTTTTTCCCGGCACTGCGCAATGTTCCGGTGACGGCGAGCTGGAACGGCCCGTCAGACCGCTCGGTGACCGGCTTTCCCTTCTTTGGCAAGTTGAATGGCGCTTCCCACATTTATTACGGCTTCGGCTATTCCGGCAACGGTGTCGGCCCAACCTATATGGGCGGACAGATACTGTCGTCCATGCTGCTGGATCTGGACAATGAATGGACACGCAGCCCCCTGACGCAAGGTCCGCTGGGGCACTTTCCGCCCGAGCCCATCCGTTACGTCGGCTCCATCGTGGTTCGCAACGCCATTCGCCGCAAGGAACGCGCCGAAGACGAAGACCGCCAGCCCTGGATGGTGGACAAATTGCTCAGCAAGTTTGCCAACGCCGCCGGCAAAGCCGACAAGGCCTGAGCATGAGCTTGCAGCGCATTGATACGGTCAAGCGACGTTCGGAAGTCGTCGTTCACAACAACACCATCTATATCGGCGGTCAGGTCGCGGCCAACACCCAGGGCAACATCGAGGCGCAAACCCGCGAAGTCCTGGACGCCCTAGACAGGCTGCTAGAACAGGCGGGAAGCAGTCGAAATCATCTGCTTTCCGTGCGGATCTTGCTGAGGGACATCACCGACTATGCCGACATGAACGCGGTCTGGGACGAATGGATTCCACTAGGGCATGCGCCGACTCGCGCATGCACCTTGCAGCAATTGATCAACCCCGACTGGCGACTGGAGATCATCGCCGTCGCGGCCAAGCCCCAAGAGTGAGTCTGGCACCGCGACACTTGGCACGGCGCTGATGTACCCGCGACGGTAAAATTGGGCCTGCGCGCAGCCCTTTTGAGCCGCTCTGGCCCGCATCACCGTTCAAGGTATTCAAGGCGCTCAAGGGGGAGTGTGTTATTTTCTGACTGAAACACGGTCCGGTGCGCCGCCATGGGCCGGGGGATTTCATGGAAAGGCTTGTCGAGTCGCTCTTGCAACTCGCGCCCCTGCCCTTAAATCCCTAGAATTCACTCAGACATTTCGTCAAGACACAACAAGAGGGCCGCATGGTTCCGCATCTCATCACGGCGCTCACGGGCCCCATCAACGAACTCGAACAGCGCATTCTCGACACCACGCCGGCCATAGAGCGCTGGTTTCGTCTGGAGTGGATGGAGCACACGCCGCCGTTTTACAGTTCGGTCGATATCCGCAATGCCGGCTTCAAGCTGGCGCCTGTCGATACCAATCTTTACCCTGGCGGCTGGAACAACCTGACGCCGCAGATGCTGCCGCTGGCCGTTCAGGCCGCCATGGCCGCGATTGAAAAAATCTGCCCGGAGGCGCGCAACCTGCTGGTGGTGCCGGAAAACCATACGCGCAACAGCTTTTACCTCTCCAATTTGCTGCAGCTCAAGCGCATCTTTCACCAAGCCGGCCTGAATGTGCGCTTTGGCTCGCTCAGCGCCGAGATCAAGGAGCCGACCACGCTGAACCTGCCGACCGGCGAGAGCATCACCATAGAGCCGCTGATACGTAGCGACCGCCGCCTGGGGCTCAAGGGCTTCGACCCCTGCACCATCTTGCTGAACAACGACCTGTCGGCCGGCCTGCCCGGTATTTTGGAAGACCTCAACGAGCAGTATTTGCTGCCGCCGCTGCACGCCGGCTGGTCGGTGCGGCGCAAGTCCACCCACTTCAAGGCTTACGAGGAGGTCTCCAAGCGCTTTGGCAAGCTGCTGGGCGTAGACCCCTGGTTGATCAATCCGATGTTCGCGCAATGCGGCGAAGTCAATTTCGCGCAAGACTTGGGCATGGAGTGCCTGACCTCTCATGTCGATGGCCTGCTGAGCAAGATCAAGCGCAAGTACAAGGAATACGGCATCAACGAAAAGCCTTTTGTCGTGCTCAAGCCCGACAACGGCACTTACGGCATGGGCATCATGACGGTGCGCGACGCCAAAGAGCTGAGCGCTCTGGGCCGCAAGGCCAAAACCAAGATGAGCACCATCAAGGATGGCCAGGCATTGTCTGAAATCATCATCCAGGAAGGCGTACTGACCAACGAGCGCGTCAACGACGCCGTGGCCGAGCCGGTGGTTTACATGATGGACCGCTATGTGGTGGGCGGCTTTTACCGCATTCATGCCGAGCGCGGTGTCGACGAAAACCTCAACGCGCCCGGTGCCAGCTTTGTGCCCCTGGCCTTTGCCGACAGCGGCCGGCTGCCCCAGCCGGGTGAGAAGCCGGGCTCCAGCAGCCCGAACCGCTTCTATATGTATGGTGTGATCGCCCGCCTGGCCATGCTGGCCGCCAGCTATGAGCTGGAAGCCACCGATCCGAATGCCGAGGTCTACGATTGAACGGCCGGCTCTCAAACCCTGATTTTTAAGCCATTTCGACCTCTAGCCCATATGTGGCGGGCGTGAGAAGCTATAAAAATAATAGTATCTGCTGGCCCGTCACCCGGGCTGATCCCGGCTTTACCAGCCGGGCTTGGCCTGCGGAGTTGTTGCGCTGCAACAAAAACTCTTTTTCTGCCTGCTAGGGGTGTTTGCGGACTTGTAAGCTGCGCGCCTGAGCGCAAAATAGCCATCCCTTAGGCAACCATTCCGTCGGCTTTGGCCGCCTTTGACCGCAGTTTGCGGTCAATCGCCAAAGACGGGAAGTTTTTGTGTCCAGTCAAAAATCATCACTTACGGCACTCACCCTTGGCGCGATTGGCGTCGTGTACGGCGACATTGGCACCAGTGTCCTGTATTCCATCAAGGAAGTTTTCGGCTCCGGCCACGTTCCCTTCACCCCCGATAACGTTTACGGCATTTTGTCCATCTTCGTCTGGACGCTGACCGTCATCGTTTCCATCAAATACGTGGTGCTGGTGCTGCGTGCCGACAACAACGGCGAGGGCGGCCTGATTGCCATGCTGGCGCTGGCCTCCACGGCGGTCAAGGACAGACCCAAGCTGCGCCGCAACCTGCTGCTGGTGGGGATTTTTGGCACCTCGCTGTTTTACGGCGACGGGGTCATCACGCCGGCGATTTCCGTGCTCTCTGCGGTGGAAGGTCTGGAAGTGGTGTCGCCGGCCTTTGCCAAGGGCGTGGTGCCCATCACGCTGGTGATTTTGTTCGGCCTGTTTGCGGTGCAAAAACATGGCACCTCCGGCATAGGCAAGTTTTTCGGTCCCCTCACGCTGATCTGGTTTGTCGTCATTGCCTTGCTGGGCGTTTCGCAAATCGTCACCAATCCGTCCATCCTCAAGGCGATCAGCCCGCATTACGCGCTGATGTTCATGTGGAACCAGCCCGGCACCACCTTCATCATCCTGGGCGCCGTGGTGCTGTGCGTAACTGGTGCCGAGGCGCTTTACGCCGACCTGGGCCACTTCGGCAAAAAACCGATCCGGCTGGCCTGGTTTAGCGTCGTCATGCCCGCTCTGGTGCTCAATTATTTCGGCCAGGGCGCATTGCTGCTGAGCAACCCGGCGGCCGTCAAAAACCCGTTTTACCTGATGGCACCCGAGTGGGCGCTGCTGCCGCTGGTGGGCCTGGCCACCATGGCCACGGTGATCGCCTCGCAGGCGCTGATCACCGGCGCCTTCAGCGTCACCAAGCAGGCGATTCAGATGGGCTATCTGCCGCGCCTGAACATCCAGCACACCAGCGTGCGCGACACCGGCCAGATCTACATGCCTTTTGTCAACTGGTGCCTGTTCGTCACCATCGTGCTGGCGGTGGTGATGTTCCGCTCCTCAAGCAATCTGGCGGCGGCCTACGGCATTGCGGTCTGCACCGACATGCTGATCACCACCATCTTGACCTTTTACGTCATACGCTATGGCTGGAAATATCCGCTCAGCCTGTGCCTGGCGGCCACTGGCGTGTTTTTTGTGGTCGACTTTGCCTTCTTCGCCTCCAACCTCATGAAGCTGTTTGCCGGCGGCTGGTTCCCGCTGCTGATAGGCGGCGCGGTGTTCACGCTGATGATCACCTGGAAGGATGGGCGGCACATTCTCAACGAGAAACTGCATGCCGACGCCATAGACCTGCCTAGCTTTCTGGATGCCGTGTTCGTCAGCCCGCCGGTGCGCGTTGAAGGGACGGCCGTCTTCATGACCGCCGAGCCCGCCACCGTGCCCAATGCGCTGCTGCACAACCTCAAGCACAACAAGGTGCTGCACGAACACAATCTGTTCGTGACGGTGAAATACCACGAGGTGCCCTGGATAGGCTTGAACAAGCGCCTTGAAATCGAGTCCCTGGGCCATGACTGCTGGCAGGTCAATGTTCACTATGGTTTCAAGAACGATCTGGATTTGCCCAAAGCCCTGCAGCAACTCAAGGGCCGGGGCTGCGAGCTCGAGGCCATGACCACCAGCTACTTCCTTTCGCGTGACACCGTGATTCCAACCATAGGCAGTGGCATGGCGCCGTGGCGAGAAAAACTCTTTGCGCAGATGCATTACAACGCCAGTGGCGCGGCCGACTTCCTGAACTTGCCGAATAACGCCGTGGTCGAGCTGGGTAGCAAGATCGAGATTTAAGGGTGTTTTTGGCGTCTAGCTCTTGAAGGTTGTGCGCTGGTAGCTATTGAATTGATAGCTTTCGTCCTTCGCCGCAGGCCGGGTCTCGCCCTGGCGAGCGACCCCCGGCTTGGTCGTGGCGGCCACTTCGGCAAGTTCACCCAGCTGAAAGCACCCAGCGCCCAACCCTGCCAGAATCGCCAGATGCAATTTTTCAAAGACCTCAATCTTTCGGCCTTCACCGCAGGTTTTGTCGCGGTGCTGGTCGGTTTCACCAGTTCGGTGGCCATCGTCTTTCAGGCGGCGCAGGCCTTTGGCGCCACGCCGGCGCAGATCAGCTCGTGGATGTGGGCGCTGGGCCTGGGCATGGGCCTGTGCTCGGCCATTCCCTCCTTGTGGCTGAAAAAACCGGTGATGATCGCCTGGTCCACGCCGGGCGCTGCCGTGCTGGCCACGGCCGGGCTGGCGGGTGGCTTCTCCATGGCTGAGGCTGTGGGCGCCTTCATGGTCAGCGCGGCGCTGATTGCGCTGTTCGGCGTGACCGGCTGGTTTGAAAAAGTTATGAACCGCATTCCGGTGGCCATCGCTTCGGCGCTGCTGGCCGGCGTGCTGGCGCGCTTTGGCATAGATGCTTTCGCCGCTGCCAAAACCGCGCTGCCGCTGGTCTTGCTGATGCTGGCCATCTATTTGGCTGGCAAGCGCCTGATGCCGCGCTATGCCGTGGTGCTGACCTTGCTGGGCGGCATTGTTTACGTCGCTGCGCGCGGCCAGTTGGACTGGGCCGCCGTCAGCTTTTCCTTTGCCATGCCGGTGTTTGTGGCGCCACAGTTCACTTTTGCCGCCGCCGTGAGCCTGGCGCTTCCCTTGTTCGTGGTGACCATGGCGTCGCAAAACCTGCCCGGCGTGGCGGCCATACGGGCGGCGGGCTATGGCTCTGACGCGCCGGACGGCGGCATTCCGATTTCCAAGGTCATCACGCTGAGCGGCCTGGCGACGCTGCTGCTGGCGCCGTTTGGCGCGTTTGCGTTGAATCTGAGCGCCATCACCGCCGCCATCTGCATGGGCAAGGAGGCGCATGAAGACCCGGCCAAGCGCTATACCGCCGCCGTCTCCTGCGGCCTGATCTATGTCGTGATCGGCATTTTTGGCGCGGCCATCACCGGGCTGCTGACGGCCTTTCCCAAAGAGCTGGTGGTGGCGATTGCCGGACTGGCCTTGCTGGGCACGATTGGCAGCGGGCTGGCGGTGGCGGTGAAAGACGATTCGCACCGCGAGGCCGCGCTTATCACTTTTCTGGTCACGCTGTCGGGCGTCGTAATAGCCGGTGTTGGTTCGGCCTTTTGGGGCGTGGCCGCCGGCGCCTTGGCGCTGTTTGTACAACAATGTGGGCGAGCAGGCAGCGTGCCATTTACGGCAACGCCGGCAGATTTACCAAAGACCCCCCAATCATGAACATTCTTTTTGTCGCCGATCCGCTGGCCTCTTTCAAGACCTACAAGGACACCACCTTTGCCATGATGCGCGAGGCGCAGCGGCGCGGCCACCGCATCAGCGCGTGCGAGCCGCAGGACATGAGCTGGCAAACCGGTGTCAAGGTCACGGCCCAGGTGCGCCACATCACGCTCACCGGCGACGCCGACGACTGGTTTGTGGCCGACGGCCAGCGTCCCGATGGCCTGCAGGCCGTGGCCGACTTTGATGCCGTGGTGATGCGCAAGGATCCGCCTTTCGACAGCGAGTATTTCTACAGCACGCATTTGCTGGAGCAGGCCGAACGCGAGGGCGCCAGAGTCTTCAACAAGCCGGCGGCGCTGCGCGACCACCCGGAAAAACTGGCGATTCTGGAATTCGCGCAATTCAGCGGCCCGACCTTGGTGACGCGCAGCGCCGACGACATCAAGCGCTTTCACGCCGAGCATCAGGACATCATCCTGAAGCCACTGGACGGCATGGGCGGCATGGGCATATTCCGCGTCAAGGCCGATGGCCTGAACCTGGGCAGCATCACCGAGACGCTGAATAAAAACGGCGCACAAAGCGTGATGGTGCAGAAGTTTTTGCCCGAGATCGCTAAAGGCGACAAGCGCGTGCTGGTGATTGGCGGCAAGCCCGTGCCCTTCAGTCTGGCACGCATTCCGCAGGGCAGCGAAGTGCGCGGCAATCTGGCTGCCGGCGGCTTGGGCGTGGCCCAGCCGCTGTCAAAGCGCGACCTGGAAATTGCCGAAGCGCTGGGTCCGGTGCTGGCCGCGCGTGGCTTGCTGCTGGCCGGCATAGACGTGATTGGCGACTATGTCACCGAGATCAATGTGACCAGTCCGACCTGCTTCCAGGAAATCTTTGACCAGACCGGCTTTGATGTGGCCGCCATGTTTGTCGACGCGCTGGAACAGGCGGCGGCCGCGCGCTGAAGCCCTGGCCTGGCCAAGCGCAGGCTAGGCCGACCGCTTGCCAGGATCGGCCAGTGCGCCGTCCACAAACACCTTGAGTTCACCGGGGGCAAACGCTGTCCAGTTCTCGTTGGTGGTGAGTGGCGCTGTCACCACCACCGCGACCTGGTCGCTCGGGCTGGTTTGCTCGGCAAAGTTGACGCTGACGTCCTCGTCGCTCAGGGTGGCGTGGGCGAACGGGTGCTTGCGTTCGACGTAGTAGAGGATTTGCGAATCGGGCTTGGACGAGGCGTGGGCCCACAGCGCCTGGCCGTTGCTCAGCAAAAAATTGAAGGTGCCGTGGCTGGCGATCTCGGCCGCCAGCTCGCGCAGCGTGATGCTGAGTTCCTGCACGCTGGGCACGCCGGCATGGGATTTGGCCAGTTCCTGCATGATCCAGCAAAAGGCGCGTTCGCTGTCGGTGTCGCCGACCGGCCTGAAGCTGCCGTGCAGCCGCGGCGCAAAATCCTTCAGGTCGCCGTTGTGGGCAAACACCCAGTAGCGGCCCCACAGCTCGCGCACAAAGGGGTGGCAGTTTTCCAGCGCGACGCGGCCCTGCGTGGCCTTGCGGATGTGCGAGATGACGTTGCGGCTCTTGATCGGGTAGTGGGCAATCAGCGCGGCCACCGGCGACTCGCAGGCCGGCTGGTGGTCGACGAAATGGCGCAGACCCTTGTCGCCATCCGGGCTGCCCTCGCCCTCAAAAAAGGCAATGCCCCAGCCGTCGGCGTGGTGGTCGGTGTGGCCGCCGCGCTGCGCAAAACCGCGAAAGCTGAAGGTCACGTCGGTGGGCGCGTTGCAGTTCATGCCTAGTAGTTGGCACATGGTCAGTCCGCCTTGTTGGCCAGGGTTTGTGGCGTTGGCGCGAGCGGCCGTTCACGCAGCTGCCAGGCCGCCACCATGGCTAGCGCGCACAGGGCGGCCAACATCAGGAAGGATTCGTTAAAAGCTGCCAGCCGTGCCGGGCTGCTGCTGGCGTTGGCAAAGGAGTCGCCATGCGCGGTGAGCCGCCATTCCAGCACGATGCCGCACAGGCTGACACCGATGGCACCGCCCAGCATGCGCACAAAGCTGATGGCGCTGGCGCCTTGCGGCATCAGGCTTTTGTGTAGTGGCCGCAAGGAGCCCAGATTGAGCGAGGGCAGTATGAAGCCCAGGCCTATGCGTCCCAGCGCGGCCCAGATCATCAGCTGCCAGAGTGCGGAAGTCAGCGTGACGCTGAACATCAGCGCAAACGACGCCGCCAGCAAGCCCAGCCCTATGGACACCAGCAGCCAGGTGGGCTGCTTGTCGGCCAGCCGGCCCACGCCGGCAATGGTGGCCGCCAGCACCAGGCCGGCGGGCAGCAAGATGGTGCCGACATGCGCGGCCGACAGCTTAAGCCCCAACTGCATATAGACCGGCAGCAAATAGGTCGAGCCAAACAGCGCCGTACCGTAAATGAAGGCGACCACGCTGCCCATGGCGAACTGGCGATAGCCAAAGAGTGCCAGGTTCATCAGCGGCGCATGGCCGATGCTGGCCATGTGGCGCTGCCACCAGACAAACAACGCCAGCATCGCCAGGGCCACGCCCAGCAGGATGGCCGCCTCCAGCGGGCTGCTGTCACGCAGGGCCACCATGCCATTGAGCAGGCACAGCGTGCCAAAGCCTGCCAGCAGCAGGCCACGCCAGTCGATCATGGCGCTGTTGCGGTCGGCCACCACGCCGCCCGGAGCGCTGTCGGGCACATAGCGGTAGGCCATCCACAGCGACAGCAGGCATAGCGGCACCACCATGAAGAAAATCGAACGCCAGCCGAACAGCTCAACCAGCACGCCGCCTATGCTGGGGCCCAGCGCCGGGGCCAGCACCACGCCCATGCCAAAGAGGCCGCTGGCCCGGCCCTGCTCATGCGGGCCGAAGGCGCGCATGATGATGATGGCCGGAATCGGCTGTACCGCGCCGGCCGCCAGACCTTCGGCCACGCGCGCGGCCAGCACCAGTCCGTAGTCATTGGCCAGGCCGCCCACGAGACCGCCCGCCATCAGCAGCAGCATGCAGCCGACGTAGGTGCGGCGGTAGCCGTAGCGCGCCAGCAGCCAGGGCGTGGTCAGCATGGAGACCGTCATGGCCACCATGAAGCCGGAGCTGACCCACTGCGCACGCGCCTGCCCCAGCACGAAATGACGGCTCATGTCGGGAATCGCCACATTGATGATGGTCGACGACATGATGGAGGCCATGGTGCCAACCATGACGGCTACCAGCAGCAGCCAGCGGTAGCGTGCGCCGTAGCGCGCCTGCATGTCGGCGAGTGAGGCGGAAGTACTCAAGAGCTTGGCCCGGACTTACTCTCTAGGCTCGGACCAGAGCTTGCCGCCGGTGGCCCAGTTCTCGCGTTTGATGTCGGTGATCAGGATGTCGACCGAATCGGGCTGGCCGCCGAGGATTTCCACGCTGACGCGGGTGATGGCCTCGACCAGTTTCTTTTTCTGTTCAATGGTGCGGCCTTCCATCATTTCGACATGGTATGTGGGCATGAATTTCCTTTGGGTGAGTTGTTTGGGATAGCTCGATGATAAAAGCATGGGCCAGGCCTGGCGTTGCCGAGCGGGAAAAAGACCGTATCCGCCTGGCTGACTGCTGATGCCTCAACGACGCATTATTTTCGCTGCGAAGTGATGGTTTGTATCTAAAATGATACTCGTATCAATTATAAAAATTCAACACGCCTTGGCGTTTGTCTGCATGGTGTTGCGCGGCTTTGGCGCATACCCATCGCGAGGAATGACGCCGGCGACACTCAACGGAAGCGATGGTAATGAGCGCAAACATGAAAAACCTGCCGGCTTCGGCAACAGGCATGGCGGGGTCATCCGATGCGGTCGGCAGCTATGGCTGGAAAGCCTTGCTGGGCTCGGCGGTGGGCTATGCCATGGACGGCTTCGACTTGCTGATTCTGGGCTTCATGCTCACGGCCATTTCGGCGGATCTGCACCTTACCCCAGGACAAGCCGGTTCCCTGGTCACCTGGACGCTGATTGGTGCGGTGGCTGGCGGCATCATTTTCGGCGCGCTGAGTGATCGTTATGGCCGCATCCGGGTGCTGACCTGGACCATCGTGCTGTTCGCCGTTTTTACCGGCATGTGTGCCTTCGCCCAAGGCTACTGGGACCTGCTGATTTATCGGACCATTGCCGGCATAGGTCTTGGCGGCGAGTTCGGCATAGGCATGGCGCTGGCGGCAGAAGCCTGGCCGGCCAAACATAGGGCTCGCGTGTCCTCTTATGTGGCGCTGGGCTGGCAGGTCGGCGTGCTGGGGGCTGCCTTGCTGACGCCGCTGCTGTTGCCTGTCATAGGCTGGCGCGGCATGTTTCTGGTGGGCGTCATCCCGGCGCTGGTGGCCTGGGTGATTCGCGCCAAGCTGCACGAGCCCGAGGTGTTCGTGCGCAGCGCGGCCAAGCGCACTTCAAGGATGGAAGGCTTCAGGCTGCTGGTCAAGGACAAGGCAACCGCCAAGATCAGCGCCGGTATCGTGGTGCTGTGCTCGGTGCAAAACTTTGGCTACTACGGCATCATGATCTGGATGCCCAGCTTTTTGTCCAAGCAGCTGGGCTTCAATCTCACCAAGTCCGCCCTGTGGACCTCGGTCACCATTCTCGGCATGATGCTGGGCATCTGGGTCTTCGGGCAACTGGCCGACCGCATAGGCCGCAAGCCCAGTTTCCTGCTGTTCCAGCTGGGTGCGGTGGTCATGGTCTTGAGCTACTCGCAGCTGAGCGACCCCAACACCATGTTGTGGGCCGGCGCCCTGATGGGCATGTTTGTCAACGGCATGCTGGGCGGCTATGGCGCGCTGATGTCCGAGGCCTACCCGACCGAGGCACGTGCCACCGCGCAAAACGTGCTCTTCAATATCGGACGCGGCGTTGGTGGCTTTGGCCCGGTGGTGGTTGGTGCCCTGGCCGCCAGCTATTCATTCCAGATCGCCATCGCCTTGCTGGCCGCCATTTACGTGATCGACATGCTGGCCACGGCCTTTCTGATCCCGGAGTTAAAGGGTGCGGAGCTGAAATAGCGCTCAATGATCTGGAATGACAGCATGACTATTTCTGAACTTCGCCCCATGGCCGAAGACTTGTTCAAGCAGGTGCGGGCGCTGTCGGCCGACGGGGTTGGCGTGACGCGGGAGAGCTATGGCCGCGGCGAGTCGGCTGCTGCTGATTTCTTGCGTGATTTCGCCTTGCAGCAAGGCCTGCAAGTCAGCGTCGACGGCGCTGCCAATCTGCGCTTTAGCCTGCCCGGTATCGATCTCAATACCCCCGCCATCTGGTGCGGTTCGCACCTGGACTCCGTGCCCCAGGGCGGCAACTACGATGGTCTGGCCGGGGTGATTGCCGGCCTCTTGTGTCTGGTCGAGCAGCAGCGCTCGGCCCGTCCTTCGGCCTTGCCCTTGCAGGTGCTCGGCTTTCGCGGCGAGGAAAGCGCCTGGTTTGGCAAGGCCTATATGGGTTCGGGCGCGCTGTTCGGCAAACTCGGCGCCGAGGATCTGGCGCTCAAGCAGCGCAACACCGGCGAAACCCTGGCGCACTGCATGCAGCAGGCCGGCGCCGACATGGACGCCATCAGGGCACAGGCCCCGCTATTTGACAAGCGCCTGGTGCGGGCCTACCTGGAGCTGCACATAGAGCAGGGCCCGGTGATGGTGGCGCGCGAGTTGCCGCTGGCCGTGGTGTCCGGCATACGCGGCAACGTGCGGCACAACCGCATCGAGTGCATAGGCGAGGCCGGGCACTCCGGCGTGGTGCCGCGCTGGCTGCGCCGCGATGCCATGTTTGCCGTGGCCGACCTGATCATGCGGCTGGATGAACACTGGCGGGTCTTGCTGGAGCGCGGCACAGATCTGGTGGTGACCACGGGTGTTGTCAGCACCGACGCCGCCGAGCACTCGATTTCCCGCATTCCGGGCCAGGTCGGTTTCAGCTTCGAGGCCCGCAGCAAGAGCCAGGACACGCTGGAGGCCTTTTACCAGCTGATGCGTGCCGAATGCCGCGCCATCGGTCGCGAACGCCAGGTGCGCTTTGAGTTCGACCGCCGCCTGCTGTCCGACCCGGCCACCATGGACGGCCAGCTATGCGAGCTGCTGTCCAAGACCTGCAGCCGACTGGGTACGGCCTTCGAGGTGATTCCCAGCGGCGCCGGCCACGATGCCTCCCTGTTTGCCAATGCCGGCATCCCCAGCGCCATGCTGTTCATACGCAACCAGAATGGCTCGCACAACCCGGACGAGGCGATGGAGATGGACGACTTCATGCCGGGCGTGCAGGTGTTGCATGAAACGATTGCGGCGCTGACATGAGCCGGCTGGTGCCGCTAAGCATGGGTGATGAACTGATAAATCGTGCCTGAAGATATGCAGCAGCCGCCACGCACCTTTTCCTCGCCCATCGATTTTCAAGCCCTGGGCGAGCGCTTGCGGGCCTACCGCATAGGCGCCTCCCTGCAGGCCGAGGACGTGGCCGAGCAGCTGGGGGTGTCGCGCGCGGTGGTGTACCGGATGGAGAAGGGCGAAATCGTCAAGATAGAAACCCTGGAACGGCTGGCCCAGCTGCTGGGCACTTCCATGGCTTCGCTGTTGGACGTGGAGGTCGAGTACTACCCCACGGTGACGGGTTTTCTGGAGCGCATGCGGCAGATCGAGCAGGGCGCAGACCGCATCATTTCGCACTTCGAGCCCATCTCCCTGCTGCTGACTTCGGACGACTATCTGCAGGACCTTCGCGTGATGCTGCTGGAGTCGTCACCGCCGCCGGTAATGGGCAAGTCCGCTCAGGCCGGCAGTGCGGCGCACCGCGCCGGGGTCGAGCAGATCCTGCAGCTGTTGCAGGAGCGAAAGGCCTTTTTTGCCCAACGCCGGCCCAACATCGTCAGCCTGATAGGCCTGCGTGAGCTGGAGCGCTTTGTCTATACCGGCCTGGTCGGCCGCCTTGATTTGCCTGAAGCGCTGCGGGCCCAACGCGTGCAGGCGGCGCGGCGCGAGGTGCGCTGGATTGCCGACCTGATGGCTAGTCAACCCATGAATGTACAAATTGGCCTGGTCGATGACGCCATGCCGGCGGCCACGTTTCAGCTGCTGCAGGGCGCCGGGCGTTCGGTGCTGGCGCTCAGCCCGTTTCGCTTTGGCGAGCTGCCCAATGTGCGCAACGGCATTGCCACCGTCACCGCCTCGCCCGAGGCGGTGGGGCTGTACGAATCCATGATGGAGCGGCTCTGGAAAAGCGCCTACAAGGGTCAGGCCGGTGCCCAGCACCTGCGAAAATTGCTGGATCGGCTGTAAAGCCCATTGCCCTATTGCGGAGACTTGTTGTGACCCCATTCCCTGATCAAACCGCTGCCGCCAAGGCAGCGTCCAAAGAGGTCGCGCTGGCGCTGTTGGGCGCCGGCTGCGTGCAAGTGCGCAGCGACGAGCCCTTTCGGCTGCCCTCGGGCTGGGCCAGCCCGGTCTACATGGACTGCCGCCGGCTCACCTCGTTTCCCGCGATTCGCCGCCAGCTGGTGCAGCAAGGCCTGGCGCTGTTGCGCGAACGCCAGGTGCTGGACGGCTTGGCAGCCGTGGTCGGCGCCGAGGCCAGTGGCATTGCGCTGGCCGCCTGGCTGGCCGATGCCTTGACGCTGCCCATGCACTATGTGCGCAAGCAGACCCGGGGCCTGGGGCCGGGCAGCCAGGTGGTGGGCGTGCTCAATCCCGGTGCGCCCGTGCTGCTGGTCGATGACCTCATGGCCGGCGGCCATTCCAAGCTCAACTTCTGTCGCGCCCTGAAGGCGGCGGGCGTCGAGGTCAGCCATCTGTTCGTGATCTTCGACTATGCTACCTTCCCCACAGCGAGCCTGCTGGAGCCGCTGGGCCTGACCGTGCATTCACTGGCCACCTGGCAACACATCCTGGAAGCGGCCCGGGAAAGCGCTGCACTGCCGGCGCATGAAATCGCGGAACTGGAGACTTTTCTGCACGACCCGGTACGCTGGTCCCACGCCCATGGCGGGATTTCCAGCGTCAACCCATTACTTTGAGAACTACGAGGATTAGCATGAATTTTCAGGAAGCTGCAGCCCGGTTTGAACGTTCCGAATCCGGCACCGACGCCTTCAAACTGCTCTACAAGGACGCCTTCGAGCTGATGCGCAGCGACATGGCGAACGCCGGCCTGTATTTTGTCATCGGCAGCGCCGCTCAGTCCTATGTGCGCCGTTATGAAGACCAGGGCGTGTCGGGCGAGTTCGCCGACTATGCCAAGTCGGTGCTGCACAAGTTCAACACCCGTATCGTTGAAGCCCTGGCTGCGGAGCCAGCGACCCGGCTGGCGATTCTGGGCGAAGTGGCGGCGGAATACCAGTTGCACGTCAGCGAGTTCTAAAGCCCCAAAGATCTGACGGCGGCCTGGCCCCAGGCTTATTCGAACGCGCTCACCAGCACGCCATGCTGCGCGGCAAAGGTCTTCAGGATGTCCGCAATCTGCGGGTCTTGCAGCGTCGTGCTCAGCTCCACCAGCTTGTTGTCGCTGCCCCTGTGGCTGTCGCTCACCATCACCGTGGCCGCGCTGTCTTGCGCCTTCAGCAGTTGCTGTAGCGCCGGCCCCAGGGCGGCCATCACGGCATCGCGCTGGGCCTGGTTGCTGTCCGAGCCGGCCGGGTACTGGACCTCAAACGAGAAGTTGGTTTTCTGATTCATGATGGATCTTTTCCTGTGTGATCAGACAGTCTGCCGCTTTGCCTCCGGTCCCGGCGTCAGACAGCGCCGCGCCAGCGTCTAGGCCTCGCTCTCCTGCTCCAGGTCTTTCATCTGCCAGAGCAGGCGCGTCAGTTCTGGCTTGAGCTGGCGGCGCGCCGCTTCCGGCAGGCCTGCCAGGCTTTGCGCCAGGTTCAGGTGACGCGGCGAAATGGCCGCTCCTTTGACGGCAAACACCACGCTATTGCTTTCTTCCTCGGTGAGGACCGCCACCGCATTGCCGCCAAAGCTGCGCTGTATGCGTCCCAGCCACAGCGGATAGTCGGGGTGGTGATAGTGCAGGTTGACCACCAGCACGCCGTCAGCCCTCAGCGCGGCAAAGCAGTCCTCATAAAAGCGCTGCGAGCACAGGGCGACGGGCTGGCCCTCATGGTCAAAGCCATCGACCAGCAAGACCTCGAAGTCCGGCGTTTCGGTCTGCAGGAATAGCGCGCCATCGGCCGCGATCACCCGAAAACGCTGGTCATCGTCGGGAATCTGGAACTCGCGCCTCAGGGCGATCACATGCGGGTTGATCTCCAGCACCGTCATCTGGCTGGCTGGCAATTGCCGGTAGCAGAATTTGGCCAGCGAGCCGCCGCCCAGTCCAATCATGCCGATGTGCTCTGGCGCCGGCCGGAACAATAGAAAACCCATCATGCTGCGGGTGTAGTCCAGCGCCAATTGCCAGGGTTGCTGGGTGAGCATGCGGCTTTGCAATTCGCCCTGCGTGAAGTGCAGCGACTTGGCCTCACCGTCCTCATGCACATAGGGCTTGAGGTAGGGCGGCGACGGACAGTCGCCGGGCTCGGCTTGAGCGCTTGAATTTTTCATGAAATTGGCCTCTAGCCCTTGGTGCGTATGCGCAAGCTGCTATTGAAACAGGAGTTTTTGTGAGCTGAAAAGTTTGAGGGCCGAATCCTCTTTCGCGTCAGTAGGTGCTCGCTGGCGCGGTTTCCTTGACCAGCTGGTCCAGTGCCTGAGCCACGACGCCATGGGTTTGCACGGGTCGCAGCAGGCGTTCCCTGAGCAGGCGTTCGCAGCTGCGCTTGGTCATGGAGTGGGGCTGGCCGCCGTGGCTGACAAACATGAAGAGCGTGCCCTTGGTGCTGGCCCAGATCAACTGGGCGCGCAACCAGCGCCGCCTGGAATACAAGTCGACCCAGCGACCGGCTTGCAGCGTGAGCAGCAATTGTTCGGCTTCGGCCTGACTCATGGTTGGGTCGAGCTGGGGCAGAGGGGCTGCTGGGGCCGGAGCCGCTTGCACCGGCTCCAGGCTGGCGGTGTTGGCCATGGCGTGCGTCAGCGCGGCGGGGGCGCTGATGGCCTCCAGCTCATAAGGACTGAGTTCGCCCGCCATGCTGGGCAGGGTGTCTTCAAAGCCGGCCGCATCCAGCTCATTGCGGCCCAGCCAGGGGTGCTCGGCGGCTTTGGCCTGGCGCTGCTCGGGGCTGGCACAGTCCGGGCTCGCTTGCAGCGGCGCCGTGTCCGATTCCTGGGCATCGCGTTGGCTCTTGAAGCGGCGCAGCTTGAGCACTGGCCGGTGCAAGTTCATCAGACTTTCGAAAAAAACCTCGTTTTCGCGCTGGTCCTGGCCCAGCAAGTCCAGCCCTGTGTGCAGCTTGCCCAGCAGGCTGGGGATCATCTCTATCAGTTTGGCCGGCTGCTTGAGCGTCACGTCCTGCTTGACGCTCCAGAGCAGGTCGGGCACGACGGAGCCAAAGCCTTGCGGGTCGATCTGGCCGCGTGTGTCGGTGAGCTTGGCATGTGCCATGGCCAGTGACCAGGAGCCGAACAGGAAGTCCAGCACCATGCCAGGTACGTTTTCAAGATCCGAGCGGGTGCTCAGGTCAAAGGCGATCTGGTCGGCCTGGGTCTGGCGCTCTTCGGCAAAACGCAGTGACTGCAGCACCTTGTGGCGCTGCTGGGCCTCTTGCTGGTCCTGCGTATCCCAGCTTTCCTCCAGCCCGGCCAGCGCCAGCCGGAAAGGCTGGACATCTTCAACGCTTTGCGCGTTGAGTCCATTGAAGACCTGCGCTACCGGCTCGAAAAAGGCCGAGAACTCGCCACTGAATTCGTCGTTGTACTTGAAGCTGCGCTGCGCCACGCGCTCCATCAGGCGCCGGCCGGCATGGCCCTCGTCGCTGAAAAAGCGTGGGTCCACCATGGCCAGGCGCAGCAGCGACGGCTCCAGCGCGACGATGGCTTCGCGCACCGGCACCAGCAGGCGCGGGTCCTGCGCCACCTGGCCGACCAGCTTGCGGACCACCTCCAGGCCCAGCACCTGGCCGACCTGCGTGGCTTCTTTCTTCAGCTGGGTCCTGACCAGATCGCGTTCGCGCGGCTTGGCGTAAGTGCCCCAGCGCTGCTGGCTCAGCGGGCTGTGGGCCTCGAGCAGCCGCTGCGGGCGATCGACCGCGGCCATGCTGCGATAGTCGGGCGGCGCCGCGTCGTCGGCATCGGCCAGCGCGGCGGGTTCCGAATCGGCGGCCGCTTGCAGCTCGGCCAGCTCCTGGTCGACGCTGGCGTAGTAAGCTGGCGCCAGTCCGTGATGGGCCTGGCTGCCGCCATGGAACAGAAAGTTCTGGAACAGCTCGTCCTGAATGTCGTAATTGGACAGGTCGGCGTATTGCGAGGGTGGCTTGGCCGGTGTTTCGTCGCTGGCCTGGGCGCCGCTGCTGTCGCCATGGGCGTCGCTGCCCAGTGGGCCAAAAGCCGATGTCTGCCCTCTGGCGGCGCTGGCCGGGGTTGGCAGCACCCGGTAGCTGGCCCCCTGCACATGGGCTCGCTCCAGCTGCTTGACCACCTGTTCATAGACCCGCTTGAGTTCACGCCCCAGCGGATCGGCCAGGTATTTAAGCCACAGCGAACTGATGGCCGGGGCCACCGAGGCGGCAAAAATCCGCTCGCGCAGGGTTTGGGCAAAGACCTCGGGGCGCAGCGGATTGAGTTCCGGCCTGACATTGGGCAGTCCTTGCACGGCGCTCATCAGCTTGTTGAGTTCGGCCAAGGGGTGCTCAAGCACCGGCAGCAGCAGCTGCAATAGCCGCGCCGACTCTATGGCTTGCGAGACATCGGCGTCATCCACCAGGGTCAGGTTGTGGCCAGACAGGGCTGCGAAAGCGCTGTTGGAGGCGGAGGCGCTGGCCGGGGGCTGGGCCTGGTCGGCGGGGGGCGGTGCGCGCATCGCCTGCTCGGCAGCTGCCACGTCGATCTTGAAGCGGAGCAGCAAGTCGGCCGGATACTGGCTGCTCCAGGTGGATTTGTTTTTCAGCAGCTCGCGCCAAGCCGTGGCCAGTTCATCGCGCTCGGCCATTTTCTGGCTCTTGGTTTCCGCCAGTTGCAGCGCCGCCACCGCATCTTCAATACAGCGCTCCAACGCAGGCCGCGCCGCTTGGGCCGCCTCCTGGAGACAGGATTGAAGAATGTCAGGTTGCGAAGCCATCGGGAGCCAGGATTTCAGAAAGGGTTGGATTTATGCCCGGACAAGCGGCTTGCAAACAGCGTCGCCTGGGCGAGCCAAGAGCTTAGCGCAAAGGCGCTTGCGCGCATTGAAATGAAGTTGTTGCAAATTGTTTCAATTAGTTTCTCATGCATACAAGTGTGAACTTCTTTGAAATGACTTGCAATGTCTGCATCGTGGTTGTTAAGCCCTTGATTGCCCGTCTTGAGCCCTCTCTTTGTAAGATGGCCGCCGTTGGCCGGCAATCAGTTGGCCCTTACACGGCAAGGCCCGCGCGCCTGCGGTGTCCTGCGGGGTAGATTTTGAAGTCTTTTGATTCATTTTTGGGTGTGGTTTTTCGGCCTCTTTCCCAGCGTTTCCGGCGTTTTCGGGTGCTGCGCTTTTCCTGCCTCTGGTTGCTGGCGACCGCGCTCTGGCCGGTTTCCAGCGCCTGGTCGCAGACCGTGCTGGAGCATGCCGCCTGGCTGGGCATGAGCCGCGATCAACTGGCGCCGCTGCTGGTGGATGCCAATGCTGTCAGGTCGCCGCGGCGGCTGTCCTCGGGTGCCTTGGGCACGCTGCGGGTGCCTGACGTGTTGTGCGAGGGCCAGCACTTTGAGCAGACGCTGTTTTTTGCGCAGCAAAAGCTGGCTCAAATCGAATGGGTGCTGCTCAATCCCGGCGCCGGCCCGGACGCCGAAACCGCCATGCTGCAAACCCAGCAGGCGCTGCTGCAGTCCTTGCGCGAAAAACTCGGGCCGGAACTCGCCGGGTTTGCCGTGGCCCCCGGGAGCGTGGCGGATTCCGCCTCCTGGGTCAGCGCCGGCGCCGACGTGATGCTGTTTCGTTCGGGCAAGGCGAATCATCCCAGCTTGCGCATGGTGATGAAGCCGCGGCAACTGGTGGACGCCAGCGAGCTCTGAGCCGCCTTCTGCCGCCCTGCGGGAACGAAGCCGCCGGCGCCTGCTCTAACTCCTGTTGGCTGGCTTTCCCGCTGACTGACAGGAGGTGCATGATGAAACAAATGAAGCATTGGCAGGACCCGGTGAACGCCTTGTTGGGCGCTTGGGTCGTTCTGTCGCCATGGGCCCTGGGTTTCCAGGATGTCACGATGGCGATGTCAAACGCGGTCATCGTGGGGCTGGCGCTGATTGCCGCGGCGCTGGGCGCTATTTTCGTTCCGCGTGCCTGGGAAGAGTGGACCGAGGGGGCGCTCGGGCTGTGGCTGGTCGTGTCGCCGTGGGCGCTTGGGTTCAGCACGCACCAGCAGGCCATGCTGAGCACGGTGGCCTCGGGCCTGATCGTGATGGCACTGGCGCTGTGGACCTTGATGACCGACAGCGACTACAACGGCTGGTGGCGTAACTGGACGGCGCATTGAGCGTGGTGGGCCGTCGCCATGGGCTGGGCCGCGCCTAGTGGCGTGAACAGGCATGAAAAAGGCCGCTAGCCCATGAGTGATGGGCGCAAACAGCTATTTATTTGATAGCTATTAGCCGTTTTCCAAGCGCTGGCTGAAGGTTGGAAGACTCAGGCCATCAGCTTCAGGCCGGGCGGCAGCGCTTCGCCCAGCACGCGGCGTTCCGTCGCTTCGTCCAGTTCCACCCGCTCGCGCACCAGCGCCAGCCAGGCGGGCGGCGCATGGACGGCGGCCAGCTTGGTCATGATTTGCTCCCGCAGCGGCAGCGGCAGGTCGCGCGCCCGGTCGTCGGTGACGCGGGCCAGTTGCACGGCGGCAAAGGCCGCCGCCTCCACACGTTTCCAGTCCAGCGCCAGCAAGGCCTCCACCCAGGCTGCCGCGACCTCGGCCGGCACCACCTCGTGCGTGCTGCCGTGAACCGGCTGGCGTGCGCCTATGCGGCCCAGCGTCCACAGGCTCAGGCTGTCATTGGCCAGCTCGGATTCGCTGCGAGCTTTTTTCGAGGCAAGGGCCTTGGCCACGCGGCCCAGCAGCCAGGCGCCGATTTCGCTTTTGTAGGCCGGCGGAATCCGCTCCAGCGCCGCGCCCAGGCGCAACATGTCGGCGCTGCTGCCGGGAACGGGTTTGGCCGCCGGTGCCTCGTCATCACCCTCTTCGTTGATCTGCAGATTGAAGGCAAAGTCATCGAGCAAGCGCAGTTGTTCGGACGCGGCCAGGCCGCCGGCGACGCGCCGCCACAAGGTCCACCATTCGGCGCCCACCTGCTTGTCACTGGTGTGCTGCACGCCCAGCGCGTGTTGCGGCCAGAGCTGCTGCACCCGCCACTCGTCCAGCGCATCGCCAAAGCCTGGGCGCAGGCAAAAGCCGGCGAGGTTGAGCCAGGCGCGTTCATGCGCTGCGCTGCGGCGGCGGCCGCGGGCGCGTTGCCACAAGGCGTCATACAGCTGACGCAGCACAGGTGTGGTCCACGAGGCGCGGTCGCCCAGCAGGCGCTCCAGCTGAGCGCGCAGCTGCGTCACCTCCTTGGGGCTGACGGCTTGTTTGTTGGTGCCGAAAATGCGGTCGATCTGGCTGATGGCTTCGGCCATGCGGGCGGCGGCGCGCCTGTCTTCTTGCGATGTGGTTTCGTCGGCACCGGCCTTGCCGTGCCGCAGGTCGAATTCGAGCCGCCAGCGCTGGGACGAATCGGCCAGGCTGACGCAGTGCAGCTCCAGCGTGCCGACTTCGGTCAGCGCGGTCGCCAGTTGCACCGCGATGTCCTGCCGGCCACTGTGGGCCGGATCGACTGTTGCAGTGTTGGCGGGCGCTTGCAACACCATCACGATGGGCGGCAGGCGCACATGCTGTTCGTCGTTCAGCGCCACCAGTTCGCCCAATTGCGCCGGGGTGTGCTGGGCCGCGTTGCTGATCGCGCTGAAGAGCTGGAAGCGCACCGGCTGGCCGAGACGCAGCGCAAAGCTGCGGCCGCTGAGCAGCAATTCCCGGCCGGGCTCGCTGCCACGCGGTAGCAGGCAGATGCCTTGGGCTTTCGCTTTTGAGTCCTTGGTGTCGTCAAGCTGCAGAAAATAACTGCGCGCCGAGCCGCCGCCAATGCTGGGCGCCGCGCCGCGCTGGGCCAGCGCATGGGCCACGGCGCCGCGCGCCACCGCCACATCGGGGTTGTCGTTGTGCAGCAGGCGCAGCGGGGCACCGCGCCAGGCGCCCAGGGTTTGTTCCAGCCGCTTTACCAGCGCGTCGGCGCGAAACACGCCGCCGTTGAGCAGCAGGGTATCGGGCATGGCCTCGCCATGCTGGCGCAAAAAGTCGGCAATGTGGCGGGTGACGGCCGCATCGCGCGCATAGGGTAGGCCAAAGGCCACAATGCCGCCGCGCGCCTGGGTGGCCCTGGCATCGGCGTCCACCGCTGGAAAAAAACCGTCGACGATCAGCCGTTCGACCTCGTCCCGGCTTAGCACCGCCGTGCGGCTGCCGCCTACCAGATGGGCGCCACTGCCCAGCAGGGTGACGGTGGTTTGCGCCGGTGCATCGGCGGCCAGCAGCTGCTCCTTGACGGCGCGGCAGCGTTCCATCAGTTGGGCCAGCTGGCTGGCCGAGAGCTGGCGTGCCGGTGCGTTCTCGCCGCTGCTGGCCATGCGCGCCTCGACCGCATGCGCCAGCGCCAGATCCATGTTGTCGCCGCCCAGCATCAAGTGCTTGCCCACGCCTATACGGGTCAGCTGCGGCTGGCCGTCGCTCATCTCCACCTTGATCAGGCTGAGATCGGTGGTGCCGCCGCCGACATCGCAGACCAGCACCAGCCGGGTCTGCGCCAGTTCCTCGGCGAGTTGGCCGCGATGCCGCAGCAGCCAGTCGTAAAACGCGGCCTGCGGCTCTTCCAGCAGGCGCAGCCTGGGCAGGCCAGCCTGGCGTGCGGCGGCCAGGGTCAGGGCGCGCGCGCCTTCGTCAAAAGAGGCCGGCACGGTCAGCACCAGTTCCTGCTGCTCCAGCGGGCTTTCGGGAAAGCGCCAGTTCCAGGCGCTGCGCACATAGCGCAGATAGCTCGCGCTGGCCTCGACCGGCGAGACCTTGGGCACATCATCCGCCGCGCCCCAAGGCAGTATCGGCGCCTGCCGGTCGACCGCCGCGTGCGACAGCCAGCTCTTGGCGCTGGCCACCAGCCGGCCCGGCACTTGCGCGCCTAGCTTGCGCGCCCACTGGCCCATCACCACCGGCGCGACATTGCTGTCGTCAGCCTGCGGCCAGGGCAGTTGCAGCGCCCCCTCGGCCAGCTCGCCCGCCGCCGCGTGGTAGCGGCAGGAGGGCAGCAGCGGCAGGGCCGCGACTTCACCCGGCGCCACCGCTTGCGCGATGTCGAACAGCTGGATCTCGGCTTGTTTCGCCCCTATGGGCGCATAGGCCACCACGGTATGCGTGGTGCCCAGGTCTATGCCGACGAGGTACTGCGGGTCCATGTAAAAGATGAGTTCAGCGGTTGGTAATGCCGATGCACCGCAGTGCTTGGTCAGGACAGGACTCTTCCGACAGAGCAGCCTGGCAGGCTGATGGTTCAGCCATTTTTCGTATCCGAAGCATTTGAGCGCACTGGTCAGCTTTTTCCATGAGCTTGAGAATCTGCGTTTGCAATGTGAAAAATTTAGTGAGCGTTTCTTGGTCTTCAGAATTCAGATTTGAATGCTCAATGGGTTTCGCCAATGAAAGGTGAGCTTCAAGTCTATGAATCAGATTCAGCTTTTCGCTATCTGTCAGGTTTGCATTTGCGTTTATGAAGTCGCAGAAGGGCTTGCCCCCTTTTTGAGAGTTGCAGTCACGACAACAAGGCACAAGGTTTCCAACCTGGTGACCATAGCCATTTAGCTTGCCGTTCTTTACTAGGTTCTCAAGGTGATCCCAAGTTTGCGCAGGCCTTTCGCAATAGACGCAGGAGAGCTGTTTTAAATTTTGCTGGCCAAGCGCCTCAAGTGCAGCTTCAATTTTTGCTTCGTCGTACTCATCCGAAGGCGCCAGTGCGGAAGCAAAGGCGTGAGCGATGGTTGTTTTTCGCTTCGAAAAAATTGAGTACGGCGCTAAGTGCGAACGAATGGTTTTGGGAGTCATGAGGTGGGCTAACTTTGCGTCAGCTGTTGGCGCGCACGTCGAACGCCACCTTCCAGTGCTCGTCGCCCTGGGTGGCCACGGCGGTCAGCTCCAGCGTGCCGGTATCGGTGGCCAGAGCGCGCAGCCTGACCTGCACCACCTCGCCGGCTTGCCGGCCCTCGGCCGGCAGGGTCGCCTGGATCTCGCCCAGCTCCTGCAGCTCGTCGGGCTGCCAGAAGTCCAGCAGCGTGCCCAGCGGGTCCTGGCGCCGCACCGATGAGCCGAAAAAGCGCAAGTGCATAGGCTCGCCCACCACCAGGCCGAACTCCTGCGTCTGCAGGTCGGCTTCGCTGCCTTCTTCCATGCCAAAGGGCGCGATGCATAAGGCCTGGACCGGCGGCTCGAAGCCGGGAATGGCCGGCATGGAGGACTCCACCGCCACGTAATAGGCGCGGGCCGTGCCGCCGCGAATGCGCACGCCCTGGCCGCGCCGCACATAGCCGTAATAGGCGGCGCCGCGCGCCACCGCCAGGTCCATGTCGGCGCCCGTCAACACGCGCGCCGGCTCGGCCTGTTCGGCATTCAGCCAGTTGTTGAGCGTGGCCAGGGTGCGCTGGCTCAGGATGTCGGACTTGAAGACGCCGCCGTTGAACAGCACGGCGCTGGGGTGCAGAAAGCTGGCGCTTTCGTTGAGCTTGTCGGCAAAGCCTGGCAGCTCGGCGGTGGCGCCGGCCTGGCGTCCCAGCAGGGCGGCCAGATGGCGCGTCACGCCGGCATCCTGCGCATAGGGCAGGCCTAACTGCGTCAGGCCGCTGCGGCTGCGGCTGGCGGGCCGGGCGCTGGCGTCCACCACCGGGAAGAAGCCTTCCAGCAAGGTGGCTTGCACCTCGGCCTGCGTCAGCTCGGTGCGTATAGTCCCGCCTATCAGCTTGGAGCCGCGGCTGGGCACGACGATGGCCTGGGCCTGCAGCGCGACATCGGACAGCAGGCTTTCCTTGGCGCTGCGGCAGGCGTAGGTGAGGGCGCGCATTTGCCAGGGGTCCAGCTGCTTGCCTTCGGCCGCCAGTTTGCGCGCCACCACATGGGCCAGGGTCAGGTCCATGTTGTCGCCGCCAAGCAGGATGTGGTCGCCCACGGCGACGCGATGCAGCTCCAGCTGGCCTTCGCGTTCCAGCACGGCAATCAGCGAAAAGTCGCTGGTGCCGCCGCCCACGTCTATCACCAAAATGATGTCGCCGGTCTTGACCTCTTTGCGCCAGCGGCCGCCGCTGTTCTGGATCCAGTTGTAGAGCGCGGCCTGTGGTTCTTCCAGCAGGGTCAGCGAGGTGTAGCCGGCGGCGCGCGCCGCCTCGGCGGTCAGCTCGCGCGCGGCCGGATCGAAGGAGGCTGGAATCGTGATGGTCACGTCCTGCTCATCAAATAGCGCCTCGGGGTGAGCATGGTCCCAGGCCTGGCGCAGGTGGGCCAGGTAGCGGGTGGAGGCCTCCAGCGGCGAGATGCGCGCCACTTCGGGCGGCGCATCGTTGGGCAAGATGGCGGCGCGCCTGTCCACACCGGCATGGCTGAGCCAGCTCTTGGCGCTGGAAACCAGGCGTATCGAGGTCTGCGCGCCGCGTGTCCGGGCGAATTCGCCGACGGCAAAATCCTGCGTGCTGCCCCAGGGCAGCGTCAGGTCGCCGGCGGCCAGCTCGTCGGTGTGTGGCAGGTAGAGGAAAGAGGGCAGCAGTGGCGCCTGCTCGACCGCGCCGGGCGCCGTCAGCTGGGGAATATCCAGCACGCCGTAACTGGTGGCCTCGCCTTCGCTGGCCTGCAGGTCCACATAGGCCAGCGCGCAGTGGGTGGTTCCTAGGTCTATGCCTATGGCGTAACGCGGCGCTTGCTGGTCGGCGTTCATAGCTCCACCTCGGCCTGGGCCAGCACGCTGGCGTCGTGGCTGTCGGCCAGCTGGGGCAGCTTGACCTCTGTGGCGCGCCAGCCGCGGTGGCTCAAGGCGCCCTGGAACGGCGCCTGGCCGGTCACGTTGCCGGTCAGGCGAATCGCGCGGGCGTCAAAGCCGGCATTCAGGGTGATGCGGCTGCCTTCGGCCTCGCTGCGCACGGGCGCCAGGGTGAAATGCTCGCGCAACACCTTGCGGCAGCCTTCATGCACCACGCGGGCGGCGCCGCCAATGTCGGCATCGGAGTAGCCGCTCAGGTCTTCCTGCGTGAAGTCGATCAGGCGGGCGTCGCGCTGCAGCAAGGCCAGCAGCTGCAGCGCCGCGTCGGGGCTGGCTTCTTTCAGCGGCGCCGGGGGCGAGGCTGCGACGGGGGCGGCTGCGGGCGCGGGCGCCTGTGCGGGCGCGGGCGCCTGTGCTGGCGCCGCTGGCTGGCGCAGGCCCAGCACGCGGGCGGCATAGTCGGCGTTGCCCAGAATGCTGAAGAAGGCGCCGAAGGCGAGCGGTAGGCGCTTGAAAAAAGAAGGGGACGAAGTGGTCATCAATGGCTCCTGATGGCGTCGACGCGAGGCCGAACATGAAATGGGGTGTGCGAGGCTTAAAAAAGCGGCGGTCGAACGACCAGCTTCAGTCGTTTGGCCCGGGAGAGAAGGCTTCAGACAAGGCGCTGAAAGGGCCTCTCCCATTTTGAATTCCGAGGCAGAGGGCTCTATTGTCCATAGAAAAACGGCCGCTCATCGGTTTGAGGGCTTGTTTTTAGGGCTAAAAATGCCTCTAGCCCATAACAGGCGTGCGCAGACAGCTATTTAATTAATAGCGATTTTGAGCGACCTCAGTCGCGCAACCGCTCCGCCACAAACTGGCGGAACAAACCCATGGACGGCGCCTCGGTGCGGCCGGCCAGCGTGACAAAGGCAAAGCGCGCGCCTATGGCCAGGGGCGGCTCGGTGGGTAGTTCGGCGAGCTGGCCCGCCGCGATGCCGGCGCCTGCGGCCGCCAGGATGCCGAGGTAGACCGCGTCCGAGGCCTTGACCGTGGCGATCAGGCTGGCGATGTCGTCGCAGCGCAGGCTCACGGCCTGCTGCGGGTCGGCGCGCGGACCGAAACGGTTGACTAGGCGGTGGGCGACTTCCGCGCTCAGCGGTATCGAGGCCAGCGGATAGCGCCGCAGTTCCTCAAACGACACCGGTCCGCCAGCCTGCAGCAGGGGGTGGCCGCTGCGGCAGACAAAGCCGGCGCGCAGCTCGGCCAGGTTCTCTATGGCCAGGTCGGGCGCCGGCGCGATGCGGCGAACGTCTATCACCAGCGCGTCCAGCGTGCGCTGGCGCAGCTGCATCAGTTGCAGCTCGGTCGCGCCCGGCGACATGCTGACCTGCACGTCCGGATGGTGCTGGGCCATGTGGATCAGAAACGGCGTCATCAGCAGCGCGCCCGGCCCGGACCCCAGGCCGATGCGGATGGCGCCCAGGTCGCCCTGCTTGAGCAGCTCGGCACTGCGGCGCAGCTCGGCCGCCTCCAGCACCATGCGCCGGGCACGTACCGCCACGGCCTGGCCCAGCGGCGTCAGCTCATTGCGTTTGCCGCTGCGGTCTATCAGGCGCGCACCCAGATCCTCTTCCAGGGTTTGGATGCTGCGGCTCAGGGCCGATTGCGTGAGGTGCTGCTGTTCGGCGGCGCGGCTGAAAGAACCGGTCTCGGCCACGGCCAGCAGGTGTTCTAGGTGTCGCAGGTTCATGGTTGGCGCGCGTTGAATGAGAAATATGAATGGTAATCACAAAAATAATGCATTGGACACATTGATAGGCCCTGTCTAGCATGGCTTGAAGTGCATCCCCCACCCATTCCAAGTATTCCAAGGAGACATTCCATGAACGCATTCCAGAAAACCAGCGCCTTGCTGGCCGGCCTGTTGCTGGCCAGCGGCGCCGTCCTCGCCCAGAGCTTCCCGAGCAAGCCGGTCAACCTGATGGTGCCCTACCCGGCGGGCGGGCCGTCCGATTCGATTGCGCGCATCTTCACCGTGCCGCTGGGCAAGGAGCTGGGCCAGCCGGTGATCGTTGAAAACCTGGGTGGCGCCGCCGGCGCGCTGGCGGCGCAAAAGGTGCTGGCGGCACCCGCCGACGGCTACTACCTGTTCCAGGGCTCGCCGAACGAGGTGATCCTGTCGCCGCTGGCCAACGCGGCCGTCAAGCTGAAAGCCGAGGACTTCCGCCTGGTGCATCCGCTGGCCGACTCGGTGATGGTGTTCCTGGTGCGCAAGGATTTGCCGGTCAACAGCGTCGATGAATTGATCGCGCTGGCGCGCAAGTCGGGCGACAAGCCGCTGAGCTACGGCAGCGTGGGCGTGGGCTCGCTGTACCACCTGATCCTGGAGGATGTGCAGCACCGCACCGGCATCAAGCTGACACACGCGCCCTACAAAGGTAACGCGCCGCTGCTGCAGGACATAGGCGGCGGCCAGGTCGACTTCGCCGTGCTGGTCTACAGCGCCGGCATGGGCGCGATGGCCGAGCAGGGCCGGCTCAAGATCATTGGTCAGTTGGGCGCGCAGCGCTCCGAGCTGCTGAAGAACGTGCCGACCGCCAGCGAAGGCCAGGAGCTGAAGAACTTTGCCTTCAAGATCTGGAGCGGCCTGATGGTGCCCAAGAGCACGCCGGAAGCCGTGGTGCAGCGGCTGCACAAGGCGATAGGCGGGACGCTGCAGGACCCCTCCGTGCGCTCGCAGCTGGCCATGCAGGCGGCACAGGTTTCGCCGTCCATGTCGCTGGCCGAGTCAAGCAAGTTCTTCGAGGCCGAGACCGCGCGTTACCGCGCCATCGCCAAGGCCATCAATCTGCAGCCGCAGTGAGCGCTCAGCCATGAGCAGCTTGCTTGAAGCGCTGAAGCAGAAGGCCGATGCCTTCGTAGACCTGCGGCGCGACATCCACCGCCACCCCGAGCTGGCTTTTGACGAGCATCGCACCTCGGCCCTGGTGGCCGACAAGCTGGAGGGTTGGGGTTACGCGGTCGAGCGCGGCCTGGGCGGCACCGGCCTGGTGGGACAGCTGGTGCGCGGCGACGGTTCGCGCCGGCTCGGCCTGCGCGCCGACATGGACGCGCTGCCCATCCATGAAACCACCGGCCTGCCGCACGCCAGTTGCCACGCCGGCGTGATGCACGCCTGCGGCCACGACGGCCACACCGCCATGCTGCTGGCCGCCGCGCAGCACCTGGCCGAACACGGGCGGTTTTCCGGCACCCTGAATCTGATCTTTCAGCCGGCCGAAGAAGGCGGCGGCGGCGCGTTGCGCATGATGGACGACGGCCTGTTCGAGAAATACCCTTGCGACGCGGTGTTCGCCATGCACAACATGCCCGGTATTGCGCAGGGCCGGCTGGTGCTGCGCGAAGGCGCGGCCATGGCCTCGTCGGACTATGTCAGCGTCACGCTCACCGGCGTCGGCGGCCATGGCGCCATGCCGCACCGCGCCACCGACCCCGTCGTGGCGGCCGCCAGCATCGTCATGGCGCTGCAGACCGTGGTGTCGCGCAACATAGACCCGCTGCAGATGGCCGTGGTCACCGTGGGCGCGCTGCATGCCGGCAAGGCCAACAACGTGATCCCGCAAAGCGCGACCTTGGAGCTCAGCGTGCGCGCGCTGGACCGCGAGGTGCGAGCCAAGCTGGAGCGGCGCATCAAGGCGCTGATTGCCGCGCAGGCCGAAAGCTTTGAGGTGCAGGCGCAAATCGATTGGCGGCCCGGCTATGCGGTGCTGGTCAACACGCCTGACGAAACCGCCTTCGCCCGTGAGGTGGCGCTGGAGTTGGTCGGCGATGAGAGCGTCACCCTGCAAGGCCCGGCCGTGACCGGCAGCGAAGACTTCGCCTTCATGCTGGAGCGCGTGCCCGGCAGCTATTTGTTCATCGGCAACGGCGATGGCGACAGCGCCGGTGCCTGCATGGTGCACAACCCGGGCTACGACTTCAACGACGCCAACCTGCCCATAGGTGCGGCCTACTGGGCGCTGCTGGCGCAACGCTTCCTGGTCTGAGCCGGCGGCAGCGCCAGCAAAAACGGCGCCCTGGGGCCAATGCCAGTCAGTTAAGAGCTGACGAAGCCAAAGGAAGGTAAAAAGGGAACGTGTTCAACACGTTCCCTTTTTCATTTGTCGAGCTTTTTACAAAACACATTAGACGAGACGCTGGCGTGCTTGCCCGCCGGTGGCATCAACGAACTGAGCGCGCTGATTGATCCGGCCTGGATCGAACAAGCACTCGCCGCCACCGGCAAGGCCTCCATTCGCCGGCGCAAGCTGCCAGCCGACCACGCGGTCTGGCTGGTGATCGGTCTGGCACTGTTTCGACAGATGCCGATGTGGCAGGTCGTCCAGGAGAT
>NZ_FOKZ01000003.1 GCF_900112285.1 Polaromonas sp. OV174 | reverse complement strand
GTTCGCCCCGGCACCGGCGACCCGGTGGCCGACGGCGAAGTCGGCGAACTGGTGGTGACCACGCTCAATCCCGACTACCCGCTGATCCGCTTTGGCACCGGCGACTTGTCGGCGGTACTGCCCGGTGCCTGTCCCACCGGGCGCACCCATAGCCGCATCAAGGGCTGGCTGGGCCGGGCCGACCAGACCGCCAAGGTGCGCGGCATGTTTGTGCATCCCGAGCAGATCGCCAACATCGCCCGGCGCTTTCCCGAGGTGCTCAAGGCCAGGCTGGTGGTCAGCGGCGAGATGGCCAACGACAGCATGACGCTGCAGGTCGAAACCGCCTCGTCGCCTGCGGGCCTGGAGCAGCGCATTGGTGAAGCCATACGCGACGTCACCAAGCTGCGCGGCACGGTGCAGCTGCTGGCGCCTGGCAGCCTGCCCCATGACGGCAAGGTAATTGAGGATGCTCGATAGTCCCAAAGGGGTATTTGCGATTCCATCTCTGGGCGCAAGAGTCCAGATAGATTGACTTCGGACTTGGCGATAGGGGTATTCGGAGCCATGCGTACCCAGCTCTCGGCTGGATGACCGACCAAGGCCCTAGTCTTCTCGTCAGATTTTCGGGGCCACTTCTCAGCGCCTAGTCATAGCGATGAGTCTGATGCTTGCAGAGGCCTTAAAGCAGGCCCTTGGTTCGGGCCAGATGGCTGGCCTGTGATCGGCTTTTGACATTGATGCGCCGGAACAAGCGCCATAAATGCACTTTGACCGTGTGCTCACTGATTTCAAGTGCTTCGGCGATGTCCCGATTGCTCATGCCTTTGTCAAGCATGACCAGCAGCTGCTTTTGTCGTTTGGACAGTTTTTCTGGCGGCGTGGCCGGTGTTGCTTCGAGTTTTGGGCTCAGAAATGAGCTCAACACCTTGGTGATTTCTGCCGTTTCTGCCCATTTTGAAAGGTAGGCGCTTGCCCCGGCAGATATCGCCTGGTCTTTCCCGCCCTCGTCCTGGGCAGCCGACAGAACCAATAGCGGCGTATCGGGATAACGCTGTCTGAGTTCTCGAATGCCTGAAACGCCAGAGTTGTCGGGCAGTTCCAGCTCCATACAAATCAACTCGGGCAGGCCTTGCTGTTCGGCGGACATGACACTGGCTAACCGGTCCAGGCCGGTCACCGTGGCGGTGCTGATCAAACGATGGATCAATATGGCGATAGCCTCTCGCATCAGAGGATGGCTATCGAGGACAAAAATGCGCATTAATTCAGGTCTAAGTGTCGTTCCGGGCGCAGCTGAGCATAACTGCCGAACATTGAATTTAAGACCTGAATTAAGCTGAACGGGGGCTATTTCCCCTCTAATTCCTGTTTCAAAAAGTAAGCTTTACGCGCCGCCTGGCTCGGATCGCCGAGCTGAACTGCTCAGTCCCCGTTAGGCGCAAAAAACTGCAGGGCCGCATCTAGTTCAGCGCTCGAAATGCCTTGGGCCGTTTCAAGCTGACCCTGCAGGGCTGTCAATGCGACCAACCCTTCTTTTTGCAGCGCTGCAATCGTCAGTGCCGCGTCTTTGGGTGATTCGAAGCCCTGGCTTTGCAGCAGCAGGCGAGCGTTGGCATCCAGCAGCTTGAAATAGAAAAGACCATCTTTTTCACGGTATTGCTTGAAGGTCGGTGTGGCGGCTTTTGGGGCCTTGCTTTTTGGGGCAGCGACTGCTTGCGCATCCAGCTTGCGCAGGCCTACTGCGCGCCGCAACTCACCTATAAAGGGCGTGGCTACCGCACGTGCCTTGTCGGCGCCGGCTTGCAGCAAAACTTCGATCTTGCCGGGATTACCGATGAGTTCCTGGTAGTGCTCGCGCATGGGAGCCACTTCCCGATCGATGCGCTCGAACAGTATCTGCTTAGCATCGCCCCAGCTTATGCCGTCGGCATAAGCTTGGCGCAGCGCTGCGGTCTCGGGCTCGCTGGCAAAGGCCTGGTAAATCTGGAACAGGGCTGAGCCCTCGACTTCCTTGGCCTCGCCCGGTGCACGTGAGTCGGTCAGAATGCTGGCGATCAGCTTTTGCAATTGGTCGCGGGGCGTGAACAGGGGAATGGTGTTGTTGTAGCTCTTGCTCATCTTGCGCCCGTCCAGGCCGGGCAGCAGGGCGACCGACTCCTCGATCACCGCTTCGGGCAGCACCAGATGCTCGCCATACAGATGGTTGAAGCGCTGCGCCATGTCGCGTGCCATTTCGATGTGCTGGACCTGGTCGCGTCCCACCGGCACCCTGTGCGACTTGAACATCAGGATGTCGGCGCCCATCAGTACCGGGTACATGAACAGGCCGGCCGTGACGTCGGCATCGGGGTCGTTGCCAGCGGCTTCGTTTTTATCGACGGAAGCCTTGTAGGCATGGGCCCGGTTGAGCAGACCCTTGCCTGTGACGCAGGTCAATAGCCAGGTCAGCTCGGGAATTTCCGGGATGTCGGACTGGCGGTAAAACACCACGCGTTCCGGATCCAGTCCGGCCGCCAGCCAGCTGGCCGCAATTTCCAGCGTGGAGCGCTGGATGCGCGCCGGCTCATCGCACTTGATCAGCGCGTGGTAGTCGGCCAGGAAGTAAAAACTCTGTACGTTCGGCAGGCGGCTGGCTGCCACCGAGGGGCGGATGGAGCCGACAAAGTTGCCCAGGTGGGGCGTGCCAGTGGTCGTGATGCCGGTCAGAAAGCGCTGGGGGGAGGTAGAGGGTACGGGGGTCATGCAGGGAATGCCAAAAATAAGAGGGTAATTACCGGAGCAGGGCGAACAGCGGCGTCATCAGGATGTCGATGACGGAGTAGCCCAGGCTTATGAGCGGGCGCAACCACAAAGTGCCGACCACGCCGGCAATCACCAGGCCCATCACGATGAAGAAGCCCCAGGGTTCTATGCGTGCCACCCACTGGGCCTGTTTCCAGGGCAACAGGCCAACCAGGATGCGGCCACCGTCCAGCGGCGGCAGGGGAAAGAGGTTGAAGGCCCACATCACCAGGTTGACCAGAATGCCGGCTTGCGCCATCTTGATGAAGAAGGGCTCCTGCACGCCCAGCCCGGCCAGCAGCACCAGTACCACGGCCCACAGCAGGGCCTGGGCAAAATTGGACGCCGGGCCGGCTAGCGCCACCCAGACCATGTCGCGCTTGGGGTGGCGCAAGGCGCCAAAATTCACCGGCACCGGCTTGGCATAGCCAAACAGAAAAGCCCCCGAGGTGGCGAAATACAGCAGCAGCGGCATGGCAATGGTGCCTATGGGGTCGATGTGCTTGAGCGGGTTCAGCGTGATGCGGCCCATCATGAACGCCGTATTGTCGCCAAAATGGCGGGCTGCGTAGCCGTGCGCCGCCTCATGCACCGTGATGGCAAAGAGCACGGGCAGGGCGTAAATGGCGACGGTTTGAATCAGGTTGGCAATATCCATGCTGCGATTGTCTCCTGTTACAGACCTAGCGCCGCCAACTCGCCGCGGCCTTGCCGGATCACCACCGGCTCGCCGCCGTCAGCCATGGGTGTCAGGTCGATCACGGTGGTGGGTTCCTTGGGGCAGGCGCCAGCGTCAATGATGGCGGCGAGCTCACGCTCCATTTGCTCGCGGATGTCGTTGGCGTCGTTGAGTGGGTCGCTCTCGCCGCGTGGGATAAGGGTGGTGGCCAGCAGCGGCGCGCCGTGCAATTCCAGCAGCGCCTGCAAGGCCTTGTGCTCGGGCACGCGCAGGCCTATGGTCTTGCGCGAGGGGTGGCTGAGGCGGCGCGGCACTTCCTTGCTGGCCTCCAGGATGAAGGTGTAAGGCCCGGGCGTCGCCGCTTTGAGCAGGCGAAACTGCTTGTTGTCCACCCGCGCGTAGTTGGCCAGTTCGCTCAAGTCGCGGCACAGCAGGGTCAGGTGGTGTTTGTCGTCCACCCCGCGGATGCGGCGCAGGCCGTCGGCCGCCGCCTTGTCATCGAGCTGGCAGACCAAGGCGTAGCTGGAGTCGGTGGGCACGGCGGCGATGCCGCCACGCGCCAGCAGGGCTGCCGCCTGTTTCAGCAGGCGCAGTGGGGGATTTTCAGGATGAACTTCAAAGAATTGGGCCATGACACGCCTTTCAGGATTCCGTGGCTTGAATCACGAGCCGGCTCTCGCGCACCGCCAGCCAGGCGCCGGTGGCACCGCAGAGCGCGATCATGCACATGCCCAGCACGGACCAGTGATCGGGAACATGCGAAAACGCCAGCCAGCCGCCCAGCATGGCAAAGCCGATCTGTGCATAAAGAAAGGGCGTGAGGGTAGATACCGGCGTGCGGACATAGGCCAGGATCATCATGAAGTGCCCGATCGTGCCCATCAAACCCATCAGCCCCAGGCCGGCCCACAGCGTCCAGGAATCCAGCCAGGTCCAGGCAAAGGGCAGGGCCAGCGAGGCCAGCAGCGTGCCGACCCAGCCGGTGTAGAAGTGCATGGTGATAGGGTCTTCGGTGCGGGCCAGCCGGCTGGTCAGAATCTGGAACCAGGCATTGGATACCACCAGGCCCAGCGGTAGCAGCATGGCCCAGTCAAAGTCCTCGCCACCCGGGCGGATGATGATCAGCGTGCCGGTAAAGCCGCCCATGACCAGCAACCAGCGCAGCCAGGAAACCCGCTCGTTCAAGGCGAAGGAGGCCAGCAGGGTCATGAGCAGCGGCGTGATCATGACGATGGCCGTGAACTCGCCCACCGGCATGTATTTGAGGCTGAAAAAAGCGAACACGCTGCTGCTGAGCAGCAGCACGCCGCGCAGGCACTGAAACTTGGGATGGGCCGTGCGCGGCAGCGCCCAGCCCCGTTTGGGCAGCACCGCCAAGGTGGTGGCGACGGCCTGGAAGGCGTAGCGAAACCACAAGGCCATCAGCAAGGGCACGCTCAGGGAGATGATTTTGGTGGTGGTATCCAAAACGGCAAAACAGGCCACGGCAGCCACCAAAAGTGCGATGCCTGTCAGTGCGTGGGGAGCGCTTCTTGCGGGGCCGGCCATCACTGGATGCGGTCCGTCAGCAGTTCCCAGACCGGGGTCAGTTGACCCGGCAAAAATGGCAGGGCGCCCAAGTCGGTGTGGCTCTCGTCGGGGCTATGGAAATCGCTGCCGCGCGAGGCGGCCAGGCCAAATTCCTTAGCCGTTTCGGCATATTTCAGGTATTCCTGCGGGGTATGGCTGCCGGTGACAACCTCAACGCCCTGACCGCCGTGCGCCTTGAACTCGGTAAACAGCGCGTATTCCTCATTGGCCGTGAACCGGTAACGGCCCGGATGGGCAATCACCGCCACGCCCTGCGCCTGCGTGATCCAGTTGACGGCATTTTGCAAGCTGGCCCAGCGGTGCGGCACATAGCCGGGTTTGCCTTCGGTCAGGTATTTTCGAAACACTTCGGGGGTTTCGCGGCAGACGCCGGATTCCACCAGGAAACGGGCAAAGTGGGTGCGTGAAATCAGTTCAGGGTTGCCGACAAACTTCAGCGCCCCTTCAAACGCGCCGTGTATGCCCGCTTTGGCCAGCGACTCCGCCATTTCCATGGCGCGCTGCTCGCGTCCGCCGCGGGTGTTGCGCAAGCCTTGCTGTAGCGCGGTATTGCTGGCGTCAAAACCCAGGCCGACGATGTGCACGGTTTCGCCGGCAAAGGTGACGGAAATTTCGGTGCCCGTGAGGTAGTGCAGGCCTTGCGCTTTGGCCGCGTCGGCGGCACGCTGCTGGCCGGCAATCTCGTCGTGGTCGGTCAGTGCCCACAGTTCCACGCCATTGGCCTTGGCGCGCTCGGCCAGCACTTCAGGTGTCAGGGTGCCATCGGAGACGACGGAGTGGCAATGAAGATCGGCGTTGAGTATGGTTTTGTACACAGGGTCATTTTAGGCTTTATGGCCAGCGGCTGCAGTGCGGCTGTCAACTGGCTTTGGGTTCGCCGCCTGGGTTTGCCGGCTCCGGTGCCACCGTCTGTCATGGGGCTTTGGTTTGACTCAGACGATTTCGACTGCACATGCCGTTTCAGCGGAAACCGAAGTAGGAAAGGATGACTCCGATGATGACAACAAGGCCTACGATGTAAATGATGGAATTCATGGTGATCTCCGGGGTGTTTGGCGCTTAGTTGTAGGCGCCTTCGGAGATCCATTTTCCGCCGCCCGCCCAGCGGCCTGCTGTAGGCCGACGTACTCAGGAATCGTCGGACAAGGCAGCATGGCGATGCATCACAGGCTAGGACTAAAGTTCAGCGCCTTCCACCAGAAAGCGCACCCGTTTGATGCCCTGCCATTCGTCGGCATCCAGCCGAAACGCCAGCTTGACCCGCGCCGGCAGGGCTTCGGTGTGGCCGAACCAGATGCCGTCCACCGGCTGGCCCTGGTGCTTGAGCTTGAGCGCCAGGTGTTTTTCGCCCACCAGGCGCTGCGACACCACCTCGACGAATTCGCTAAAGGTGGGCGCGGCAAAACCCTGGCCCCAGACTTCCTGGTGCAAGGTGTCGACCACGTCGGTGCGCCGGTATTCGGCCGGTAGCGGGCCGTCGGTGTCTAGCCGGCGTGTCAGCGTGGCGGCGTCCAGCCACTCGCGGGCGACCTGCTGCAGCGCGTATTCAAAGGCCTCGAACTGCTCCTCGGCAATGGTGCAGCCGGCCGCCATGGCGTGGCCGCCAAAGCGCAGCAGCACGCCGGGGCAGCGCTTGGCTACCAGGTCCAGCGCATCGCGCAAATGAAAGCCGGGGATGGAGCGGCCCGAGCCCTTGAGTTCATGTTCCTTGCCCGGCGCCTGGCTGGCGGCAAACACAAAGGTGGGCCGGTGCAGCTTGTCCTTGATGCGCGAGGCGACGATGCCGACCACGCCCTCGTGAAAGTCCGGATCAAAAATGGCGATCGCCGGTGGCGGCTCTTCGTCCTCATCAATCATGGCATCGGCCGCCAGCTGGGCCTGCTCGCGCATGCCGGCCTCGATGTCGCGGCGCTCGCGGTTGATGCCGTCCAGCATCTGGGCCAGCTCGTCGGCACGTGCCTCGTCGTCGCTCAGCAGGCATTCGATGCCCAGGGTCATGTCGGCCAGCCGGCCGGCGGCGTTGATGCGTGGGCCTAGCGCAAAGCCGAAGTCGAAGGTGGTGGCCATCGGCGCTTGCCGGCCGGCCGCCTTGAACAGGGCGGCAATGCCGGCGGGCAAATGACCGGCGCGTATGCGCTTGAGGCCCTGCGCCACCAGGCGGCGGTTGTTGGCGTCAAGTTTCACCACATCGGCCACCGTGCCCAGCGCCACCAGCGGCAGCAAGGTGTCGAGCTTGGGCTGGTTGCCAGCATCGAAGACGCCGCGCTCGCGCAGCTCGGCACGCAGCGCCAGCAAGACATAAAACATCACGCCCACGCCGGCCAGGGCCTTGCTCTCAAAGCTGCAATCGGGCTGATTCGGATTGACGATCACGTCCGCGTCCGGCAGCCAGATTTGTCCATCCGTGAGCGCCGGCAAATGGTGGTCGGTCACCAGCACCTGCAGGCCCAGCGCCTTGGCGCGGGCCACGCCGTCCAGGCTGGCAATGCCGTTGTCCACCGTGACCAGCAGGTCGGCACCGCTGGCCTTGACGCGCTCGGCAATCGGCGCGGTCAGGCCGTAGCCGTCCACCACCCGGTCCGGCACCAGGTAGCTGACATGCTGCGCACCCAGCAGGCGCAGGCCGCGCAGCGCCACGGCGCAGGCGGTGGCGCCGTCGCAGTCGTAGTCGGCGACCACGCAGATTTTTTTGCCGGAATCCATCGCATCGGCCAGCAACTGGGCGGCTTCTTTGGCGCCATGCAGGGAGGAGGGCGGCAGCAGCCTGGCCAGGCCGTCGTTGAGCTCCTCCGCCGAATGCACGCCACGCGCCGCGTAGAGCTGCGCCAGCAAGGGGTGAATGCCGGCCTGCTGCAGCGCCCAGACGGCGCGCGGAGGAATCTCTCTTGCTATTATTTTCATAGCTCTTCTAGCCCTAGGGATAAGGGCTTCAGCCCTAAATAATGCTTGATTCGGCGTGCCAGCGTGGGCTGGGCGACGCGATAGCTGCGGGCCAGGCGCTGGCCGCACAGGGTCAGCTGCACCGCTTGCCCCTGTTTGAGCTGGGCCAGCAGACGGGCGCAGGCGTCGGCGTCCACTGCCTGCCAGGCTAGCGCGTGGGCTTGCGGGTCTTGCTGCAGTGCCGGCGCGTGCAGGCGCGCTTCGACTTGCAGGCCGGGAAGCGGTGTGGGTGGCTGCTCCAGCGCACCGGCACCGGTGATCCAGAAGGAGTTGACCGGCAGCAGGCCTTGCTGCAGGCGTCGGTCATTGGCGGCATGGGTATAGAACAGCATCTGCATCTCGTTTTGCAGGCGGCGCAGCACGGTGCTCCCGCTGCGGCTGGCATCGAACACCGCCGGTGTGATGCGCCTCCCTATCAGGCGATCCAGTGAGCGCGTGGGCAACTGGCGAAAGACCTCGCCGCTGGCCAGCCAGGCCTGGGGCGTGCGGTAGCTCAGTGTGATGCCGTCCTCCAGAAAATAGGGGGCAGCGGCTTCCAGCAGGACGCGTGAGCTGGTCTCATCCAGGTCCAGGCTGGCCGGATCGTCGAGCTGCACATAGTCGGCGCCCACCAGCCAGTGGCAGGGCTTGACCCAGGCGCAGGGCGTGACTGTGGTGCCGGTTTCGAAGGCCGCCCAGGGCGTCAGGCCGGGTTGCGCCGGCAAGCCATTGAGTTGCGCCAGCGCCAGCTCGTAAGGCATGGCGGGGCTATCCTCCTCGCATTCGATCAGGCCGGACGGTGCCATATGCAGCAGCAACTGCGTCAGATTGGGGAGTGGAGGCTGCGGGCGCGCGGGCGCGCCGGGCTCGGCCGCAGCGGGCCAGCCGGCGCCGGGAATCAGCAGATGACTTGTTGGGATGGGGTCGGGCATGGGGCTATTGTCCGGGATGCCACAATCGCCGCTATGCAAATCCCCTACGAGCTGATTCTGGGCTGGCGCTACACCCGCGCCGGCCGCGCCACCCGGCGCAACGGCTTTATTTCCTTTATTTCGGGCGTGTCCATGCTGGGCATTGCGCTGGGTGTGGCTGCGCTGATCATTGTGCTGAGTGTGATGAATGGCTTCCAGAAGGAAGTCCGCGACCGCATGCTGGGCGTGATCTCGCACATAGAGGTGTTCGCTCCCGGTGGCGGCGCCTTGCCCGATCCGCAGAAAACCATGGCCGAGATCAGGGCCAACCCGAACGTCGTCGGCGCTGCAACTTTCATAGCGGCTCAAGCCCTGCTGGCGCGCGGCGAAGACATGAAGGGTGTGCTGGTGCGGGGCATAGATCCGGCGCTGGAGGGCCAGGTCACCGATCTGGCGCAGCAACTGAAAGACACCGCCTTTCCCAAGCTTGTCAGCGGCGGCTTTGGCGTGGTGCTGGGCGGCGAGCTGGCGCGCGGCCTGGGCGTGCGTGAGGGCGACAGCGTCACGCTGATTGCGCCCAGCGGCCAGGTGACGCCGGCCGGAGTGCTGCCGCGCCTGAAAACCATGACGGTGGTCGGCACCTTTGACTCGGGTCACTATGAATACGACTCGGCGCTGGTGATGTTGCACCAGGACGATGCGGCCAGGATTTTCCGCCTTGAAGGACCGACCGGCATACGCATCAAGCTCAAGGACTTGCATCAGGCGCGCGAAGTGGCGCTGGAACTGTCCCGGACCCTGAGCGGAGACTTGCTGATTCGCGACTGGACGCGGCAGAACAAGAACTGGTTTGCCGCCGTGGAGCTGGAAAAACGCATGATGTTCATCATCCTGACGCTGATCGTCGCGGTGGCGGCCTTCAACCTGGTCAGCACGCTGGTCATGACGGTGACCGACAAGCGCGCCGACATCGCCATTTTGCGCACCCTGGGCGCCAGCCCGAAAAGCATCATGGGCGTGTTCATGGTGCAGGGCGCCATGGTAGGCGTGATTGGCACCTTTTCCGGCCTGCTGCTGGGCCTGGGCATCGCCTTCAATATCGACGTGATCGTGCCGGCGCTGGAGCGCATGCTGAACGCCAGTTTTTTGCCAAAAGACATCTACCTGATCAGTCGCATGCCCAGCGAGCCGCAGTACAGCGACATCATGCCGATTGTTGTTATTTCACTGGTGCTGTCCTTCCTGGCCACCATCTACCCGAGCTGGCGCGCCAGCCGGGTCAACCCAGCGGAGGCCTTGCGTTATGAGTGATGTGGCCCCCACGCTTGTCGCTTCGCGTACTGCGCTGCCCCCCGAGGGGGCTGCTGCGCCTGCGGCCCGGCTAAGCCGGTTCCGCGGCCCCTGCTGGCTGGAGAGGAGGCCGCCGCTGCGCTCGCACCGTCTGGATCCAGGCAAGGATTTAACGCTTCATGAGGTTTTTAAGTATGCAAGCTAACACTAGCGCCGCTGAGGTGGTGCTGCGCGCCAGCGGCCTGACCAAGCGCTTTCACGAAGGCCTGATCGACCTGACCGTGCTGCACGGCGTGGACCTGCAGGTGCATCGTGGCGAGACGCTGGCCATCGTTGGCGCCTCGGGCTCGGGCAAAAGCACCTTGCTGCATTTGATGGGCGGGCTGGATGCGCCCAGCAGCGGTCAGGTCGAGCTCAAGGGGCAGAACCTGGCCGCGCTGTCACCCGCCCGGCAGGGCGAGTTGCGCAACCAGCACCTGGGTTTTGTCTACCAGTTTCACCACCTGCTGCCGGAATTCAGCGCGCTCGACAACGTCGCCATGCCCTTGTGGATACGGCGCCAGTCCCGTGAGGACGCCGCGCAGGTGGCGATGAAAATGCTGGCCGAGGTGGGGCTGGGGGAGCGCATTCACCATCGCCCGTCCGAGCTTTCGGGCGGTGAGCGCCAGCGCGTCGCGATTGCCAGGGCTCTGGTGACCCGGCCAGCCTGCGTACTGGCCGACGAGCCCACCGGCAACCTCGATCGGACCACCGCCGATGGCGTGTTTGAGCTGATGCTGCGACTGGCTCGCGAGCATGGCACGGCCTTTGTGCTGGTGACGCACGACGAAACGCTGGCGGCGCGCTGCGGGCGCGAGTTCAGGCTGGTGCTGGGCAAGTTGTCAGAGGTGGCTTGATTTAGCCGAATTTTGGCGTCATGCCTGTTGGCCAGGCGTTTGTACTCTGGCTAAACCAGCTGCGCCCGCGCATCAAAGAATCCGGTTGAACCAAAGCAGTGACAAGGCGGCAGAGAGCAGCGCCAGTGCCGCTGCCAGCAAGGCCAGCAGTCCGGAAATTTCGGTTTCTTTTTTCTCCACGGCCAGCCGGGAGCTAAGGGTTTCATAAACCTTTTTGAGGTCGGCCGCGGTACCGGCATAAAAATATTCGGCTTGGGTGGCCCTGGCGATGCCTTTGAGGGTTTCCTCGTCGAGCTTGACACGCATGGACCAGCCTTCAAAACCAATCGTCTCTCCCTCCACCGTGCCCACGCCGACGGTGTAGACGCGCACCCCGCGGTCAGCCGCCAGCTTGGCCGCATCCAGAGAATCCACGCCGGTGGTGCGCTGGCCGTCGGTCAGCAAAATGATCGCGGCAGAGGTGTAGGAGCCGGGCGCGACGGGGGTGAATTCTTTTTTCTCCTCCTTGCTCTCCGTGCTGGCCTGGTCCAGGGACACGCCGCGCGGCCGCTCGCGACCGTATTGCATGGAGGCCAGGTCAATGCCGGCATCGGGGAAGAGCTCGGCCAGTGCCACCACAATGCCGTTGCCAATGGCCGTGCCGCGCTGCAACTGGAATTTGTCTATGGCCACCGTCAGGTCTTCGCGGCTCAAGGTGGGGGGCTGAACCACGGCGGCGGTGCCGGCAAAGGCCACGATGCCGACCCTAACGTTGCGTGGCAAATCGGCCAGAAAGGCCTTGGCGGCATTTTGCGAAGCCACCAGTCGGTTGGGCAGTACATCGGTGGCTCGCATGCTGCCGGACACGTCCATGGCCAGCATGATGGTTTCCCGTTCCGAGGGCAGGGTGACGACGGCGAATGGACGCGAAGACGCCAGCATCATGGCCGCCAGTGACAGCAAAAACAGCAGCGGCGGAATATGCCGGCGCATGCTTTGACCCGCGCCAATGGCTTCGCGCACGATGGACAGGCTGGCATAACGCAAGGCCATTTTCTTCTTGCGCCGCAGCAGCCAGACATAGACCGCGACCAGCAGGGGAATGCTCAGCAGCAGCCAGAGAAATTGGGGCCAGAGAAAAGTCATGGCAATTCCTTGGGGCTGCGCCTCAGGCGACGCTCCGCAGGTGGCCTGGCAGCTTGCCGCCAGTTGCCTGAGCGCCGCTAGATTGGCTGCGGCGCTTGCGCAAATCGGTAAAGCGCATGATGGCGTCGATCAGCTGGTCGTCGGTGGAGAGCTCCAGCGTGTCGACACCGGCGCGTGCCAGAGCCTGTCGCAGGTCGGCTTCGCGCTGCGCAGCGATACGAGAGAAACGTTTGCGAAAGCCCGCATCATGGGTGTCCACCAGCAATTGCTCGCCGGTTTCCACATCACGTATCGGAATCAGGCCCAGATCGGGCAATTCCAGCTCCAGTGGGTCCAACAGGCGCACAGCCACCACATCATGGCGCTGGGCCAGCAGGCCCAAAGGCTTTTCCCAACCGGCTTCGCTGATGAAGTCGGATACCACAAAAACGGTAGAGCGCCGGCGTATCAGGTTGGCCGCCGCCTGTAGCAGTTCGTGCAAGCGGGTAGGACCTTTGCCCTCGGTCACGGGCTGCGTCAGCAGGCTATGCAGCAAATGCAGGATGTGATGGCGACCTGCGCGTGCGGGAATGACGGCATCGACGCCGGCGTTGTAAAACATGGCGCCGACACGGTTGCCGTGGTGAACCAGCAGGCGCGCCAGTACGGCGACGAACTCGGTCAAGACCTGACGCTTGCGTTGCTCGCCTGAGCCGAAGTCCATGGAGGGGCTCAGGTCCAGCAAAAACCAGGCGCTCATTTCCCGGTCTTCGGTGAACACGCGTACATGGGTTTGCTGCAGGCGGGCGGTGACGTTCCAGTCGATGTGGCGTACGTCGTCGTGGTACTGGTATTCGCGCAGGTCTGCCAGGTCTATGCCGGTGCCGCGCAGCAGTGTGCGGTAGTCGCCCTGCAGCAGGCCTTCGAGCCGGCGCAGCACCGTCCATTCGAGGTGGCGCAGCAACTGTTCTGCGTTGGATGAAGGCTTGCTCATGAGCCTGCTCCTGAGGGCCGCAGCGCCGGGCCGCCCCAAGCAAGGCCAGCCCCCTTGGGGGGCAGCGCAGCACGCGAAGCGGCAAGCGTGGGGGCGCTATTTTTAGGCGGCAAGTTTTTCATGCTCAAGTGGTTTGGCGGGTGAGGGGATTTTGGCCATGATCTTGCTGACCACCTGATCGGCGGAAAGCCCTTCGGACAAGGCTTCATAAGACAGCACCAAGCGGTGGCGCAGCACGTCGGGCACCAGGTCGTTCATGTCTTCAGGCAGCACGTAGCTACGGCCACGCATCATGGCCAGCGCCCGGGCGCCCTCGGTCAGATTGATAGTGGCGCGGGGGCTGGCGCCAAAGGTGATCAGGTGTTCGAGCTCAGTGAGCCCGAATTTGGCGGGTGTACGGGTGGCTGATATCAGGCGCACCGCGTACTGCACCAGTGAAGGGTCGACATAAATTCGCCTGCATTCGGCCTGCAGGGCGGCCAGTTGCTCGGTGGTGGCAACAGCCGACACGGTCACCGCAGCGCCGGTGACGCGCTGGACGATGACGAATTCTTCCGCGTCGGTGGGGTAGTCGACCAGCACCTTCATCATGAAGCGGTCAACCTGTGCTTCGGGCAAGGGGTAGGTGCCCTCGGTTTCAATCGGGTTTTGCGTGGCCATCACCAAAAATGGCTCTGGTACCTTGTGCGTGAAGCCTGCAATCGTGACCTGTCGCTCCTGCATCACTTCCAGCAGCGCGCTTTGCACCTTGGCGGGCGCCCGGTTGATTTCGTCGGCCAGCAGCAAGTTGGTGAACACTGGCCCGAGCGAGGTGCTGAACTCGCCGGTTTTCTGGTTGTAGATGCGGGTGCCCACCAGGTCGGCCGGGACCAGGTCGGGCGTGAACTGGATGCGTTTGAAATTGCCGCGCACGGTGTTGGCCAGCGTTTTGATGGTGAGGGTCTTGGCCAGGCCCGGAACGCCTTCGACCAGCAGATGGCCCTGCGCCAGGATGGCCACCATGACGCGCTCCAGAAAACGGTCTTGTCCGACCACCACGCGTTTGACCTCGTAGAGGATTTGCTCCATCAACTGGGCGGTATCGTGGCCGGTGGCTGGCACATGATCGGGGCTGGTCGAATCCATAGCAATCCTTTAGAAGGGAGGCATGCCGGCAGCCGAGGCTGCATTTTCAATCGGCACGGCAAAGCCGATGCCGATAAACGTGCGCTGCTGGTTGGGGTTGTAAATGGCGGTCACGATGCCAATCACCTCGCCGTCCATGGTGACCAGCGGGCCGCCAGAGTTGCCAGGGTTGGCCGCGGCGTCAAACTGAATCAGGTTGGTCATTTGCTGCTTGCCTTCAGGCGAGCGGAAAGTGCGCTGCAGTCCGGAAATCACCCCTGCCGTGGCGGAGGGGCCTATGCCAAAGGGGTAGCCTACGGCAAGCACCTGATCGCCAGGCGCCAGGTCCGCAGTCGAGCGCATGGTTGCGGCCATCAAGTCATCGGGGATTTTGTGCGCCTGCAACACCGCCAGATCGTTTTCGGGCTGCACGCCGGTAATGGTGGCGAGGGATTCCAGGCCGTCCGAAAAGGTGACCTTGATGGTTTCGGCGTCACGCACCACATGCAAATTGGTCAGGATGATGCCCTTGTCGACGATCACCACGCCGGTGCCCACGCTGCGCTCGACATCGTCTTTGTCATTTTTCCCTTTGCTGCTTTTACCCAGGCCCACGACGCGTACCACCGACGGGATGATGGCTTCGTAGGCTTTCACGGCAGGCGAGGGAAGCTGGGTGGTTTCCAGTGTTTTGAGCACCGCCGCGTTGATATCTTTCTGGGTCAGCGGGCGCGCCGCCGGCCGCAGCAACAGGGTAAAACTGATGGTCAGCATCAAGATCAGCAGACCGACCACGCCCCAGAGCAGATGGGGCTTGCTGATCAGCCGTGATAAACGTGATGGGTGGCTGGTGGGTGCGGTGACCGGTGTGGAACTGGCAGCGGCTGCGCCCAAGGGCTCACTGCCACCGGGGTCGTGCCTGGTGGCGCGGCTGGAGCTACTGTAAAGGGCAGGCCTTCGCATCCGTTCACCTGTGAGGTAAATGTCAAAAACCAGGCAAATCAACAGCTGCACCGTATCACGATTTGTGCGTCCCTGCACGCCATTTAACGATCCGTGACCGGGCGTTGTAACAGACGGTTATCAGGGGCTTGAGCATGTTTCCCGGTTGACGGGCTGGCGCAGCAAACTGAGCGCCAGGCCGGCAGAAGCCAGCATGAGAAACAGGCTGACAGCATTGAGAACCGGCGTGGCCCCTTCGCGCATGCGGCCATACATCATGACGGTGAGCGGAGCGTCCGAACCTACCAGCATCAGCGTGGTGTTGAAGTTCTCGAATGACATCAAAAATGATATCGCCGCAGCACCTATCAGTGCCGGTTTGAGGGCCGGCAGGGTGATGGTGGCAAATACCGCGGCGCGCGAGGCGCCCAGGTTGTAGGCGGCTTCTTCCAGGCTGATGTCAAAGCGCTTGAGACGCGCCGTGATGATGAGGGTGGCAATCGACACAATATAGGAAAACTGCCCCAGCACCACCAGCGGCAGGCCGGGGCGCAGGAAGTCAAGCTCCAGGCCCCACATATCGTCGGCAAATTGCGCCAGCCGACTGGCAAAGGCCAAAATCGATATGCCCAGAATCACGCCCGGAATCACTAGCGGCGCCAGCATCAGGAGTGACAAGGCCTGTTTGCCCGGAAAACGGCTGCGCTCTATCAAAAAAGCATTGGTGGTGCCCACCACCACCGCCAGCAGCGTGACCCAACAGGCGACCACCACGCTGGTCCAGAGGCTGGCCAGCAGTGGCCCGTCTGAAAACAGCCCGCTGCGACCGGCCCTGCTGCCGAAAAACCAGTCCAGCGTGAAGCCACGCCATGGCGGCGCGGGGTAGGGCGCGTCGTTGAAGGCGAACACGGCCACCACCACGAGCGGCAAAAACAGGAAAGCGAAAAAAACAATGGCGTAGGCCATTGTGCTGACACGCAGCCAGGTCGGGCGAGGCAGGGAGGCAATCACCGGATGACTCCCCGGATTCCGTGCAAGTGAGCGCGCGGAACCGGCTTCGCCGGGTCGCAGTGGTCGCCCCCTGCAAGGAGGGAGGACGCTATACGAAGAGGGCGGCAACGGGGGTGTGTCATGACCTTTTCATCACTTCACCGAATTTCTGGCCTGTGAGCTTGAGCCCCAGCCAGACGATGGCGGTGGACAGGCCCAGCAGTAAAAAGCCGAAGGCGGCCCCCTGTTCCCAGTTGAAGCGGGTGATGAACTGGGTGTAGATTTGCTCGGTAAACCAGAGTGAGTTTTTGCCGCCCAGCAAAGTGGGCGTGAGGTAATTGCCCAGCGTCAGCATGAAGACCACCATGCAGCCCGCCAAAATGCCAGGCGTGGCGTGCGGAATCACGATCTGACGCAGTATGGACGGGCCGTTGCCGCCCAGGTCGTAAGCCGCTTCTATCAGGGCGTCATCCAGGCTTTCCAGCGCGCCTATCAGTGGCACCACCATGAAGAGCATGGAGGTATAGACCAGACCCACCAAAATGGTGGCGTCGCGGTAAAGCAGTTCCACCGGCATGGCCGTGATGCCCAACTGCACCAGCAGGGCGGGTAGCACGCCGGATTCGCGCAGCAAGATCATCCAGCCCAGCGTACGCACGGTTTCGCTGACCCAGAAGGGGATCAGGCACAGCACCAGCAGCAGAGATTTGGCACGGCCGCGCACCAGCTTGGCGATAGTCCAGGCGATGGGAAAGGCCAAGAGCAGCGTCAGCCCGGTGGCCAGAATCGACATGGTGGCGGTGCGCACAAAGGTGTGCCAGTAAAGCGGCTCCTCAATAAAAGTGCGGTACTGCGCCAGGCTGGGCACGTACTGGCGCGGTGCCACGCGTTCGCGCAGCGATAGCACCGCCAGGTCGATATGCGGCAGCACAATCAGGCCAATCAGCCAGATCAGCGCGGGCGCCAGCAGTAGCAGCAACATGAGCCGGGCTTGCGGCGCTGCTGTTGATGCGCGTGCGGTTTCAGCTTGCATTGGCGCTTGTCCCGGTGGCCGCAAAACAAACGGCGTGCTGCGGGTCAAAGCTGAAGGCCACGGTTTCGCCGATGCGCAGATCGGCAAAGCGACCGGTCTGCGGCAGGGCAATGCGGAACTCGGTGCGCGTGCTGCTTTCCCGCAGCAGGGCGGCGGAGTTGGCGCCGTCAAACAGCAGGCTTTGCACCTGGCCGGCATGGCTGGGGTAACCTGCCGGCAACTCAGCCGCGTGGCGGGCCAGGCTGACGGCCTCGGGGCGCACAAAGGCCTCTATGGCCTGCCCGTGATCGATTCGTCCCATGGTGCGGGCGTGCATGGTCAGGCCTTGCTCGGTCGTGAAGGCCAGCAGACCTTCTTGTTCCGATATGGCGCGCCCTTTCAGCCGGTTGTTGGCGCCGACAAAGCCGGCGACAAAAGGGGTTTGGGGTTCGTAATAGAGCTGCTGCGGCGTGCCCAGCTGCTCAAAGCTGCCGGCGTTCATCACCGCGACATGGTCGGACAACACCAGTGCCTCGGACTGATCGTGCGTGATGTAGACAAAGGTGGTGCCGAAGTCTGCCTGCAATTGCTTGAGCTCGATTTTCATGTGCTCGCGCAGCTTGAGGTCCAGCGCCCCCAGCGGTTCGTCCAGCAACAGCAAGGTGGGCTCCAGCACCAGGCTGCGGGCGATGGCCACGCGCTGTCTTTGCCCGCCCGAGAGCTGGTCGACCCGCTTGTCCTGCATGCCTGGCAGGCTGACACGCTCCAGCATGGCGCCCACGCGCTTGGCGATCTCGGCGCGCGGCAGGCCGCGCCTGGCCAAGCCGTAGCCGACGTTTTCGCCCACCGACATCATGGGAAACAGGGCCAGATGCTGGAACACCATATTGACCGGCCGCCGGTTGGGCGGCACGCCGTTCATGGCTTTTTCGCCTATTTGGATCTGGCCGGTGTCTGGGGTCAGAAAGCCGGCGATCATGCGCAGCAAGGTGGTCTTGCCGCAGCCAGAGGGGCCGAGGATGGAGAAAAAGCTGCCCCGCTCCACCGTAAAGGACAAGTCCTTTACGGCGAGCTGGCCGCCGTACTGTTTACCGACATGCTCGGCCTGAAGGTCGATTGACACCGCTGGGAAATCGCGGGCAATAGTTACTGTGCGGCCTTGATGCGATCCAGTACCCGGCCCTCTATGTCTTCAATGCCGGCGGGAACGGCGGGATACCACTTGATGTTTTTCAGGGCGGCTTCGGGGAAGCTGGCGGCAAACTGGGCCTTGAGCTTGGCGTCCATCAACTGGTCAGCGCCTTTGGCGGCGGTGAAGTTGCCGGCCGAGCCGGCCACTTTGGCGGCGATGTCCGGGCGCATGTTGAAGTTGATCCAGGCATAGGCGGCGGCGTCATTGCGGCCCTTGGCAGGCAGGGCAAAGGTGTCTATCCAGCCGAGGGCGCCCGACTTGGGTGCGATGTACTGGATTTCCGGTTTTTCGCTGTTGAGTTTCCAGCCCCCGGTATCCCACATCATCGCGCCCACCACTTCGCCGGCGCGCATGCCGTTAAGCAGCTGGTCCTTGTTGTCCCAGTAAAACTTGATATTGCTCTTGCAGGCCACCATGGTCTTGCCGACCTCGTCCATCAGCGCGCCGTAGGCCTTGGGATCCTTGTAGAGCGCAAACGGGTCCTTGCCTGAGGCAAAGGCAAAGGCCAGCAAGGTGGGTCGTTTCAGGCGCACGGCGGTCTTGCCCTTGACATCGGCCTTGCACAGATCGGGATAGTCGCTCATGGTGGCGAGCTTGGTGTTGACCACCAGGCCATCCGTGCCCCAGAGGTGCGGCAGGCCATAGGTCTTGCCGTCCAGCGTGGTGTTTTTCTTGGTGGCGTCCAGCATGGAGGGAATGAAGAGCTCGGTCTTGATCTTGCTCAGATCCATGGGCTTGTAAATGCCAAACTCCTGCTGCGGGCCGGTGATGCGGTCCTGCGAGGGCTGGGCCAGGTCAAAGCCGGCACCGCCGGTGGCACGCAGCTTGGAGATCATCTCCTCGTTGTTTGACAGGGTGATCTCTACGTCAATGCCGGTTTCCTTCTTGAACTGCGTCACGACCTCGGCCGGTACGTAGTCCGCCCAGGTGATCAAGCGCAGCTTCTGATCCTGGGCCCACAAGGGGCTGCTCAGGGTTGAAGCAATGAGACTGGCTCCAATGATCAGGCGAGAGGCTTTCATTTGGCTTTCCTTGTTGACGGGTTCACGGTTGACTCGGAAGAGATCAGGAATGGCAAGGCATTCCTCCAAAAAAGCATAGCGTGGCCGCATTTCATTTCTGTGTCAATATCTTCAGTCTGGACCGCATACTTTTCCTTGTCTCTCTCTTTTTTCCATGACTTTCTGGATTGACACCCATTGCCATCTCGATGCCGCCGAGTTTTCTCCGGATGTTGCGGCCGTGCGCGCGCGCGCTGCCGCCAGCCAGGTGGCGCATTGCGTGCTGCCGGCGGTTAACGTGGCCAACTTCGGCGCGGTACGCCAGCTGGCGCACCAGTTTTCTGACAGCTATGCCCTGGGCATCCATCCGCTGTGTGTTCCCGCGGCGCAAGACAGCGACTTGCAGACGCTGGACGAGGAATTGACGCGCCGGCAGTCCGACCCGCGACTGGTGGCCGTGGGTGAAATCGGTCTGGACTATTTCGTCCCGGCGCTGCTGCAAAGTCCCATGCGCGAGCGCCAGGAATACTTTTACCGCGAGCAACTCAAGCTGGCGCGCAAGCACGGCCTGCCCGTGCTTTTGCATGTGCGGCGATCGGCCGACAAGCTGCTCAAGCATTTACGCGACTTGTCACCCGAGGGCGGGGGCTGGCGCGGCATTGCTCATGCTTTCAATGGCAGCGAGCAGCAGGCCATGGCCTTCATCAAACTGGGCTTCAAGCTTGGTTTTGGTGGCGCTGTGAGTTATGAGCCGGCCCGGCAGCTCAGGCGGCTGGCGGCCGAGCTGCCATTGGATGCGCTGGTGATGGAAACGGACGCGCCGGACATTCCGCCGCACTGGCTTTACACCACGGCCGCACAGCGCGCGGCAGGCCAGCCGCAAGGCCGCAATGAGCCGGGCGAGTTGCCGCGGATCGCGGAGCAGGTGGCCAAGCTGCGTGGTATTTCGACCGAAGCACTGGCGGCTGCCACCAGCGCCAATGCGCTGCAGGCCTTGCCCAGGCTCCAGGCCTTGATTGCATGCTGACTGGCTTGCCACCCATCATCGACAGCCGAACCCGTTTGCTGATTCTGGGCAGTTTTCCGAGCGCGGCCTCGCTGGCGCAGCAGCAGTACTATGGCCACCCGCAAAACCAGTTCTGGCGAATTTTGCAAGCCATTTGGCCTTCTAGCCCAATTGAGACGGGCGCAGACAGCTATCAAAAGCGTAGTGATTGGCTGCTCGCACGGGGCCTGGGCGTGTGGGACGTGTACGCCAGTTGCGAGCGCCAAGGCAGCCTGGACAGCAAGATTCGCCAAGCGGTGGTGAACGACTTTGCCGAAGTGCAGCGGCGCTGCCCGGCGCTGGAGGCGATTGCCCACAACGGCGGCGAGAGCTTCAAGCATGCGCGCCACACTGCGCTGCTGGGCTTGCCGGTTTACAAATTGCCGTCCACCAGTCCGGCCCATGCCGCCTGGTCGTTTGAAAGAAAACTCCAAGCCTGGCGCGAGGTGTTTGAAAAACATCGTCTCTCATAAGTTTCGTCATCGAGTTGCCGAAAAAGGCAATGGCGATGACAAGTTTTCCCCTGCTTGACATGGATCAATGCAGGCGGTTTTCGGGCGATGCCTAATGGTCGCTACTGTGTGAAACGCAAGCAATGCTGGCGCGCAGTGACAACCAAAAAGGATATGGCAAGTGCGCACGGAAATGTTTCAGCAGGCGCTCGGAGATCTCAACGGCTCAAGCGCCGACATCGAGGCTTCAGCGCTGATTTCAACCGACGGATTGATGATCGCCTCGGCCCTGCCGCATGACATGGACGAGGATCGCATAGGCGCGATGTCGGCGGCCTTGCTGTCGCTGGGTGACCGCACGGCACGCGAGCTGGGGCGTGGTGTCCTGGGACGCGTCCTGATTCAGGGCGAGCGCGGCTACGTCATCATGAGCGCGGCCGGGCCCGAGGCCGTGCTGACGGTGCTGGCCAAACCCAATGCCAAGCTGGGCCTGATTTTCCTTGACATCAAGAGGGCGACCGAGACGCTCTCCCAACTCATTTGAGGATCGGCCATGGGACTTCCTGATATGACGATGAGCGCCGCGCCGCAGGCGCGCCAAGCCAGGCTGGTATACCTCGACGACAGTGCGCGCACGGTGTATTGCAGCGCGGTGGAGGTGCCTTTTCCGGAAGGGCGGTTGATCATCTCGCGCACCGACCTGCAGGGCATCATCACCCATGCCAACGAGGCCTTTGTCGAGATGAGTGGCCATCAGCGCGAGGCGCTGATAGGTGCGCCGCAATACATATTGCGCCACCCTGACATGCCCAAGGCGGCCTTCAAGGATCTCTGGGATACCGTGCAGCGCGGCGAGAAGTGGCATGGCTATGTCAAGAACCTGCGCAAGGACGGGAGGTATTACTGGGTCTACGCCACCGTGGTGCCGAATGTGCGCGGCGCCGTGGTGACCGGCTACACCTCGGTTCGCCGCAAGCCCTCGCGCCGCCGCGTGGCCGAGGCCGAGGCGCTCTATGCGCAGTGGTTGCAACAGGAGGCGGCCGCGTCATGACCATCAATTTTCTGATTGCTCCCGACTTCGCGCCCGAGCGCTTTGCTGCCTGGCACATGTTGAACACCGCGCTGCAAAAGCGCTCGGGCATACAGCTGCACCTGCTGACACCGGCGAGCGCGGCCGAACAGGCGGCCATCCTTGCCCAAGGCCAGGTCGACGTGATTTACGCCAATCCTTTCGATGCCGCGCACATGGTGCGAACGCTGGGCTATCTCCCGTTTGCCCGGCCGCGCCAGTGCTATGACGAGATGGTGATTGCCTGCGCCGCCGACTCGCCGCTGCAACGGGTGGAAGACCTCAAGCCGGGTTGCCGCATCGCCCTGACCGACAACCAGGACATCAAACTGATAGGCCAGCGCCTGCTGGAGCCCGCTGACATAGGCGAGGCTGATGCCCAGTGGCTCATCGTCGCCAGCTACCAGGCCGCCGCCCGTCTGGCGATCAAGAAAGAAGTGGACGTGGCTTTTTTCCTGGCCGATGCCTTTGCCGCTATGTCGCGCATGACGCGCAGCCAGATCCGGCCCTTGGTGGAAAGCGCGATTGGTGACATCAGCCATGTGATCCTGGCGCACCCGCGCATCGCCGCCTCTTTGCCGGCCTTGAGCGCGGCCTTGCTGGCCTTGCGTACGGATGCCGCTGGTCATTCGGTGCTGGACGCGCTGGGCATGACCGAAGGCTTTGAGGCGATGTCGCAAGAAGATGTGGAGTTCATGATTGACCTCATGGATACTTTGCTCGACTAAGCCATGACGAATCACTGTCTTAGCGGCCGGAGCGAGTTCCGGCGCCGGACGCGCGCGCTTCTCAAGCATCAGGGTGACGCGGCGCTGCATCTGGCGCGCCTGCATGCCGCGCTGCAGCTCGATGGCGTGGAGCCGGTGCAGGGCGCTCTGGCAGACTTGTTTGGCAGCTTTGACGAGAGCGCTGCCGCGCTCAAGGCGCAAGCCTTGCAACTGGCCACGCCGCGCCTCGGTGCGCGCAATGCTCGCCGTTTCCAGGCCTGGGTAGCGGCCAAAGCCTTGCCCCGCATCACGCCGCTGGCCACGCGCTGGAGCCTGTTCACCCGCGCCTCGGCCGACGTCAGCACGCGCGCCCGTCGTTGCGGCGCCGACGACTCCCGCGCCATGGCCGCGCAAGCCCTGAGGGCCTGGGAGCAGCAGGAGCTGGTGGCGCAAGAGCAGTTTTTGCACTATTGCCTGAGTTGCCAGGACAGGCTGGCCTTCATGCTGGTGCGGCGCGAAATCCTCAAGCGCCAGCGCACTTTGCCGGCCGGATGGGCCGCGGTGGAGATGGCGCTGCAAACTGAGAGCGCCAGCGTATGAAAATTTCCCTGGTGGGGCTGCCGGCACGCGAAGCCGCTGCGCTGACGATTTTCATCCATGTCGGAATGAAGGACTGGCGCTGCGAGCCGGTCGTGCTGCGGTCTGGCCTGGTCCTGTCAGCCGCCGACTTCTTTATTGTTGACCTGGCGGGTGCCGGTCTGGCTCAATGGTCGGTCAAGGCCGAGGCCGACCTGCTTACCTTGCTGGGCGGGCGCAGTGCTTTGCTGCTGGCTGCGCCCACCAACCAATCCTGGCGTGACAAGGGGCAGGGCAAGGGCAGGCAGGTGCTGGCATGTTTGAGCAAGCCCTATGGTGGGGAAGACATGCGTGCCGCCCTGACACGGCTGGTGGCAGGGGGCGGCGCGCCTGCGCGGCGATCGTCGCCAGCCGTCGCCGTTGCCGCGACCGTGCCCAAAGAGCTTGCGGTGGTGCCGTTGTTTGCCAGTCTGCAGGCCCTGCGCACGATATTTCCCGAACTCCAAAAGCACTTGTTGCTGGCCCGGCTGCTTGATCTTCTCGCCACCGATAAACCCTATGAGCTGCGCCTGAGCCTGCACCACGCCATCGTGATGCATCCGGCGCAAGGCTGGGTGGCTTATAGCGCCGTGCCGGAAATGCTGGCGCGGCTGGCCCAGCACGGCGGCGCGGTGAGCACCATGAGTGCGCGTGAGTTGAGTGACCAGGAGGCGCTGCAGCGCGTCACGCGCAGTGCTGCGGTACGCGCCAGCCTGGACACCTTTTTGTGGCTGATCGCCGACTTGTCCCTGGGCCGGCAGACGCCGCCCGCGCTGCGTGATGCCGAACTGAAACTGCACAGCATGCCGGGCTTCACCCGCATTCCGGGGGCTGGCAACCTCTACCTGCAACTGGCCGCCATCTGTGTGCGCCTGCCGCAAACACTGTCAGGCCTGCGCGCCGTTTTCCCTCACCATGATCCGGCTGAGATCGCCCGCTTCATGCTGCTGTCCACCGCCTCGGGCCTGGGCCAGCTGCGCTTGGTGGAGGCGGGCGCGCGCGCCAAGCCGGCCCCTCGCGCCGCGCTGCAGCCGGCACGGGCTTCCGTGGGCTTTTTTCGCTCCATGCTGCAGAAACTTTTTTAAGCGTCATGACTACCCATTACAAGGTCGTGTTTGCAGGTTCGGTGGGCTCGGGCAAGACCACGGCGATTCAGGCGCTGTCGGATATCGACGTGGTCAGCACCGAGGCGAAGGCCTCGGACGAGGTGCGCAAGATCAAGCGCACCACCACGGTGGCCATGGACTACGGCATCATGAAGCTCGACAACGGCGACCAGGTCAGGCTTTATGGCGCGCCGGGACAAAAGCGCTTCGACTTCATGTGGGACATTCTCACGGAGAACGCGCTCGGCATGGTGCTGCTGGTCAATGCCACGGCGGCCGATTCTGTGGCTGAACTGCGGCTCTATCTGGAGGCGTTTCGGCCGCTGATCGATAAAACGGCGGTCGTCGTCGGTGTCACCCATGCCGACCAGGGCGGCGTTGCGGTAAGGCAGCGGTTGATCGAGGAAATGCAGCGCCAGGGCATACCGCCTTGCGTGATGGATGCCGATGCCCGCAGCCGGGCGGATGTGGCCATGCTGGTCAAATCCCTGCTTTTCAGCATAGACCCGTTTGCCGGCGCGGCAGCGGCGCCGACAGTCAGCGCATGAGCACACCAGCACCGTGCTGGCTGGCGCTCACGCCGGCCGGCGCCTTGAAAGCGTTTTCCCACCAGCAGCCCGACGAGAGCGGGCGCGCCCTGCAGGCCTTGCTGGGAGGGGCGAACACGCTGACGCCAGAAGAATGGTTTGCCACGCTGCCAATCGCCAAGGCTTTGTTCGAGCAGGCGCTGGCGCAAGGCTGGATCGAATGCCTGCCACGCTCCATCAGCGCCCCCAACGCCAGGCTGGACGATTTTGGCCAGCATGTGATCGCCTCGCTGTCGGGCGAGCGGCGCGCCGTGCTGGCGTCGGAAACCGGGTTTTGCCTAGGACGCGCCGGTGTGCCGCAGGATGAGGCCGAGACCTTGAGCGCGGTTGCCGCTGATTTTTCTGACTTTTCCCTGCGCCAGGCGCGCCGCGGCTGGGCTGGCGCGCAGCGCTACGTGGCTTTTTACAGCGATGCCGACATGCTGCTGCCCGAGGTGTCATTGGTACCGTTCTGGGTCGATGGTGTCGGTTACTGGATAATCCTCTGTGGTGAGCCCCTGCTGAACAACCCGGCCCTGGTCGAGTTGTTTTGGGGCATTCAGGAAGCCGGCAGCCGCTTCCTGCCTAGCGGCCCTTGACGTCGCGTGGCAGGCCTGGCCCCGCTCGTCCGGTGTCCGGCGGCAAACGCCGCGGCAAAAACTTAGGGCCATGGCATGGGCCGCTTGAACAACAGAGATGAATTTCATGTCGAAAAAAGAGAGTGCGAGCAGCACCATGAATCTGCCGGAAGTCAATTTTTCTGATTACGGCGATGTGCGCTTTTTGCATCTGGGCACCGAGTGGGTGCAAGGCTCCATGCTGCGCGATGCGCCTTATGACATCGAGCTGGAGTACGTGCAGCGCATGATGGCGGGCTTGCTCTTCACCGATGCCGCGTCGGTGGCCAAAAAGCATGCCATGCAGTTGGGCCTGGGCTCGGCCGCGCTGACCAAGTTCTGCTACAAGAAGCTGCGCATGAAAACCACGGCGATCGAGATCAACCCACAGGTGGTGACCGCCTGCCGGCTCTGGTTCAAGCTGCCGCGCGACGATCTCCGGTTGCAGGTGATAGAGGCGGATGCCGCCATCGAGATACAAAAGCCACAGCACCAGGGCACGGTGGATCTGCTGCACGTTGACCTTTATGACCACGAAGCGGCGGCGCCGGTGCTCGATAGCGCTGATTTTTATGCCCATTGCCGGGACTTGCTGACCGAGGATGGCGTGATGACCGTCAACCTGTTTGGCCGCGACTCCAGCTATGAGCAGTCGCTGACCAAGCTGGCCGAGGCCTTTGGCCCGGAATCGGTGTGGGCCTTCAGGCCGACGCGCGAAGGCAACACGGTGGTGCTGGCCCAGCGCGAACCGACGCGCCCGGAGCGCGCCGAGCTCTTGCTGCGGGCCGGCGTGATTGAATCGCGCTGGGATTTGCCGGCCAAAAAATGGTTGAGGCTTTTCAAACCGGTGTGCTGAAGCGACGGTTTTCTCCGGTGCCAGATGGGGTAAAGTGCTTTTCATGAGCGCTGTGATCCCCCCACCATCTCCAGTCAATCCCCAGGCTCACAAGCTGCATTCGGGGCCGCTGGACTGGCGCAAGCTGGTCGAATGGCTCAGTGAGGACGGCGTCATCAGCCGGGCCGAGGCGCAGCGCACCATTACCCGCTGCGCGCAGGTGCACAGCGCCCAGCACCCGCTGATCCGGCTGGCCAGCGTCGGCATGACGCGGGTGGCCGACGGCAAGCCGCTGGATATCGAATCCATCGCCCAGTGGCTGGCCGGTCGCGCCGGCCTGCAGTATCTGCGCATAGATCCGCTCAAGGTCGATGTCGGCAAGGTGGCCGACAGCATGTCCGCCGTTTATGCCGAGCGGCACAAGGTCTTGCCGGTTCAGGTCACGCCCCATGAGGTGGTGATCGCCACCTCCGAGCCCTTCATCAACGACTGGGTTTCCGAGATAGAGCGCCAGTCCAAGCGCAGCGTGCGCCTGGTGCTGGCCAATCCGCAGGAGATTGCCAAGTTCACGGCCGAATTTTTTGCCCTGGCCAAATCGGTCAAGGCCGCGCTCAAGGCGGGCGGTGCTAACGGCTCGGCCAGTTTCGAGCAGCTGGTTGAACTCAACAAGAGCACCAAACAGCTCGATGCCAACGACCAGGGCGTGGTGCAACTGGTGGACTGGCTCTGGCAATATGCTTTTGACCAGCGCGCCAGCGACATTCACCTGGAGCCGCGGCGCGAGCAGGGCGTGATCCGTTTCCGTATTGACGGCGTGCTGCATCCGGTTTATCAGCTGCCCATGGGCGTTCACAACGCCATGACGGCGCGCATCAAGCTGCTGGGCCGCATGGACGTGGTGGAGAAGCGCCGGCCGCAAGACGGCCGCATCAAGACCCGCAATCCGCGCGGCGACGAAGTCGAAATGCGTCTGTCGACCTTGCCCACGGCCTTTGGCGAAAAAATGGTCATGCGTATCTTTGATCCCGACACCACGGTCAAGGATCTGGATGCGCTGGGCTTTGCGCAGCACGATGCCGAGCGCTGGGAGCAACTGGTCAAGCGGCCCCACGGCATTGTGCTGGTGACCGGCCCAACCGGCTCGGGCAAGACCACCACGCTGTATTCCACGCTCAAGAGGCTGGCCACCGAGGCGGTCAATGTCAGCACGATTGAAGACCCGATCGAGATGATAGAGCCGGCGTTCAACCAGACGCAGGTGCAGCCGCAGCTCGATTTCGGCTTCCCGGAGGGGCTGCGGGCCCTGATGCGGCAGGATCCCGACATCATCATGGTGGGGGAAATCCGCGACCTGCAGACGGCGGAAATGGCGGTGCAGGCGGCGCTGACGGGTCACCTGGTGTTCAGCACGCTGCACACCAACGATGCGCCTTCGGCGGTATCCCGCATGATGGAACTGGGCATCCCGTCTTATTTGCTCAATGCCACCTTGCTGGGGGTGCTGGCGCAGCGGCTGGTGCGCACCCTGTGCAGCCAATGCCGCGAGCCGGACGCCAGCGCCGCCCGCGACACGCTGGTGGAGCTGGTCAAGCCCTGGCAGATCAGCGGCGGCTATCGGCCCTACAAACCGGTGGGCTGCGTGGATTGCCGCATGACCGGCTTCAGGGGGCGCATGGGCCTGTATGAGTTGCTGACGGTGAGCGAAGGTTTCAAGGAAAAGGTTTCCAAAGAGCCCAGCATCGATGCGCTGCGCCACCAGGCGGTCAAGGAGGGGATGCGCCCGCTGCGGCTGGCAGGCGCACTGAAAGTGGCCGAAGGCCTGACTACGATAGAGGAAATTCTGGCCGCCACCCCGCCCTTGGCCTGAAATCTTCTGCATCCGGGCAACAGGTTATATGAGGGTAAGCCCCATGTAAGTGAAAGCCACATACCCCGGCTTGACGATTGAATGCACAATCCACGGATTCAATCTTTTGCAGAGGAGACAAACCGTGAATATCAAGAGTCAAAAAGACTTTTTTTCCGGTCTCATGTTCATGGGCGTCGGGGTGGCGTTCGCATGGGGCGCAACGACCTATAACGTCGGCGAGGGTGCCCGCATGGGCCCCGGTTACTTCCCGCTCATGTTGGGCATACTGATGGCCATTCTGGGCGCTGCCATCACCTTCAATGCGCTGGTCGTCGAGTCCGAAGGTGGCGACAAGGTCGGTAAGTGGGCCTGGAAGCCGCTGATCCTCATTATTGCTGCCAACCTGGTTTTCGGCGTATGTCTGGGCGGCCTGCCTTCGATTGGCGTGCCAGCCTTGGGCATGATTGTTGGAATTTACTTCCTGACCTTTATCGCCAGCATGGCGGAATCCGGTTGGAAAGTTAAGAACACGTTTATTTTGGCCACTATTTTGGCGGTGGGCAGTTACGTCGCTTTCGTCATGGCGCTAAAGCTGCAGTTCGTGGTATGGCCCACCTTCATTACCGGCTAAGGATATAAAAAAATGGAATTGCTTCAACATTTGTCGCTGGGGTTTGGCGTGGCCTTCACGCCGATCAACCTGCTGTACTGCTTGGTGGGCTGTGTTTTGGGAACGCTGATTGGCGTCCTTCCGGGCATCGGTCCGGTCGCCACCATCGCCATGCTGCTGCCCGCCACCTACGCATTGCCCCCGGTGTCGGCGCTGATCATGCTGGCCGGTATTTATTACGGTGCGCAGTATGGCGGCTCCACTACCGCCATTCTGGTGAATTTGCCGGGAGAGTCTTCGTCGGCGGTCACCTGTATTGACGGCTACCAGATGGCGCGAAAAGGGCGGGCGGGGCCGGCACTGGCTGCCGCGGGCCTGGGCTCCTTCTTTGCCGGTTGCGTCGGCACGCTGATCCTGGCCGCCTTCGCGCCGCCACTGACCGAGTTGGCCTTCAAGTTCGGCCCTGCCGAGTATTTTTCGCTGATGACCCTGGGCCTGATCGGCGCCGTGGTGCTGGCTTCGGGCTCACTGCTCAAGGCGATTGCCATGATCGTGCTGGGCCTGCTGCTCGGCCTGATCGGCACCGACGTGAACTCGGGCGTGGCTCGCTTCAGCTTTGACATTCCTGAACTGACCGATGGCATCGGCTTCGTGGTGATTGCCATGGGCGTGTTCGGCTACGGCGAGATCATCAGCAACCTGTCGCAGCCAGAGCATGAGCGCGAGGTCTTCACGGCCAAGGTGTCCGGTCTGTTCCCGACCAAGCAGGATTTCAAGGACATGACGCCTGCCGTGCTGCGCGGTACCGCTTTGGGTTGTGCTTTGGGCATTCTGCCTGGCGGTGGCGCCTTGTTGTCGGCCTTTGCCGCCTATGCGCTGGAAAAGAAGATGAAGATGAAGCCGGGCGAAGTGCCTTTTGGTCAGGGCAACATCCGCGGTGTGGCGTCGCCAGAGTCGGCCAACAATGCCGGTTCGCAGACTTCCTTCATTCCGCTGCTGACGCTGGGCATTCCGCCCAACGCCGTGATGGCCCTGATGGTGGGCGCCATGACGATTCACAACATTCAGCCCGGCCCGCAGGTCATGACCAGCAACCCCGAACTGTTCTGGGGCCTGATCGCCTCGATGTGGATCGGCAATGCCATGCTGGTGGTTTTGAACCTGCCGCTGATCGGCATGTGGATCAAGCTGCTGACCGTGCCCTACCGCTATCTGTTCCCGTCCATCGTGCTGTTCTGCGCCATTGGTGTGTACTCGACCAACAACAACACGTTTGACGTGTGGATGGTGGGCATTTTTGGTGTGATCGGTTACGCCTTCGTCAAGCTCGGCTGCGAACCCGCACCTTTGCTGCTCGGTTTCATCCTGGGCCCCATGATGGAAGAAAACCTGCGCCGGGCGCTGCTGCTGTCGCGTGGCGACTGGAGCGTGTTCGTGACGCGTCCCCTGTCTGCTGGCCTGCTGGTTGCCGCCGCTCTGATGCTGGTGATCGTGCTGCTGCCCGCCGTCAAGAGTAAACGGGAAGAGGCTTTCGTCGAGGACTGATCATCGCCTCTTGACGTTCTGATTCAACGGCGCCTCAGGGCGCCGTTTTTCATGGGCGAGTGGGGCGCCGCAGTTCACGGTGTTTCTTCTTTTGGACTCTTGAGCCGTCTTCAATGGCGGTGCCTACCCCGACAATGTCAGATGTCGCCTGGCCGCTTCCTGTGCCAAACTCATCAACAGGAAGCTGGCGCGCTTTGTCGCAGTGAACAGAGCGCTTGGCGTTTAAGGGTATGTTTTGAACAGTAATTTAGATATAAATAGGCCTCTAGCCCAAGTGGAGCGGGTGCAAGCAGCTACTAAAAGCATAGCGTCCGGGCTGTTGCTGGCGACTTTCGGGGCGATCGCCTTCAGCGGCAAGGCGATCATCGTCAAGCTGGCCTACCGCTACGGCGTCGATGCCGTCACGCTGATCATGTACCGCATGCTGTTTGCCCTGCCGATTTTTGCCCTGATGGCCTGGTGGGCCAGTCGGGGCAAGGCCGCACTGACGCGCAAGGACTGGCTGGGCGTGCTCTGGCTTGGCTTTACCGGCTACTACCTGGCGAGCTTTTTGGACTTTGCCGGGCTGGCCCATATCAGCGCTTCGCTGGAGCGACTGATTCTCTATCTCAACCCGACTCTCGTCATGCTGTTGGGTCTGGTGCTGTACCAGCGACGCATCACGCGGCGGCAAGTTGTCGCCATGGCCATCAGCTATTGTGGCGTGGTGCTGGTGTTCGGCCACGAAATCACCCTGCAGGGCCCTGACGTTGCCTGGGGTGCGCTGCTGGTGCTACTCAGCGCGGTCAGCTATGCGATCTATATGGTTTACAGCGGTGAGCTGGTCAAGCGCCTGGGTTCGCTACGGCTGGTGGGGCTGGCCACCAGCATCGCCTGCCTGCTGTGCCTGCTGCAGTTCTTGCTGCTCAGACCGCTGAGCGCCGCTGCGGTGGCGCCAGAGGTGATCTGGCTGTCGCTGCTCAATGCCATCCTGTGCACCGCCGTGCCGGTGCTGATGGTGATGATGGCGATTGAACGCATTGGCGCCAGCCTGTCCGCGCAGACCGGCATGGTGGGGCCTATGTCCACCATACTGATGGGAGTGTGGATTCTGGGCGAGCCGTTCACCGCCTGGGTGGCGGCCGGCACGGTGCTGGTGATTGCCGGAATTTTTGTCTTCACGCGCTCGGCCCGCTAGGGGCGCTAGCCCGACGCGCAAACTTCGTATCATGGCGGTTTCGCCATGCTCGAGCTCTCTAAGGAACTGTTATGAATTTAGGTATTGCCGGTAAATGGGCGCTGGTATGCGGCGCCAGCAAGGGGCTGGGTTTTGGCTGCGCACAAGCCCTGGTGCGTGAGGGCGTGCATGTGCTCATCGTCGCCCGCGGTGCCGAGGCGCTGCAGCTGGCTGCTAGTAAATTAATAGCTGATAGCGACCGTCCAGCAAGCGCTACAGTGCAATATGTTGCTGCAGACATCACCACGATCGAAGGTCGGGCCGCGGTTTTTGCGCTACGCAAGGATTTCGACATCGTCGTCACCAACGCAGGCGGTCCGCCCACCGGCGATTTCCGCGACTGGGATAGGGACAGCTGGATCAAGGCGGTGGACGCCAATATGCTGACGCCTATCGAGCTCATCAAGGCCACGGTCGATGGCATGGCGGAGCGTGGCTTTGGCCGCGTCATCAACATCACCTCCAGCGCCGTCAAGGCACCCATAGATATTCTGGGCTTGAGCAACGGCGCACGCAGCGGCCTGACCGGTTTTGTCGCCGGTGTGGCGCGCAGCAAGCTGGCCTCGCGCGGCGTCACCCTCAACAACTTGCTGCCGGGCAAGTTCGATACCGACCGTCTGGCCTCGACGATGGGCGCCGCAGCGCAAAAAACCGGCAAGAGCCTGGATGACATCCGCCAGGCCCAGGCGGCGCAAATCCCGGCGCAACGCTTTGGCACAGCCGAAGAGTTCGGCGCCATCTGCGCCTTTTTATGCAGTGTGCAGGCTGGCTACATGACTGGTCAGAATGTGCTGGCCGACGGCGGCGCCTATCCCGGAACGTTTTGAGCACAGAGACCGATGCCATGGAGCTGCGCTACCTGAGCTTTGACTACAGCGAAGATACCGAGGGCACGGGCAGCTTTGAAGCCATGGCCTCGATCTGGGCCGAGCAGGTGCCAGCCGTGCAGGCTGAAATTGTCAGCGTGCTCGATTGGGCTCACCAGGCTTTTCCCGATACCCGCGCTCCGGTGGCCGAGGGCGGCGACTGGGATTACGACCTGCATGGCTTGCGCGAATTCAGCGCCACTGATCAGCTCAGCTACGACGCGGCCACGCGCCAGCTGTCCGTGCAGAGCGGGCCGGCCGGCAAGCCGCGCCACACTTTCACGCTGTTGCTCAGCGCCAGCCCGGCGTTTTCCGAGCAGTTTCGGCAGCGTTTTGACCTGGATGCATGTTGAGCGAGAACTTGCGGCGCCGGCTGCGCCCCAGCTTTGTGGCCAGCGCCGCGCTGCTGGTCATGGGTGCCCTGGCCGGCTGTGGCCTGCAGCCACCAGCGCAGGGCTGGGCGGTGACCACCGCAGGGCTTGATACCGCCGATACCCGCCTGGGCAAGGCGATAGCGCCGCATGCCCAGGCCCACCCCGGACTGGCCGGCGTGATTCCGCTCGGGAACGGGCGCGATGCCTTTGCCTCGCGGGCGCTGCTGGCCGATGCGGCGCAGCGAACGCTGGACGTGCAGTACTACATCTGGCGCAACGACATGTCAGGGCGTCTGCTGTTCGAGGCCTTGCACCGTGCTGCCGACCGGGGCGTGCGCGTGCGGCTGCTGCTGGATGACAACAACACCAGCGGGCTGGATCCGATTCTTGCCGCGCTTGATGCCCATCCGCATATCGAAGTGCGCTTGTTCAACCCTTTCGTGAACCGCCGCTGGCGTGCCTTGGGCTACCTCAATGATTTTTCGCGCCTGAACCGGCGCATGCACAACAAGTCTTTCACCGCCGACAACCTGGCCAGCATCATTGGCGGGCGCAACGTGGGCGACGAGTATTTCGATGCCGGGCAGGACCTGCTGTTTGTCGATCTTGACGTGTTGGCCGTGGGTCCGGTGGTCAGCGAAGTGTCGCGCGACTTTGACCGTTATTGGTCCAGTCCTTCCGCCTATCCCGTGTCCAGCTTGCTGGCCAGCGTCGATCCGGCGACGGTGGCCGGCGTCACCACGGCGGCGGCGCTAGTCGAGCGCAATCCGGCTGCGCGTGCCTATGTCGAGGCGTTGGCCAAGTCGCCATTCGTGCGCGACTTGCTGGCCGGCAGCTTGCCTTTCGAGTGGGCGCCGACGCGGCTGGTCAGCGACGACCCCGCCAAGGGGCTCGGTCAGGCGCCCGAACATAGCTTGCTGCTGCCACGGCTGAAGGAAATTCTGGGCACGCCTACGCGCGAGGTGGAGCTGGTGTCGCCCTATTTTGTGCCCACGGCCGTGGGGGTGCAGGCCTTGGCCGGCATGACGGCCGCGGGCGTCAAGGTGTCGGTGCTGACCAATTCACTGGAGGCCACCGACGTGGCCGTGGTGCATGCCGGTTATGCCAAGCGACGCAAGGCCATGCTCGAGGCTGGCATCCGCCTGTTTGAGATGAAACGCAGCTCGCCCCTGACGGTTAAAAAAGAGCTGGGTTTAAGCGGCAGCTCGGCTTCCAGCCTGCATGCCAAGACCTTTGCCGTCGATGGCCGCCGGGTGTTCGTAGGCTCTTTTAATTTCGATCCGCGTTCCGCGCGCCTGAACACGGAGATGGGCTTTGTGATCGACAGCCCCAACATGGGCACTGGGATTGCCGATGCCTTTGCCCGGCGGGTGAGCGCCCACTCCTACGAAGTTCGGCTGGGGAAATCCGGCGCGCTTGAATGGGTGGAGCAGCTTGAGGGCCAATCGCTGGTGCATGAACAGGAGCCGGGCACGAGCTGGCTTTTGCGCAGCTCGGTCTGGTTCTTGTCTTTGCTACCGATAGAGTGGATGCTGTAAGCGCTGCACGGCTTCAGTTGGGCAAATAGTCTTCCAGTGGCTTGTCGCTTGGATTGGCCCAGGCGGCCTTGGTCAGGGCATTTGGCGGCAAACCGACTTTGGTGTTGTTGGGTGGAATCGGCTGCATGAACCACTTGTCGTAGAGCTTGGCGATTTCACCGCTTGCCGCCATCGCCTTGATGCTGTCATCCACCGCCTTTTTGAAGCCGACATCGTTTTTGTTCAGCATGATGGCAATCGGCTCAATGCTCAAAACCTCATCCAGCAGACGGTAGCTTGAGGAGTTTTTCGACATCGAAATCAGGGTTGCCAGAATCTGGCCGTCCGCGATGTTGGCATCGGCCCGACCACTTTCCAGCAGCAAAAAGGCTTCGCTATTGTCCTTGCCCATCAAGGCCTTGATGTCGGCCTTGTTGGCGCGCTCATGTTTGCGCAGCAGCTGAACCGAGGTGGTGCCCGTGGTGGCGCTCACGGTCTTGTTGGCGAGCTGGGCAATGCTGTTAAAGCCAGTGCTGGTCTTGACGGCGACGCGTACTTCTTCAACGTAAAGCGTGGGCGCAAAAGCCACATCTTTTTGGCGTGCGGCGCTGTTGGTGGTGGTGCCGCATTCGATGTCTACGGTGCCGTTCTGCACGAGGGGAATACGGTTTTGCGGCGTCACCGACTGGTATTTGATGTCCAGCTTTTTGACGCCGAGTTGCTTTTGAATGTCGGCCAGTACCCGCTGGCAAACGTCATGGTGAAAGCCGGCGTAGACGTTGGCGCCCAGCGTGTAAGACATGGCACCCGACGACTCGCGCACCCCCATGGTGATGGTGCCGGTTTCCTTCATCTTCTTCAGGGCGTCATTCGCCTGGACAGAGCCCGCGGCCAACATGGCAAGCATCAGGGCAGCAAACTTTACGGAAAGTGGTTTCTTCATGGGGCGCAATGTGTGAGGTGGGTTTGAACTGGGAAGCCAGCGTCAGGGGGCAGGGCTTGAGGCCCCGTCCCCCGACTTCGTAGCTGTGAGATTTACTTGGCGAACAAGGAGCTCAGGTCGGCAAAGGACTTGAACTCCACGGCGTTGCCGGACGGGTCAAGAAAAAACATGGTGGCCTGTTCGCCGGGCTCGCCTACGAAACGGATGTGCGGCTCGATCACGAATGGCATGCCGGCAGCCTTGAGCTTGTCGGCCAAAGCCAGCCATTGCTCCATGGGCAGCACGGCACCGAAGTGGCGCACCGGCACGTTGTGGCCGTCCACGGCACTGGTCGAGCGATGGCCGACTTCGCTGGGGGCCAGATGCGCCACGATCTGGTGACCGTAGAAATTGAAATCTATCCACTCGGGTGAGCTGCGGCCTTCCGGGCAGCCAAGCAGATCGCCATAGAAGCGGCGTGCTTCGGCCAGGTCGTTAACTGGAAAGGCAAGGTGAAAGGGAGGCAGCGTGCTCGTGGTCATGGGGTGTCCTTGAAGGCGTGGGGTTTGAGATGTGTGTTTGAACTTTAGGGTGTTTCATTGATCATGAAAAGCGATATATATTTGATCTAAGTCAAAATAAAATTAATGAATAAACCATGATTTCTGAATTACGAACGTTGATGGCCGTCGCCCGTCACGGCACTTTTGCTGCGGCTGGCAAGCACATAGGGCTGACCCAGTCAGCGGTGAGCAGCCAGATCAGGCGCCTGGAAGAGTCCTTGGGTTTTGAGCTTTTTGACCGGACCGGCCGTTCCGCGACGCTGAATGCGGCCGGCGGCATGACCTTGCAACGGGCAGAAGAAATCGTGGCGCTTTTTTCCAGGCTCGGCGAGCCGGCTGCCGATGAAAGTGCCGATGGCTTGCTCCGTATAGGTGCCATTGCGTCGGTGCAGTCCACGCTGCTGGCCCGGGCTCTGGTGCCTTTTCGCAAGCAGTTTCCCAAGCTGCGCATGCGCATCGTTCCCGGTGTCTCCATGCATTTGATGGACCAGTTGGATGCGGGGGAAATTGACACCTCCATCATGATTCGCCCGAGTTTTGGCATGCCGCCCGAGCTGGTCTGGCAGCCGCTGGTTCAGGAGCCGTATGTGCTCCTGGTCCCTGCAGCAGTGAAGGGGCGCGACTGGCGTGCGCTGATCCAGACCCAGCCCTTTCTGCGTTACGAGCGAACCTCGTTTGGGGGCAGAAAGGTCGAGCGCTTTTTGCGCGCCATGGGGCTGAGCGTGCAGGAGTCTATCGAGCTCGATGAAATCGAGGGCATGGTGCAGATGGTGGCCAATGAACTGGGCGTTGCCTTGATGCCGATGGCGCAAGCGCATTTGCCGCTCCCGCCCCAGGTGCGGGCCATTTCGTTGGGTGAAGATACTTTCTACCGGGAGGTGGGCATTCTTCAGCGCGCCTCAAAGGTCAGCCGGCCTGGGGTCAGCCAGCTGGCGCATTGCCTTTGCAAGGCGGCCGGGATTGATGGGCAATGACTTCGCGAAATTCTCGCTTTGGTGCTTTACCGCTGCGCCGATACCACGATGCCGCCCACGATCAGCACGAAGGCCAATGCGTGGTAGAGATGGGGCAACTCCCCCAGAAAGACCGCTGACAGCAGGGCGGCAAACAGCGGCATGAGGTTGGAGAAAAAACCTGCAATTGCCGGGCCGGCGCGTTGCACGCCCACGCCCCAGCAGCGGTAGGCAATCACCGCCGGGCCGATGGCGATAAACAGCAAGGCCATCACCAGCGGCCAGCCCCAGCTGATGTGGACGTCCAGCAGAGCCCATTCGCCGGCAGCAAACAAACCGGACCAGCCCAGGCCAAACACAATCTGCGCCATCAGGAAAGCGGCCCAGTCGTTGCGGATTTCGGGCGCCTCCTTGGGCTGGGACAGCAGCCAGCTATAAAACGCCCAGGACAGGGTGGCCAGCAGCACATAGAGATCGCCAGGCACCAGCCTGACCTGCGCCAGCAAGGCCCACTGGCCGCGCGTGAGCACCACCAGCACGCCGGCAATCGACAGCAGGGCGCCACCAATCTGCTGGCGCGATACGCGCTGGCCGAAGCACAGTGCGCCAACTATCAGCATCCAGACCGGCACACTGGACGCCACCAGTGTCACGTTGAGCGGGGTGGAGGTTTTCAGTGCCAGGTATTGCAAGGCGTTGTAGCAGCCCACGCCAAGCAAGCCCAGTAGCGCAAAGCGTTTCCAGTCTGGCCATAGCGCGCTGTCGCGCTTCAGTAAGCGGTGGGCTAGCGGCAAGAGAATGACGAAGGCCAAAACCCAGCGTAGAAAATTAAGCGTCATGGGCGGCACCAGCCCGGTGACGAGGCGGCCGACGACGGCGTTGGCGGCCCAGAGCAGGGGCGCCAGCGTCAGCAAAAAGGCGGTGGCAGGGGTCAGTCTTTGATTCATGAGGGGGACTTTACCAAGCGAGTTACGCGTTCTGCGGCGCACCGGTTTTAAACGCTTGGAAGAGCAGTTTTTTGTGATTCATGGCAGGATAGCGGCCAGTCGATTTCCCCCTTCATTGATACGCTGACAGAGCGCAAGAAAGCCTTTATGACCGCCATGATTTCCAAAGCCATTCGCATAGACCAGCACGGTGGCCCCGAAGAACTCAAGATCGTTGACGTGACCGTGGGCGAACCCGGCCCCGGCGAGATCCGCATACGTCACAAGGCCATAGGGCTGAACTTCATCGATGTCTACCAGCGCAGCGGCCTGTATCCGCAGGTCATGCCGGTTCAATTGGGCATGGAGGCTGCTGGCGTGATCGAGGCCGTGGGCCAGGGCGTGACGCACCTGAAAGTGGGTGACCGCGCCGCCTATGCCAGCCAGCCGCCGGGCAGCTATTGCGAGCTGCGCGTGATGCCCGCCAAATGCGTCTGCAAGCTGCCCGACGCGATCTCCTTCGAAACTGGCGCGGCCATGATGCTCAAGGGCCTGACCGCGCAATATTTGCTGCGCCGTAGTCAGCCGCAGGGCGGGCTCAATGCGGGCGACTTCGTGCTGTTTCACGCCGCTGCAGGCGGTGTCGGCCTGATCGCCTGCCAATGGGCAAAAGCCATGGGCCTGCAGCTGATAGGCACGGCCGGGTCGGACGAAAAATGTGCGCTGGCCAAGGCCCATGGCGCGGCTTTCGTCATCAACTACGCCAAGGAAGACTTCGTCGCCCGCGTCAAGGAGATCACCGCCGGCCAGGGCGTGAAGGTGGTTTATGACTCGGTCGGCAAAGACACTTTCGACCGTTCGCTCGATTGCCTGCGTCCCTTCGGCCTGATGGTCAGTTTTGGCAATGCCTCCGGCCCGGTCGCGCCTTTTTCGCCCGGCATCCTGGGCCCCAAGGGTTCTTTGTATGTGACGCGCCAGACCTTGTTCAGCCACATCACCACGCGTGAAAGCACACAGGAGATGGCGGATGATTTGTTTGCGATGGTCAGCAGCGGCAAGATCAACATTCGCATTGACCAGCGCTTTGCCCTGGCCGATGTGGCCGACGCCCACCGTGCGCTGGAAGCCCGCAAGACCACGGGCTGCACCATTCTCACGCTCTAGGGCCAGACCGCATGCCGCTTGAGTTTGATGCCCAATGGTTGCGCCGTCTGCAGGCGGCTGCCAGCCAGGCGCCGTTGCGCCCGCGGGTACCGCTCTGGGCCGGGGACGCTGTGATTGGCTCGGTGGAAACCGATTTTTTACGTCAAATAGCCCTCCAGCCCTTGCTGGACGGGCGCAACCCGCTATTAAAAGAAGAGTATTCGGAGCAGGCCGGCTGGCGCTTGCTGGGCGATGTGACGAGCGGCCTGAACCGCGTCGCCACGGCCTTGCATGAAGCCGGCCTGGCCGGCGCCTGGCGCAACGAGCAGCTCGCGGTGTCCGATCCGTCGGGCCAGCGCCAGGGCACGGTAGAGCGAGCCGCGGTCAGGCCGTTGGGCATAGTGACGCAGGCCGTGCATCTGGTGGGGCAAACGCCTGAGGGCAGCGTCTGGGTGCAGCAGCGAGCCCTGGACAAGGCCAACGACCCCGGTCTGTGGGATACCTTGATGGGCGGCATGGTGGCGGCGGCGGACACGCTTGAAACCGCGCTGGCGCGTGAGACCTGGGAGGAGGCCGGCCTGCGGATTGTCGAGCTGCAGGCCATGCGCTACGGCGGGCGCCTGAGCATCTGCCGGCCCAGCCAGGATGGCCGGGGCGCCGGTTATGTCAGCGAGCACATCGACTGGTATGTCTGCACCGTGCCCGATGGTTTGACGCCAGATAACCAGGATGGCGAGGTGGCGCAGTTTTGCCTGATGGATAAAGGTCAATTGCTGGCCGCCTTGCAGCGCGATGAATTCACCCTGGAGGCGGCGCTGATTCTGCTGCAGGTGCTGGGCCTGCCCTGAACGGCTTGAGGCCGTTCGGGGGGCTCAGGGCTTCATGGCCAGGGCCTCGGGACGCAGGCGGTTGGGGGCCAGCGCGCCGGCCGAGTCCAGAATCGGGTAGGCAATGGAGCAGATGTGTGAGTTGATGCGCTTGAGGTCGCTGATCAGGTCGATATGCAGCGAGCTGGTTTCCAGGCTTTGCAGCGTATTGGCCGATAGCCGGCTCAGGTGGTTGGTGGCATAAGCGCGTTCGAGGTCGCGAAAGCGTGCTTTTTCTTCCAGCAGTTTCTGGGCATCGCGCACGTTACCGTTCAGGAATACGCTCATGCCCAGATGCAGATTGCTGATCAGGCGCTCATGCAGCTCGACAATTTCGGCCATGCCGGCTTCGGAAAAGTGGCGGCCCGGCTTGATCTTCTTGTCCTCGATATCTATCAGCACGCGCTCAATGATGTCGCCAATCTGCTCCATGTTGATGGTGAAGCTGATGATGTCGGTCCAGCGGCGGCTTTCTTCCTCGCCCAGCGCCTCGCGGGAAATTTTGGTCAGGTAGTACTTGATGGACGAGTACAGGGTGTCGACCGTGTCGTCGAGCTTGCGCAGCTCTTCGGCCAGTCGCAGGTCATTGTTGCGGATCACAGGCAGCACGCCGTTGAGCATGGTCTCCACCACATCGGCCTGGTGCATGGCCTCGCGTGCGGCGCAGGAGATGGCCAGGGAGGGCGTAGCGAGCGCGGAGGGGTCCAGATGCTGCAGGCGGATTTGCGAGGGCGAGGCCTCCGGTTTGGGCAGCAGCTTTTGCACCCATTTGGCGACCAGCTGGGTCAGGCCTATGAAGCCCAGGCTGATCACCACATTGAAGGCCAGATGAAACATCACCACGGCGCTGGTGATGTCAGGCAGCCAGGGCCTGGCGTAGCTCAGCCACAGACCTATGCAGGGCGCAACAATGGTCACGCCCATGACCTTGAAAACCAGGTTGCCGACGGTGACATGGCGGGCTTCGACCGAGGACTTGAGGGTGGTCAAAACGGCCAGGATGCCGCTGCCCAGATTGGCACCCAGGACCAGGCCCAGCGCCACATCCAGCGGTATCGCCGTAGACGCCGCCAGCGCGGCGATCAGCAGCACCACGGCGAGGCTGGAGTAAGACAGCACCGCCAGGGTGGCGCCCACTGTGATTTCCAGCAAGACGTCGCTGCCCAGCGAAGACAGCAGGGCGCGCACCGCCGGCGCGGCCAACAGCGGCTCGGTGGCATCGACCACCAGACGCAAGGCCAGCAGCATCAGGCCCAGGCCGATGAAGACGCGGCCGACCCGTCCCACTGTGCCGTCTTGCCGCGAGAGGAAGAGCACCACGCCGGCAAAAATAAACAGCGGCGACAGCCATGACAGGTCGAAGGAGAAGAGCACCGCCATCACGGCCGTGCCTATGTCGGCGCCACGCATCACCGCCAGCGCCGCGGGCAGCGAGATGAGGCCTTGCCCGACGAAGGAGGAGGTCATGAGCGAGGTGGCGGTGCTGGACTGCACCAGGGCCGTCACCCCTATACCCGAGAGCGCCGCGGTGAAGCGGTTGGCCATGCTGCGGGCCAGCATGTTGCGCAGATTGGCGCCAAACACTCGCAACACACCGGTACGGACCAGATGGGTGCCCCAGACAAGCAGCGCAATGGCCGCCAATAAATTCAACAAATGCTTCATAGACTTCTGGCTGACTATACCCCCGGCGCGAACGCCCGGAGGCCCGGCAGAACCCTATGCCTTGGCGCGACGCACGCGCAGCAACTCGTCAAGAATGAGGCAGACGGCACCGACGGTGATGGCGCTGTCGGCAATGTTGAAGGCCGGGAAGTGCCAGCTGCCGTAATGAAAGTCCAGAAAGTCCACCACGTAGCCGTGCAGCGTGCGGTCTATCACATTGCCCAGCGCGCCGCCCAGAATGCAGGCCATGGCAAACGAGAACAGCTTTTGTCCCGCATGCGATTTGAGCATCCAGATGATGAAGGCGGCGGCGACCAGGCCCAGGACCGTGAAAAACCAGCGTTGCCAACCCGACGCGGAGGCCAGGAAAGAAAAGGCGGCGCCGGTGTTGTGCACCCTGACCACGTTAAAAAAACTGGTCACATAGGTGGCGTCGCCCAGGCGGTAATAGCCCAGGATCAGCACCTTGGTGAACTGGTCGGCGATCAGCAGAATCAGTGCCAGGCCCAGCCAGGGCAGCATGGCGGCCGAGGTTTTTTTCAGGCTAGCCTTCGCCATTATGCGAATTGCCGGGCTTCGCCCGCGCCAAACAGGTTGCTGGTGCAGCGGCCGCAAATGGCCGGGTGGGCCGGGTCGATGCCGACATCCTCGCGGTAGTGCCAGCAACGCTCGCACTTGATGGCGGAACTGGTGCTGACGCCTGCCTTCAGGTCGTCTCCAGCTACTAAATTAATAGCGGATGTGATGAAGACAAACTTCAAGTCATCGCCCAGGCTGCTGAGCAGCGCATGGTCGTCGGCGTTGAGCTGCAGCGCCACATTGGCCTGCAGCGACGAGCCGACCTTGCCCTCGGCACGCAAGGTTTCTATGTCTTTGTTGACCGCGTTGCGGATGTCGCGAATGCGCGACCATTTGCCGAGCAGGGCGGCATCGGGCGCCGGAAATTCGGCGTAGGTTTCCAGAAAGATGGATTCCGACTGGCCGAAAAACTTCCAGGCCTCTTCGGCGGTAAAGCTCAGGAAAGGCGCCATCCAGCGCAGCATGGCATGGGTGATCGCGTGCAGGGCGGTTTGCGCGCTGCGCCGTGCCAGTGACTTGGGACCGGTGGTGTAGAGCCGGTCTTTCAGGATGTCCAGATAGAAGGAGCCCAGGTCTTCGCTGCAATAGATTTGCAGCTTGGAGACGACCGGATGGAACTCATAGACCTCGTAGTGCGCCAGGATGTCGGCCTGCAACTGCGCCGCACGGCTCAGGGCATAGCGGTCGATTTCCAGCATCTGGTCAAACGGCACGGCGTCCTGGGCCGGGTCAAAGTCGCTGACGTTGGCCATCAAAAAGCGCAGCGTGTTGCGGATGCGGCGGTAAGCGTCGACCACGCGTGCCAGTATCTTGTCGTCAATGCCCAGGTCGCCGGAATAGTCGGTGGAGGCGCACCACAGGCGGATGATTTCGGCACCCAGCTTGTCGCTGACTTCCTGCGGCACCACGGTGTTGCCTTCGCTCTTGCTCATCTTGCGGCCCTTGCCGTCCACCGTGAAGCCGTGCGTCAGCAGGCCCTTGTAAGGGGCGTGGTCGTACATGGCGCAAGCCGTGAGCAGCGAGGAGTGGAACCAGCCCCGGTGCTGGTCGTGACCTTCCAGATAGAGGTCTGCCGGCCAGGCCGATTGCGCGGCGTGGCTGTTCTTGAGCACGTGGAAATGCGTGGTGCCCGAGTCAAACCACACATCCAGGATGTCGGTGCTCTTGATGTAGTCGGGTGCGTCGGCGCCAATGATGGACTCCGCGCAGGCCTTGCTCCAGGCCTCGACGCCGCCAGCCTCAACCATGCTAGCTGCCTGGTCCATGATCTCCATGGTGCGCGGGTGCAACTCGCCGGTGGCGGTGTGGATGAAGAAGGGCAGCGGCACGCCCCAGTTGCGCTGGCGGCTGATGCACCAGTCGGGCCGGCCGGCGATCATGTCGCGCAGGCGAGTCTTGCCGTTTTCGGGATAGAAACTGGTTTCCTCGATGGCGTTGAGCGCCAGCTGGCGCAAGGTTTGCGCTGCCTTGTCCTTGGTGAACACGCCTTCGCCTTCGTCCATGCGCACAAACCATTGGGCGGCCGCGCGGTAAATCACCGGCGTCTTGTGGCGCCAGCAGTGCGGGTAGCTGTGCACGATGTCGTGGCTGGCAAACAGGCGGCCGTGCTCGCGCAGCTTGTCTATCACCAGCGGTGCGGCCTTCCAGATGTTGAGCCCACCAAACAGCGGCAGCTCATCGACGTAGCGGCCGTTGCCCTGTACCGGGTTCAGGATGTCGTCGTAAGCAATGCCGTTGGCGACGCAGGAGTTAAAGTCTTCCACGCCGTAAGCGGGCGAGGAGTGCACTATGCCCGTGCCGTCGTCGGCGGTGGCGTAGTCGGCCAGGAACACCGGGCTCAGGCGCCGGTAGCCGTGGTTCCCGCCGTCATCCTCCACGTCGTAAAACGGATGCTGGAAGTTCAGCAGTGCCAGCTTTTTGCCCGGCGTGGTGGCCAGCACCGTGCCGGTCAGCTGGTAGCGCTCCATGCATTTCTCGACCAGTACGGCGGCCAGCAGCAGGATGCCGCGCTCGGTGTCTACCAGCGCGTATTCCAGATCCGGGTTGAGGTTGAGCGCCTGGTTGGCGGGAATGGTCCACGCGGTGGTGGTCCAGATCACGGCAAAGGCGTCTTTGGCCAGGCTCTTCAGGCCAAAGGCGGCGGCCAGCTTGTCGGGCTCGGCCGCCTTGAAGCCGACGTCCAGCGTCTGCGACTTCTTGTCGGCGTATTCGATTTCAAACTCGGCCAGCGAAGAGCCGCAGTCGAAACACCAGTACACGGGTTTCAGGCCGCGGTAGACAAAGCCGCGCTCCATGATGCGTTTGAGCGCGCGGATTTCATTGGCTTCGTTGCCGAAATCCATGGTGCGATAGGGATTGTCCCATTCGCCCAGCACGCCCAGGCGCTTGAAGTCGGCCATCTGGCCGGCGATTTGTTCGGTGGCAAAGGCGCGGCTTTTGGCTTGCACCTCATCGCGCGGCAGGCTGCGGCCATGCAGTTTTTCAATCGCGTTCTCGATCGGCAGGCCATGGCAGTCCCAGCCCGGCACATAGACGGCGTCCATGCCCTTGAGCTGGCGCGCCTTGACGATCATGTCTTTGAGCACCTTGTTGACGGCGTGGCCGATGTGGATCTTGCCGTTGGCGTAGGGCGGGCCGTCGTGCAGCACAAACCTGGGGGCGCCGCAACGGGCATCGCGCAGCTTTTTGTAGACGCCCTTGTCTTCCCATTCCTTGACCCAGCCCGGCTCGCGTTTGGGCAGGTCGCCACGCATGGGGAAGGGGGTGTCGGGCAGATTCAGGGTTTGGCGGTAGTCGACTTTTTCGGTCATATTGAAACTCTTGGGGGGCAAACTTTGGGGATGATGGGCAGTCCTCAAGACCCCCTTCAAATGATCCCCTGCAGGGCAGGGGGCGAACGGTGAGAGCGGGGCGCAGCGCCCCGTCAAATTCGCGTAGCGAAAAAGGCACGGGCATCGTCACAGTCTTTGGTGATGCCCCGGGTCAGGGCTTCCAGACCGTCGTATTTCAGCTCGTCGTGCAGTTTGTGTAGCAGTTCCACACGGATGATTTTACCGTACGCCCCTTCGGCGCCAAGGCTGGCGGGCCAATCGAGGCAGTGGGTCTCCAGCAGCACGCGCCCGCCATTGACGTCGTCCGGGTCTATGGAGGGGCGTATGCCCAGATTGGCGACGCCGGGCAGAGGCGATTCGCTCAGGCCATGCACCAGCACCGCAAAAATGCCGCTGGCGGCCGGCTTCCAGTGGGAAAAGCGCAGGTTGAGGGTGCGAAAACCCAGCTCGCGGCCCAGCTTGCGGCCATGCACCACATGGCCGGAGATGCTGTAGGGCCGGCCCAGCAGGCCGGCGACCCGCTCCATGTCGCCATGCGCCAGGGCCTCGCGTACGGCCGAGCTGGAGACCCGGGTGCCGTGCACCTCGTAGCTGTTCATGCGGGCAACGTCAAAGCCCAGGCGCTCGCCGGCGGCGTCCAGCATGGCGTAGTCGCCCGCGCGCTTGCTGCCAAAGCGGAAATCATCGCCTACCAGCACGTAGCGTGCGCCCAAACCTTGCAGCAGCACGTCCTGGATAAAGCCTTCCGGCGTTTGCGCTGCCAGCGGCGCGTCAAAGGGCAGGATCACGCACTGGTCTATGCCGCAGCGCGCCAGCTCGGTCAGCTTGTCGCGCAGCGTGGCGATGCGGGCGGGCGCCAGCTCGGGTTTGCGGGCCACGGCGGCAAAGTAATCCCGCGGATGCGGCTCAAAACTCAGCACGCAGCTGGGCACGCCGCGGTGCTGGGCCTCGTTTTTCAGCAAGGCCAGCATGGCTTGATGACCACGGTGCACACCGTCGAAATTGCCAATCGTCAGGGCGCATTGCGGCAGCAATTGGGGATGAAGGTAACCACGGAAAACTTTCATGGGCTAATTATCGTTTTTATAGCGCTAAGGCCTGAAGAGTTGGGGCTGACACCGGCGGATCATGAATTGAGAAGCGCTTGGTCGTGTGGCCTTCATGATTTAGCTGTATATTGTTTTATTGACAGTTCGACACCGTGTTTCCATTTTCATGGAGGTTCGTTTTGAAGGTCTTGAAGCTCTCAGCCCAAGGGTTGCCACAGTCGTGGATCAGCCTTGAACTGGCCGTTTTACATTACGCGGCGGATGAAGTGCGCTGGGAGCTGGGAGCGCGGATTGCCACCTTTCATGGCGGCCACAATGCCATCACCGGCAAGCAGTCCATCATCACTGTCAACAGCATCATAGGCACCCGCGGCGTGCCCAATATCAATCCGTTTGACCTCAAGCCGGGGTTGACCAATGGCAAGCTGTTCACGCGTGACCGCAATGTCTGCGCCTACTGCGGCAGCCACCATGCCGAAGAGGTGCTGACGCGCGAGCACATCATTCCACTGGCGCAGCAAGGCATTGACAGCTGGATGAACGTGGTCACAGCCTGTCGCGCCTGCAACCACCGAAAAAGCAATCGCACGCCGGAGCAGGCCCATATGCCGCTGCTCTACACGCCTTATGTGCCCAGCCTGTGGGAAGACTTCATCTTGCGCAACCGCCGCATCCTGGCGGACCAGATGGAGTTTTTGATGGCCCATGTCCCCAAATCCTCGCGCTTGCTGAGCTGAAATTCATGCGCTATCCAGGTCCTTCTACGCCTGGCGGTATGGTTAAATAAGGGTTTTCCCTTAATTGTCTTTTCATGATCGTCCGAGATCGACCTTCCGGCATCAAGTTGTTTTTTGTCCTGCGTGGCTCGATCCTGCCGAGGATTCGAAATACCTTGCTGATCAACACGCTGAGCGCGATTTTGGTGACGCTAGCGCACGGCAACCTGTTCACGGTCAAGATCACCCTGACGACCATTCCCTTCACCCTGATCGGTTTGCCGCTGGCGATTTTTCTGGGTTTTCGCAATTCCGCCGCCTATGACCGCTACTGGGAAGGGCGCAAGCTGTGGGGCGAGCTGGTGCTCAGAAGCCGTTCGCTCTCCCGGCAATGCCAGAGCTTTATCCAGCCCTTGGCCGGGCAGGCCAGCGAGGCGGCGCAGGCGCGCCGGCGCATGCTTTACCGCGCTATCGCCTTTGCCCATGCCTTGCGGCTGCAGCTGCGCGACCATGCCGACTATGGCGAATTGCAGCGCTGGGTGCCCGAGGCCGAATGGGCCAGCCTGCAAAAAGCGTCCTGCAAGCACGATGCGCTGATGCTGAACATGGGCAAGGAGCTCGGGCATTGCCAGCAACAAGGCTGGATTGAGCCCTGTCTGACGGCGACCATAGACAACACCTTGTCGGCCCTGACGTCCTCGGCCGCTTCTTGTGAGCGCATCAAGGGCACGCCGGTGCCGTTTTCCTACACGCTGCTGCTGCACCGAACGGCCTATCTCTACTGTTTTCTGCTGCCCTTCGGCCTGGTCGACACCATAGGCTTTATGACCCCGTTTGTGGTCGCCATCGTGGCCTACACCTTTTTTGGCCTGGACGCGCTGGGCGATGAAATCGAGGAGCCCTTTGGCCTGGAGTCCAACGACTTGCCGCTCGATACCCTGTGCCACACCATTGAGCAAAATCTGCTGGAGTCATTGGGCGAGCCGGTGCCGCAGAACAAACAGGCATCGCTCAACTACTGCCTGAGCTGATCGCCGCCATCCAGGCTGGAGCATGTCGCACACCTAAAAACCTACTTTGGGCGTAATTTGCTATATTTTTAGTAGCTATTTGCGCCCGTACCACAAGGGCTAGGACTCGTTTTTTCTTGAAATTTTCCCCTGGCGTGCCGCTGCCAGGGCTTGGCTGTGCCCGCGCCTCAGCGCGTGGGCCAGGATGTAGCCAAATGTGAAACCTACAATACCGCTTCTCTATTTGTAGCTACACCTAAAAACAAGGATGACATTGATGACTAGCCTTCGCCGCACCTTCGTGGCCACTTGCGCCCTGGCGGCCCTGACCGTTTCCACCGCAACCGTGTTTGCCCAGCAGGCCAAAGACGTCAAGCTGGGTTACGCCCTGGCCGTGAACTCCCATTACGGCGCCGCGGCACAAGCCTGGTCCGATTCGGTCGAGAAAAGCACCAACCAGGCCTTTAAGTTCAAGCAATTTCCCTCCAGCGCCCTGGGCGGCGAACGCGAGCTAATCGAAGGTCTGCAGCTGGGCACCGTCGAGGCGGTCATCGTTTCCACCGGCGCGCTGAGCAATTTCGTGCCCGATGTGGGTGTGGTGGACGTTCCCTTTCTGTTCCGCGACACGGCCCATGCCCGCGCCGTGCTGGATGGCAAGTTCGGTCAGGATTTGCTGACCAAGTTCCGGGCTCGCGGCCTGATCGCACTGGCCTGGGGCGAGCAGGGCTTTCGCCATCTGACCAATAACAAGCACGCGGTCAGCAAGCCGGAAGACCTGAAGGGCCTGAAGATTCGCGTGACCGAGAACCCGGTTCACATCACGGCTTTCCGCACCCTGGGCGCATCGCCCACGCCCATGTCCTGGCCCGAAGTGATAGGCGCCCTGCAGCAGGGCACCATAGACGGCCAGGAGAACCCGCTGTCAGTCGCCGTGTCGGCCAAGCTGTGGCAGGTGCAAAAGCACATGACGCTGACCTCGCACGTCTACGCGCCCGTGGCGCTGATCGTCTCGCCCGGTTTCTGGAACAGCCTGAACGATGCCCAAAAGGCCGCCTTCACCGAAGGCGCGCGCGCCGGTGCGCTGGCTTCGCGCAAGTTCGTCGACGACGTCGAGAAAAAGGGCGTGGAAGAGATGAAGTCGCACGGCACCCAGGTGGTGACCCAGGTCGACAAGGCGGCCTTCAAGACGGCCATGGCCCCGGCCTACAAGCAGTACGCCAGCAAATTCGGCCAGAAAACGCTGGACGACATCAGCAACGTCAAGTAATCCGGGCCTTTAGCGCCCGATTGCAGCGCCCGGCCTGGTCCGGGCGTTTTGTTGTTTCCATTCTTTTTGAGGAAGGCGCCCGCGGGCGCCTTGTTTCCTTATGCTAAATCGCCTTGAGAGCATCCTGGTGGCGTGCAACCGCTGGCTGCTGATTGTTTTGTTGCTGGCCATGGCCTGCATCGTGTTTGCCAATGTGGTGCTGCGTTACACCACCGGCGACTCCCTGGTCTGGGCCGAGGAAGTCGCGCGCCACCTGATGATCTGGGGCACCTTTCTGGGCGCCGGCCTGGTGCTGCGCTTTGGCGGCCATGTCGCCATCGACAATCTGCACAAGGCCGTCAGCACGCCGCTGGCGCGGCTGCTGCGCGGCGTGGTGGTGGCAGGCATTGGCGTGTTTGCGCTGGTGATGACCTACTCCTCCATCCTCTACGTCTGGGCCACGCGCTTTCAGACCACGGCGGCCACCGACATCCCGATCTCCTGGATTTACTCGGCCATGCCGGTGGGCTTTTTTCTGCTGTTTATTCACCTGCTCTTCATCGTGCGCGGCTACGTCAAGGACGGCAGCTACGAGAGTTCGGACGAGATGGACGCCGACGCTGCGGCCTCGCTTTGATTTGATGAAGGCCTTTATTTCATGACACTCACACTCTTTATTGCCGCCGTCGTGCTGATGGCGTTGGGTTTCCCCGTGGCTTTCGCGCTGGCCATGTCGGCGGCGCTGGCCGTCTTCGTTGGCGGGCGCTATCCGCAGCTCATCGTCTTCAAGGAGATGTTCACCGGCATCGACAGCTTTCCGCTGATGGCCGTGCCCTTCTTCATTCTGGCCGCCGAGCTGATGTCGGGCGGCGCGCTGACGGCCGTGCTGCTGCGTTTTGCCGCCCAGTTCGTCGGCCACCTGCGCGGCGGCCTGGGTTATGCCAATGTGCTGTCGTTGACGCTGTTTTCGGGCATTTCCGGCTCGGCGTTGGCGGACGCTGCCGGCCCCGGCTCCATGATGGTCAGGATGATGGAAAAAGCCGGCTACTCGCGCGCCTATGCCGCCTCGCTGACGGCCAGCACCGCCATCGTCGGGCCCATCATTCCGCCCTCCATCGCGATGATTATTTACGCCATGCAGGACGAGCAGGTGTCGGTGGGCGGGCTGTTTATTGCCGGTTTCATTCCCGGCATTTTGATCGCCCTGGCCATGGCCTTTGTGAACTGGCGCGTCTGCCGCCAGCGCAACTACCGCTCCAGCGAGCCGCGCCCCTCGGCCCGCCAGATGTGGGTCAACAGCTTCAAGGCGATTCCGGCGCTGCTGCTGATCGTGCTGATTCTGGTCGGCATACGCTTTGGAATCTTCACGCCGACGGAGGCTTCGGTGGTCGCCGTGTTCTACGCGCTGGCCTGCGGCAAGTGGGTTTACCGCACGCTGGAGTGGAAGGCCTTGCCGGCCATCGCGGCGCGCTCGGCCTTGCTGACCGCCTCGGTGCTGATGGTGATGGCGGCGTCCGCGGCCTTTGCCTGGGTGCTGACGGTGGAAGGCGTGCCGCAGGCGGTGTCGCAAGCGATTGTGGGCTGGAACCTGTCGCCCTGGACCTTTCTGATCGCGGTCAACATCTTGCTGCTGATCTTTGGCATCTTCATGGAGCCGCTGCCCGGCATCATGATTCTGGTGCCCATACTGGCGCCGATTTCCGCCGCGCTGGGCATAGACCCGATTCACTTCGCCATGGTGGTGATCGTCAACCTGACCCTGGGCATGATCACGCCGCCGGTGGGCGGGCTGCTGTTTGTCACGGCGGTGGCGACCCGGGTGTCCATGGCCGAACTCACGCGCGAGCTGCCGCCATTCCTGTTGGCGCATCTGGTGGTGCTGATGCTGCTGACCTTTGTGCCCGCCATCTCGACCTGGCTGCCGCACGTGCTGGGCTTTTAGGCCGGGCAAAAAAATGCCAGCGCGAGGCTGGCATAGGGCTTGAGTGCAGCAGGGCCGGCGCATTGAATGGCGCCGGCCCTGCTTTGTTTCAAGCCTGTTTCAGGCGAAAACGCCGGCGCTGTCCTGCATCTGGCGCGACACCTCGCCCAACTGGTGCAGGGTGTCGCCAAAGCTCATCTCCAGCTGGGTCAGTTTCTTGAAGTAATGGCTGACGATGTACTCGTCGGTCACGCCTATGCCGCCATGCAGCTGCACCGCCTGCTGGCCGACGAAGCGCATGGACACCCCCAGCTGGTACTTGGCCCTGGCCAGCGCGCGGCGCCGCTCCTCTAGCGGCGCATTGAGCTTGAGCGAGGCGTAGTAACTCATGGAGCGGGCCAGCTCCAGCTGCATCTTCATGTCGGCGACGCGATGGCGCAGCGCCTGAAAGCTCGCGATGGCCACGCCGAACTGCTTGCGCGTGTTCATGTACTCCACCGTCACCGCCAGCGTCTTGTCCATCACGCCGACTGCTTCGGCGCAACTGGCGGCAATGCCTATGTCCACCGCGTGTTCCAGCGCGCTCAAACCATCCAGCGTGATCAGGCTGGCCGGTGCATTGCTCAGCGTGACTTCTGCGGCGCGTCCGCCGTCCTGCGTGGCGTAGCCGCGCGTGGCCACGCCGGCCGCCGAGCGCTCGATCAGAAACAGCGCCATCTTGCCCTGAACCAGCGCCGGCACGATGAAGGCATCGGCCTGGTCGCCTGCGGGCACTATGCTTTTGGTAGCTGTCAGCGACCATGTATCCTGGGCTAGAGCCGCTTTTGCCTCGCATTTTTCAAAATGGTAGCGGGCTGCGCGCTCCTGGTAGGCCAGCACCACCAGGCTCTCGCCAGAAGCTATTTTTGGCAGCCAAGCCGACTGCAAGGCCTCGGGCGCGTAGCCGGCGAGCAGGGCGCCGGCGATCAGGGTCTGGGTCAAGGGCTCCAGCACCATGCCGCGTCCCAGTTCTTCCATCACCACCATGGCTTCCACCGGTCCCATGCCGAGCCCGCCTTGGGCCTCGGGAACATAGAGGCCGGTCAGGCCGAGTTCGGCCAGCTGGCCGTACGCTTCGCGAGAAAATCCGCCGCCCTTGACGATGGCGCGGCGGCGCTCGAAGTCGTAGCCCTTGTCCACCCATTTGCGCACCGCGTCGCGCAGTTGTTCCTGGTCGTCGGTGAAATCAAAATCCATGATGGCTTGTCCTTTAAATCTTGTGCACTTAACCGAGCACGAATTGCGCGACGATGTTGCGCTGCACCTCGTTGGAGCCGCCGTAAATCGTGGTCTTGCGCAGGTTGAAATAGCTGGCGGCCAGCGGCGCATTGGCCGGCACGCCACCGGGGAAGTCGCCTTGCCAGCCGGCCTCCATGGCTTCCTCGATAAAGGGCAGGCTGTAGGGGCCGGCGGCCAGCATCATCAGTTCGGCATAGCGCTGCTGGATTTCACTGCCCTTGATCTTGAGCAGGCCGGCAATATCCAGTGAATTCTTGCCCGATTTCTCGGCCGACAGCACGCGCAGCACCAGCATTTCCAGCGCCACCACGTCGACTTCCAGCTTGGCGATTTCGTCGCGAAAGCGAAGATCGTCATAAACGCCCTCGGTCTTGGCGATGCGCTTGAGGCGCTCCAGCTCGCGCTTGGAGCGATTGACGTCGGCGATATTGGTGCGCTCGTGGCTGAGCAGGTGCTTGGCGTAGGTCCAACCCTTGTTTTCCTCGCCGATCAGGTTCTCGGTCGGCACTTCCACGTTGTCAAACCAGACTTCATTGACCTCGGATTCACCCTCCAGCAGCTTGATGGGGCGCACCGTGACGCCGGGTGACTTCATGTCTATCAGCAAAAAGCTGATGCCGGTCTGCGGCTTGCCTTCGGTGCTGGTGCGCACCAGGCAGAAGATCCATTCACCGTACTGGCCCAGGGTGGTCCAGGTTTTCTGGCCATTGACGATGTATTTGTCGCCAACACGCTCGGCCCGACATTTGACCGAGGCCAGGTCGGAGCCCGCGCCCGGCTCGCTATAGCCCTGGCTCCACCAGACGTCGCCGCTGGCGATGCCGGGCAAAAAGCGCTGTTGCTGTTCGGCATTGCCAAAGGCCATGATGACGGGCGCCACCATCACCGGGCCAAAAGGCACGACGCGCGGTGCGCCGGCCCGCGCGCACTCTTCTTCAAACAAATGCTTTTGCACGGCGTTCCAGCCCGGGCCGCCAAACTCCTTGGGCCAGCCGTGGCCCAGCCAGCCCTTTTTGCCCAGAATCCTGGCCCAGCGCTGCATATCGTCGCGCGACAGGCGCAGGGCGTTGTGCACCTTGTGCGAAATATCGGCCGGCAGGTTGGCGGCAACCCAGGCGCGTATGTCTGCGCGAAACTTCTGCTCTTCAGGGGTGAAAGCTAAATCCATGAGGGGTTCTCCAGTGGGCTATTTTTAGCACGATCGTTCGCGCCAGCGTGTCAGGCTTGAGACAGTCCCAATTCCTTGTGCAAATGCGCCAGTTGCAACTGCAGTTGCGCTACCTGGCTTTCCAGCGCGGCCATGCGCTGCTGTAGGCGCTCGGCCTGGCCCAGGGAAACCGGTTCTGCTTCCGTCTCGATAGCGGCATCGCCTGCGCCGGCTTGTGAAAACGGCTGCAAAGACGGCTCACCGCTAAGCAAATGGGCCCAGCGCTGTTCGCGCATGCCGGCGGCCCGGGGCAGTTGCTGCACCAGGGCCGCGCCGCCGTCTTCGCTGCGGGTTTTCAGTTCGGCCAAGGCGTCTTCCACGCTGGCGATGTCGGCAAACTTGTACCAGCGCTCGCTGTTGGTGCGCAGCTCGCCCGGCGTTTGCGGCCCGCGCAGCATCAGCAGGCCCAGCAGCACGGCCTGCGGCTCGCTCACGCCAAAGCCGCGCTGGAAATTGTGCTCAAAGCGCGGCACCCGGCTGGAACTGGCTTCAAACACCAGGCTGCAGGCCTTGAGCGCGTCGATTGCCTGCTGCGCCTCGGATTCGGACAGCTCCATCACCGGGTCGCGGCTGGTTTTCTGGTTGCAGCCCAGCAGCAAGGCATTGAGCGACAAGGGGTAGCTGTCGGGGACGGTGCGGGTCTTTTCCATCAGGGTGGCCAACACGCGGGTTTCATTCGGGGTAAGTGCTCTCATGGCGATAATCTTAGAACAATGAAAAACATCGTGATCCTGATTTCGGGAAGCGGCTCCAATATGGCCGCCATTGCCCGAGCGGCGCAAAAAGAGGCCTGGCAGGCGAAGTGGGGCGTGCGGGTGGCCGCCGTCATCAGCAACAAGGCGGATGCGCCCGGCTTGGCCCTGGCCAGCGGCCTGGGACTGGCCACCGAGGTCTTGCCGCACCAGAGCTTTGACTCGCGCGAGGCCTTTGATGCGGCGCTGATGGCGCGCATAGACCACCATGCGCCCGCGCTGGTGGTGCTGGCGGGCTTTATGCGCATACTCACGCCGGGTTTTGTGCAGCATTACGCCGGCCGGCTGATCAACATCCATCCTTCGCTGCTGCCGGCCTTCACCGGCCTGAACACGCACCAGCGCGCCATAGACGCAGGCTGCCAGGTGGCGGGTGCCACCGTGCACCAGGTGACGGCCGAGCTGGACCATGGCGACATCCTGGCGCAGGCCGTGGTGCCGCTGCTGCCTGGCGACACGGCGCAAGCGCTGGCGGCCCGTGTGCTGACGCAGGAGCACCTGATCTTTCCGCAAGCCGTGCGGGCTTTTTTCGCCTCCCGGGGCTGAGGCGCTGCTGGGGTTCTGCTTAATTATTTCTTGCGCTTCTTGAATCCAGTCCTTCATCGGGCCCGTATTCATGACAGCCGCTTGGAAATCATTCCGATTCCGGCTGATGTTTTAAATCAAGCTAAAGGAATTCATATGCAGACCCAACACAAACTGGCCTCCATCGGCCTGGCCATCACGCTGTCCCTCGCCGCTGCCTCGTCGTTTGCCCAGGTGATGGTGGGCGGCGCGGCCATGTACCCCAGCAAGGACATCATAGATAACGCCGTCAACTCCAAAGACCACACCACGCTGGTGGCCGCCGTGAAAGCCGCCGGCCTGGTGGAGACGCTCAAAGGCCCGGGTCCCTTCACCGTGTTTGCGCCTACCAATGCGGCTTTTGCCGCCTTGCCGGCCGGCACGGTGGACACCCTGCTCAAGCCTGAAAACAAGGGCATGTTGACCGGCATCCTGACCTACCACGTGGTGGCCGGCAAGTGGGACGCCGCCGCCATCAGCAAGATGATTGCCGACGGCAAGGGCATGGCCGCCATCAAGACCGTGGCCGGCGGCACGCTGGTGGCCAAATCGGCTGGCGGCAAGCTCACAGTGACCGACGAAAAAGGCGGTGTGGCCACCGTGACGATTCCTGACGTCTACCAGTCCAACGGCGTCATCCACGTGGTGGACAAGGTGCTGCTGCCTAAATAAGCGCGGCGCAAGAAGCTAGACAAAAGCCCGTCGGTGCTTGATGCGCTCACGGGCTTTTTACGTTGACTTGAGCTGGTGCAACGCCGCCTTGGCGATGCTTCTGGCATTGACGCCGAAAAACTCGCGCAGCGCGGCCCGGGTGTCGCTGCGGCCGAAACCGTCGGTGCCCAGCGTCAGATAGCTGCGGCCTGCCGGCAGAAAGGCGCGAATGCTTTCCGGCACGGCGCGCACATAGTCGGTGGCGGCGATGATGGGGCCTTGGCTGCTGCGCAACTGCTGCGTGATGAAGGCCTCACGCGGCGCGCCATCACCGTTCAGCGCATCTTGCTGGCAGGCCGCGCCGTCGCGTGCCAGTTCGCTCCAGCTGGTCACGCTGTAAACCGTCGCCACTATGCCAAGTTCTGCCAGTTGCTGCGCGGCCTTGATGACCTCGGTCAAAATGGCGCCCGAGCCCAGCAAGGTGACGGTTTGGGTCACTTTCTTAAGCATTTCAGGGTTCTGGCCCTTGTCCGACAGGCGAAAGTAGCTATTGAATTGGTAGCAACCACGAATGATGTCGGCCTCCGCGCCTGGCCGCAAATCGGGCTGGGCGTAGTTTTCGTTCATCAGGGTCACGTAATAAAACACGTCTTGCTGTTCGGTCATCATCTCGCGCATGCCGCGGTCGATGATGACGGCCAGCTCGCCCGCAAAAGCCGGGTCGTAGGCCTTGCAGTTGGGAATGGTGGCGGCCGCCAGGTGGCTGGAGCCGTCCTGGTGCTGCAGGCCTTCGCCGCCCAGGGTGGTGCGGCCCGAGGTGGCGCCCAGCAAAAAGCCGCGGGCGCGCTGGTCGGCCGCGGCCCAGATCTGGTCGCCCACGCGCTGGAAGCCGAACATCGAGTAGTAAATATAAAAAGGCAGCATCGCCAGCCCGTGCACGCTGTAGCTGGTGGCGGCCGCCGTCCAGCTGGCCAGCGCGCCGGCTTCGCTGATGCCTTCTTCCAGGATCTGGCCGTCCAGCGCCTCGCGGTAGCTCAGCACCGAGCCTATGTCCTCGGGCGCGTATTTCTGGCCGACGCTGGAATAAATGCCGACCTGCTTGAACAGATTGGCCATGCCGAAGGTGCGCGCCTCATCGGCGACTATGGGCACGATCTTCGGCCCCAGCGCCGGGTCTTTCAGCAGGCCGCCCAGCATGCGCACAAAAGCCATGGTGGTGCTCATTTCCTTGCCGTCGGCGGCCAGCGCAAAGCCGGCGTAGGAGGGCAGGGCAGGGATGGCGATTTGTTCTGCCGTGGTTTCGCGCCTGGGCAGATAGCCGCCCAGCGCCTGGCGTTTGGCGTGCAGGTATTGCATCTCGGCGCTGTTGGCGTCCGGCTTGTAAAAATCTATACGCCTGGCCTGCTCGTCGCTGAGCGGCAGGTTGAAGCGGTTGCGAAATTCCAGCAGGTCGGTCTCGTCGAATTTCTTTTGCGAATGCGTGGTCATCTTGCCTTGGCCGGTGCTACCCATGCCATAGCCTTTTTTTGTGTGCGCCAGGATTACCGTGGGCTGGCCTTGGTGATTGGCGGCCGCTGCGTAGGCCGCATGGATTTTTACCAGGTCGTGGCCGCCGCGTTTGAGGCGATCGATCTGCTCGTCCGTCATTCCCTGCGCCAGCCGCGCCAGTTCTTCGTTCTGGCCGAAGAAGTTGTCGCGGTTGAAACGCCCGTCCTTGGCCGCAAAAGTCTGCATCTGGCCGTCCACGGTGTGGGCGAAGGCTTGCGTCAGGGCGCCGCTCAGGTCGCGGGCAAACAGGCCGTCCCAGTCGCTGCCCCAGACCAGCTTGATGACGTTCCAGCCGGCGCCTGCAAAGAGTTTTTCAAGCTCGTCGATGATGCGGCCGTTGCCGCGCACCGGTCCGTCCAGGCGCTGCAGATTGCAGTTGACGACCCAGACCAGGTTGTCCAGGCCTTCGCGCGCGGCCAGCGTCAGCGCGCTCATGGATTCGGGCTCGTCCATTTCGCCGTCGCCAAACACCCCCCAGACCTTGCGGCCGCTGCAATCGAGCAGGCGTCTATGCGTCAGGTAGCGCATGAAGCGCGCGTGGTAAATCGAGCTGATGGGCCCTATGCCCATGGAGCCGGTGGGGAACTGCCAGAAGTCCGGCATCAAATAGGGATGCGGGTAGCTGCACAGGCCTTGCGCCCCATGGCTGGGTGCGCTGAGTTCCTGGCGGTAAAACCCCAGATCTTTTTCGCTCAGCCGGCCTTCGAGGAAGGCGCGCGCATAAACGCCGGGGGCGCTGTGCGGCTGGAAAAACACCAAGTCGCCGCGGTGTTGCCCTTCGCCCGTGCCTTCGCGCGCGTGAAAGAAGTGGTTGAAGCCGGTTTCAAACAGATCGGCCGCACTGGCGTAACTGGCGATATGTCCGCCCAGTTCGGCCGAGCCGCCGGTCTCGGCCTGATTGGCGCGCACCACCATGGCCAGCGCATTCCAGCGCATCAAGGAGGCCAGGCGCTCTTCCAGCGCCAGGTCGCCCGGAAACACTGGTTGCTCATTCACGCCAATGGTGTTGACGTAGGGCGTGGACAGTTCGGGCCGCCAGCCGATGCGGCGCTCTCTGGCAAGAAGACTCAATTGCTCCAGCATCTGGCGTGCCCTGGCCAGGCCCTGGGTGGCTAGCAAGGCCTCAAAGGCATCCCGCCATTCGGCGGTTTCCTGCGGGTCGGGATCGACTGGGTTGCTGGCTGGCGCCGGGAGCGGCTGAGGTGTGGCGTGGTTCATGGCAGCAACCACTCTACGCAGTTTTGTGCCGGCGGTGTTGCCTTTTCTATCGGCCTGCTGCTTGGGCGCCAAGCGGCATGGCCGCGGCAAAGGGCGCGTTCAGCGATCCAGGCTGGCGGCCGTTTGCCTGGACAGTGCCGGATGCGAGGTCTCCAGCGCATTGATCTTCGCCATCAAATCTTCCCGCCGGCTGATGTCTTGCACCACCACAATCTCAGGCTCCAGCGCCGAATCGACAAACTGCACATGCCGCCTTGTTCCGCTGGACATGCTGTGCAAACGGCTTGTCAGCGCCTCCATCACTTGCTGGGCAGTTTGTGTAGTGGGCGTACCATGCCAGATGGCAATGCGCAGATTGAAGGTGCTCGGGTCGCCCCATTTTTGGGCGGCCCGCAGGCAGTCCGCCAGGATTCTGGTGGCAATCTCGGAGAGGGCGTCGCGGCTGATGGGGCCGTCGACCAGCATCATGAACTGGTTCTCGTCATAGCGAGCCGCGGTGTCCATATCGCGGGCAGCCCGGCGCAAAATTTCACCGATGCGGGAAAGCGCAAAACTGCGCTTTTGATCGCTCAATTCGTCATTGCTGGGACCCTGGTTGAGCCAGCGCAACATCAAGACGCCGCATTCCGACTTTTGCCGGCGTGCGCGCAGCAGCATTTGCGGCAGCCTGCCTTCAATGATGCGGGGCAGCATCAGGCCGCTGGCCGGGTCATAGGTCGCCAAGGCGGCGGCGCGGTGGTTGGAGAACAGCGCGGCCCGGCTGCGCCAGGCCAACACCAGGAAAACCCAGAGCAGGCCCAGCATGGCCGACAGCACGCCCGCAGCTTGCGCCGATTCAATGTTCAACACCCAGCCTGCGTTGTAGGAGAGCCGCGCCAGCATGGCCAGCGCTATCGGTGCCGCACCCAGCAATAGCTGGAGATTCCACGCCTGCCCCCGCAGCGACATCCAGACCAGGCTGCCCATGGTCATCAAAATGGCAAGCGCCAGCCACAGGTTGCGCAGGTTACGCGGCACCAGGTCCGGCTGGATAGCCACCAGGCATGCCATCAGCAAGCTGCTCACCGTGATGACGGCCAGCAGCTGGTAGATGCGCGGGTGGGCGCTCCTGGCGTAGCTGGCCTGGGCACAAAACCAGGCGGCAGCAGCCATGGTCAGCGCGGCCGAGACCCAGCCCATGACCTGGTTGAGATAGATGCTGTGCCGCCAGATGCGCCAGCCGCCGTAACCTATCACTACCAGCTGCGTGAACATCAGCGTCACCACCACGGCGCCAAACCACAGGAACACCTTGTTGCGCGCCATGCTGAAGGCGGCCAGGCAAAGCACGGCCAGAAGACTGAACATTCCCCACATCAGGCCTATCACCACGCCGACCCGGGATGCGCCATCGATGTACTCGATGGGCGTGAGCAGCATGGGCCGCTCGGTGATGGGCTTGTGATGCTCAAAGCGCAGGAAGTAAATGGGTGCCAGATCGCTGCGTGACTGCAGCTCGAAGCTGGGAACGCGGGTGCGTAAAGCCCAGTCTGCGGGCGCAATCGCCTGGCCGGCCGAATGGACTTTCCAGCCGCCCTGAGGATCACGTGAATAAAGGCTTACCTTGAAGATCGCCCGGCCCGGCAGCCGGATAAACCAGGTCTGCAGGCTGGGGGTAAGCGGCAGCGCGAAGCGGGCCCAAACCTCTTGTTTGTCCGAGGTGGGAAGCGTGGTGTCGTCCGTATAAGGCTGAAAGTTCCACGACCCGGCAGTGGGGCTGTCGGCGCTCAAGACCTCAGGCGATGCGACCGAACCTTTGGGCACCGCCACCCATTGCAGCGGCTGGCTCAGCGCAATCCTGGCGCTGCTTTCATACAGGTGGTCAAAGGCCTGTGCATGGGCTGCGCCAAAGAAGGCGCAGAGCAGTGTGAGGAAAAAACCGAGCAGGTTTGCTTTTCGGGACATCCGCATAGCTTATGGCAAAAAGCGCGACCTGCCCTGCAGGGCTGCAGTCTGTTGTCCCAGAAAGGGCGTGGTGCTGGCGATCAAAAGCGCATTTTGTAATCAGGGCGTCACATGAATTGCTGAGCATGCACTCCTCATCAACTGTGGATTGCACATGCCTTCTTCCTGTTCTGCCCTCATGCGGCATCTGGCTTTCAAATCGATTTTCTCCGCCTTGGCCGCCGCCGCGCTGGTCTCGCCGCTGCAGGCCCAGACCGCTTTTCCCGCTACCTTAGCCGGCCACGTGGTGATGCCCGCCAAGTCTTTCATCGCGGCACCCAAAGACGCGCCGCAAGACCTGAAGATCAGCGGGAAATTTTCTAACGGCAAGCGCGTCGAGGCCGTGGCGTCGGTCGAGGGCTTGTCCGCCGGCCGGCCTACCGGCGTGTCGCTGCCTTTCAAGGGCCAGCCCTTGCAAGGTCACTCAGGCATCAAGAAAATGCCAGACGGCAGCTTCTGGATCATCACGGACAACGGTTTTGGCGCCAAGGCCAATTCGCCCGATTCCATGCTCTACCTGAACCGCTACAACATCGATTTCAAGACCGGTGCCATGAAGCGGCTGGAAACCATATTCCTGCACGACCCCGATAAAAAAGTGCCGTTTCGCATCGTTCACGAAGGCACGAAAAAGCGCTATCTGACCGGCAGCGACTTCGACACCGAAAGCTTCCAGTTTGCCGGCGGCGCCCTGTGGATTGGTGACGAGTTCGGCCCCTTTCTGATCAAGGCCGATCTCAAGGGCAAGGTGCTGGCGGTGTTTGACACCCTGGTCGACGGCAAGGTGGTGCGCTCGCCGGATCACCCGGCCGTGACCACGCCGGGCGCGCCAGGCGGCGCGGTGGATTTCCAGGTGCGGCGCTCCAAGGGGTTTGAAGGCATGGCTTCGTCCAAAGACGGCAGCAAGCTCTATGCCTTGCTGGAGGGTGCGGTGTGGGATGGCGCCAGCAAAGCCAATGAAAACCTGGACGGCAAGGATTACCTGCGCGTGCTGGAGTTTGATGTGAAGCGCGAAGCCTGGACCGGCCGCCACTGGAAGTACCTGCTGGAAAACAATGCGCACGCGATTGGCGACTTCAACATGATCGACGGCACGACGGGCCTCATCATAGAGCGCGACAACGGCGAAGGCACGGCCGACAAGGCTTGCCCGGAAGGCCAGAAGCGCAGCGACTGCTTTCATGACCTCGCCAAATTCAAACGGGTCTATAAGGTCGAGCTGAGCGATGCCAACGTCGGCGGCGCCGTGCGAAAAATAGGCTACATAGATCTGATGGCGATTGCCGACCCGGCCAAGCTGGCGCGCAAGCCGCTGAACAACGGCGTGTTGACCTTCCCCTTCTTCACGATTGAAAACGTCGATGTGGTGGATGGCACGCACATCGTGGTCGGCAATGACAACAATCTGCCCTTCTCCAGCAGCCGCGAGCCCAACAAGGCGGACGACAACGAGCTGGTGTTGCTGGAAGTGGCGGATTTTCTGAACGCCAAATGAGATAGGCCCGCCACGCGCAACTTGTGCGGGCCATGAAAAAAGCGCAAAAAGCTATTATTTTGATAGCTGCTTGCGCTCGTTTTGATTGGGCTGGCGCCCTAAAGCATTACATTTTTGACTGGAACACCAGTCCGGCGTGTTCGCGCAGCGCATGGAACTTGATCTTGGGCCATTGCTGTTCGACGGCGCGCAAGGTGGCGCTGTGATCGACCAGCAGGGTAGGGGCATCCACCGCATCGAGCGCTACGCGATGCGCGTTGGCATCCATGAATTTCTTCAACTCGTTGGCGTCTTCGCTGGTGACCCAGCGCGCCAGGTTGAAGTTGCTGCCCATGATACGGGCCTTGACGCCGTATTCATGTTCCAGGCGGTGAGCGACCACTTCAAACTGCAGCTGGCCGACGGCACCCAGCAGCAGCAATGAGCCGGCAATCGGGCGGAACACCTGGATCGCGCCTTCTTCGCCAAGCTGCGTCAGGCCGGCGCGCAACTGCTTGCTGCGCAGCGGATCGGCCACTTCCACAGCGCGGAACATTTCCGGCGCGAAAAAGGGCAGGCCGGTGAACTGCAGCGCTTCGCCCTCGGTCAAGGTGTCGCCGAGCTGCAGCACGCCGTGATTCGGGATACCTATGATGTCGCCGGCAAATGCAGTGTCCAGCAGCTCGCGGCGCTGGCTCATGAAGCTGACCACGGTGTTGGGCCGCAACTCCTTGCCGCTGCGCACCACCTTCAGGCGCATCCCGCGCGTGAACTCGCCGCTGGCGACGCGCAAAAAGGCGATGCGGTCGCGGTGCGCCGGGTCCATATTGGCCTGGATCTTGAACACCACGCCGGAGAATTTCTTTTCCTCGGGCTTGACGATGCGCTGCATGGACGGGCGTTCGGCGGGGGCCGGTGCTAGGTCGACCAGCGCGTCCAGCACTTCCTGCACGCCGAAGTTGTTGATGGCCGAGCCGAAGAACATGGGCGTCTGTTTGCCGCTGAGAAAGTCTTCTCGGCTGAATTCAGGCGAGGCGCCGTTGAGCAGTTCGAGCTCGTCCTGCGCCTGCGTGAATTCGGCGCCGAAGCGCTTGCTGGCTTCGGCATTGTCCAGGCCGGCCAGGATTTCATCGTCGCCGCCGGCCTTGTCTTCGCCGGGGCTGAAGACGCGCATGCGTTTTTCGCGGCGGTCGAACACGCCGTGAAAAAGCTTGCCCATGCCGACCGGCCAGGTGAAGGGCACGACGGTCATGCCCAGCTCCTGCTCGATCTCGTCCATCACGCTCATGGGGTCTTGCACCTCGCGGTCCATCTTGTTGACAAAGGTCAGGATGGGCGTATTGCGGGCGCGGCAGACCTGCAGCAGGCGACGGGTTTGCGGCTCGACGCCGTTGGCCGCGTCAATCACCATCAGCGCCGCATCGACGGCGGTCAGCACGCGGTAGGTGTCTTCCGAGAAGTCCTGGTGGCCGGGGGTGTCCAGCAGGTTGATGACGCAATCGCGGTATTCCATCTGCATGACCGAGCTGGCCACCGAGATACCGCGCTGCTTTTCAATCTCCATCCAGTCGGAAGTAGCGTGGCGCGCGGCCTTGCGCGCCTTGACACTGCCGGCGATCTGGATCGCGCCCGAGAACAGCAAGAGCTTTTCGGTCAGCGTGGTTTTACCCGCGTCGGGGTGGGAAATGATGGCAAACGTGCGGCGGCGCTTGACCTGTTTGGCGATTTCGGTGGTTTCGGACATAACCCACGATTATCGGTGACATGACATACCCCCACGCTTTTGGCTACGCCGCTTTTGGAGAACACTGCGTTTAATGCGCTGCCCCAAGGGGGTTGGCCTTGCTTGGGGCGGCCCGGCGCTGTGGCCGCTGCATCCAAGTTACTCCGGCACTGAGTCGGCTTGTTTCGCGAAACGCGGCTGGCGCAGGCCCTCAATCACCACTTCTTCATTGAACATGGCGGCCGGCCGCACCCACAGTCCTCGCTCGCCGTAGAGCGCCCGGTACAAGGTCATGGGTTCAAGGTTTTCACTGTGGCGCACCGTGCCCACCACTTCATAAAGCATGCCTTTGTAGTGACGGTACAGGCCGGGCGGGGTTTCTATCAGTGGGGGAAGCAGGTCTGGCATGGTCAATCAAGGCCGAAGAAAGCTGCCAAAGGGCGGCAGTGGGACAATAGGGGCTATGCATCCTAACGCCTTACTCGATTGTTGTTCCGAGCTGCTCAAGCAGGTTCTTAAATTTGACCATCCCGCCGACATGGTGGTTTCACGCTATTTTCGCGACATGCGCCTGGGTCCGCGCGAGCGCGGCACCGTTGCCGAAACGATTTATGGCGTGCTGCGCAAAAAGAATCTCTATACCTATCTGGCTCAGCACGGCAGTGGCGCGCCCGAGCGCCGGCTGGCGATTCTGGGTTTTGCCGGGCCTCGTGACTTCCTCTTGGGGGCCTTGACCGACCAGGAAGAAGACTGGCTGGGCCGTTGCGACCAGGTCAAGCCTGCGGATTTGATGGAGTTGCACCGCCACAACCTGCCGCAGTGGCTGGTCGAGCCGCTCAAGGAACAGCTGGGCGATGATTTCTGGCCGCTGGTGGAAAGTCTCAATGCCACCGCCGGACTCGATCTTCGCGTCAATACCTTGAAGGATAAACGGGCTGAAATCCAGAAGGAGCTTACGCGTTTTGCTCTTAAAACTGTAGCAACACCGTATTCACCCTGGGGCTTGCGGCTGGCCGATAAGTCGCAGCTGGGCAAGCTGGACGCCTTCACGCGCGGCGCCATCGAGGTGCAGGATGAAGGTTCGCAGCTGTTGGCCCTGCTGGTCGATGCCAAGCGCGGCGAAATGGTGGTGGATTTTTGTGCCGGCGCGGGCGGCAAGACGCTAGCCCTGGGCGCATCCATGCGCAATACCGGTCGTCTGTACGCCTTTGACACCTCTGGCCACCGGCTGGCGGCGCTCAAGCCGCGGCTGGCGCGCAGCGGTCTGTCCAACGTTCATCCGGTCGCCATTGCCCATGAGCGCGACGACCGTATCAAGCGCTTGGCTGGCAAGATAGACCGGGTGCTGGTGGACGCGCCTTGCTCGGGTTTGGGCACCTTGCGGCGCAATCCCGATCTGAAATGGCGGCAAAACCCCAAGGCGATTGAAGAGCTGGTGGTCAAGCAGACGGCCATTTTGCAAAGCGCGGCACGCCTGCTCAAGCCGGGCGGGCGGCTGGTTTATGCCACTTGCAGTATTTTGCGCCAGGAAAATGAGGCCATTGCCGAGGCCTTTGGTGCGGCAAATAAAGAGTTCAACGTCCTTGAAGCGGGGCCTTTGTTGACCCATCTAGGGGTAGAACATGCCGAAAAGCTTTGCCGCGGACCCTACCTCCGGCTCTGGCCATACCTGCACCAGACGGATGGGTTTTTTGCAGCGGTTTGGCAAAAGGCATGAGATTTTTGGTGACAGTTAGCTACAAATAGACCGACGTTGCTTGATTGATGTCAAGATTTTCGAGTTTTTCGTCATCACGGTTACATCCCCGAATATTTGGTGTTTGGGGATGATCGACTTATAATTAGGGGTTGTCTGGTGCAGCCTATGGAGACGCCTTTTGAATCGGTGGCTGGTGCAGATTGTTTAAAGGACTTTTATGATCTTTTTTGATGCCGCCCTAGACTGGCTGGCTCATGGCTTGGTTGCTGCCAGCTGGTGGCAAATTGTGCTGTACACCCTGGTGACTACGCACATCACGATTGTCAGCGTGACGCTTTACTTGCACCGCCATCAGGCGCACCGCGCCATGGACTTGCACGCCATTCCTTCACATTTTTTCCGCTTCTGGCTCTGGCTGGGAACTGGCCAGGTCACCAAGGAATGGGTGGCCGTGCATCGCAAGCACCACGCCAAGTGCGAAACCATGGAAGATCCGCACAGCCCCCAGGCGCATGGCATCAAAACCGTGTTCTGGACCGGTGCTGAGCTCTATCGCGCCGAGACCAAAAACAAGGAAACCTTGAGCAAATTCGGTCATGGCACGCCCAATGACTGGGTCGAACGCAATGTGTATACGCGCTACAGCTGGCAAGGCGTTGGCTTGATGATGATCATCAATCTGGCTTTGTTCGGCGTGGCTGGCTTGGCCGTCTGGGCGGTTCAGATGGTCTGGATTCCCGTGACTGCGGCCGGCATCATCAATGGCATTGGCCACTACTGGGGCTATCGCAACTTTGAAGCACCTGATGCCAGTACCAACATTTCGCCCTGGGGCATTGTGATTGGCGGCGAAGAGCTGCATAACAACCACCACACCTATCCCACATCGGCCAAGTTCTCGGTCAAGCCTTATGAGTTTGACATCGGCTGGCTTTATATCCGCGCCATGCAGGCTGTGGGCCTGGCTTCTGTCAAGAAGGTGCCGCCAAGGTTGCGGCTGGGTGCCATTCAGCCTGTGGCTGATGAGAGAACGCTGGAAGCGCTGATCGCTCACCGTTACGAGGTGATGGCTGGCTTTGCCCGCGAGCTGCGGCGTGTTGGCAAGGCAGAGCTTGCGCTGCTGGAGGCCAAGAAAGCCGACGTGTCTGTGTTGCGTGCCGCCAATCGCTGGTTGCACCGCGATGATGACAAGGTGCCCGCAGTGGCCAAGCCGCATCTGGCTCAGGCCAGGGCTGAGCATCCGGTGCTGGACAAAATGGTCGTCATGCGCGAAGAGTTGCGCCAGATGTGGCTAAGCAAGTCGGCATCGCGCGAGCAACTGGCGTCTGACCTGCAGGCCTGGTGCCACCGCGCCGAAGAAAGCGGTATTGCCGCACTGCGCGAGTTCTCTATGAAGTTGCGCGCTGCTCGCAGCTGATCTGTACTGAACAATCCATCTTTAAAGCCACCTCAGCGGTACGCCGCTGAGGTGGCTTTTTTGTTGGCTGGCTCTGTCATGGTATTGGCGGCCACTTGAAGCACCTTGAAATTGGTCTTGCTGCTTTTCTGTGGCCAGGGTTGGATCGAGACTCGACGAGCTCTGCGTGCCTGGTAACGCGAGGAGGGCTTTCAAGTCTCCGGTTGCTGTAGAGAGGCTTGGCGGCGGTTTGGCATTGGTAGGGGTGGGGCAAGGGGGTTGCGTCTGGACTTGGGCTGCGGCAAGGCATAAGCGTGCGCCATTCGCCAGCAGCAGGCATAAAAAAACCCGCTGGGGTACAGCGGGTTTTTTGGGGCAACGCCAAAGCGTTGCCGGAGTCAGGCTGAATTACTTCAGTTTGATCTCTTTGTATTCCACGTGCTTGCGTGCTTTTGGATCAAATTTCATGATCAGCATTTTGTCAGGCGTGGTTTTCTTGTTTTTGTCGGTCGTATAGAAGTGACCGGTACCAGCCGTGGATTCCAGCTTGATTTTTTCGCGTCCGCCTTTAGCCATGTTGGTTCTCCTTAAACTTCGCCGCGGGCACGAAGGTCCACCAGGACCGCATCGATGCCGTTTTTATCGATCAAGCGCAGGCCGGCTGCGGTAATGCGCAAGCGCACCCAGCGGTTTTCGCTCTCGACCCAGATACGACGGTACTGCAGGTTGGGCATGAACCGACGCTTGGTTTTGTTGTTTGCGTGAGAAACATTGTTTCCCACCATCGGGCCTTTGCCCGTTACCTGACAGACGCGTGCCATGAGCGCACTCTCCGTAAAAAATTAGAAATAGGATGCTGAAAAACTGACTGGATCCGTGCTGGACAGACCCTACGAATGCTCAGCTAAGCCGCAAATTATAGCCCGAAAACAAAAAATTTCAAAAATACGACTTGGCCAGCCTCGTGAATGCCTGCAGAGGCGCGCCACGACGCCTCTTGAGATGCTGCGATTTTCAGGCGTTTTGCTCCAGAAAACGCTGGGCATCCAGTGCCGCCATGCAGCCGGTACCGGCGCTGGTAATGGCTTGGCGGTAGACGTGATCCTGTACGTCGCCAGCGGCGAAAACGCCCGGTATGCTGGTCATGGTGGCAAAACCCTGCAGGCCGGTTTTGGTGATGATGTAGCCGTCTTTCATCTCCAGCTGGCCGGCAAAAATTTCGGTGTTGGGCTGATGGCCAATGGCGATAAAGCAGCCAGTGAGCGCGACGTCTTGCGTTGCATCGTTTTGCGTGCTTTTCAGACGCACGCCGGTCACGCCCGATGCGTCTCCCAGCACCTGTTCCAGGGTGTGGTGCAGTTTGAGTTCGATATTGCCCGTGGCCACTTTCTCATGCAGCTTGTCGATCAAAATAGCTTCGGCCTTGAAGGTGTCGCGGCGGTGCACCAGCGTGACCTTGCTGGCGATATTCGACAGATAGAGCGCTTCCTCGACGGCGGTGTTGCCGCCGCCCACGACGCAGACTTCCTGGCCGCGGTAGAAGAAGCCGTCGCAGGTGGCGCAAGCCGAAACACCACGGCCCATGAAGGCGGTCTCTGATTCCAGTCCCAGGTACTTGGCCGAAGCTCCGGTGGCGATGATGAGGGCGTCGCAGGTGTAGCTGCCGCTGTCGCCGGTCAAGGTGAATGGGCGCTTGCTCAGGTCAACCTGGTTGATATGGTCAAGAATCATCTCGGTCTTGAAGCGCTCCGCGTGCTCCAGAAAGCGCTGCATCAGTTCAGGCCCCTGCACGCCGTGCACGTCGGCCGGCCAGTTGTCGACATCGGTGGTGGTCATGAGCTGACCGCCTTGCGCCATGCCGGTAACCAGCACCGGGTTGAGGTTGGCCCGTGCGGCATAAATGGCTGCCGTATAGCCCGCAGGGCCTGAGCCGAGAATGAGAACTTTGGAATGTTTCATGATGAGTAACTGATTGGGATGGGTTGGAACTCAGGTAGAGTCAGGTCGCTCAAGTGCCACTAAAGGTAAGATTTGCGGCATTTGTTTTGTTGCGGACTAACGGTCATTGTAAGAACTCATGCCATTTGCGAGCGGTTGTGAGGTTTGAAGAAAGTTGATATGACAACCATGGTGTCCAACCTGGAATTGATTCGCCGGGTGCCTCTTTTTTCCATGTTAACGGCCACTCAGGCCGCATCCGTGGCAGATGCCGTGGTCAAGCGTCGTTTCAAACGGGGTGAACCTATCGTGGAGCAGGGCAAGAAATCAAATGCCTTGTCCATTATTCTGACCGGTCGGGCGCGTGTCGTTAGTACCGATATTCGCGGCCGTGAAGTGATTCTGGCCACCATGCGTCCTGGCGACTATGTAGGCGAGATGAGCCTGATCGACAACGAACCCCATTCCGCCACGGTGCTCGCAGAGATACAGACTGATGCCTTGATACTCGGCCGGCCAGAGTTTGAACGCTGCCTGCCCGAGAACGGCTCCATGGCGTATGCGGTGCTGAAGGGGCTGGTGCGGCGCCTGCGCCATGCGGATCGCAAAATTGAATCGCTGGCGCTGATGGACGTTTATGGCCGCGTGGCCAGGGTGTTGCTGGAGTTTGCCGGGGAAAACGCCGATGGCAAGGCCGTGATTCGCGACAAGGTCTCGCGTCAGGACCTGGCCAAAATGGTAGGGGCTTCACGCGAGATGGTCAGCCGGGTCATGAAAGACCTGGAAGAGCGCGGATTCATTGAAGTGCGTGACGACGGATCCCTGCTGGTAAACGACCATTTGCACACACTGAGCTGAAGGCGCGCGCTTACAGTTTGCGCTCGCACGCGATTCGGGCCTGACTCAACTGCGGTAAGCTCTGAGACGGCCCATGACTTACTCACTTGACACCCTGAATTCCAGAAACCCCCCCGCCGCGGGCGCATCCCCCGGCGTCAAACGCTTCGCCCATGAAGTCAGCCTGATTTTGGGCCTGGCCGGCTTGGTTTTTTGGCTGGCCGTGTTGCTGAGCTACTCACCGCAAGATGCCGCCTGGTCAACTTCCGGTCATGCCGACGCGGCCAGTGGAGCGCAGCAGGTCGTTAAAAACTGGGGCGGGCGCCTGGGCGCTTTTGTGGCCGATGGCAGCTATTTCCTATTGGGTTTTTCGGCCTGGTGGGCACTGGCAGCGGGCGCGCGAATCTGGCTGTCGTCGCTGGCGCGCGGTTTGCGCGGCGAGTCGCTGGCCCCCGAAAAATCCTTACAGGCCAGCCGTATCCGGTTCTGGCTGGGCCTGGTGGTGCTGCTGCTCGTCAGTGCCGCGCTGGAGTGGTCACGGCTTTATCGTTTTGAGTTCAGGCTGCCTGGACATGCGGGCGGTGCGCTGGGCTATATGGTCGGCTCTCTGGGCGTTAAATGGTTGGGTTTTGCCGGTTCAGGCCTGGTCTTTATCGCGCTGGGTGTGGTTGCCATCTCCTGCGTCTTCAACTTTTCATGGGCTCGCGTGGCCTTGGCGCTGGGCGCCTATATTGATCATTTCATCACCTCACGGCGCGAAAAACGCGAGATTGCCGTCGACCTGGCGGTGGGTAAGAAGGCGGCCCGGGAGCGCGAGGAAGTTTTGATTGACGAGCGCGTGGAGATTAAGGCGCAGCACCCGGTGCCGGTCTTTATTGAGCCCACCCTGGTGGATATTCCCAAAAGCGAGCGGGTCGCCAAGGAGCGCCAAAAGCCGCTCTTCACCGAAATGCCTGACTCCAAGCTGCCACAGGTCAACCTGCTGGATGGCGCTTTGCTGCGGCAGGAGTCCGTGGCGCCCGAAACCTTGGAGATGACCTCGCGCCTGATCGAGAAAAAGCTGAAAGATTTTGGTGTCGAAGTGCGTGTGGTGGCGGCGGCGCCTGGCCCGGTCATCACGCGTTATGAAATTGAGCCCGCCACTGGTGTCAAGGGCTCGCAGGTGGTCACGCTGGCCAAGGATCTGGCCCGTGCGCTGAGTCTGGTGTCGATTCGCGTGATCGAGACCATTCCAGGCAAAAACTATATGGCGCTGGAGCTTCCCAATGCCAAGCGCCAGTCGATCAGGCTCAGCGAAATTCTGGGTTCCCAGGCATATAACGAGGCCAAGTCACTGCTCACCATTGGCCTGGGCAAGGACATCGCCGGCAATGCCGTGGTGGCCGACCTGGCCAAGATGCCGCATTGCCTGGTGGCCGGCACCACCGGTTCGGGCAAATCGGTGGGTATCAATGCCATGATTTTGAGCCTGCTCTACAAGGCCGATGCGCGCGATGTGCGCCTGCTGCTGATAGACCCCAAGATGCTGGAGATGAGTGTTTACGAAGGCATTCCACATCTGCTGGCCCCGGTGGTGACCGACATGAAGCAGGCCGCGCACGGCCTGAACTGGTGCGTTGCAGAAATGGAAAAACGCTACAAGCTGATGAGCAAACTGGGCGTGCGAAATCTGGCCGGCTATAACGTCAAGCTCGACGAGGCCAAGGCCAGCGGCGAATTCATCTACAACCCCTTCAGCCTGACCCCCGAGCAGCCCGAACCACTGGAGCGCTTGCCTTACATCGTGGTGGTGATTGACGAGCTGGCCGACCTGATGATGGTGGTCGGCAAGAAGATTGAAGAGCTGATCGCCCGGCTGGCGCAAAAGGCCAGGGCCGCCGGCATTCATCTGGTGCTGGCCACGCAGCGCCCCAGCGTCGACGTGATTACCGGTCTGATCAAGGCCAATATTCCAACGCGCCTGTCCTTTCAGGTCAGCAGCAAGATCGACAGCCGTACCATTCTTGACCAGATGGGTGCCGAAGCCTTGCTGGGCATGGGCGACATGCTTTACATGCCAAGTGGTACCGGCTTTCCAATCCGGGTGCATGGTGCTTTTGTCAGTGATGATGAAGTGCACCGGGTGGTGGCCTACCTCAAGCAGCAGGGCGAGCCCAATTACATCGACGGCGTGCTCGAAGGCGGCACGGTCGACGGCGAGAGTGGCGAGCTGGCGGACGATGCCGGTGGGGAGAAAGATCCGATGTACGACCAGGCCGTTGAAGTGGTGCTGAAAAATCGCAAGGCCAGCATTTCACTGGTGCAGCGGCACTTGAAAATTGGCTACAACCGCGCTGCCAGACTGGTTGAAGACATGGAAAAGGCCGGCCTGGTCAGCGCCATGAGCGGCAGTGGTCAGCGCGAAATTCTGGTGCCCACGCGGGCGGAGTGAGTCTGATGAGAAATCTCTTTGCTGCAGTCTTGATAGCTGTATCCGCCCATTCTGCCTGGGCTGATGGCCTTGAAAGCCTTGAAGCATTCGTCAAGACGGTGCATAGCGGCCGTGCCGAATTCAGCCAGGTGGTGACTGCGCCAACCAGGGAAGGCCAGGCGGCGCGCAGCAAGACTTCCAGCGGTACCTTCGAGTTCTCCCGCCCCAATCGCTTCAAGTTCATCTACAAAAAACCATTCGAGCAAAGCATAGTGGCCGACGGCCAGACGCTGTGGCTGTATGACACCGACTTGAATCAGGTCACCGCGCGCAAGCAGGCCAGCGCGCTGGGCTCGACGCCTGCCGCCCTGATTGCCGCTGCGCCCGATCTGCGCGCCCTGCAGGCCGATTTCACGCTGACGGCCGCGCCTGACAAGGATGGCTTGCAATGGGTGCTGGCAACGCCCAAAACCAAGGATGGTCAGTTGCAGTCCGTCCGCGTGGGCTTTCTGGCTGGCGAGAAGCCGGCCAGTCTGGCGGCACTGGAAATTCTGGACAGCTTCGGTCAGCGCTCACTGCTGAGCTTTAGCAAGGTCGAGGTCAACCCCAGCCTGCCGCCAGACACTTTCCGTTTCACGCCGCCCAAAGGGGCGGATGTCATTCGGCAGTAAGAGTCTCAGCGGCTCGCCGTCGCCAGGGCAGCGCCGAAGCACAAAAACATGGCGGCGGCGGCCTTGTTGACGCTGCGGCCGCCTCGCTCTGAAGTCAGCCAGTTCTTGGCCTTTTTGGCGAAAAAGGCGTAGACGCAGTGAATGATCACGACCAGGGCGCTGTAGGTCAGCACCAGCGCCATGAATTGGCTCGCGTAATTCGCCTCATGAGCGATAAATTGCGGAAATACCGAGAGAAAGAAAAAGATCGCCTTGGGGTTGGTCAGCTGCAGGGACAGGCCCTCGAGAAAGCGTTTGCCGAAATTCGCTTCGTGCGCCGCTTCTGCCGACAATTTCAGCGGCGGCGCGCGCCACAGCCGAATCCCGAGGTAGACCAGGTAGGCGCCGCCCAGCAGCTTGAGCGCGGTGAATGCCAGCGCTGACGTGGCCAGCAAAACGCCCAGGCTGGTGGCTGAAATGGCGGCCACGATCAGGGCGCCGGTGGCTATGCCCAGAATGCCGCCAAAGGTGCCGCGCATGCCGTAGCGAAGTGCATTGGTCAGCGTCATGACAACGCCAGGGCCGGGGCTGAGTACGGTGGCGGTCGCCACAACGACGAAGAGCAGATAAAGTTTCACGAAAATCCTTGAGGCCTATGCGGGGGTGAGGGCCCAAATTATCCGGTAAGCCCGGGCCGCGTCCGATAAACTTGGCGACGATGCGCCAGCGAACTTCCGTGCCGCATGGCGGCACCGCACTAAAAATTAATGGCGACTTCTTCTTCCCATCCTCCTCTGGCCGAGCGCCTGCGTCCCAAAAATCTTGGTGAAGTCATTGGCCAGCAGCATTTGCTGGGTCAGGGCATGCCGCTGCGCATTGCCTTCGAGTCCGGCCAGCCGCACAGCTGCATTCTGTGGGGCCCGCCCGGTGTTGGTAAAACCACCATCGCGCGGCTGATGGCCAGCAGTTTCGAGGCGCATTTCATCACCATTTCGGCGGTGCTGGGCGGCGTCAAGGAGATTCGCGAGGCGGTCGAGCAGGCCAGCATCTGGCAAGGGCAGGGCGGCAAGCGCACCATTGTCTTTGTCGATGAGGTGCACCGCTTCAACAAAAGCCAGCAGGATGCCTTCTTGCCGCATGTGGAAAGCGGTCTGTTCACCTTTATTGGCGCCACCACGGAAAACCCCTCGTTCGAGGTGAATTCGGCCTTGCTGTCGCGCGCCGTGGTTTATGTGCTGCAGCCGCTTGACGAGCCCGATCTCAAGAAAATCGTGGCCAGGGTCCTTGCTGAGCGGGCGCTGCCAGCTATTGAAAACATAGCAAATGAGGCCGTAGAGCGGCTGGTGGCCTACGCCGATGGCGATGCCAGGCGCCTGCTCAACACCCTGGAATCCCTCAGTGTGGCGGCCAGGGCCGAGAGCATCAGCGAGGTCAGCGATGCCTGGCTGCTCAAGGTGCTGGGCGAGCGCCTGCGCCGCTACGACAAGGGCGGCGAGCAGTTTTACGACACCATTTCGGCGCTGCATAAATCCGTGCGCGGCTCCGATCCCGACGCCGCACTGTACTGGTTCATGCGCATGCTCGATGGTGGTGCGGAGCCGCGCTACATGGCGCGCCGCCTGGTGCGCATGGCCAGCGAAGACATAGGCCTGGCTGATCCGCGCGCCTTGCGGCTGGCGCTGGATGCCGCCGAGGTCTATGAGCGCCTTGGTTCGCCGGAAGGCGAGCTGGCGCTGGCCCAGTGCGTGGTTTATCTGGCAGTGGCGCCCAAGTCGAATGCGGTGTACAAAGCCTTCAATGAGGTCAAGGCTTTCATCAAGAAAGACGGCACGCGTCCGGTGCCGCTGCATCTGCGCAATGCCCCGACCAAGCTCATGAAGGAGCTCGATTACGGCAAGCACTACCGCTATGCACACGACGAGGAGGATGGCTTTGCCGCCGGTGAAAATTATTTTCCCGAAGGCATGGCTGCACCGGCTTTTTACCGGCCCGTCAACCGTGGCCTGGAGATACGGATTGCGGATAAGTTGAACGAACTGAAGCTAAAAAACCAGCAGAGAAATTGACGCTGGACCAGCCCTCCTGATAAACCCTGACTGCGCGAAAAAAATAAAATTTCTCAAGGGTAAACCCCGCAAAAACGGCCTTCCTGGCCCAATTCTCGCTAGAGACCCATGGCTACAATTCGCCAATTAGCTCGCCACCCAACCCAGTTTCCTGGTTTTGATAGGCGGGCTTTTTGTTAGCTCACGTGATGTCGTGGTGATCCCATGGCATGGCGGCGAAAGCGGAGTTGGCAAGTTCAATCAAACCGGAGAGAGTTATGGAAATATTGCTACAGCAAATCATCAATGGTTTGGTTCTGGGCAGCATGTATGCCCTGATCGCCCTGGGTTACACCATGGTTTACGGCATCATCAACCTGATCAATTTTGCCCACGGCGAGGTCTTGATGGTGGGGGCTCTCACCAGTTGGACCATCATCCGCTGGATGCAGGAAGCCATGCCGGGCGCGCCGGGCTGGCTGATCTTGCTGATCTCCCTCTTGATCGCCTTTGTGGTCTGCGCGGCGCTGAATTTCACGATTGAAAAAATCGCCTATAGGCCGCTGCGCAATTCGCCCAAGCTGGCGCCGCTGATCACCGCCATCGGCATGTCGCTGCTGCTGCAGACGCTGGCCATGATCATCTGGAAGCCCAATTACAAGCCTTATCCCACGCTGCTGCCCAGTGAGCCCTTTCAGGTCGGTGGCGCCGTGATCACCGTGACGCAGCTCTTCATCCTGGGTGCTACGGCGGTGTCGCTGTCGGTGCTGATGTGGCTGGTGCATTACACCAAGCTGGGCCGCGCCATGCGGGCCACGGCCGAGAATCCTCGCGTGGCCGCGCTGATGGGTGTGCGACCCGATACCGTGATTTCCGCCACCTTCATCATCGGCGCCATCTTGGCCGCGCTGGCCGGCGTGATGTATGCCTCGAATTACGGCACGGTGCAGCACACCATGGGCTTTTTGCCCGGCCTCAAGGCCTTTACCGCGGCGGTGTTTGGTGGCATCGGCAACCTGGGCGGCGCCGTGTTGGGCGGCATCTTGCTGGGGCTGATTGAATCCATAGGCGCTGGCTACATAGGCCCGCTGACCGGTGGCGTGCTGGGCAGCCAGTACTCCGATATTTTTGCTTTTATCGTGCTGATTTTCGTGCTCACGCTGCGCCCATCCGGCCTGCTGGGTGAACGTGTGGCGGACCGGGCCTGAGGCCCACGTCACCCTCTATCCAGCCGAGATACAAGGAAAAATTCTCATGAAACTCAACAAACTGGCTACCTTTTTAATCGCCGGCATCGCGCTGCTGGTGCTGCCCTTGCTGCTGCAGCAGGGCGGCAACGCCTGGGTGCGGATTGTCGACATGACGTTGCTCTATGTGCTGCTGGCCCTGGGCCTGAACATCGTGGTGGGCTATGCCGGTCTGCTCGACCTTGGCTACGTGGCCTTTTTTGCGCTCGGCGCCTACCTGTTTGCCCTGCTAGGCTCGCCGCATCTGGCGGAGGCCTTTCCGGCCATTGCCGCCGCCTTTCCCGAAGGCCTGCACCTGCCGATCTGGGCCGCCATTCCGGCGGCGGCCGCCCTGGCGGGCTTGTTTGGCGTGATTCTTGGCGCGCCCACGCTCAAGCTGCGCGGCGACTACCTGGCCATCGTCACCTTGGGTTTTGGCGAAATCATCCGGGTGTTCCTGAACAACCTGGACCGGCCCGTCAATCTGACCAACGGCCCCAAGGGCATCAACCAGATCGATTCCATTAAGTTCTTCGGCTTCGATCTGGGCAAGTCGCATGAGTTTTTCGGCTTTACCGTCAACTCGGTGTCGATGTATTACTACCTCTTCCTGGCGCTGGTGATCGTGTCTGTCATCATTTGCCACCGGCTGCAAACCTCGCGCATTGGCCGGGCCTGGATGGCGATCCGCGAGGACGAAATCGCCGCCAAGGCCATGGGCATCAACACCCGCAACATGAAGCTGCTGGCCTTCGGCATGGGCGCCACCTTTGGCGGCGTGTCGGGCGCTATGTTTGCCGCCTTCCAGGGTTTTGTCTCGCCCGAATCCTTCAGCCTGATGGAGTCCATCATGATCGTGGCCATGGTGGTGCTGGGCGGTATCGGTTATCTGCCCGGCGTCATTTTGGGCGCCTTGCTGCTGGCTTCGCTGCCCGAGGTGCTGCGCCATGTGGCCGGGCCCTTGCAGGCCATGACCGACGGCCGTCTCGATTCCGCCATCTTGCGCCAGCTGCTGATTGCGCTGGCCATGATCGTCATCATGCTGATGCGGCCGCGCGGTCTCTGGCCTTCGCCAGAGCACGGCAAGTCGCTGGCTAAACCTGTCAAGAACTAAGGGGAATGGACATGAGTGAAACCATTCTTAATGTCTCCGGTGTTTCCAAACGTTTTGGTGGCTTGCAGGCGCTCAGCGATGTCGGCATCAAGATCGAACGCGGTCAGGTCTATGGCCTGATTGGTCCCAATGGCGCGGGCAAGACCACCTTCTTTAACGTGTTGACCGGCCTGTACACGCCGGACAGCGGTACTTTCGAGCTGGCCGGCAAGCCTTACAAGCCGACGGCGGTGCATGAAGTGGCCAAGGCCGGCATTGCCCGCACCTTTCAAAATATCCGCCTGTTTGCCGACATGACGGCACTTGAGAACGTGATGGTCGGTCGTCACATACGCACCAAGTCCGGCCTGCTCGGTGCGGTCTTTCGCACGCCGGGTTTCAAGCACGAAGAGGCGGCGATTGCCAAGCGCTCGCAGGAGCTGCTGGACTATGTGGGCATTGGCAAGTACGCCGACTTCAAGGCCCGCACCCTGAGCTACGGCGACCAGCGGCGCCTGGAGATTGCCCGGGCCTTGGCCACAGACCCGCAGCTGATCGCGCTGGACGAGCCGGCTGCCGGCATGAATGCCACCGAAAAAGTGCAGCTGCGCGAGCTGATAGACCGCATTCGCAAGGACAACCGCACCATCTTGCTGATTGAGCACGATGTGAAATTGGTCATGGGCTTGTGCGATCGGGTGACGGTGCTGGACTACGGCAAACAGATCGCCGAAGGCGCGCCCGCCGATGTGCAGAAAAATGAAAAAGTGATCACCGCCTATTTGGGCACCGGTCATTGAAGGAAAGCAAGAACATGGCAAACACACTGCTTAAAGTGATAGGTCTCAAAGTAGCCTACGGAGGCATCCAGGCCGTCAAGGGCGTTGACCTTGAGGTCAACGAGGGCGAGCTGGTCACGCTGATCGGCTCCAACGGCGCCGGCAAGACCACCACCATGAAAGCCATCACCGGCACGCTGCCCATGCTGGCCGGCGACATCGAATACCTGGGCAAAAGCATCAAGGGCCGCGGCGCCTGGGATCTGGTCAAGGAAGGCCTGGCCATGGTGCCAGAAGGCCGCGGCGTGTTCGCCCGCATGACCATCACCGAGAACCTGCAGATGGGCGCCTACATCCGCAACGACAAGGCCGGCATTGCCGCCGATATCGAAAAGATGTTTGTGCTGTTTCCTCGCCTGCGCGAGCGCAAGGATCAGCTGGCCGGCACCATGTCGGGCGGCGAGCAGCAGATGCTGGCCATGGGCCGGGCGCTGATGAGCCGGCCCAAGGTGCTGCTGCTCGACGAGCCTTCCATGGGCCTGTCGCCCATCATGGTGGACAAGATTTTCGAGGTGGTGCGCGATGTGTCCGCGCTAGGCACCACGGTCTTGCTGGTGGAGCAAAACGCCAGCCGCGCGCTGGGCATTGCCAATCGCGGCTACGTCATGGAGTCCGGCAATGTCACCATGAACGGCGAGGCCAAGGCCTTGCTGAATGATCCACGGGTGCGGGCGGCTTATCTGGGTGAGTAGTGATCTGGTGACACGGCCCAGTCCCAGCGTGCGACTGATGCGCCCTGGCGACCTGGCCAGTGTCGCGGCCATACAGGCCGACTCCTATCATCCGCATTATCTGGAAGACGATGCGACGCTGCGCGCCCGCCTGAACGAGTTTCCCGATACCGCCTGGGTGGCGCAAGGGCCTGCCGGGGTGTGTGCTTATCTGGTGGCCTACCGCTCGGTACTGGGCAAGATCACGCCGCTGGGCGGGCACTTTCATTCGCCAGCGCTACCCAACTGTCTGTATTTGCACGATCTGGCCGTTTCCACTGCGGCGGCCGGTCAGGGCCTGGGTCCCGCGCTGGTCAGCCATGCGCTGGCCGTGGCCAGGCAGGAGGGGTTGGCATATTGCGCCCTGGTGTCGGTGCAGGGTTCGCAGGCGTTCTGGCAGCGCCTAGGTTTTCGGGCCACGACGCTGGACGACCCGCGCGAGCGGCAGCACCTGGCGACTTATCTCGGCGCCGCTGTCTACATGACGCAGGCGCTGGCTGCAAACTGAGGTTTTTGTCGCGTGCTGCTGGCAGGGTAGCTGCAGCAAGCTATTAATTTCATAGCTTGCTACGACCAACTGGTATGGGCTTGATCCCTAAAACACCACAAATTGCGAACTTAGTCGACCTTGGCGCCCGAGGCTTTCACCACTTTCTCGTATTTGGCCTGCTCGCTCTTCATGAAAGCGCCAAACTGCTCGGGCGTGCTGGCCACCGGTTCGGCCATCAGGGTGGCAAAACGGCTCTTGGCCTCGGGTGAGTTCAGTGCCGCGATGTAGGCCTGGCTGAGTTTGGCAATCACGTCCTTGGGCGTGCCGGCCGGCGCGACCAGTCCCCACCAGGTGTCGATCTCGAAGCCCTTGAGCGTTTCGGCCACGGCCGGCACATCGGGCAGCATGGCGCTGCGCTTGGCCGTGGTGACCGCCAGCGCCTTGAGCTTGCCGGACTTGATGTTGCTTGAGGCGGCGGCGAGGTTGTCAAAGTTGAAGTCGACCTGGCCGCTCAGCAGCGCCAGCTGGGCCGGGTTGCCGCCGTTGTAGGGAATGTGCAGCGCAAAGATGCCGGCCTGGGCCTTGAACATCTCACCGGCCAGGTGGCCGGCGCTGCCATTGCCGCCGCTGGCGAAATTGAGTTTGCCCGGGTTCGCCTTGGCGTACTTGATCAGGTCGGCCAGCGTGTTGATGTGCAGGCGCTGCGCCGTTTCGGCATTCATCACCAGCACATTGGGCACCCGCACCATTTGCGTGATGGGGGCAAAGTCGGTCGCCGCGTTGTAAGGCATCTTGCTGTACAGCCAGGGGTTGATGGCATGGGTGGCGACGGCGGCGAGGCCTATGGTCATGCCGTCGGGCGCGGCCTTGGCAATGGCATCCACGCCGATGTTGCCGCCGGCGCCGGGGCGATTTTCAATGATCACGGTGCCCAGGGAATCCTTCACCCGTTCGGCGACCAGACGGGCCGTGATGTCGAGCGGGCCACCCGGCGCATAGGGAACGATGATGCGCATGACTTTGGGTTGGGCCAGCGCCAGGGTGGACGACAAGGCCAGCGTGGCGATGGACGCGAGTGCGAGGCTTTTGCTCAAAAAAGGCAGGAAGTTTCGGCGGTTCATGGTCTGATGGTTTCGAAAAAGTTGACCCAGCTGTTTCATGGCGTGCCATGAGGGCAACAGGGCTCAAGCTCTGTTGCGGCGGCGGTGCTGGGTGTTGAATTAAAGAAAAAAGTGCCTCTAGCCTTTTGGTTTTAGGCGCTAAATGCTATGGTTTTGATAGCTTTAGTGGCGCCCGGCTTCAGGTGTTTCAGGCGGTTTTGGCCTTGTCAGCCTCGGTGGTGAAGGGGTCGGAAAAGAACTCTTCTGCCGGCAGGCCGGCCACCGCGCTGTATTCGTCGCGGGCAGATTCCACCACGATGGGCGCGCCGCAGGCATAGACCTGATGCGCCGAGAGGTCGGGAAAGTCTTGCAGCACGGCCTTGTGAACAAAGCCGGTGCGGCCACTCCACTGGTCTTCGGGCAGGGCGTCTGAGACCACGGGCACATAGCTGAGGTTGGGCATTTCGGCCAGTTTGGCCTGGACCCAGTCGTTCATGTACAGGTCCTCCGGGCGGCGGCCGCCCCAGTACAGCACGGCCGGGCGCGTGATGTTTTTGTGCTGCATGTTTTCGATCAGCGCCTTGATGGGCGCAAAGCCGGTGCCCGAAGCCAGCAGCACCACGGGCTTGTCGCTGTCTTCGCGCAGGAAGAAGCTGCCGTAAGGCCCTTCTATGCGCAAAATCTCTTTTTCCTTCATGGTGGCAAACACATGCTCGGTGAACTTGCCGCCAGACATGTAGCGTATGTGTAGCTCCACGCCCGGGTTGTCGGCCTGGGTGTGTGGCGCGTTGGCCATGGAGTAGGCGCGGCGGTCGCCATCGCGCAGCAAAAACTCCACATACTGGCCGGCGTGGTATTTGAAGGTATCGCTGGCCGGCAGCTGCAGGCGCACCGCCATGACGTCGTGCGACAGCTTGTTCAGGCTGTTGATGCGCACCGGCATTTTCTTGATCGGAAAGGCGCTTTCGTCGGTGACCTGACGCGACTCGATCACCACGTCGCTGTGCGCCACGGCGCAGCAGGTCAGGATGAAGCCGTTGGCCTCGTCTTCGGGCGACAAGGCCTTGAGCTGGTGTGTGCCGTGGCTCACCGTGCCTTCCAGCTTCTTGCATTTGCAGGAGCCGCAAGCGCCATCCTTGCAGCCATAGGGCAGACCTATGCCCTGGCGAATGGCGGCGGCCAGCAGCGCTTCATCGGGATTGGCGGTAAAGGTTCTGCCGCTGGGCTGCACGCTCACGTTGAAACTCATATATTGGGTATCCTTGGGGGTCTTGATGACTGGGCTGGTCTTCCAGCAAACCCCCAATTTTGCCCTCAAACCTGAATCCCCTTGGCGCGCTGCCTTTTCGTTTCCGCCGGCAGCGGGTGTTGATCGTCGGCTGCGGCGATGTTGGCCAGCGCGTGGCCGGCCAGTTGCCGTCCCGGCTCAAGCTGCTGGCGCTGACTTCCTCCGCCGGGCGTGTGCCGGCTTTGCGCGCTCAGGGCATCACGCCCTTGCTGGGCAATCTGGATCAGCCGGCTACCTTGCGTCGGCTGGCCGGCCTGGCCACCCGTGTGGTTCACTTGGCGCCGCCGCCCGGCGACAACCCGGACTGGCGCTGCGATCCGCGCACGCTGGCGCTGCTGCGGGCCTTGCGTTTGCGCGGCCTGCCGCAGTCGCTGGTCTATGGCTCGACCAGCGGGGTGTATGGCGACTGCGGCGGCGAGAGGGTGAGTGAAACCCGGCCGCTCAACCCGCACACGCCGCGCTCGCAGCGCCGCGTGCATGCCGAAGCCCATCTGCGGCTGTTCGGGCGCGCCAGCGGCACGCCGGTGCACATCTTGCGCATTCCGGGCATTTATGCGCCCGACCGCGAAGGCGGCACGCCGCGGGGGCGACTGCTCAAGGGCACGCCCGTGCTGCGGCGCGAAGACGATGTCTACACCAGCCATATTCACGCCGACGACCTGGCGCGCGCCTGCCTGGCGGCGCTGTGGCGCGGCAAGCCGCAACGCGTGACGCATGCCTGCGACGACACCGAACTGCTGATGGGCGACTACTTCGACCTGGCCGCCGACCTCTACCAGTTGCCCCGGCCGCCCCGGCTGGCGCGCGATAGCGCGAAGGAGCAGTTGCCGCTGATGCTGCTGAGCTTCATGAGCGAGTCGCGGCGGCTGGACAACTGGCGCCTGAAAAATGAGCTCAGGATGGTGTTGCGCTACCCCACGGTGGCGCAAGGCTTGGTTTAGCGTCAGAGTGGGGTGCTATAAAAACGGGAGCTGCTTGCGCCCGTGGGTTATGGGCTAGAGCCCGATTTGATTCAAACAGTGCGATGGCAACCCAAGGCGGGTGGGCCTCGCCGTGCCGCCGGCGCATGCCAATGCGCTGAAATGCGGCCATTTTTCGCCCTTTTTCGGGCTTATGGGGCGCCGTGGTCTGGCTACGGTGATGCTTTGGGCATCTCACGCATCTTGAGACGGAGGGGGCCGGCAGGAGACACAAACACCATGCATCTGGAAAATCTGAAGATCAGCACGCGGCTGATGGCCGCGTTCGGCCTGCTTTTGCTGCTGATGGGCGGCTTGACGGCCGTCGGGTTGAGCCATCTGGCCGGGGTAGGCGCCATCAGCCAGCAGATCGCCGGCACGGACTGGCGCAAGGCCGAGGCGCTGGCGACGGTCAAGGCCACGACGCAAGCCAATGCCAGAAGAACGATGGAGTTGTTCCTGACGAACGACCAGACGCAGGCGGCGGGAATACGCCAGCACATGGAGAGCAACCAGCAGCTCGTCACCCAGGCGCTGGCGGTGCTGGAACAGGCCGTGCTCCCGGATGAGGAGACGGCCTTGCTGGCGCGCATCCAAAGTGCGCGCGCGGCTTATATGCAGGCCTTTGGCCAGGTGGCAAAGCTGCTGGAACAGGGCGAGCGCGAGGCGGCCTCCCGTTCCCTGACGGGTGCGGCCCTGCCGGCGCTGGATCGCCTGCAGCAAGAGGTCCAGTCGCTGACCGACTGGCAGACAAAGCATGTCAGTAACCGCAGCGCACAAGCCGGTTCAGAGGTGAGTTCGGCGCGCGCCCTGATGTTCGGGCTGGGCCTGGCCGCGCTGGCGCTGGGCGGCATCCTGGCCTACCGGCTGGTGCGCAGCATCGCGCAGCCGCTCAAGGAGGCCATCTACATCGCCGAGACCGTGGCCTCGGGCGATCTCAGCCAGGAGTTCGTGACCGAGCGCGGCGGCGACTTTGGCCGGCTGCTGGGCGCCCTGGGAGAGATGGAAGACACCTTGACCGATCTGGTCAGCCGCATCAAGGGCTCGACCGATGAGATTACCGAGGCTTCCGGGGACATTGCCGCCGGCAATGCCGATCTGTCGCGGCGTACCGAGGAGCAGGCGGCCTCGCTGGTGCAAACGCTGTCCAGCATGGAGCAGCTGACCGCCACGGTCAAGCTGAACGCGGAGCACGCACGCTCGGCCAGCGGGCTGGCCGCCACGGCCTCGGGCATTGCCGGGCAGGGCGGCGAGGTGGTAGCCCAGGTGGTCGCGTCCATGGCCTCCATCAGCGGCAGCTCGAAAAAGATTGTCGACATCATCGGCGTGATCGAGGGCATTGCCTTTCAGACCAACATCCTGGCGCTCAATGCCGCCGTGGAGGCGGCGCGGGCCGGCGAGCAGGGCCGCGGCTTTGCGGTGGTGGCCGGAGAGGTTCGCAGCCTGGCGCGGCGCAGCGACGAGGCGGCCAAGGAAATCAAGGCCTTGATCGGGGACTCGGTGCAGCAGGTTGGCCATGGCTCCGAGCTGGTGAATCGCGCCGGCAGCACCATGCAGGACATCGTGCAGGCCGTCCAGCGGGTCAGCAGCCTGCTGGCGCAGATCTCGGCGGCTTCGGTGGAGCAAAGCCAGGGCATAGAGCAGGTGAGTCAGGCCATGGCGCTGATGGGCCAGGCCACGCAGCAAAACGCCGCCCTGGTTGAGCAGGGGGCTGCCGCCTCCGCCGCGCTGTCGGCACAGGCGCACCAGCTGCAGGCGGCGGTGGGCGAATTCAAACTTGATTAAGGCTTCGCCTGGGGCGGCAGAAGCCGGTGCCTGGTCAGGCGGTCGGCCGTAGCTGCAAGGCCTGGGCCCAGCGCTGGGCCATCACCGGCGAGTTGAAGCAGGTGGTTTCCACGCTGGCGCTGCAGACCGCGCGCTCCAGCAGCTGGATGTCGGCCTCATGCTGGCGCGCCACATGCGGGTCCTCGAAGAAGATGACCTTGTGGCAGCGCCTGTCCAGTACCAGCTCAGCGATTTGCGCATCGCCGCCCAGCGGGCCGCTCTGGTAACGCTTGACCCAGGGCTGGCCCTGGGGCCAGCCGCGCGCCCAGGCCATGTCATTGAGTCGGCTGCCGGTGGTGCCGGTGGCCACGCGGCCGGCAAAGCGGGAAAGCAGCTCGAAATGCGTGGCGGCAAAGTCGACCATGCGGTCCTTCAAGGCATCGTGGGCGATCAGCGCCAGCGTCTGCGTTTCCAGTGCGAACAGCCGTTCGGCGCCCTCGATCTTGACCTCGTTCAGACCCGCGTGCGCCAGTTCCACGGCGATCCACTCGGTGGCGCCGGCCAGCGTGGAGACAAAGGGCTTGCCGTGCGTCACGCATTGGCGCTTGAGCGCCAGCGCCTCCGGGTAAATCGAGGACGGATCGACCGGATCTATCAGGTAAATCATGCCGTCCAGCCCATCCTTGGGGTCGGCAGCGCCCGCCACATGCGACACCAGCCGCATCAGCCCGCCTTCGTAGCCAAAGGGATAGCGCACCAGCGGTGCATAGCCGGCAAGCCGGCCAGCCCGCGCCAGCGCATCGTAAGTGCCGCCTACCGCGTGCAGGCCCAGGCCCAGTGCCCGTATCGCCGGCTCGCAGGCCTGGGCCCAGCGCACCAGGCCACTATCGGCCTGGCGGTGACGCCGGTGCGCGACCAGGCCAAAACGTTGGGAGCGTTGGGGGTGGGGTGCTGGCAAGGACATCGGGGATGACTTTCAGGCGGCGCTAAAACAAGGCTAAAACAAAAAAGCCGTCTCTGCGAAAACAGAGACGGCTTTAGGTATTTGGTGCCCGGGGCCGGAATCGAACCGGCACGCCTCGCGGCGGGGGATTTTGAGTCCCCTGCGTCTACCAATTTCACCACCCGGGCAATAAAAGCTAAGAACGAAATTATGGCACAGTGTGGACCATGAACTTCCCAACCATTGAAGATGCGATCGGAAAAACACCGCTAGTCGCTTTGCAGCGTATTGCTGCCACCGAAAACGCCGCCCGCGGCAACGTCATTCTGGGCAAGCTGGAGGGCAACAACCCGGCCGGCTCCGTCAAGGACAGGCCCGCGCTGGCCATGATCAAGCGCGCCGAAGAGCGCGGCGACATCAAGCCGGGCGACACGCTGATCGAAGCCACTTCGGGCAATACCGGCATCGCGCTGGCCATGGCCGCTGCCATCAAGGGCTATCGCATGATTCTGATCATGCCGGAGGACCTGAGCATAGAGCGCGCCCAGACCATGAAGGCTTTTGGCGCCGAGTTGATCCTGACGCCCAAGAGCGCCGGCATCGAATACTCGCGCGACCTGGCCGACAAGATGCAAAGCGAAGGCAAGGGCCGGGTGCTCGATCAGTTCGCCAATCCCGACAATCCGCGCGTCCATTACGAGACCACGGGGCCCGAAATATGGACAGATACGTCAGGCAAGGTGACACATTTTGTCAGTGCCATGGGCACAACCGGCACGATTACCGGAGTTTCGCGCTACCTGAAAGAGAAAAATCCGGCCATCAAAATCATAGGCGCGCAACCCAGCGAAGGCTCACGCATTCCGGGCATACGCAAATGGCCGCAGGAGTATTTGCCCAAGATTTACGACCCTAGCAACGTCGACGAGCTGGTGCTGGTCAGCCAGGCTGACGCCGAAGATATGTGCCGCCGGCTGGCGCGCGAAGAAGGTATTTTTGCCGGTATTTCCGCCGCCGGCGCCTGCTGGGTGGCGCAGGAAATTGCCAAGACGGTGAAAGACGCGGTGATTGTCTTCATCGTTTGCGACCGTGGTGACCGCTATCTCTCGACCGGCGTCTTCCCCGCCTGATTGAAAAGAAAATTGGCCCCTAGCCCATATCCCATGGGCGCTACCAGCTATAAAAATCAGAGTAATCTGTGAAAACAATCCGTCTCTCATGAACCACGAATTCCGGTTTTGCCCGAGTTGCGCGACGCCGCTTGCCATGGTGTCGCAAATGGAAGACGGTGGGGCGAAGACACGCCTGCGTTGCCCTGCCTGCGACTACACCCACTGGAACAATCCCACGCCGGTGTTGGCGGCGGTCGTCGAGTACCAGGGTCGGGTGTTGCTGGCGCGCAATGCGGCCTGGTCGGGCCGCATGTATGCCCTCATCACCGGTTTCATGGAGGCGGGCGAAACGCCGCAGGACGGTATTGCCCGCGAGATCAAGGAAGAAACCAATCTGGACGCCACGGCCTTGAGTCTGATCGGGGTTTATGACTTCCAGCGCATGAACCAGATCATCATTGCCTATCATGCGGTCTGCACCGGCGAGGTGAGCTTGTCGCCTGAGCTGGTGGATTACAAGCTTTACGAGCTGGAGCAGCTCAAGTGCTGGCCGTCCAGCACCGGCTACGCGCTGGCGGACTGGCTGCGCTCGCGCGGCCATGAGCCGGCGTTTATGGCCTGGGGTGAAAACCCCTCATAAATGCACGCGGAACAGGGGCTTGGGGCCGGGTCCCGCCTTGTTCTTGCCTAAAATAAAAACCATTCAAGGATTGCTATGAACATCGACAAAGAACTCGACACGCGCGGACTGAACTGCCCGCTGCCTATTTTGAAAGCCAAGAAAGCCCTGGCTGAAATGCTGAGCGGCCAGCTTTTGCGCGTGGTCTCCACCGATGCCGGCTCGACCCGCGACTTTCAGGCCTTTGCCAAACAGACCGGTAACGAGCTGGTTGAGCAGCAAACGGCGGGCAACGATTTCATTCACGTACTGAAGCGTCGCTGAGCCTTGCCGGCCTTGGCTTTTCATTAAAAACGATCAAGGCCGGTCAAAAGCATTTAAATCGAGGCTTTAGTCCAGTTTGAGTCCGCTCAGGTAGCGGCGAAACTGCTGGCCGACTTCCGGATGCTGTAGCGCCAGTTCGACGGTGGCCTCTAGAAAACCTTCCTTGCTACCGCAGTCATAGCGCTTGCCCTGGTATTGCAGGGCATACACGGTCTCTTCGGCCAGCAGGCTGGAGATGCCGTCGGTGAGTTGCAGCTCACCGCCCACGCCGGCCGTCTGGCTGCGTATGTGCTTGAAAATCGCCGGTGTGAGCAGGTAGCGACCGGCCACACCCATGCGCGATGGGGCCAGCTCCGGCGCGGGTTTTTCTACAATTTTTTGCACTTTCATCAGGCCTGGGCCCACGTCTTGCCCGGCCACGATGCCGTAGCGGCGCGTCTGCTCCAGCGGCACCTCCTGCACGGCCAGTATGGATTGCTGCAACTGCTCGAACTGCGCCGCCATTTGCGCCAGCACCGAGGGGCCGCTCGCCGGACCGACCATCAGGTCATCGGCCAGCAGCACGGCAAAAGGCTCATTGCCGACCAGGTGTTCGGCACATAACACCGCGTGGCCCAGGCCCAGGGAGCGCGGCTGGCGCACAAAGGCAAAGTTCATATCGTCGGGCTGAACGGAGCGCACCAGGGCCAGCAAAGCATGCTTTTCGGCCATCTCCAGTTCGTTCTCCAGTTCGTAAGCGGTATCGAAGTGATCTTCGATGGCCCGTTTATTGCGTCCGGTTACAAAAATCATGTGACGAATGCCTGCCGAATAAGCCTCTTCCACCGCGTACTGGATCAGCGGCTTGTCGACAACGGGAAGCATTTCCTTGGGCTGGGCCTTGGTGGCGGGCAGAAAGCGGGTGCCCAGTCCGGCGACCGGAAATACCGCTTTGTTGAGTGTGAGTTTTGGCATCGACATTGATAAAGAAAAGACAAAAGTGTGACGGGTTTGTGTTGGCCGCCGTATCGGCTTTGGGCCTTGTTTGGTGTGGGACAAACCCTCAATCAGCAATTTGCACCATAAGGATTGACGCAAGTGGACATCTTACTTCTTGACGCCTTGCTGCCCGAGGCCGTGGACTGGCTTGCCAGCAGACACCATGTGGAATACCGTCCCGAGCTGGCAGAGGACCTTGTGGCCTTGCGTCAGGCTGCCTACAAGACCCGGGGCATAGTCTTTTCCCGGCAAACCGTCGTCACTCACGAGCTGCTCGATTTTCTGCCCAGGCTGGAGGCCGTGGCCCGCCTGCATGTGGGCATGGACAACAGCGGTCTTGAGGCCTGCAAGGCGCGCGGCATCAAGGTCGTGCATGCCAGCAGCGCTCATGTACGCGCCAATGCCGAGTATTTGCTGAGCAGCTTGTTGCTGCTGTACCGGCGCGGTGTGGTGTCGTCCTTGATGGGGCGCCGGCCTGCCGCCATCCAACTGGGGCGTGAGCTTCACGGCAGCACGGTCGGCATGCTGGGGCTGGCGCCGGTGGCGCAGACGCTGGCCGGCATGCTGAGCGGCCTGGGCGTGCGCCTGATCGGTTACGACCCGGCCGTGCATCACACTTCGCCGCTCTGGGAGCGGTTGCGTATCCAGCCGGTGTCCTTGCCCGAGCTGATCGGCCAGGCCGATGCGGTGTCGGTGCAGATGCTGTATGCCAGCCGCTTCAAGGGTTTTGTCAATGCCAAGCTGCTGGCGGCCTGCAAGCCCGAGCAGTTGTGGGTGGGGCTGAGCCGCAGCGAGTTGTTCGAGCAGGAGGCGCTGGCGGCGGCTTTGCGCGATGGCCGCATAGAGGCCTGCATCCTTGATGGCCATGAGGCCGGTTTTCTGGGCGAGACCTCGCCACTCAACGGGCTGAAAAACCTGTTCATCACACCGCGCCTAAGCTCGCACACGCGTGAAGCGCGCTTGCGCGCCAGCTGGTACGTGGCGCACCGCCTGCACGAGGCCTTGAGTACGCCTGCGGCGGGCGTGAACGCGCCGCCCAGCGCGCCGGTGAGGCTGGAGTCGCCGATGGCGCTCATGCCCTAACCACCGGGAGCTTTAGGGCCCCCGGCGCTTGCGTTTACCTTGCGCTTATTTCAGGCGCAGCAGCTGCTCGCGGATTTTTTCCAGCGTGGCCGTGTAGTCGCTCAGGCGCTTGCGCTCTTGCTCCAGCACTGCCGGCGGTACCTTGTTCACAAAAGCCTCGTTGGCCAGCTTGGCATTGACCTTGACCAGCTCGCCTTCCAGGCGGGAGGCCTCCTTGGCCAGGCGGGCTTTTTCTGCCGCGACATCGACTTCCATGTAGAGGCAGACGCGGGCGTCGCCCACCACCGCCACGGGCGCAGCTTCGGCGGCGGCGGCCCAGGCGGCTTGGTCATCGAAGACCTTGACTTCGCTGAGCTTGGCCAGAGCCTTGAGGGCCGGCGCGGCGGCCGTCATGAAGGCGGTATCGCCGACGACGAAGAGCGGCAGGCGCGTGGCCGGCGACACCTTCATTTCGCCGCGCAGGTTGCGGCAGGCGTCGACCAGGGTCTTGAGCTTGGCCACATGGGCTTCGGCTTGCGTATCAATCTTCTCGGGCTGGCTTTGCGGGTAGGCCGCCATGCCGATGAACTTACCGGCCCTGCCGGCGACGGGCGCCACTTTTTGCCAGAGCTCTTCGGTGATGAAGGGAATCAGCGGGTGCGCCAGGCGCATGATGGCTTCCAGCGTACGTATCAGCGTGCGGCGGGTGGCGCGCTTTTGGGCGTCGCTGCCGAGCTGGATCTGCACCTTGGCGATTTCCAGGTACCAGTCGCAGAACTCGTCCCAGACGAACTGGTAAATGCTGCCGGCCACGTTGTCCAGGCGGTACTCGGCAAAGCCCTTGGCGACGTCGGCTTCGACGCGCTGCATGGTCGATGAGATCCAGCGGTCGGCCTGCGAGAAATCAAGATAGTTTTCAAATTCGCCGCCAGGCGCGCATTGCTCTTTGCTGTGTTCTTGCAGGCCGCAGTCCTGGCCTTCGCAGTTCATCAAGGTGAAGCGGGTGGCGTTCCAGAGCTTGTTGCAGAAGTTGCGATAGCCCTCGCAGCGCTTGCTGTCGAAGTTGATGCTGCGACCCAGGCTGGCCAGCGAGGCAAAGGTAAAGCGCAGAGCGTCGGCGCCGTAGCCCGGAATACCGGCCGGGAATTCCTTTTCGGTGTTCTTGCGCACCTGCGGCGCCGTTTCGGGCTTGCGCAGGCCTTGTGAGCGCTTGTCCAGCAGCGGCGCCAGTTCGATGCCGTCGATCAGATCCACTGGGTCCAGCACATTGCCCTCGGACTTACTCATCTTCTTGCCGTGCGAGTCTTTCACCAGGCCATGGATGTAGACATGCTTGAAGGGTACCTGGCCGGTGAAATGCGTGGTCATCATGATCATCCGGGCAACCCAGAAGAAGATGATGTCGTAGCCGGTGACCAGCACGCTGGAGGGCAGGAACAGATCGAGTTCCTTGGTCTTCTCGGGCCAGCCCAGCGAAGAGAAGGGCACCAGCGCCGAGGAGTACCAGGTATCGAGCACGTCTTCGTCGCGCGTGAGCTTTTTGCCGGGCGCCTGGGCCTGGGCGGCGGCTTCATCGGTGGCGACATAGACCTTGCCGTCTTCGTCATACCAGGCCGGGATCTGGTGGCCCCACCATAGCTGGCGCGAGATGCACCAGTCCTGGATGTTGCCCATCCACTGGTTGTAGGTGTTGACCCACTGCTCGGGCACGAACTTGACGGCGCCGCTGTCCACCGCATCAATGGCTTTTTGCGCAATCGACTTGCCGGTCGGGTCTTGCTCTGAAACTTTGTTGACGGCGACAAACCACTGGTCGGTCAGCATGGGCTCGACCACCTGGCCGGTGCGGGTGCAGACCGGCACCATGTTTTTGTGCGGCACGGCTTTTTCCAGAAAACCCTGCTCTTCCAGATCCATCAAGACCGCCTTGCGGCAGTCGTAGCGGTCCAGGCCCTGGTATGGCAGCGGGCCGTTTTCGTTGATCTTGGCGTCCAGCGTGAAGATGGTGATCAGCGCCAGCTTGTGGCGCAATGCCACCTGGTAGTCATTGAAGTCATGCGCGCCGGTGATCTTGACGCAGCCGCTGCCAAAGGCCGGGTCCACGTAGGTGTCGGCAATCACCGGAATCTGGCGGTCGCACAGCGGCAGGTCGACCATCTTGCCGATCAGGTGCTGGTAGCGCTCGTCGTCGGGGTGAACCGCCAGCGCGCCATCGGCCAGCATGGTTTCCGGGCGCGTGGTGGCAATGTGCATGCCGCGCATTGGCGTGCCGTCGGCGGCGGTTTGCGGGCCATCACTGAAGGGGTATTCAATGTGCCACATGAAGCTGTTGCGCTCTTCGTTTTCCACTTCCAGGTCGCTCACCGCCGATTTCAGCACCGGGTCCCAGTTGACTAGGCGCTTGCCGCGGTAGATCAGGCCTTGTTCGTAGAGCTGCACAAAGGTCGAGGTGACGACCTTGGACATCTTGGGGTCCATGGTGAAGTACTCGTGCTTCCAGGCCACCGAGTCGCCCATGCGGCGCATCTGGCGCGTGATGGTGGAGCCGGACTCTTCCTTCCACTCCCAGATCTTGGCGACAAAGTTCTTGCGGCCCAGGTCGTGACGGCTTTTGCCTTCGCCTTGCAGCTTGCGCTCCACCACGATTTGCGTGGCGATGCCGGCGTGGTCGGTGCCGGGCACCCACAGCGTGTTGTCGCCCTTCATGCGGTGGTAGCGCGCCAGCGAATCCATGATGGTCTGGTTGAAGGCGTGGCCCATGTGCAAGGTGCCGGTCACATTGGGTGGCGGTAACTGGATGGCAAAGGAGGGCTTGCTGGCGTCCAGCGTGGGCTCGTACTGGCCGCTTTGCTCCCACAGCGGGCCCCATTGGGCTTCAATGGCCGCAGGCTCGAAGGACTTGGCCAGGCTGTCCAGCCCCGGTGTGGGAGCAAACACCTTGGTGGCATCGGGAGCGGGGGCGGCGGGCGTAGGAATGGCAGCTTCAGTCATGGGGCAATAAAAAACGACATCGCAGGGATGCCGCCTTGGGTTGGAGTGAGATGGGCAAGCGTAGGCCTGATTTTATTCGACTGGTGCCACCGCCGCCTCTGGCCGCCGTTCCGGCCGGCAGGGCTTTGATGGCCGCCCCTACCCTGGCAGCCCGTGGCTGTCGTAAAGTCTGGCCTTTGCCTGCTCAGAAGAACTCACATCCATGCTGTTTTTACTCTCGCCAGCCAAAGCGCTGGACTACGACACCCCGCCCCATGTGGCCACCCACACCCAGCCCCTGTTCACGCGCCAGTCGGCCGAGTTGATTGAGGTGCTCAAGACCAAGACACCGCAGGACATAGGCAGCCTGATGAAGCTGTCGGATGCGCTGTCTGGCCTGAACGTGGCGCGCTATGAGGCCTGGTCGCCCAAATTCACGGCAAAAAACTCCAAGCAGGCGGTGCTGGCCTTCAATGGCGATGTCTATGGCGGGCTGGACGCCAAAAGCCTGGATGCGCAGCAACTGGACTGGGCGCAGCAGCATCTGTGCATTCTCAGCGGGCTTTACGGCGTGCTGCGTCCGCTCGACTGGATGCAGCCCTATCGCCTGGAGATGGGCACGGCGCTGGCCACCGAGCGCGGCAAAAACCTGTATCAGTTCTGGGGCTCGCAGATTTCTGACTACCTCAACGAGCGCGCCGCGGCCGATGCCTCGCCGCTCATCGTCAATCTGGCCAGCGAAGAGTATTTCAAGGCGGTGGACCGCAAGGCGCTGAAGGCCCGCGTGGTGAACTGCGTGTTTCAGGACTTCAAAGGCGGCAAGTACAAAATCATCAGCTTCCATGCCAAGCGCGCCCGCGGCCTGATGGTGCGCTACGCGATCGAGAACCAGCTGCTCGGCGTCAAGAAGCTGAAGGACTTCGAGGCCGAAGGCTATCGTTTCGAGCCCAGCGTCTCCGAGATCGATAGACTGGTGTTCAGGCGCAAGCAGGGCGACTGAGGCTGGCCGTGCGGCCGGCATTTTTTAAGGAAAAAAGCCTTGCAGGCCATAAGCAATGGGCGCAAAAAGCTATGAAAATAAGAGCAAACGGAATTCACATCGAAGTCGAGGACAGCGACGCCGGCACGGCGGCGCCGGGCCGGCCCGTGGTCCTGCTCATCATGGGCCTGGGCATGCAGCTGATTGCCTGGCCGCCGGACATGGTGCAGGCCCTGGTCGATGCCGGATTTCGCGTCGTGCGCTTTGACAACCGCGACGTTGGCCTGAGCCAGCGCTTTGACGCCCTGGGCACGCCCGGCCTGCTGTGGGCCGGACTGAAGTTCAAGCTGGGCTGGTCCATCACACCGCCCTACAGCCTGCAGGATATGGCCGCCGATGCTTTGGGCGTGCTGGATGCGCTGCAGATAGAGCAGGCCCATGTCATAGGCGTCAGCATGGGCGGCATGATTGCCCAGCGCCTGGCCCTGTTGGCCCCCAAGCGGGTGCTGAGCCTGAGCAGCATCATGAGTTCCAGCGGCGCGCGCGGCCTGCCTGCCGCCACGCCCGAGGTGACGCGTGCCATGCTCAGCCGCCCCGCCGGCAAGGGCATGCCCGCGGCCATAGACCATACCGTGCGCCTGTTCAAGGCCATAGGCAGCCCGGCTTTTCCCATGAGCGACGCCGAGTTGCGCGAACGCGTCAGCGCCGCCGCCCAGCGCAGCTTTTATCCGCCAGGCATTGCCCGGCAGATGGTGGCGATTGCGGCCGACAGCACGCGCGCCGCGGCGCTGGCCGACGTAACTGCGCCCACGCTGGTGCTGCATGGCAAGAGCGATCCGCTGGTGCCTTATGCCTGCGGCGAAGACACGGCGCGCCGCATTCCCGGCGCCAGGCTGGCCGGCATAGAGGGCATGGGCCACGACCTGCCGCCCGGCGTGGTGCAGCGTCTGCTGGCGCTGCTGATTCCGCACCTGGATGCCGCCAGAACGAAACAACATTGAATTGAAAGTGACGACCATGAACCTCCCTGAACACTCACAACTGGGCAAGGCCTCGGCCTATGTCGACCAGTACGACGCTTCGCTGCTGTTCCCGATTCCGCGCCTGGCTAAGCGCCTGGAGATAGGCGTGAGCGGCACGCCGCCGTTTTTTGGCGCCGACCTGTGGACCGCCTTTGAGCTGAGCTGGCTCAATCTGCGCGGCAAGCCGCAGGTGGCGCTGGCGCATTTCACCGTGCCCTGCGAAACGCCCAATATCGTCGAGAGCAAGTCCTTCAAGCTCTACCTCAACAGCTTTAACAACACGCGCTTTGCCGATGCCGCTGAGGTGCAGGCGCGGCTGCGCGCCGATATCAGCGAAGCCGCCTGGCGCGGTGCGCCCAACGCCTCCAGCGTGGGCGTGAAGCTGCTGCTGCCCGAGCTGTTCGACCGCGAGCCGGTGCATGAGCTGGACGGCCTGAACCTGGATAGGCTGGATATCGAATGCACGCGCTACACGCCGGCGCCCGAGCTGCTGACTGCCGCCTTTGACGAGCCGCCGGTGAGCGAGGTGCTGACCAGCAATCTGCTGAAAAGCAATTGCCTGGTGACCGGCCAGCCCGACTGGGGCAGCGTGCGCATCAGCTACAGCGGCCCGCAGATTGACCAGGAAGGCCTGCTGCAATACCTGGTGAGTTTTCGCAACCACAACGAGTTTCACGAGCAGTGCGTGGAGCGCATCTTTATGGATGTCTGGGCGCGCTGCAAGCCGCTGCAGCTGTCGGTTTATGCGCGCTACACGCGCCGCGGCGGGCTGGACATCAACCCGTTTCGCACCAGCCACCCGCAGGGCTTGCCGGCCAATATCCGCACGGCGCGCCAGTAGTTGCTATAAATAATATAGCTGAATGCGCATGACCAGTAAGCGCTAGAGCCCTGAATCGCTAAAATTTTTGAGAGCGGACAGGGCTGGAAAGCTGGCCGGCCGTTTGTCCTTCATGGCGCTGACCGCCTCGCGCACATGCTGGTTGCTCCAGATCGCGCCCTGTAGCCAGCCCATTTGTTTCAGCGCATCGTCCACCGGGTGGTCGCGCGCGTAGTGAATGGCCTGCTTGGTGCCCCAGATCGCCACCGGCGGCTTGCTTGCAATCTCCGCAGCGCATTGCAGCGCGCCGGCCAGCATGGCTTCTTGCGATGCAAACACCTCGTTGACCAGGCCATAGCCCAAGGCCTTTTGTGCAGAGAGGCGGCGGCCGGTATAGGCCAACTCCTTGACCACCGCCAGCGGCACCAGTTTGGGTAGGCGCTGAATGGTGCCCACATCGGCCACCATGCCGATGTTGATTTCCTGGATGCAGAAAAAAGCCTCGGCGCTGGCATAGCGAATGCAGCAGGCGGTCACCATGTCGACCGCACCGCCTATACAGCCGCCCTGGATGGAGGCAATCACCGGGATGCGCAAGTTCTCCAGTTTCGTGAAGGTCGCCTGCATGTCGCTCAGCAGGTCGAAGATGGCGGCGCGGCCTTCGGGGCTCTGGTCGTCCATGGCGATGGCGCCGGCAAAGGTTTCCAGTGCCATGCCGGCACTGAAATGTTTGCCGCTGCTGGAGATCACCAGCACCCGCGCCTCACCGGCCTGGTGGATCTGCGTCAGCACCGCATCCAGTTCGCGCCAGAAGGTCGGGTTCATGGTGTTCATCGCCTCCGGGCGGCTGAGCACCAGGTGCGCGATGTGGTCGGTGATGCTGAGCTGAAAGCAGGTGAGGGGGTTCATGCCCGCACTGTAATTCAGCCCGTCAGATACAGGCAGTCACACCTGAGACGCCAGACCGCAGGGTTTCACGCAAAGCGCATGAATTTCCTTTTTGAGAGCACGGCGTGTGCGCTTGGCAGCCTAGACATCGCCAATCCCAGTCCTTAAGCTGCCTCCTTCGACTTTGTTCTACATGGCGATTTTCGGGGGGCAAAGCATCGCCTGATGGGCAGGGCATGCGTCTGCGTAGCGCGTTCGGTCCGGTGGCGAGGCCGCTGGGGATCTGCCTGCGGGCAAAAGCGGTGCTGCGCTTCAGCACATGTCAATGAATGTCAGGAGACCATCATGGCCAGTGAACCCATCCGCGACCCCGTCAAGGACAATCTGCTCACGCCCAAGAACGCGGCCTTTGTGATCATCGACTACCAGCCCGTGCAGGTGAATTCGATCGCCTCCATGGACCGGCAATTGCTGATCAACAACATCGTTGGCGCCTCCAAGGCCGCCATGGCCTACGGCCTGCCCATCGTGCACTCCACCGTCAACGTCAAGTCCGGCCTCAATAAGCCGCCGATTCCGCAACTGAGGAAGGCGCTAGAAGGCGTGCCCACCTATGACCGCACCACCATCAACTCCTGGGAAGACGTCGAGTTCCGCGCGGCCGTGAAGGCCACGGGACGCAAGAAACTGATCATGACGGCCTTGTGGACCGAGGCCTGCCTGACCTTTCCCGCGCTCGATGCGATTGATGAGGGCTACGAGGTCTACGTGGTGGCCGACGCGGTTGGCGGCACCTCGGTCGCCGCGCATGAAGCGGCATTGCGCCGCATCGAACAGGCCGGCGGCAAGATGATCAGCGTGGTTCAGCTGTTCTGCGAACTGCAGCGCGACTGGGCGCGCACGGAAACCGTGCCGGCCTTCATGAATCTTTTCATAGAAACCGGCGGCACGGCGGGCATCCAGTTTTCCTACGACAAGGGCTAAACCATCACGCGGCCTCTGCCGACGCGGACACCGCAGGGCTAGGGCCTGGGGATTTTTTCATCATTCTTAAAGGAGAAATGCCGTGAGTAATTTTCCAAATGTGGCCAACTTCAATGGCCAGCGTCCCGTCATAGATCCCGACGACGCAGCCATGCTGCTGATCGACCATCAGAGCGGCCTGTTCCAGACCGTGAACGACATGCCTATGCCCAAACTGCGTGCGCACGCCGCCGCGCTGGCCAAGATGGCAACGCTGTGCAAGATTCCTGTGGTCACCACCGCGTCCGTGCCGCAAGGGCCCAACGGCCCGTTAATCCCTGAGATCCACGAGAATGCCCCGCACGCCAAATACGTGGCGCGCAAAGGTGAAATCAATGCCTGGGACAACGCGGACTTTGTCGCCGCGGTCAAGGCCACGGGCCGCAAGACCTTGATCATCGCCGGCACCATCACCAGCGTCTGCATGGCCTTCCCGGCGATCAGCGCGGTGGCCGAGGGTTACAAGGTGTTTGTGGTGGTTGATGCCTCAGGCACTTACTCCAAGATGGCGCAGGAAATCACGCTGGCGCGTGTGGTGCAGGCTGGTGTGGTGCCCATGGACACGGCGGCGGTGGCCTCGGAGCTGCAAAAAACCTGGCACCGCGACGATGCCCTGCAGTGGGCCGAGATCTATACCAAGATATTCCCCGAGTACCAGTTGCTGATCGAGAGCTACGCGAAGGCGCAGCAGGTGCAGAGCAAGGGCGAACAGCTCGACTCGATGCGCAAGTGATTGCTGCGTGGTGGCGGCCTGCAGCGCAAGCCAGACCTGCTCAGCTCACCAGATTTAGCCAGTCACACCTGAGACGCGCGGCTTCATGGGCGCGCTCGCGCCAGTGCACATAACAGCGCGGTGTGAGCATGCCCAGCACGCAGAGCGGATAAGCCCAGGACGCCTCAAAGGCATAGGCGGGCAACCAGCCTATCCAGCCCATGATCCAGCAGGTCAGCACGGCTTCCCAGACCTGGCATTCCACCGGATGCGCCTTGCGCTGCGCCACCCGCCAGTCCTTGAGGCGCTGCAATTGCGCCAGCGTGATGCGGTGCCAGGGGTGGTGACGGGACGGGCTGGACATAAAACCTCCGTGCAGTACTTTCACTGTAAGTTTCGTGAAAGGTACTGTCAACACCGCCAGGCCCTATTTTTTTAGGCCGCCGCCTGGGCGCATCAGGCGGCGGTGATGGCGCTCAGGGCAGAGGTAAAGCGGTCCAGGTCGGCCTCCGTGGTGTACAGCGCCGGGGTGATGCGTAGGCAAGGGCCTTTGGCCACGCCGCCACGCTGAACCGTCAGGATGCCGTAGCGGTCGCGCAGTTGCGCCACCAGTGCCTTGCTCTGCTCTGGCGTGCTGTGGCCAGCCAGGCGCAAAGAGGTGATGCCCGCCACCATGCCGGGCTCATCGGGCGTCAGGATGTCTACGCCCTTGAGCGTGCGGGCACGGCTGACCCAATAGTCGCGCAGGTAGCGCAAACGCTGGGCCTTGGCCTGGGGGCCGATTTCTGCATGCAGGGCCAGCGCCTTGGGCAGGGTCAGCAGGGCGGCAAAGTTGTAGGTGCCGCTGTGCACGCGCGAGCGGATGTCGTCGCTGGGCCAGTCCTCGTCGGCCATGGCGCGGTCTATGTCGGCCAGCCGGCCCTGGGCGATGTACAAAAAGCCCAGGCCCAGCGGCGCGCCTATCCACTTGTGCAGGTTGAAACCGATAAAGTCCACGCCCAGTTGCGCTATCTTGAAGTCGACCTGGCCCCAGGAATGCGCCGCGTCCAGCACCACGTCCACGCCACGCGCCTTGGCCATAGCGGCGATGTCGGCCACCGGCATCACCAGCCCGGTGCGGTGGCTGACATGGGTGAGCAGCAGCAGTTTGGCCCTGGGGTTGTTGGCCAGCACTTGTTGGTAGGTTTGCAGCACCGCCTCGCGCGTGGCGGGCTCGGGAATGGCGAACTTGACCACATTCACGCCGCGCCGCTCTTTCAGCCAGTTCATGGCGTACTGCATGGAGTCGTAGTCCAGATCGGCAAACAGCACCGTGTCGCCGGCCTTGAGCTTGTTGTAGCCGCCTATCAGCAGTTGCAGGGCTTCGGTGGCGCCGCGGGTGAAGGCAATTTCCTCGGGCGCAGCACCGACGGCACTGGCCAGCAGCTGGCGCGTTTGGGCGCTGTCCTTGCCAAACTGCGCGCGGGCGTAATAGGAGTTTTCACGGTTCACCATGTCGGTCTTGGCCTGGTATTCGGCGCGCACCGGGTCGGCCATCAGGCCCCAGTAGCCGTTTTCCAGGTTCACTGTTTTCGGGGTCACGGTGTAGAGCGACTGCACCGCCGCCCAGTAGCGGCGATCGCTCGCCAGGGCGGTGCCGCTGGCCGCGGGCAAGGGCGGCAGCGTTCGTGGCTGGCCGGCAAGCGTGGCCTGGGCGTGAAGGGCGCTGGTGGATGCCGCAGCCACCAGACCCATGACGAAACCGCGACGATTGGCAGGAAACATGAAATCAAAACCTTGTTTAAGAATGAACTGGCCTTTTTTATAGTTGAGCCATATGTCAAAGCCATGTCAGCGCGATGTCCACGCTAGGGCGGATCGGCGGCAGCGCGGCCTTTGGGCGACAATTCCAGCTTGTGGAATACCCTATGTCGCCGTGGCGAGGTGTGTTCAGTCTTTTTCAGGCGCAGCTCTTGCGCCTGTTTCGTTTTAGGGAGAAAGAAATCATGTTGACTCGTTGCTTGAAAGGCGCCCGCTGGCTGGCCTTGTGTGGGCTGGTGGCCATGGCCGCCGGCTGTGCCTCGGTGCCTGATACGCGTGAGACGCGCGCGGCCCAACCGGTTCAGGTCAAGGTGTTTGTGGCTGCGATGTTCGAGATCGGCCAGAACAGCGGCGACCGCGCCGGCGAGTTCCAGCACTGGTATGAGCGCTACTGGAAGGGCGCCAAGCCGATCACGGTGCCGGGCGCGCTCAACCCGGTTTACTGCAATGCCGACGGCGTTTGCGGCGCGGTGCTGGGCATGGGCAAGGTCAATTCCTCCTCATCCATGCAGGCGATTTTGCTGAACCCGCAACTGGATTTTTCCAAGGCTTACTACGTGCTGTCGGGCGTGGCCGGTACGCCGCCCTCGCGCGGCACCATTGGCGATGTCAGCTGGGCGACCTGGCTGGTGGACTACGACCTGGGCCATCGCTGGGCGCCTGAGGAAAACAAGGCGGGCGAGCCGACCTTCATGCCGCGCAAGGGTTATGAGGACTACCGCCGCTTCCAGCTCAACCCGGTCCTGGTCAACTGGGCCATGAACCTGACGGTCGACATGCCGCTCAAGGATTCAGACCAAGCGCGTCAATACCGGCTGCGCTACCCCGACGCCGCCGCACGCCGCGCGCCTTCCGTCTCCACCGGCACACACATGACGGGCGACACCTTTTTTCATGGCCCGGGCATGTCCAAGCAGGCGCAGTACATCGCCAAGCTTTATGGCGCGGACGACTACACCATCACCGAAATGGAAGCCGCCTCCCTCACGCTGGTGATCCAGCGCACGCATGGCATTAGCCGCATCATGAGTTTGCGCGGCGCGGTCAATTTCGACCAGGGCAATCCCAAGGAAACGACGCTGCAGCACCTGGACCCGGCACCGGGCGAAACCGCAGGCGGCTTTGCCGAGACGGTGGAGAACGTAGCGCAGGTCGGTAGCCGCGTGGTTGACCACATCGTGCAGAACTGGCCGCAGTGGCAGGGCGGTGTGCCCAAGCGGTGAGCCTCCATTTTTCTTTAAAGATATACGCAATGCGTAAATATTCAAAGAAAATAAAGGCTCGTGGCGTATACTTTTTGCCATGAGCCAGCAACAAGACCTACTGCGCGACGCCATGCGTCGCCTCAACCTCACCCGTGATGCTTTTTCCGAAAGGCTGGGTGTTCGCCGCCGCGCACTTGACACCTGGCTGCTGCCGGACGACTCGGGCGAGTCGCGGGCCATGCCGGAGATGGTGGGCAAATTTGTCGCTGAAATCCTGCAGCGTGAAGCCCTGGGTGCGGCGGTGGCCGGGGGCGCGGCAGACGACCGCACCATAGGCCAGCGTATCGCGGCGGAGGGCAAGCCGCATCTGCTGTCGGTCGCGCAGTTCGACCGCGGTAGCCTGGAAGACCTGTTCCAGGTCGCCGACATCATGCAGCCCATCGCGCGGCGCCAAAAGGTGACACGTATTCTTGAAGGCGCCGTGCTCGGCAGCCTTTTTTTCGAAGCCAGCACCCGCACCCGGGTGAGCTTTGGCGCGGCCTTTTGTCGTCTCGGCGGCACGGTCTGCGACACCACGGGTTTCACCTTTTCGTCCATGGCCAAGGGCGAGTCGATTTACGACACCAGCCGCGTGATGAGTGGTTATGTGGATGCGCTGGTGGTGCGCCATCCCGATCAGGGCTCGGTGGCCGAATTTGCGCGGGCCACCAACATCCCGGTGATCAATGCCGGCGATGGCCCGGGCGAACATCCTAGCCAGGCCATCCTCGACCTCTACACCATACAGCGCGAGTTCTCGCGCATGGGCAAGCTGGTCGACGGCACCCATGTGGCCATCGTCGGTGACCTGAAATACGGCCGCACCGTGCATTCGCTGATCCGGCTGCTGGCGCTTTACCGCAACCTGAAGTTCACGCTGATCGCGCCGCCCTCGCTGGAGATGCCGGCTTATCTGCTGGAACTGGTGGCGCGCCACGGCCATGTGATCGAGCAGACCCAGTCGCTGCAAGAGGGTCTGCGCGGTGCGGACGTGGTGTATGCCACCCGCATCCAGAAAGAACGCTTTGCGGGCGAGGAGATCGAGGGCTACACGCCAGAGTTCCAGGTGCGCAAGGCGCTGGTGGATGCGGTCTGCAAGCCCGACACCATTCTGATGCACCCGCTGCCGCGCGATGGCCGGCCGGGTGCGAACGACCTGAGCGTGGACCTGAACCACGATCCCCGACTGGCGATTTTCCGCCAGACCGACAACGGCATTCCGGTGCGCATGGCGCTGTTCGCGGTGCTGATGGGCGTGGAAAAACAGGTGGCGCGTTCCATGCGCGACGCCGGCTGGCGCTCGCCCGCCCACATCGGGCCGGACGACGCGGATTTCGACGGGCTGGACTGAGCCGTTGCGCCTAGGGCGCTTCCGGCTGCAGGCGACACACCACGTTGCGGGCTAAGGGCGTCCAGCGGCTTGCCGTGATACCGGCGTGCCGGCCGCAAAATAAGGCGCTCAGAACAGCGATGGTGTGCTATTTGCTACTGAATCAGTAGCTGTTTGCGCACGACTGGTACGGGCTAGAGCCGTATTTGACTCTAAAGTTTCGGCGCTGCCAAGTTTCGCCAGGGCGCTGGCGCGCACGCCCAGCAGGCGCAGCGGCCGCGCCAGCGGCACCCGTTTGAGGCATTGGCCGGCGATTTTGCGGATGCTGGCAGCGTCGGCCGTGTAGTGCTGCTCCGTCTGATCGCGTGTCGCAATCTTGAAATCGTCATAACGCAGTTTGATGCCTAGGGTTTTTGCGACGTAGCCCTTGCGTTGCAGGTCTTCGGCCAGCTTGCTGCACAGCTCGGTGAAGATGGCGCCCAGCGCCGCCTTGTCGCGCACCGCGTGCAGGTCGCGCTCGAAGGTGGTTTCGCGGCTCATACTGACGGGTTCGCTTTCCGTCACCACGGGGCTGTCGTCGCGGCCCCAGGCGACTTCATGCATCCAGGCGCCGGTGGCCTTGCCGAAGTTGGCCACCAGCCATTGTGGGTCTTGCGCGGCCAGCTCGCCAATGGTGTGCACATGCAGCCTGGCCAGTTTCTCGCCGGCCTTGGGGCCTATGCCGTTGATCTTGCGCACATTGAGCGGCCAGATTTTCGTCTGCAGGTCGGCCTCATGAACGATTGAGATGCCATTGGGCTTGTTGAACTCGCTGGCCATCTTGGCCAGCAGCTTGTTGGGCGCCACGCCGATGGAACAGGTCAAGCCGGTCTTTTCAAGAATGCTTTTCTGGATCAGCCGCGCCAGCACGCGCCCGCCTTCACGCTGGCCGCCGGGCACCTCGGTGAAGTCGATGTAGACCTCGTCCACGCCGCGGTCCTGCATCAGCGGCGCGATCTCGGTGATGGTGGATTTGAAGAGGCGCGAGTAGCGGCGCACCTCTTCAAAATCGACCGGCAGCACGAGGGCCTGCGGGCACAGCTTGGCGGCCTTCATCATGCCCATGGCCGAGCCCACGCCAAACTGGCGCGCGGCATAGGTGGCTGTGGTGATGACGCCGCGGCCCACGTAGTCTTTCAGCAGCGGAAACTCGGCGATGGGGATGAAGCGCGGCTGTCGCTCAGGGTCGGCCAGCAGGGCTTCATCGACCTTGCGCCGCCCGCCGCCTATAACCACCGGCAGGCCTTTGAGCTGCGGATAGCGTAGCAACTCGACCGACGCGAAAAAAGCGTCCATGTCGAGGTGGGCGATGCGGCGGATTTTCGAGGGTGTTGATGGGGAAGGAGCGCTCACACGTCAAGCATAGCGCGGGTGTGCAACTGACGCAGCGGCAGCCGGGAACGGCCTGCCGGGCACGGTGCCGAAGTCGACATAGACCTCATCCACGCCGCGGCCCACATAATCTTTCGGCTGCAGGAGGAGTCGGACAGTAGCCGGCTACCTTCAGAATTGCGCGCCTGCCGCTCACCTTGCCGATGGCGAGGGCACAATCGGCTGAGGAAAACTGGCATGGCCCTTGGCGGTGTGCCAGCCGTTTCTTGGCTCTCAACTTTTCCGGAGATTTCTTGTGACCCTTTCAGCCTCCTTGTCCCGCCGTTCCGTGCTACAGGCCGCCTTGGGCAGCGCCGCCGCGATCACTTTGGCCAGCTCGCCCGCTCTGGCCCAGAAAGCCTATCCGAACAAGCCGCTGCGCTGGGTGATTGCCTATCCGGCCGGCGGGGGGCAGGATTTTCTGGCGCGCAATCTTGCTGTGCAAATGGGCAAGCAGCTCGGTCAGTCCATCGTCATTGACAACCGCCCCGGCGCGGCCGGCATCATAGGCACCGATGTGGCGGCCAAGTCGCCGGCCGACGGCTACACCCTGGTCACCGGCGACAACGGCGCCATGGTGCTGAACACCGCGCTCTACAAGAAGCTGCCTTATAGCCCGGACGATTTCACGCCGCTGGGCTTCATGGCCGGCTTTCCGCTGATCCTGGTGGTCAACCCGAACAGCCCCTTCACCAGTGCCCGCCAATGGCTGGACGAGGTGAAGAAGAAGCCCGGCGTCTATAGCTATGCCTCGCCCGGCGCCGGCAGCCCGCACCATCTGGCCATGGAGCTGATCAAGGAGCGCAGCGGCAGCTTCATCGTGCATGTGCCCTACCGTGGCACGGCCATGGCGATCCAGGATGTGATCAGTGGGCAACTGCCCATGATGGTGGTCGATACCGCCGGCGGCCTGGCCCAGATTCGCGCCGGCAAGGTACGCGCGCTGGCGGTGCTGTCGCCCAAACGGATTGCCTCATTGCCCGATGTACCTACGCTGGCGGAATCCGGTTTGTCCAAGTTCGAGGCCGTGGCCTGGCAAGGTTTGTATGTGCCCAAGGGCACGCCGGCGGACATCGTGGAGCGGCTGTCGGCCGAAATGCAAAAAGCCATCGTGGTGCCCGAGCTCAAGGCCAGGCTGGAAGAGTTCGGCCTAGAGGTGACGCCCTCTGATGGTCCGCATCTGGCCCGCTTTGTGCAAAATGAAACGAAGTTCTGGCACAAACTGATTCGCGAGCGCCAGCTCTCGCTCGATTGATAGGCTGTCCGGCCGCTCAGCACTCCTGGGTTTTTTATTGATCGTGTCTTTCGGCGTAAACGTTTACACACACCCATCTTCGCGCCCGCCGGCTGGCCTTATTGACAAGGCCAGCTCCGGCTCCTAGAGTCTTCCCTGGTCCAAAAGTCGGCGCCGGGCCAGCACGCAACAGCCTTCCTTGGCGATCGACAAAAAGGAGCCGGGTGATGAAGCGATGGATCAAATGGGTGGGTGGCAGCTTGGGCGCGCTGGCGCTGCTGGCGGCGGGGGCGGTCGTGCTGGGCAGCCAACTGGCCGAGCGCAAGGGCCAGCGCCAGATCAAGGTGAATGTTCAGCCGCTGGCCGTGTCGGTTGCCGCAGGTGATGGCGCCGCCCTGGCACGCGGCCAGTACCTGTTCAACACGCGCGGCTGCGCCGAATGCCACGGCAGTGGTGGCGCCGGTCGCGAGTTCATCAACGATGGCCGGGGCTTGCGCCTGGTCAGCCCCAATATCTCGCCGGGTGCCGGCAATGTGGTGGCGGCTTACACGCCAGCAGACTGGGTGCGCACGCTGCGCCACGGTGTCAAGCCTGATGGCCGCCCCCTGTTCATCATGCCCAGCGAAGACTACAACCGCTTCACCGATGCCGACGTGGCGGCGCTGGTGGCCTATGTGCGCAGTCTGCCTGCCGCAACGGGTGGGCCGGCGCAGCTGCAACTGTCCCTGCCGGTCAAACTGCTTTATGGCTTGGGCGCCATTGAAGACGCGGCGCAAAAGATAGACCACTCGCTGCCGCCAGCCCAGCCGGTGGCAGAAGGGGTGAACGCGGCGCACGGCGCCTATGTGGCGAATATGTGCATAGGCTGCCATGGCGCCGGCCTGTCAGGCGGCAAGATTCCGGGCACGCCGCCCGACTGGGCGCCAGCGGCCAACCTGACGCCGGGCGAAGGCAGCGCCATGGTGCGCTACAAGGATGCCGGCCAGTTCGTCGCCATGCTGCGCAGCGGCAAGCGCCCCGATGGCAGCGCCATCACGGTGATGCCATTTGACTCGCTGCGTGAACTCAACGATGTCGATGCCCAGGCGCTGTATGCGTATTTGCAGACGGTGCCCGCCAGGCCTGCTGGCCAGCGTTGAAACTGGCCGGCCTGGCTCAGGCTCAATAAGTGCCGGGCAGCAGAATGCTTTTGTCTACCGTGTTGATATCCGTGTGGCCGCAAAATGCCATTGTGATGTCCAGCTCCTTGTGGATGATCTGCAGCGCCTTGGTCACGCCGGCCTCGCCCATGGCGCCCAGGCCGTAGACCATGGCCCGTCCAATCAGCGTGCCCTTGGCGCCCAGCGCCCAGGCCTTGAGCACATCCTGGCCCGAGCGTATGCCGCCGTCCATCCACACCTCGGTCTGCGAGCCCACCGCTTCGACAATGGCTGGCAGCGCGTTGATGCTGCTTTGCGCGCCATCGAGCTGGCGCCCGCCGTGGTTGCTCACGACGATGGCATCGGCACCGCTTTGCACCGCAAGGCGTGCGTCTTCCACGTCCTGGATGCCCTTGAGGATGAGCTTGCCGCCCCATTTTTCCTTGACCCAGGCGACGTCCGCCCAGGACAGGCGCGGGTCGAACTGCTCGTTGGTCCAGGAGGCTAGCGAATTCATGTCACTCACGCCCTTGACATGGCCGACCAGGTTGCCGAAGGTGCGCCGCCGCGTGCCGGCCATGCCTAAGCACCAGCGCGGCTTGGTCATGAGGTTGATGATGTTGGCCAGGGTGGGGCGGGGCGGGGCGGTCAGGCCGTTCTTCAGGTCCTTGTGGCGCTGGCCGATCACCTGCAGATCCAGCGTCAAGACCAACGCGTCGCAGCCGGCCTTGCGGGCGCGTTCTATCATCGCCGCCATGGCCTCGCGGTCGCGCATCATGTAGAGCTGGAACCAGAAGGGCCGCTGCGTGTTGGCGGCAATATCCTCGATGGAGCAGATGCTCATGGTCGAGAGGATGAAAGGGATGCCGAACTTCTCCGCCGCCCGCGCCGCCTTGATCTCGCCGTCGGCATGCTGCATGCCCGTCAGGCCAACGGGTGCGATGGCCACCGGCATCTTCACGTCAATGCCGACCATTTTGCTGGCCGTGCTGCGGTTCTCCATGTTCACGGCCACGCGCTGGCGCAGCTTGATGGTCTGGAAGTCGGCCTCGTTGGCGCGGTAAGTGCTTTCCGTCCACGAGCCGGAATCGGCGTAGTCGTAAAACATGCGCGGCACGCGTTTTTGCGCCAGAACACGCAGGTCTTCAATATTGGTAATCACGGGCATGGGGGCTTCTCTCCTAAGGGCGTCATCCTAACGAGTTTGCTCTGCTGTGATTTGAAATAATTTGAGACCTGCCGGAAATTTCCTCACTCGGCGGTGATCTTCTGCTCGCGCACCACCTTGCCCCACTGGGCCGATTCGCGCGGCATGTGGGTGGCCATTTGTGCAGCGGGGATAAAGGCCGGCACGGCGCCTTGCAGGGCGGCAGCATGCACCATGTCGGGCGCGGCCATCACGCTGCGACTGGCTTCGCTGAGCCGCTCCACCACAGCGGCCGGCGTGCCGGCGGCTGTCAGCAGGAAGAGGCGGGGCGCCGCGTCGAAGCCGGGCAGGGCGTCGGCCAGCGGGGCGATGTCTTCGGCGCCCGCCAGTTTCACCGGACTCATGATGGCCAGCGCGCGCAGCTTGCCGGCTTTGGCCTGGGCAATCGCCGAGGTGGCGCTGACCACGCCGATAGGTACTTGATGGCTCATCACATCCGACACGATCTGCGCCGCGCCGCGATAGGGGATGTGCACCACGAAGGCGCCGGTCTGGCCCTTGAACATTTCAAAGCCCAGGTGGTGCACCGTTCCCACGCCGGAGGTGGCATACGAATATTTGCCCGGGTTGTCCTTGAGCAGCGCGACAAATTCCTTGGGCGTCTTGGCCGGAAAGTTGTTGCCGGTGATGATGACCAGCGGCAGCGTGAACAGACTCGCCACAGGCGTGAAACTCTTGACCGGGTCGAAGGTCATGCGTGGCTGCAGGTACTGCGCGATCAGTATCGAGCTGTCGGCCAGCATCAGGGTGTAGCCGTCTGGCGTGGCCCTGGCGGTGGCGTCGCCGGCAATCAGCCCGGAGGCGCCCGATCGGTTCTCCACCACCACGGGCTGGCCCAGCAGGGTCGACAGGCGCGGCGCCAGCATGCGTGCCATCGCATCCACGCCGCCGCCGGCGGTGTAGCCGACCAGCAGGCGTATCGGCTTGTTGGGGTAGCTCTGGGCCTGGGCAGCGCCGCCGGCCAGCGTGGCGAGGGCGGCCAAACTGGCCAATAGAAGCTTGCGTCGGGCAAATTTGAAAATAGGGTGGCTCATGCTTGTCTCCGGTTATTTTTATGGATGGGGCTGCGGCGTTATAGGTCAGGGGGCGGCAAGGCTCGTCAAGCCTTGCCGGCACCCCGCGACAGCGGGCGCAAGGCCAGTTCGGCGATGCGTTCGCGGTTGGGCGTGAAGCCCAGGCCGGGTGCTTCGGGCAGGGTCAGCACGCCGGCCTCAGGCTCGGGCAGGCCGTCGAACACCAGCTTGCAGCACTGAACGGCGACCGAGTGGTATTCCACCAGCGAGCCGTTGGCCAGTCCGCCATGCAGATGCATGTTGTGGTGCGGCCAGGCGCCACCGTTGGCAAACCGGGTATTGAACGCCGAGGCCATGCCGGCGATGCGCTGGCTCTGCGTGAAGCCGCCGCTGATGCAGGCATTGGGCTGAACCACGTCCACCGCGCCAGCGACCAGCATGTCGCGGAAACGGCTGGCCAGGCCCTCGTTCTGCCCGGCCGCCAGCGGAATCGAGGTCTTGCTGCGCAACTGCACCAGGTTGGGAATGTCGTTGTGCGACACCGGCTCTTCAAAAAAACTGATGCCATAGGGCTCGACACGCTGCGCCAGCTGCAGGGCGTGGAAGTAGTCCAGGCTGCAGTTGGCGTCGATGTAGATTTGCACCTCGGGTCCGACGGCCTCGCGCACGGCGCGTATGCGCTGCACGTCTTCGGCGATCAACTCGTCCAGGGGCCGCGGTTCGTCGCGGCGCTGCAGGCCGTGGTGGCCGACTGTCATCTTCAGCCGCTTGAAGCCGCGCGCCACCCAGCTCTTGGCGGCTTCGGCCAGTTCTTCGCGGTCGAAAAAGGCGAAGCCAAAGGTTGCATACACCGGCACCTGATTGCGTGCGCCGCCCAGCAGGCGCCAGCAGGGCTGGCCCAGCGCCTTGCCCTTCAGATCCCACAGGGCCAGGTCCAGGGCCGCGATGGCATGGCTGGCATAGCCCGACTGGCCGCGCGGCGTGAGCAACCAGTAAAGCTTGTCCCAGAGCTGCTCATGGCGCATCGGGTCCAGCCCGATCAGATGCGGGGCGACGATGTCGTTGACGATGCTGCCTATCACCTCCTCTTCGGTGATGGCCGTCATGCCGGTGCCGGTCAAGCCGGTGTCGGTTTCTATGTCGACCAGGCAGACCGATAGCGAGGTGGTTTTGGTGCGGCCCGAAATGCTGACCGATACCGGCAGGTTCAGCGGCGTGGCGCTGACGCGTGTGATTTTCATCGTCTCTCCGTGGCCATAGGCGGCCCTGTTGGTGTGTGAGGGCCAGTCTAGAAAAGCAGCCCTGCTGCGGCAAGCACGCCGGCTGAAGACAGCTTTCGCGATTGGCGAAAGCCCAGGCTTGCCTAAGTGGTCAGCGCGGCCATCAGCGTGCGCGTCGCGGGCGACGGCGTCACGCCGCTGCGCGTGGCCAGGCGGTGGGTGCGCCTGGCCCAGGGGTCGCTCAGGGCAATCGCCTTGAGCGGCAGGCAGGCCAGCTGCGGCGCCACTGCCTCCAGCGGCAATATGCCCACGCCCAGGCCGGCGGCCACCATGCGGCAAACGGCATCGAAGCTGCGCATGCGCATGCGTATGTGTATGGGTTTGCCGGCTTCCGCCGCCGAGGCCATCAACCGGTTGGACAGGGCGGTGCCGTCCGCCAGCGTGATGAAGTCTTCGTCCAGCAGGTCTTTCAGCGCCACTCGCTTGGCGTTGGCCAAGCGGTGTTTGGTGGGGGTGACCAGCACCAGCGAGTCCTTGAAAAAATCCGCCAGCGTGATGCCCTGGGGCGCATGCGCCAGGTCCACGATGCCCAGGTCGGCGCAGCCTTCGAGCAGCGCCAGCGGGATGTCGGGGCTGCTGCGTTCTTCCAGGTCAATGCGTATCAGCGGATGGCTGCGCGCAAAGGTTTCCAAGAGGCCTGGCAAGACCTCCAGCAAGGCGGAAGAGTTGGCCTGCACACGCACATGGCCTTGCAGTCCGCGGCCGTAGTCGTGCAGGTCCATGGCCAGCCGATCCGCGCCGGTCAGCAATTCGCGGCTGCGCTGCACCAGCATGTGGCCGGCCGGGGTCAGCTGCACGCCGCGCGGCGAACGCTCAAACACGCGAAAGCCCAAGGAGTCTTCCAGCGCCGTGATGCGCACGCTGGCGGCGGCCACTGCCAGTTGCAGGCGGTCGCTGGCCGCGCTGATGGAGCCCAGGTCGGCCGCGGTGACAACCACGCGCAAGGTGATGAGGTCGATGGGTGTGTTCATGCTTCGATTGTGCGGCGTGCCGCGCCTGCGGTCAGCGTGCCGCGCCCTGCGTCACTTTCAGGCCGGCGCCGCGCACTTCCAGGCGGATCTCGTCAAGCACCTTGCCGTGAACATCGCTCAGCTGCACCACATGCCGCCCCGGCCAGGGCAGCCACTGCGCCTGCGTGCCGCGCGCAAACTCCTTGCCGTCCATCAGCCAGCGCAGGCCGCTGCCCTGGGCGCTGAAGTTCAGGCGCTGGCGATTCGGTGGAATGTCCGGGTCCAGCGCGATGATGGTGCCGGAGGCGGGCGCGGTGATGCGCGCCGGCTGGTGGCCTTCCTGGTTGCCATTTTTTAAGCGTTTTGTGCCTGTAGCGCTTTCTGGATATGCGCTACCAGCTTCTGAATTGATAGCAAAAAGCGCTTGCTCTGTGCCCTGAATAAACCACTCCATGCGCGTGGCTTCGAGCTGATGGCCGAAGCCGGTGCGCAGCTGCACCAGCCCCGCAGGCGGCGCAGGCGCACGGCTGGGCTCCCGCTGGTGCAGGTGATTCATCAGCGCGGCCCAGATGGGCGCGGCGCCGCTGGTGCCGCTGACATCCCACATGGGCGCGCCGCTGGCGTTGCCCACCCACACGCCGACGGTGTAGCGCTGCGAGTAGCCGACCGCCCAGTTGTCGCGCATGTCCTTGCTGGTGCCGGTCTTGACCGCCGTCCAGAAGCGCGTGGCCAGAATGCTGTCGGTGCCAAAGGTGCGGGCGCGCGCCAGCGGGTCGGCCATGATGTCGGTGACGATGAAGGCCGCACGGGCATCGATGGCCGGTGTGAACACGGGTTTGGCGTTTCGGCTGAGCGAGGTGGCGCTGTAACGCCCGCCGTTGGCCAGCGTGCGGTAGCTATTGGTCAGCGCCAGCAGCGAGACCTCGGCGCTGCCCAGCGCCAGGCTGTAGCCGTAGTAGTCGCCCGATTCCTTCAAGGGCAAACCGGCCGCCTTGAGCTGTTTGTGAAAAGCATCGGGCGAGACCATCACCAAGGTGCGCACGGCGGGCACATTGAACGACGCGCCCAGCGCCGTGCGCGCTGAAACCAGGCCCTTGAACTGGCGGTCGTAGTTTTGCGGAATGTAGAGTCCGCCCGCCGTTTGTATTTGCGAAGAGGAATCTTCCAGCAGCGAGCCGGCGGTGATGCGGCGCTCGGCAATCGCCTGCGCATACAAAAAAGGCTTGAGCGTGGAGCCCGGCTGGCGCTGCGCCAGCACACCATCAACCTCGGCGGCCGCGCTGAGATCGCCGGAGGAGCCGACCCAGGCCAGCACTTCGCCCGTGGCGTTGTCCAGCACCACGATGGCGCCGTCTTCGACATGGCGGCCGCTCAACTCGCGCAGCTGCTGGCTCAGGGTTTGCACGGCGAAGCGCTGCAGCGGGGCGCTTAGGGTGGAGGCGAGTGTTGCCGGCGTGGACTTGTTGATGACCGCGCTGCCGCGAACCAGCTGGCGCGCAAGGTGCGGCGCCACGCCTTCGGAGGCATCAAAGGCCTTGCGTTGCAGGGCGGCGCTGGCAAACAGGTCCAGGCCGTCGCAGTCGGCCTTGGCTGGGGCCTGCAAGGTTTTGAGCACACCGCAGGCGCGCTGCGTGACTTGCGCCACCTTGGCATTGGGGGCGCGCACCAGCGCAGCGGCCACGGCGGCTTCGCGTTCATCCAGCCCATGCGCGGCCTTGCCGAACAAGGTGCGGCTCAGCGCGTCTATGCCGACGAGCTCGCCGCGAAACGGCACCAGATTGAGATAAGCCTCCAAAATCTGGTCCTTGCGCCAGCGCCGCTCCAGCACCTGGGCCGAGACGGTCTGGCCGAATTTTTGCGTGATGCTGCGGCCGTTGTTGCTGGCGCGCCAATCCTCGTCCAGCAGGCCGGCCAACTGCATGCTGAGGGTTGAGGCACCACGGGTTTTGGTGTTCCACAAATTGGCCCAGGCCGCGCTGGAGACGGCACGCCAGTCCACGCCGCTGTGTTCGTAAAAGCGCTTGTCCTCGCTCAACACCAGCGCCGTGCGCAGCGCCGGCGAGATGTCGGCCAGCGCCACCCACTGGCCGCGCCGCACGGTGGCGTCGGTGCGCAGGCGCTGCAGCACTTCGCCGTTGCGATCAAGGATTAGGGTGTCGGAAGGGCGAAATTCGCGTTTTACCTCATCAAAAGTGGCTGTAGCCCAGGCAGGGCGGGCGCATGAAGCTATTAAAAGCAGAGCGAATCCGGCACGTTTGAGCGGGCTGGTGAAGCGGGTAAGGGGAATCATCATGGATTGACGGCCAGCCGTAGCCGCGTGAACAGGGGGCTGGCGAGGACAAAAACCCACACCACCAGAACAAAGGGCAGCGTCAGCGCCGGCATGCCCAGCGGCTCCAGTGCCGCCGACAGGGCAGCAAATAGCACAGCAGTGGCCACCGTGGCGAGCAAGGTGTAAACGGCCGAGGCCGCATCCAGCACCAGAAACACGCTGCCCAGCGCCAGGGCGGTGAGAACGGAGTTAAAACCAAAGGCGCCCGAGCGTATCGCCGGTTCGGCGGCGCCCATGAGCCAGGCCACCAGCAGCCCGGTGAGCGAGCCCAGCAACGCCGTCGCGCAGGCCAGCCGCGAGGCGACCAGCAACGCCAGGGTGAAGATGACACCGGTGATCACATTGCCCTGAAAGAAGACCTGGGCCACGCCGTTGAAAAGCCCTTGCACCACGGTGGCCGCGCTCACCACGCCCTCTACACTGGCGTTCTTGGGCAGGCCGGCGGTGGGCAGCAGTTGCGTCGACTGCAGCCGCCCGAAGCGCGCGCAGGCCAGCACAAAACACAGCGTGGTGAAGACAAAGGGCGCGGTGAGCACCGGCATGTTCCAGGTGGACAAAAGTTTGAACAGGGCCGCCATGAGCACGGTGCTGACCGCCGCGGCAAACACCACGTAAATCCAGCTCAAGGCATTGGGTTCCAGGAAGTAGAGCAGGGCGATGCCCACCAGCGCACCATTGAAGCCGAACAAGCCGGCGCGCAGCTGGCTGCGCTCAACGCCCAGCAGCATGGCGGTTGCGCTGCTGGCAGCGGTTCCGACCAGCACCGCCAGGCCGAAAAGCGTGGCGTTGTAAAAAATGCCGACCAGAAAAATCAGACCCGCATAGCTGTTGTTCTGCAGCATGACTTGCCCGATACCGCGCAGCAGCGTATCCGCAAAGGCCAGCAGCTGGCACCAGGGCGTGGAGCCGTCGACGACCAGGCCGGTGGAGGACCAGCGGACCGGGGCTGAAGCAGCAGGGGAGGCAACAGGTTTCATGGGCTGGTTTCTGTTGGAAGTGTCATGAGGCGCCAGGGGGTTGAATGGCGAGGTTAAAAGACAGCCAGGTCGCGCCTAGACCTATCACCACCAGCGTGCTGATCGTCGCGCCCAGGAGGGTCAGGACTCTTTCCTTGCCCTGCGTGTTCTTCACGCCTATCCACTGGAGCGGCGCCGCTACCCCCTGGCTTCCGAACAGCCAGAAGATAGCGTGGAAAAAGCAGGTGATCTGGTTCCAGCCCCGGCAGTTGATGGCCCCGCCATAGGCTTGGGCGCTGAAGATGCTCATGCCGACGCCGAGGACGGCGATCACCTGGCCGATGCGGCCTATGAGCTTGGTGTTCATGGTGTGGCCGCCTTCACTTCGCCGCCTCAACCTTCATGCGCGCATTCGGCGCTTCGCCAAACATCTCGGGTGCGTAGAGCGCTTCCACCCGGCTTGGCGGCAGCGCAAAATCGCCGACGTTGTTGAGACGCACGGTGTACTCCATCTTCACCACGCCCTTGGGCAGGTACTCGTAATAGCTGCGGAAAGCCTCGAAGCTGCGCTCTTCAAACGCCGGCCAGCCTGCGCCCGATTTCTTCTCGCCGCTGGTGGCGATTTCCGAATCGCGGCCCAGGCCGCTGCCCAGGATGGTGGCGCCGCCGGGCACCGGGTCGGTGATGGCGACCCAGGTCATGTCGGCGCTGGCATTGACTTCCAAGGTGACGCGGATCACATCGCCGCGGGTGTAAATGCCTTTCACGGCTTGCTCCACCGGGGTGATGGATTTCTTGATCTGATAGCCCGCATTGAACGGCGCTTTCAGCTGTACCGCTGCAATCGACTGCAAGGTCAGCCACGGTTTGCCCGTGCCCTGTTGCGTTACCGTCAGCGTTTCCTTGCCTGAACTGGTCCACGGCAAAAATAGGCTGTTGTTGCGCAGGTTGCCTGGCGCGGCCGGCGCGCCGAAGAAGGTCGTCTGATTCGGTGCGCCCGCTGCGTCGGTTGGCTTGATGCGCTCCACCTTGCTCCAGTCCACGCTGGCCGAGGCAGCGGCGAGTGTGGCCTTGGTCACCCCAGCCACCGGCGTGGCTTCAAACTTGGCCGAGAACTTGTCCAGCGCCAGGCCGCCCCAGAGGTTGGCCGTGGTGGTGTGCCAGGCGCTTTTTTGCTGGCGGCCGATAAAGCCGTTGGCCAGCCGGCCCATGTCGTCCTTCCAGGCCGGGTCGTCCATCACCGCCAGCATCAGGCGTGCGGTGTTGACGTCGCCGTTGACCATCAGCCACCACCAGTAGTCGTCTTTTTCGGTGCTGAACACCAGCTTGGTGCCCTGGAAGGACAGGCGTGAGCGCAAGACCTGGTTGGCCTCGGCCATGCGCTCCTCGCGCTTGGGCACATCGGCCACCCGTTTAAGGATGTTCAGCCAGTCGATCACCGCATGGGTAGGCCACTGATTCGGCGCAACCGTGATGCTGCCAACCATGCGGCCCTGGGCCTTGCCGTAACGCGACAAGGCTTCGATGGCGGCCAGCTTACGCACGTCCAGATCCTTGCGCGGGCTCCAGAACTCGCGCTGGATGCGGCCTTCAACAAACGCGATCAGGCCGCGCTCCATGGGGGCGCGCACCTCATCCGGCAGGGCAAACGCCGGGTTGATGCCGGCCGCTTCATGGGTGGCGGCCAGCAAATAGGCCGTCAGTGCATCGCTGCCGCGTGAAGCCTCGCCATCACGCGGCGGGAAGTAGTTGGCCAGGCCGTCGCTGTCCAGGTAAGTCGGGATCTGGCTGATGACGCTTTGCCAGAGCTTGCCGTCGCGCAGGCCGACAGACTTGCTGGTTTTTTGCTCCAGGCAGGCAAACGGGTAGTTGGCCCACCAGTCGCGCACGCCGTCCATGCCTTCGGCCAGTTTGGGTTGCAGCGACATCTTCAGGCCGCCGCGGCCGGGTAGGGCATCGGCCGGTGGGTTCACGTCGAGGGTGAAGGAGCCATCAACCTGCACCAGCGTCGCCTGTTGCACCGTCAGCGGCACGGCGGGGATGATGCGCTGGCGCGCCTTGAGGCCGTCGCGTGCGCCGGTCAGCGTGTCCTTGGCTTCGATCTCCCAGAGGATGGCTTCGGCACGGGTCAGCGCCAGTTGCGCCGGTGCGGTAACCATCCAGGCCACCTCACGTGCTTCGCCGGCGGGAATGTCCACGGTTTGTGGTTTCAAATCGAGCAGGGTGGCGCGCGGGCTGACCTCGACCTTCATCGCCGCCTTAGTGGTGTTGCGCAAGGTGATCTGGGCGCGGAACTGGTCGTCTTCGCGCACCAGCGGCGGTAGGCCGCTGATGATTTGCAAGTCCTGCGTCGCCTTGATGGACGTTTGGCCGGTGCCGAAGAGGCTGGTGCCGCTATCTGCCACCGCCACGATCTTGAAGGTGGTCAAGGCATCATTCAGCGGCACGGTCACCTGGGCCTGGCCCTTGGCATCCAGCATGACCTTGGGATTCCACAGCAGCAGGGTGTCCAGCAACTCGCGTGTGTTGCTGCGCCCGCCGCCACCGCCGGCCGGCACGGCCTTGCGCCCGTAGTGCCGGCGGCCAATGATTTCCATTTGTGCGGTCGAGGTTTCCACGCCCCAGGCGCGGCGCTGCAACATGGCATCCAGCAGGTTCCAGCTGTCGTTGGGCATCAGCTCCAGCAGCGCCTGATCGACGGCAGCCAGCGCCACTTCGGCGTTGGCCGCGGGTTGGCCGTTGGGCAGTTTGACGGTGATGGTGACCTGGGCCTTGCCGCGCACCGGGTAGCTTTCCTTGTCGGCCTTGACGCTCACATCCAGCTGATGTGCCTTGGTACCGACGCGGATTTCCGCCAGGCCAAAGCGGAAGGCGGGCTTGCTTAAATCGACCAGCGTGGTGGGCGCCACATACTCGCGGCCTTCGTACCAGAAGGAGGTCCACCACTCGCGCGGCGCCTTAAAGCCCCAGGTGAAAAAGCTGTACCAGGGCACTTCGCGCAGGCGGCCGCGCAAGGCCAGCACGCTGACATACACATTGGGCCCCCAGCCGTCCTTGATCTCCAGCTTGATGGTGGGGTCCTGGCCGTTGAGCTGCACCACCTGGGTTTCAATAATGCCTTCGCGTTCTATCGCCACCAGAGCGGTGGCAAAACGGAAGGGCATGCGTACCTGGAATTTGGCGGTCTCGCCGGGCTGGTAGCTTTTCTTTTCCGGCAGCACGTCCATGCGGTCGTGGTTTTCGCCGCCAAACCAGAGCTCGCCCTGTTTGGTGACATAGACCGAGCTGGCGGCCTGAATGCTGTTGCCGTCCTTGTCCTTGGCGGTGACGATCAGCTCGACTTCGCCGGGCTCACCGAGCGTGGACTCGCACAGCAGCAGGCCGCGCGCATCGCTCTTGCCGCTGCAAACGCTGCCAAGGTCTTTGGTTTCGGTCTTGTTGTCGTAGGTGTAAAAGCCGCCCACCATGCGCTTGCGGCTGGTGGTGACTATGCGGGCCACGGCCTTGACGTCCAGCGTGACATTGGCCGCGGGTTTGCCGCTCAAATCCAGCGCCAGCGCCTGGAACTTGATTTTCTGGCTGGCCGAGACCCAGCCCTCGGTCTTGATGCCGGCGACCACTCCAGCCGGCCACAAGGTGGAGACGCTGCGAATCGTTTGCACTTCGCCATTCGGGTCGGCATAAGTCGCTTCCAGCAGCAGCTCCTGGGGCTGCTTGGCCGCAGGCACGTCGTTGATGCTGAGCTTGCCCGCACCATTGCGGTCCAGTGTCAGCGGCAGCTTGTCGGCAATCACGCGCTGGTCTTGCGAGGCTGCGCTTTCTTCTTCGCCTTCGCTGCTTTCACCGCGCTTGGCGCGGGGCGGCGAGAAATTGAAGTCTTCGTAATCGCTGTAGCTCAGATATTTGCCGCGCACCAGCGCCGACACGCGTACCGGCAGATTTACCGCGCCGCCGCCGGCCACGTAGTTGATCTGTACATCCGTGGGCACGGACGTCACCTTGATCAGCGCTTTTTTGTCTGTGGGGGTGATGCGGGCTTCCAGCACCGGCAGGCGAAATTCTTCAACCCGGAACTGGCCACCGGTAAAGCTGCGTTTGTCGCTGTCATCGAGTTGCACCTGGTACACCCCCAGCTTCGCGGCGGGCGGAATGGTGAAGGTGTTCTCGGCGCTTTGTCCGCCAGAGGCGGTTTTGCGCCAGACGATGGGCTGGGTGTATTGCTGGCCGCTGCCCACATGGGTGATCACCAGGGTGCCGGGGGTACTGGCGGCGAGGCCAAAGCCGCGGCTGGTTTCACTGCGCAGCAGATGCTTCATGCTGACCGTTTCGCCCGCCCGGAGCAAGGTGCGGTCAAAAATCGTATGGGCCCGTTCGTTGGCTTGCGGCTCCTGACTGGTCGGCACATTGAAGCGCCAGGACTCTATGCCCTTGTGCCAGTCGCTCCAGGTGAAGGCCAGGTCTTCGACTCCGGCGGCAGTGCTGCGTGCGCTGACAAAGTAGGCCTGCTGGTAATCGTCGCGGCTGCAGCGGGGCGGCTGCGATGACAGGCCGCTGAAATTGGCGATGCCCTGGGCGTTGGTGGTGGCCTTGGCCAATTCTTCGCCGCTGCAACTGGAAATGCGCACCGTGGCGCCGGCCACCGGCGCGCCCTTGTCCAGCGTGGTGACCCAGGCCAGCGCATTTTCACGGCCCAGTTTGAAATGCACGCCCAGGTTGGTGACCAGCGCGGACGTGCGCACATACATGGTCCGGCCAGCGCCGTGGCGCTCGTCGAGCAAGGAGGTGCCGAGTTTTTTCGAGGCGATCTCGACCACATGAAAACCGGGCGCCAGCGGAATGCCGACCACTTCAAAGGGGCGCGGGTCGCCGCCCACGGGCTTGGGCAGGTCCAGCGTCTTGACGCCGGCCTGGCCGTTCAGCAGCGAGACCATGCGTGTCTGCACGTCGTTCTTGTCCTGTGCTTGCAGCGCTCGGGGCAGGGGGCCTTTGACATCGGCCGCTGCCTCTTTGCGCGAAATTTCGTAGTTGTCGTAACGCTGCACCTTGCGGAACCAGGCAATGATGTCGGCATCGCTTCTGGCTTGCAGCGCGCTGACCTGGCCAGCCGCCAGTCCCTGGACTTTCAGCTCGGTTTCCACATTGCGCAGCGTGACGGGCAGCAGGGCCGGGTCGCCGGCTTTGCTGCCGGGCTCGGCGAAGCGCTCGACGATGCCAAAGGGCGAGGCCGCGAACTTGGCCAGTGGCGGCATGGCGCCGGTCGCCACCTTTAACGGAAAGCTGTCGGCATTGCGCAGGCTGCGGCCAGCGGCGTCCTTGAAGTCCTTGGGCAGCTCCAGGGTGTAGGGGGTTTGCTCGGCAAACAGCGGCTTGAAGGAGAGCGAGCTGACGACGGCGTCAGCGTCATCACTGTCGTTGTCAAACACCGGCTTGAGCGTGTCTTTGGCGGACTTCAGTCGAATCGCCTCGGCCAGTTTGCGCGGCACCGGCGCATTGAAGTTCAGGCTCATGGGGCGAATCGGCAGGCAGGCGGCCTGGGCGTTTTCGCGCTCGCAGTTGAAGCTGGCCGTGAAGGGCTCGCGGACCTGGAAGTTGAAGCGTTTCTCCACGCTGTTGGGCACGCCGCTGGGCGTGCTCACGCCTTTGCCGTAGACCAGTTGCATCTTGCTGGCCGGCGTCAGGCGGCGGTTGCAGGCCAGGGTGACGTAGCGCAGCGGGTCTTTGGCCGCGAGTTTGTCAGCGTTTAGCGACTTGAGTAGCGCCTCGCGTTCCTGGCCTTCAATCAGCTTGACCGGGACGCGCTCGCCCAGGTCTTCGAGCGAACACCAGACCTTGTCCTTGATGCTTTGCAGCGTGGCCGGGCCATTGAGCAGCAGCACGAAGTACTGCTCTTCATCGATGCGCTGGTAGGTGTTGGGACGCAGGGTTTTGATAAAGGGGCCGCCACTATTAAATTTATAGCTGCTAGCGCCCGTCAGCAGGGCGCCAGAGGGCGATTTTATGCCTGGTTTTGCTTGCAGCGAGCAGCTCACGCCGGGCGGCAGGTCGGTGTCAAACTCGAAGGCCCATTCGCGATCGCTGATCCAGCGGGAGTTGCCCTTGGTGGCTTGGGCATCGCTGCAGCTGAGCGACATGGGCGCGGGCGCTTTCGGGTCACCAAAGTTGACGGCGCTGTTGTCGAACTTGACCACCACTTGGCGGATCTGGGCCACTTCGCCTTGCGGCGAGACGCTGATGATTTGCAGGGCCTGCGCCTGCAGCACGCTTGCGGCCAGCAGGACTGCGGCTATTTTTGAAATGACTCGGACCACGTTTACTCCTCGTTGGAGGGGCAAGCGTAGCCGATTTTTCCTGGGGGCAAGCCTGGCCAGGCGCGGGAAAAGCGCATGAAAAAGGCGGGCCTGGGCCCGCCTTGTCCTGGCGCAACCGGCTGCGTCAGCCGAGATTGACCGGTACGAAAATCTTGGTGTCGCCGCGCTGAATCAGCAGCGCCACCGACTTGTCAGACTTGGCCACCATGGCGCGTACCTGCTCGACGTTTTTCACCGCAACGCCGTTGATGGAAATCAGCACGTCGCCGGACTGCACGCCGGCCAGTGCCGCCGGGCCGCTGGCTTGCTGCACCAGCAGGCCAGCATCCAGGCCGGCTTCCTGTTTCTCATCGGGCTGCAGCGGCCGCAGGGCCAGGCCCAGCTTGCCCTGGCTGGCGGCATCACTCTTGCCTGCCACCGCCACCGCTTTGTCGCTGGCATTGGCCAGTTGCGCCGTCAGCTCCTTGGCCGAACCCTGGCGCCAGATCTCCAGCTTGACGCTGTCGCCGGGGGAGGCCAGGCCGATGATGGCCGGCAGGTCGCCCGAAGACACGATGGCCTGGCCATTGACCTTGCGGATCACGTCACCGGACTGCAAGCCGGCCTTCTCGGCCGGGCTGCCTTTTTCAACGGTCGAGACCAGTGCGCCTTCGGGCTTGTCGAGCTTGAAGGAGTCGGCAAAGGTCTGGTTGACCTCCTGCACGGCCACGCCCAGCCGGGCATGCTCGACCTTGCCGGTGGCCACGATCTGGTTTTTGATCTTGTTGGCCACGTCGATGGGAATGGCAAAGGACACGCCCTGGTAGCCGCCGCTGCGGGTGTAGATCTGCGAGTTGATGCCCACCACCTCACCGCGTGTGTTGAACAGCGGGCCACCCGAGTTGCCGGGGTTGATGGCGACGTCGGTCTGTATGAAGGGCACGGCGCTGTCATCGGGCAGGGAGCGGCCCTTGGCGCTGACCACGCCGGCGGTGACGGTGTTTTCAAAACCGAAGGGCGACCCTATGGCCAGCACCCATTCGCCGACCTTGAGCTCGCTGGTCTTGCCCAGAGTGGCGACCGGCAGGTTTTTGGCATCAATCTTGATCACCGCCACATCGGTCTTGGGGTCGGCGCCCAGCACCTTGGCACGGAACTCGCGGCGATCGGTCAGCTTGACCGTGACCTCCTTGGCACCCTTCACCACGTGGGCGTTGGTCAGGATGATGCCGTCGGCGCTGACGATAAAGCCAGAGCCTTGGCCACGGGTGGGCATTTCCTGCTGGCCACCACGTCCGGCGCCCGGTCCACCCTGGCCTTGCTGGAAGCGACGGAAAAACTCGAAGAAGGGGTCGCTGGGCATGCCATCGTCGTCATCGCCTTGCGCTTGTGACGAGTCGTTGGAGACCTTGGTGGTACCGGTCACGCTGATGTTGACCACGGCCGGGCCATAGCGTTCGGTGATCTGCGAGAAGTCGGGCAGGGCCATGGGCGTGGCCGGAGCGCTGGCCACGGTGGCCGGCAGCAATGCGGCCATGGCCGAGGTGTGCGCGGCGTTGAAGGCGCCGACTCCGGCACCGCCAATGGCACCTGCGGCCAGCAGTGCAACGACCAGGCGGGTATTGTTCAGTGCGACGGATTTCATGGGATGCTTCCTTCAGTTGTTGGTGGCACCCCCTGGTGCCGATACCCATAACTGTGAGGACGCAGCCTTAGGCCTGGCTTAAACGGCGGCTGCAACCGGGAAACGAACGTCAACCCTCAGCCCGCCCAGCGATTCCGAGCGAGCCAGCGCCAGCGTTGCGCCGTGCCGGTCGGCGATGACTTTGACAATCGCCAGGCCCAGTCCGCTGCCGGCCTCAAGCGACTCAGCGGCACGGAAAAAACGGTCAAACACGCGCGGCCTGTCTGCGTCGGCAATGCCGGGGCCGCTGTCTTCCACCGTCAGCACCGCCTGTCCATCCTGGCGTTGCAGGGAGACATCGACCTGACCCCCGGCGGGGGTGTACTTGACGGCGTTGTCCAGCAGGTTGCGCAGCAAAATGCGCAAGGCTTCGCCCTGGCCGCTGACGGTGATGGCTTCAGCCATGGGCTGCTTGGCTGCCAGACCCAAATCGATGTTCTTGTGGCCGGCCTGCGGCAGCACATCGGCCACGGCCAGTTTCACCACGGCTTGCAAATCGACGCTTTCGGCGGCGCTGGCGGTTTGCCCAGTGCCGGCTTCCTCGCGCGCCAGCAGCAGCAACTGCTCGACCAGGCGTATGGTCCGGTCCAACCCCTGGTTCAGGCGTGCCACGCCGGCCTCATGGGCGGCGGGGTCGGTCTCGGTGCGGCGCAAGGCCTGCGCCTGTAGTTTCAGCGCCGTCAGCGGTGAGCGCAATTCATGCGCGGCGTCGGCGACGAAATTTTTCTGCGCATCGAAGGCGCTGCGCACCCGGCCAAACAGCAGGTTCAGCTCATCGACCAGGGGGCGAACTTCGTCGGGCAGGCCGCTATCTGCCAGCGGGGAAAAGTCGTCGGCGGCGCGCCTGGCCAGCTCGCGGCGCGCCCGCTCTATGGGCGCCAGCGAGCGGTTGATGATCCACCAGACCGCCAGCATCAGCAGCGGCGTGAGCAGGGCAAAAGGCAGCACGGCGCGCAGGGCCAGGGTTCGTGCGCGGGCCGTGCGGGCGCTCAGGTTTTGCGCGATCTGCACGGTTTGCACCGGCGTTTGCAGCGAGTAGACTCGGTAGCGGTTGCCATTGGCTTCCACATCGGAAAAGCCCAGTACGGCGCGCGGCGGCAGGGCCGAGTGGGTGGAGCGGAAAATCTGCGTGCCGTCCTGACCCCAGATTTGCACATACAAATCGAAACCGGTGTCGTCTTCGTCCACCTGCGGCAGGCCCAGCGGAACGCCGCCGCGCAATGAGCGGGCCATTTGCTGCAAATGGTCGTCAAACATGGCGTCGGCCTGCTTCAGTGCGCCGCGATAAGCCGTGACGGCCTGCAGCACGGTGGCCAGCAAGATGGCGACCAGCACAAACCAGAGCAGGCGCCGCCGTAATGAGTGAGCCCCCACGCTTGTCGCTTCGCGTATTGCGCTGCCCCCCGGGGGGGCGCTGCGCCTGCGGCCCGGCGAAGCCGGTTCCGCGGCCCTGGCTGGCGTGGGCTCCGGGGCGGTGCTGGCGTCTGGGCCTGTGGGTCGTGTCATTCCTTGGGCACCACATAGCCCAGGCCGCGCACGGTCTGTATGAGATCGCTGCCGAGCTTTTTGCGCACGCCGTGGATATAGACCTCTACCGCGTTGCTGCTGACGTCGTCTTTCCAGCTGTAGAGTTTTTCCTCCAGCTGGGCGCGTGACAGCACCGCGCCCGGGCGAGCCAGCAAGGGCTCCAGCACCGCCCATTCGCGCGCCGACAGGGTCACCGGCTGGCCCTGCACCGTGGCCTCGCGGGTGGCGGGGTTCAGGCTCACGCCCTTGTGCTCGAACACCGGCTCACCCCGGCCGGCGCTGCGGCGCAGCAGGGCGCGCAGGCGGGCCAGCAGCTCGTCGATGTCATAGGGCTTGATGACGTAATCATCGGCGCCGGCATCCAGGCCGGCAATGCGGTCGGCCACGCCGTCGCGGGCGGTGGCGATCAGCACCGGCACCGGGTTGCGCCTGGCCCGCAGCGCGCGCAAAACTTCCAGGCCGTCGCGTTTGGGCAAGCCCAGGTCGAGCAGCACCAGGTCGTACTGCTCGGTGCGCAGCGCCTGGTCGGCCATGCTGCCATCGCGCACCCAGTCGACCGCATAGTGCTGGTCGCGCAGCACCTGCAGCACGGCCTCGCCGATCATGGTGTCGTCTTCAACCAGCAGCAATCGCATGGGGGTTCCTTGAAGTCACACAGTGTGACCCGTACAGCTTAGGCGGGGCTTAATATTCTCGCTGATGGCTCGGGTCTACGCTGCCAACCGCGCAATCCGCAGTCACCTCCCGCCGCTGCCCGGATTGGCGCCGCTGGTTTGGGGCGCTTCGTACAATAGCAGCTTTGCCCTGCGCGGCCAGCGGCGGCCCATTCCCCGCATCACTCGCGCCGCCACGGACTTCTCTCCAAACACAGACATGACCCGACGCTGGGAGCTAGACGCACTTCGGGGGCTGATGCTGGTCCTGATGACCCTCACCCATCTGCCCACACGCCTGAGTTCGCCGCTGGGGCAGCCCTTTGGGTTTGTCTCTGCCGCCGAGGGCTTTGTGCTGCTCTCGGCCTATATGGCCGGCATGGTGTATGCCCGCATGGCGCGGAAAAAAGGGATAGATGCCATGCGCGGTGCGTTTTGGCGTCGGGCCTTGAAGGTGTATGCCTGCCACGCGGCGACGCTGTTTTTTCTGTTCACCGTCATTGCCGCCGTCGGCCTGCGCATTGACCAGCCCGCGGTCAAGGACCTGATGTCGTTTTACCTGGCGCACCCCGCGACGGCGCTGCTCACCGGCTTGATGCTGATTTATACGCCGCCGCTGCTGGACATCTTGCCGATGTACATCCTCTTCATGCTGGTCAGTCCCTGGGTGCTGGCGCATGCGCTGCGGCACGGCTGGTTCTGGATCGTGGCGGGGAGTGTGCTGGCGTGGGGACTGGCACAGTTAGGCCTGGGGCTGTGGGTCTATCAGGCCACGGTGGCCGTGACCGGTTTGAGCGTGCCGTTTCAGGAAACCGGCTCCTTCGCAACCTTTTCCTGGCAGCTGTTGTGGGTGCTGGGCTTGTGGATGGGGGCCGGCCGATCGGCCGAGGGAGCCCGGCCGCTGGCGTTTGCGCGCTGGGTCACGGTGCTCGCGGTGCTGGTCGCGCTGGTGGGCTTCATCTGGCGACACCATGGTGAAGGCGGGCAGGCGGCTTTCGGCGGCAATGTCGGGTTGAACCTGCTTTTTGACAAGTGGTTGTTGGGGCCGCTTCGCCTGCTCGACCTGTTGGCGCTGGTGGCTGTGGTCATTCATTTCGGTCCCTGGCTCAAGGCGCGTGTGAGGCGTGTGCGCTGGCTGGAAACCCTGGGCGCGGCGTCGCTGCCGGTGTTCTGCGCGCACCTGATGATTGTGTTGCTGGTGCTGGCGATCTGGGGCGCCAACCCCTATGCCCATGCCTGGTGGACGGATGCGGCGCTGCTGCTGGGTTGTTTCGCCTCGCTCTATGGGGTGGCCAGAGTCTCGCTACGCCTGGACCGCCCCCAACGCCTGATGGACGGGCCTTGCGGGCCTATGTTTCCAGCGGCGGCAGCCGTTCTCAAGGGCGCTGGCGTCAGCCCGCCGCTGGCGGCGCAGGTGCCGGTACCGGCACCTGGGGCGTCACCAGGTAAGGGGCAAGCACAGACCGCCACAGCTGGTAGCCCGCCGCATTGAGGTGCAGCCGGTCCGGCAGGAACAGCTCGGGCCTGGGCTGGCCTTGTGCGTCCAGCATGGGGCTGTAAACGTCGATGTAGCGCACATCCTTCATGGTCTGCGTATAGCGTTCGATCAGATCATTGGTGGTTTTGATTTGGGGCAGCAGCGCTGCGCGCGACGGGCTCGGCTTGATCGAGATGAACGCGATGTGGCTGTCCGGCAATTCGGCGCGAATGCCCTGCACCAGCGAGACAAAACTACCCAGCACGGCGCTTGGCCGCTGGCCTTCCATCAGATCGTTGTCGCCGGCGTAAACCACGATCTGGCGCGGGCGGTAGGGAATCACCAACTGGTGCAGCAGCGCGCTGCAGTCGGCGAGCGTAGAGCCGCCAAAGCCGCGGTTGAGCAGCACCGGTAGCTGCCGGAAGTCCTGCGCCAGTTGGGGCCACATGCGAATCGATGAACTTCCGACGAAGAGCACGCCCTGGGTTGCGGGAGGATGCTCCTGATCGGCCTTGGCAAAGGCGCTCAGGCTGGTTTTCCAGCGGATGTGCGCGGGAGAAGGCGCTGGCGGCGTTGGTGCAGCGGCGGGGATGGCTGGTGCCGGTACCGGCCGCAAGGCGTCTTGCGCCCGGGCCGTGGCCAGCGCCAAGGACATCATCGCCGCAAGCGCTGCTGCGGGCCAGCGGGCCGCTGAAGCCTGGCGTGTCAGCGGCGTGGGCTGGGGCAGGACGCTGCGGCGCACCATCGCTTCCCGTCAGGCGCTTTGAAAGCGGGCGCGGTGGCGCGCAATCTGCAGCCGCACCTGGGCCGGTGCGGTGCCGCCCAGGATGTTGCGCGCATTGAGCGAGCCGCGCAGGCTGAGCACGTCGTAGACGTCTTTTTCGATCTTGGGGTTGAACTGCTGCAGCACCGCCAGCGGCAGCTCGGACAGATCGACCGCATGCGAGATGGCGGCCTTGACGGCATGGGCCACGGTTTCGTGCGCATCACGGAAAGGCAGACCTTTTTTCACCAGATAGTCGGCCAGGTCGGTGGCGGTGGCGTAGCCCTTGAGGGCGGCGCGCTCCATGGCCTCGGGCTGCACGGTGATGCCGCCCACCATCTCGGCAAAGATGCGTAGCGTGTCCTTCAGCGTATCGACGGTGTCAAACAGCGGCTCCTTGTCTTCCTGGTTGTCCTTGTTGTAGGCCAGCGGCTGGCCCTTCATCAAGGTGATCAGGCCCATCAGGTGGCCGACCACGCGGCCGGTCTTGCCGCGTGCCAGCTCGGGCACGTCGGGGTTTTTCTTCTGCGGCATGATAGAGCTGCCGGTGGTGAAGCGGTCGGCAATGTGGATGAAGCCGAAGGTCTGGCTCATCCACAGAATCAGTTCTTCGCTGAAACGGCTGATGTGCACCATGCACAGGCTGGCGGCGGCGGTGAATTCAATCGCAAAATCGCGGTCGCTGACGGCGTCTATGCTGTTCTGGCAGACGCCATCCATGCCCAGGGTTTTGGCCACGCGCTCGCGGTCCAGCGGGTAGCTGGTGCCGGCCAGCGCGGCCGCGCCCAGCGGCAGGCGGTTGACGCGCTTGCGCACGTCGGCCATGCGCTCGGCGTCGCGGGCAAACATTTCCACATAGGCCAGCATGTGGTGGCCAAAGCTCACCGGCTGCGCCACTTGCAGATGGGTAAAGCCGGGCAGTATCACCTCGACATTTTTTTCGGCGATGTCGACCAGCGCTCTTTGCAAATCGGTCAGCAGGCCGCCTATCAGGTCGATCTCGCCGCGCAGCCACAGGCGCACGTCGGTGGCGACCTGGTCGTTACGGCTGCGGCCGGTGTGCAGGCGCTTGCCGGCATCGCCCACCAGCTGAGTCAGGCGCGCCTCGATGTTCAGGTGCACGTCTTCGAGATCGAGCTTCCATTCAAAGGCGCCGGATTCGATTTCACTGGTGATTTGCGCCATGCCGTTCTGGATGGCGGCGTGGTCGGTGGCGGCAATGATGTTTTGCGCCGCCAGCATGTCGGCATGGGCCAGTGAACCGGCAATGTCGGCCTGCCACAGGCGCTTGTCGAAAAACACGCTGGAGGTGTAGCGTTTGACCAGGTCGCTCATGGGCTCGGAGAACAGGGCAGACCAGGCTTCGGATTTTTTGTCGAGTTGATTCACGTCGGGCTTTCTTTGGGAGGTGGCGGGCCGGGCTTGTGGGCCGGCTGCGCCAGGGGCAAATGCTGTGTGACCGGGCACGTTTGGGATTGTGGGCCAATCCATGGCTGAAAAGCCGCAACCGGTGCAATACTCTGGCTGGTGATTTTATCTGCGCGCTAGGGCGCCCTGAGAATCAGGGCCTCTGTGCCAACCCCCCAATCGAAAAAATGCCTGCGAGGTCCCTGGAAACGATGACGCTGCCCGACTACCCACCGAACTTTGAAGAGTCCACGCTGCATGGGGGGCTGAGCATTCCGGTGGACATCGGCGAGGCGGCCAGTCCCTCGTCCCGTTCCGCCATGTTTGACGCCTGTCACGTCGGCGTGGTGCTGCGCGCCGTGCTGTTTGTCGAGGCGGTGGTGGGCGTGGGGGCCATGTTCGGCGCGAACGGGGTGCTGGACTGGCTGCTGTGGTTTTCGCTGCTGACCGGCGGCGCGCTGCCCGCCACGCTGGCCTGGCTGATCGTCGTTTGTGCCTGCAAAAAGCGCCTGATGCAGCTGGCGCCCTGGGGCCAGTGGCTGGCCGGCACGCTGCTGGGGGCCGCCGCTGGTGCCTATGGCTGCGGCTTGCTGGCGCTGATGGGGCTGCTGCAGCCGGCGTCCTGGTGGGCCAGCGCGGCTGCCGGCGCCTTGCTGTCGGCCATGGTGCTGGCGGGCCTGTTCTGGCGCGCCAAGGCCCGCACCCCGGCGGCCACGGCCGCGCGTCTGGCCGAGCTGCAGTCGCGCATCCGGCCGCACTTTTTGTTTAACACGCTCAACAGCGCTATTGCTCTGGTGCGCGCCGAACCGGCCAAGGCCGAGACGGTGCTGGAAGACCTGAGCGAGCTGTTTCGGCATGCGCTGGCCGATCCGGCCGAGTCGGTCACGCTGGAGCAGGAAATCGTCCTGGCCCAGCGTTACCTGGCGATCGAGAAAATTCGTTTTGGCGAGCGCCTGCGCGTGCAGTGGAGCCTGGACCCCCATGCAGGCTTGGCCAGGCTGCCGCCCTTGCTGCTGCAGCCGCTGGTGGAAAATGCCGTCAGGCATGGCGTGGAGCCCAGCGCCAGCGGCGCGCAGCTCAAAATCTCCACCCTCAGGCGCGGCAGCAGCGTGGTGATCAAGGTCAGCAACACCACGCCCGCCGGCGTGGGGGAGCGCGGCCACGGGCTGGCGCTGGCCAATGTGCGTGAGCGCCTGATGTTGCTGCATGATGTGCAGGCGCAGTTCCGTGCCGTGTACAAGGATGGCATATTTCAGATCAGGCTGGAGATTCCCGCATGAAACAACTCAAGGTACTGGTGGTGGATGACGAGGCGCTGGCGCGCTCGCGCCTGCGCACCCTGCTGGGCGACTGTGTGGCGCCGACGGCGCTGGTGGCGGCCGAAGCGGCGGATGCGGTGCAAGCCATGAGCGCTATTCAGCGCGACAGCTTTGATGTGGTGTTGCTGGACATCCGCATGCCGGGAATGGACGGCATGGCGCTGGCCCAGACCCTGGCCCGCCTGCCACAGCCGCCTGCCGTGGTGTTTGTCACGGCCCATTCCGAGCACGCCCTGCAGGCCTTTGAGGTCGAGGCGATGGACTACCTGACCAAACCGGTACGCTTGGAGCGGTTGCAGCAAGCGCTACAAAAAGTGGAGCGGCTGGCGCATGCTGGACGGGCGCTACAGGCCAAATTTCCTTCAGAAACGCTGTTGATACAGGATAGAGGCAGAACCGAGCGGGTGCCGCTGGCCGAGGTGCTCTACCTCAAGGCCGAGCTCAAGTACATCACCGTGCGCACCGCCAGCCGCAGCTACATTCTGGACGGCTCGCTGAGCGAGCTGGAAGAGCGCCATGCCGGGCTGTTCATGCGCATACACCGCAATGCCCTGATTGCGCGGCGCGCCGTGCGGGCGCTGGAAAAGCATTTCGACCCCGAGGAGGGCGAGGGCTGGGCCGTGCGGCTCAACGGCATCGACGAGTTGCTGGCGGTTTCGCGCCGCCAGCTCAGCGCGGTGCGCGAAGCCATGGGGGCTTGATGGCGCGGCTGCCGGCCCCTTCCTGTGATGCTGTCCTACGCCGATTGACTCGCGCCTGGCGTTGAATAGCGGAGCAGCCGGGTGCAGGCGGGAGAGGTCCCGTCGCATCGCCTGTGTGCTGCGCGAGGCGCTTGACGAGGAAAGCCAATGACTGAAGAACACCATACCGTAGCGCCGCTGGACCCAGCATCTGAGGTGGCTCTGATCGAGCCCGAGCGGGTGCTGCTGCACATGCCGGTGGACATTCGTAGTGTGTCGCTTGGGGTGCTGGCCATACTGGCCAGTTTGTTTGTGCTTCACTGGGCCAAGGCTGTCTTCATTCCGGTGATGCTCAGCATTCTTTTCAGTTACGCGCTTTCGCCGCTGGTCAATTGGATGGCGCTCAAACGGGTGCCGCGCTGGCTGGGCGCGGCGCTGCTGCTGCTGGGCATTTTGAGCGCCATAGGCTCGACCGCCTATTCCCTGAGCGACGAGACCGCTCAGCTGGTGGAAGCGCTGCCGGTGGCGGCGCAAAAATTCAGGCAAGCCGTGAAAACGCGCGGCGCCAAATCGGACAGCACGCTGGACACGGTGCAAAAGGCGGCGTCGCAAATCGAGCAGGCCGCGCAGGAAAGCGCCGCGGTGCCAGCCGCGACGCGCGGCACCATGCGGGTGGTGGTGGAGCCGCCGCGTTTCAATGTCAAAGATTATTTATGGTCGGGCACCATAGGCTTGATTGCCCTGCTGGGCCAGGTCACGGTGGTGGTTTTTCTGACCTATTTCCTGATGATTTCGGGCGACAGCTTTCGCCGCAAGCTGGTCAAGCTGGCCGGTCCCAGCTTGAGCAAGAAAAAAATCACGCTGCAGGCACTGAACGAGATCACCGACCAGATACAGCGCTATCTGCAGGTGCAAGTGCTGACCAGTGCGCTGGTCGGCCTGCTGACGGGCCTGGCTCTGCTGGCCCTGGGGCTGGACAATGCCGCCGTCTGGGGCATTGCCGCCGGTGTGTTGAATCTGGTGCCCTATGTGGGTTCGCTGGTCACGGCCAGCGCCTCGGCACTGGTCGGCTTTTTGCAGTTTGGCTCGCTCAACATGGCGCTGGCGGTAGGCGGCGCCTCATTGCTGATACACACCGTGGTCGGCAATCTGCTCACCCCCTGGCTGACCAGCCGCACCAGCCGTATGAGCCCGGTTGCGGTGTTTGTGGGGCTGCTGGCCTGGGGTTGGCTGTGGGGCGTATGGGGCCTGCTGCTGGGCATTCCTATTCTGATGATCGTCAAGGCAATTTGCGATCGTATCGATGACCTGAAACCGATTGGCGAGTTTCTCGGGTCCTGAACCCGTTCGCTGCATTTGTTGGAAATTTAGAAGGTTTTTGCTTTTTCACCAGTCAGGGCGGTCGGAGCTTGCTATCAAATTGATGAGTTCCCGTGACTATCCGGCAAACGCCTGTCAGGGGCGACGAGGGCCTCATCAGCGCCTCGCCTTCCCAGCCAAGCTCGGCGCTGGAGTGGAGTACTTCTGGGGGGATCAACAGTCATTTTTTCTCTGCAGCTACGCGTACGCAGGCTTCCTGAAATTCGACCAGCAGGGGGCTGGGAATGCTGGACGCCAGTACCGTGGCATAAATTCCCCGATAGGCGCTTCGGCTGCTGATACGGCGGTAGGCCAAGCCTGTCATGTTGATGCGTTCCAGCAAAGACTCGGACAAAACGCCTACGCCCAATCCAGCGCCGATCAGTCCCAACATGGTGGCTATTTGCGCAACCTCGTAGGCCGGTGAAAACTGCTCGCCTGCTTGAGCGTAGTGTTCTTCAATGGTCTGTCGCATGTGACTTTTCTTGTTCACCGCAACTTGCGGATGGCGCTGAATATCCGACCAGCGCAGGGATTTCTTGGCGGCCAGCGCATGGCCCTCGGGAAAGATGACGACAAGGTAGTCCCGAAAAAGCGCCTGCGATACCAGGTCTGCATCCTTGCTCTCAACCGGCGTGAAGGCGATATCGGCCTTCCTGGAGCGCACCATCTCCAGGCAGATGTCAGACAGTTCGTCATGAATCTGAATATCAACATCCGGCAGCCGCGGGACAAATTGCTGAATCACTTTCGGAATGAAGCTGGCCGCGACTGATGGCCCGGCGGCAATCGTCAATCGACCTCGTTTCCCGTTGGCGTATTGCTTGATGCGAGTCTGTGCCTGCTCGACCTGCTCGGCAATTTGCTCTGCCATGCGATGAAACTCCAGACCCACTTCGGTCAGGCCGACCTGGCGTGTAGTCCGCTGAAAAAGACGCACCCCTAGCGTTTCTTCGAGACGTTTGACGGTCGCACTGAGGGCGGGTTGAGACAAATGACAGATGGAAGCTGCCTGGCTGAAGCTAAGCGTTCTCGCGACGACAAGAAACACCTCAATCTGGCGAAAGTTGATGCTCATTTTCGGGCATTGTCTGGAGTGCAGGAATCGGCGTGCACTTCGCGTCAGAAACGTGACATCAAGCAGGTGCCATGGGAGGCTCTGCACAGCCGAGGGATAGGGTTTTTTTGAGTCTAGCATCGTTTGTGCGTGACCAGAATTTGCCGGAGATCGCCACAAAGACAAGTCCGAGCGCCGATAGAACAGGTGTTCCATGGCGCTCTCTTACTCGGCTCAATAAACACCTAGGCTCCCCTGGCCCCGCCCTGGTCCAACGCGCGCAGCCGCTACGAGTCGCTCTTTTGCTAGTGCCACGCTGGGGCGTCAGCCCCTATAGCTCAGAGCTTGAAGGGCACGACCAGCTGATGCTGCTCACCCAGGCTCTCAATGCCCAGGGCCATCTGGTCGCCCTTTTTCAGGAACACCGGCGGCTTCATGCCCATGCCCACACCGGGCGGCGTGCCGGTGGTGATCACATCGCCGGGCTCCAGCGTCATGAACTGGCTGACATAGCTGATGATCTTGGCGACGCTGAAGATCATGGTTTTGGTGTTACCTGTTTGCATGCGCTGGCCGTTGACCTCCAGCCACATGTCCAGCTTTTGCGGGTTGGGCACCTCGTCGTGCGTCACCAGCCACGGACCTATAGGCCCAAAGGTGTCGCAACCCTTGCCCTTGTCCCAGGTGCCGCCGCGCTCGATCTGGTATTCACGCTCACTGACGTCATTGATGGTGCAGTAACCCGCCACATGGTTGAGCGCGTCTTTTTGCGACACATAGCGGGCCCGTGTGCCGATGACCACGCCAAGCTCGACCTCCCAGTCGGTCTTGACCGAAGCCTTGGGCAGCATCACCGGATCGTTGGGACCTTGAATGCAACTGGTGGCTTTCATGAACACAACCGGCTCTTTCGGGATCGGCAGGCCGGACTCGGCAGCATGGTCGGCGTAGTTCAGGCCAATGGCGATGAATTTGCCCACGCCTGCCACCGGGCAACCCATGCGCGGCGAACCCTTGACCAGCGGCAGCTTGTCGGTTTTGAGTTTGCGCAGCTTGGCCAGCGCGGCATCACCGAGCTGATCGGGGCCGATGTCCTTGAGCGCGGCGCTCAGGTCGCGCAGCTTGCCATCGGCATCAATGAGGCCCGGCTTTTCCTTGCCCGGGTTGCCATAACGAACGAGTTTCATGAGGTGTCCTTTGTAATTAGTCCGCAGATAGCCTGTGCAGGCTTCAATACTGTATGGCGCGACTTGATCCACCATCCACAGCGATGGCCTGGCCCGTGATGGCTCCGGCCAACTCGCTGCATAAAAAGACGGCTAGATTCGCCATGTCCTCGGGCTGTATGAAGCGGCCAATGGGAATTTCCTTCAGTCGCAGGGCGATGACCTGCTCGATGCTCATGTTTTCCAGGGTGGCCCACTTCTCCAGGGCTGACTCCAGGCGCGGCGTCCAGGTATAGCCGGGGTGAATCGCGTTGACGGTAATGCCGGACGAACCGACCTGTTCCGCAAGATGCTTGGTGAAATTTGTGATGCCGGCATTGACCACACCATTGGTCATTCGGTAAGCACTGACGTCGCGGGCCGTGATGCCGGCGATGTTGATGATGCGGCCCCAGTTCTGCGATTTCATATGCGGAACGACTGCCCTGATACAGCGGATATAGCCCATGAGCTTCACATCAATGTGATGGCGCCACTCTTCGTCAGACAGGGCATCAAAGGAATTCTGGCTGGAACTGACGGCGTTGTTGACGAGGATGTCGACGCGCCCAAAATGCGAGTGCGCCGTCTCGACCAGTCTTTCGATATCCTGAGGCATGCAGACGTCAGCGGAAACCGTCAGCACCTCGAATCCTTGGGATTCAAGCGATGTTCTGGCTTCGTCCAGACCTTGTGAATTGCGTGCGCAAATCACCAGCTTGGCTCCGGCCGCGCCCAATTGCTTGGCCATGGAATAGCCTATGCCCTTGCTACCGCCCGTGATGAGCGCCACACGATTTTGCAGGTTTAAATTCATGGTGATTTCTAATGGAAGGATGTTTGTTTGACGGACAGACGCTCGACGACTGGCATGTCCAGCATGGGCCAATACCCTGGCGGCAAAACAATATCGCCGTCGGCGAATACCAGCGGGTTTTGAAACAGCCTGTCCTCGGTCTTCAGGAAGCCATTGAATTCGCCCGCATTGCCAATGTATGAATGAGCAATACAGGCCTCCATCCAGCAGCCTATGTCCGAGGCAACCCCGTTGCCCAGAACGCGTTGCATGCCATGCTGGGTGATGCGGCGAAGGTCATCCACCAGGGAGTCGAGCCCTCCCGATTTCACGAGTTTGAGTTTGATGTATTGCGCCGCTTGAAGTTCGGCAGCCTTGTCGATGTCAGAGCTCAAATAAATGGATTCGTCCAACATCATGGAGACGGGACTGACCCGGGCGACTTGCACCGCCGCATCCCAGTTGGCGTCCTGGCAAGGCTGCTCGAAAAGTTCGATCGCTTGTGGAGACATTCGCCTGACGAATTCAAGCGCTTGCTCGGGTTGATAGCCCTGATTTCCATCAAGGCGAAGCGAGGCCCTATCGCCCACCTGAGACTGAATCCAGGCCAAACGCTGTAAATCCTCGTTCACGTCGAACCCCACCTTGACCTTGAGCGTTTTAAAACCACTCGCCAGAAGCCGATCGACTTCCGCTTGCACCAGGGCTTGGGATTTTGAGTTGACCGGTGCGAGCAAGGGGACGCGCACCGTTTCTTGATGTGCACTAAGGACTGGATGGGATTGCGCCATTTCGACGGCAGAAACCATGGCGGCCACCGCATGAGAGTGCAATGCGCGGTGACTTAGCCATTGGCTGATGGCCTGCTCGCCGGTCAAGCCAATCGACTGTCTGGCCTGCTGTGCGCAAAAGTCCCATCCGCCCTGGCGCGTCTCATGGGTATACCCTTCGACAATGGCCGCCTCACCAAAACCTACGGCACCATCAGAGGTGGTGACGATCACCAGCAAGGTGTCCAGCGCGGTGAGGGTGGCAATCGAAGTCGGGTACGGTTCTTTGAACGGCATGCGCAAGTCATGCAATTGTATTTTTTCAATGATGGACAAAGTCAGCCCCGCAAGTAAAGAAAATGAAGCTGCCCTTTACGGGCGCTGCCTTGAAGAAATTACGCTTCTCAGTTGACCATCTTGAGTTGCTTGAGCAATTGCGTGTCGTTGCGGGCTTGCTCCGCCAACATCTCGGCCATGGCCGGGCGACTCATGGTTCCTTCGATCGTTCCCGTCTCGCGCAGGTACTGCTGAAAGCGTGCCGAGCTAACGCCAGCCTTGATCATGGCGTAGTTGCGTTCGATGAGATCCTGCGGCGTTCCCTTCTTGATGAAGAATCCCCGCCAGTGGTACTTGACCAGATCGATACCCATTTCCTTGAGGGTAGGCACGTCGGGGAGCTGGGGTAGGCGCGTCTCGCCGGTCTGGGCCAGAATTTTGGTGCGGGGCGTGAAGGTGGCCGCCACGCTGACATTGCTGACCGCGCCTTCGATGAGGTCGCCGGCCACCGCCGAGATGGCTTTGCCGCCGCTGTCATAAGGAATCCAGCTGAAATCGCCTTTCACCTTTTGGCTCAATTGCATCATGACCAGCTGGAACGGCCCTCCAATGGCATAGCCGCCAACGCGCACGTGGTCTTTTTTGGTGCGCATCTCTTCGGCGAAGGCGGGAAAGTCCTTGAATCGCTGTGGCAAGGCATACAGGGCAAAGGGATCGAGCTGAACCCTGTAAAGCGGCTCAAAATCAGTCCACGCATGCAAATGGCCGGGGAGCTGCAAAATGGACGTAATTCCGGTTCCTTCAGCCAGTAGGGTGTTGCCATCAGCGGGGGCCTGCTTGAGCAAGCCCATGGCGATTTGCCCTGAAGCGCCCGGTTTGGGTTCCACCAGGACGGTGCGGCCGGTCGCCTTGCTCATCTCATCGGCCAAGACGCGCAGCATCAAATCTTGCGGCGCTCCCGCGTTGGAGCCATGAACAATTCGAATAATGGGTTGCTGCCCCCAGGAAGCGGCGGAAAAACCGATCATCAGGCCAAGAGTCAAAAATTGACGTCGTATGCGATTAATCATGAGCTTGTCTCCTTATGCTATTTCCGTAGTGGCCAGGCAATGGCGAGTTGATACAAAAAACTAGCGTGACGCGATTTGGGTTCGCAACATGAGGCGCCGCGTACTGGGGTCAAAAGAGTCGCGTTTGTGCAGCGTGCAACTGTTGTCCCACATCACCATGTCACCGACCGTCCATACCTGTGTCCAGGTGAAGCGCTCTTGCGTTGCATGCGCCCAAAGTTGGTCTAGCAGTGCTTCGCTCTCTTCAAGTGAAAGCCCCTTGATATAGGCATTGCGACGTCGCCCCAGCATCAGGCATGGAAGACCGGTTTGGGCGTGGGCGACGACTAGCGGATGCACCGCACCCACAGTCTGGCGTGGGTCGGTATTGTCAACAAAGCCCAGTCGTAACTCACCAGCGCTGTTACGGCTGGCATCGTGCACGCAACTTAGGCCCTGAATGCGTTTTTTGAGGTCCGTCGGCAGCGTTTCATAAGCCGCGAACATATTGGCGAAATGCGTATTGCCCCCAGTGGGCGGAACTTCCTTGGCCAACAGGCATGCCCCTTTGGGCGGAATCTCGTTGTAGGTCATGTCCGCATGCCAGACGGCTTCGCCGTCGCCCAGCGCGCCCATCGGTTTGCCGCCTATTTGAACGTTTGAGATCACGGTAATTTCACTTGGCAATTCATCGTGCTCCTTGCTCATGGCATAGCTCGCGGTGGGGCGCTTGTCCAGCGCGCCAAAGTAGCTGGAGAAGGCACTCTGGTGCGCCATCGTGATGTGATTCTGGTTCGGGAATCGCAGCACCAAATGTTGCTGCCAAGCCTCGCGGATGGTCGTGATTTGAGCCTCGGATAGAGGCTGTGCCAAATCAATGCCCCGAATGTCGGCGCCCAGGGCTTTCCCGGAAGGAATGACCTGAATCGTGCGAATGGCTTCTGCGGTCGTGAGCATCGGCGTCTCCTGTGAATGTGGTGTTGATCCGCAGGTTAAAAGAGTTGGATTTATCAGTCAATTTTCATTAATCTATAAATTTATAAAAAAAATGGATATATAGCCAGGCGCTTCGGATCATCGAGATGGGGAAGACATCTGATCTCGGCTTGGCCGCGCTGGCCTGCAGCCTCACGCGTTGTTGTAGACGCCGGCCAATGGGGTGGACGCCCCAGCCGTAAGGGCCTCAAGCTGGCAAAGAACGTGTTTCAGGCCCACGGCATCGACGAGCACGGCAAGGCAGTGCTAAAGCAGCGGCGCAAGCGCAACCAGAGGGCCAGTTGCTGACGCTGCGGCGTCGTATTTGAGCAGCAGCGCCGAAAGTCATTGATCAGACTGAAGATCAAGAAAATCCAGGGCAATCGGTGGCGGCAGTCACACCATCGCATTTAGCTGGCGTTGACGGCTCGCGGCGCGCCACTCTGGGGGAGGCCGAACACCCCTCTAAGCAGACCTTGGGTAACTTCCGCACTTCACCGGCTTCGTGTGCAGCCACTATCTAAATCGGCGCCACATTGCTGACGGTCAATCTGCGGATGTCAAGGTCGGGCGTGGAGCGAGTGCTTCGAATGGCCTTATGTCGGCAGTCAGTCAGTCTGGCGCAGCCATCCGACACTCAACCCGTATTGCGCAGGCCGGCGGCAATGCCGTTGATCGAGATATGAATCCCGGTCTGCACCCGCTGATCGGCCTGGCCGGCGCGGTAACGCCGCACCAGCTCGACCTGCAGGTGGTTTAGCGGGTCAATATAGGGGAATCGGTGGCGTATGGAGCGCTGCAGCGCGGCATTGCCGGCCAGCCTTTGTTTGTCGCCGGTGATCAGCGTCAGAGCTTCCGTCGTGCGATGCCATTCGGCCTCGATGGCGCTGAAGATTTTCTTGCGCAGCCGGGCGTCGCTCACCAGCTCGGCATAACGCGAGGCCAGCGCCAGGTCGCTCTTGGCCAGCACCATGTCCATATTGCTCAGCAGGGTGCGGAAAAAAGGCCACTGCTTGTACATTTTTTGCAGCAGGCTCAAGGCTTCCTTGCGACTGGCAGGCGTTGCGCCCTGGTTGAGAAACTGCTCTATGGCCGAGCCGAAGCCCAGCCAGCCGGGCAGGGTCAGGCGGCACTGGCCCCAGCTGAAACCCCAGGGAATGGCGCGCAGGTCTTCGATTTTCTGCGAGGGCTTGCGCGAAGCCGGGCGGGAGCCTATGTTGAGTTCGGCAATCTCGCGTATCGGCGTGGCGCCGAAAAAATACTCGGTAAAGCCCGGTGTGTCATAGACCAGCGCGCGGTAGGCCGCCATGCTGGCCTGCGACAGCTGGTCGGCGGCCTGCAAAAAGGCCTTGGTCGCCGGCTTGGTCGGCTGTAGCAAGGTGGCTTCCAGCGTGGCGGCGACCAGGGTTTCCAGGTTGCGCCGGCCGATCTCCGGGTTGGCGTATTTGGAGCCTATGACCTCGCCCTGTTCGGTCAGTCGGATTTGTCCGCGCACCGTGCCCGGTGGCTGCGCCAGGATGGCCTGGTAGCTGGGGCCGCCGCCGCGGCCCACGGTGCCGCCGCGGCCATGGAACATGCGCAGCTGGATCTTGTGCGAACTGGCCAGCTGGTCGAACAGCTCCACCAGCGCGATTTCGGCGCGGTACAGCTCCCAGTTGCTGGTGAAAATGCCGCCGTCCTTGTTGCTGTCGGAGTAGCCCAGCATGATGTCCTGCTCGGCGCCGCTGCGTTGCACCGCCTGGGCCATGCCGGGCAGGGCGTAAAACTCGCGCATGATGGGCGCGGCATTGCGCAGGTCTTCAATGGTTTCAAACAGCGGCACCACGATCAGCTCGTGGGTGGACTGGTGGTCCAGCGTGCCATGCATCAGCCCGACTTCCTTTTGCAGCAGCAGCACTTCCAGCAGGTCGCTGACGGTTTCGGTGTGGCTGATGATGTAGTGGCGTATCGCCTCTTTGCCGAAACGTGCACGGGCGCTGCGGGCGGCTTCAAAGATGGCCAGCTCGCTCTGGGCATGGTCCGAGTAGCTGGTGCCCAGCACGCGCAGCGGCCGGGCGTCGTTGAGCAGACGCATCAAGAGCGCGCGCTTGGCCATTTCTTCGAGCTCGCTATAGTGCGGCTCTAGGCGCGCCACGGCCAGCAGCTCGGCCACCACCTCTTCATGCTTGTCCGAGCTCTGGCGCAAATCTACCGTGGCCAGGTGAAAGCCAAACACTTCAACCGCCCGGATCAGCGGGTGCAGGCGTTGGGCCGCCAAGGCCTCGCCGTGGTGGCTTTTCAGCGAAGCCTGGATGGTGCGCAGGTCGGCCAGGAAGTCGGCGGCCTGCGCATAGGCGTTTTGTGGCGCCACGGCATGGCGTGCCGCCTCGCCCCCGGTCAGGGTCTTCAGCGTGGCGGCGAGACGGGCGTAGACGCCGGTCAGGGCCTTGCGGTAGGGCTCATCCTGGCGGTGCTCGTTGGTGTCGGGCGAGCTTTCGGCCAGCCGCTGCATGTCGACGCTGCAGTCCACCAGAATGGCCGACATGGAAAGTTCGCCGCCCAGCAAGTGCACTTCGGTCAGGTAGTGGCGCAAGGCCATTTCGGCCTGCCGGCTTAGTGCGTAATTCAGCGTGTCGGCGGTGACGTTGGGATTGCCGTCGCGGTCGCCGCCTATCCACTGGCCCATGCGCAGAAAGCTGTGTACCGGCTGGTTGCCCAGCTCGCGCTCCAGGTTGGCGTAGAGCTTGGGGATTTCGCGCAGAAAAGTGGCTTCGTAATAGCTCAGCGCGTTCTCGACTTCGTCGGCCACCGTGAGCTTGGAAAAGCGCAGCAGCCGGGTTTGCCACAGCTGCATGACGCGGGCCCGCAGCAGCGCTTCGTTGGCGGCCAGCTCGCGCGGCGTGAGAGCGTCCTTGGCGGCATTGTGGGCCAGCGCCAGGGCCTTGATGTCATCGCGGGCGGTGAGCAACTGGGCGATGCCGCGCTCGGCATCCAGAATGCTTTTGCGCTGCACCTCGGTCGGGTGGGCGGTCAGCACCGGTGAGACAAAGCTGCGGGCCAGCGTGTCGGCGATGGCTTTGGGCGCGATGCCGGCCCAGCGCAGGCGGGCCAGCGCCACATCGATGCTGCCTTCCTGGGTGTCGCCGGCGCGCTCGTGGACGGCGCGGCGGCGGATATGGTGGCGGTCTTCGGCCAGATTGGCCAGGTGGCTGAAATAGGTGAAGGCGCGTATCACGCTGACGGTCTGGTCGCCGCTCAGGCCTTTCAGCAGTTTTTTCAGCGCCTTGTCGGCTTCCTGGTCGGCATCGCGGCGAAAGGCCACCGACAGCTTGCGCACCTGCTCTATCAGTTCGTAGGCGGCCACGCCCTCCTGATCGCGAATCACATCGCCCAGGATGCGGCCCAGCAGGCGTATGTCCTCCACCAGAGGTCGTTCGTTGTCCCGGGAGCGTCCGGGTGTCTTGTCTTTGACGATCTCTTTGCTGTCTTCTTTGATCTTTTTGGCGCGCGCGGAAGTGACCATCTCTGCCCTCTAGGTATTGATCTGACTCGGAAGCACGCATGCTAGCATTCACTCCCCTTCAAGATTACAAGCAGGTTACGCGTGTCAGCAGAGTCCCAAACCCTCCCCACAACAGTCAAAGCCGTGATCGCCACGCGGGAAAGCCGCCTGGCGATGTGGCAGGCCGAGCATGTCAAGGCGCTGCTCGAAAGCCGTCTGGGCTGGCAGGTAGAGCTGCTGGGCATGACCACCCAGGGCGACCAGATCCTGGATCGCTCGCTCAGCAAGGTCGGCGGCAAGGGTTTGTTCGTCAAGGAACTGGAAGTGGCGCTGAGCGAAGGCCGGGCCGATCTGGCGGTGCATTCGCTCAAAGACGTGCCCATGGACCTGCCCGAAGGCTTTGCGCTGGCCTGCGTGCTCGAGCGTGAAGACCCGCGCGACGCCTTTGTTTCCAACCAGTTTGCCTCGCTGGCCGAGTTGCCGCAGGGCGCCGTGGTCGGCACCTCCAGCCTGCGCCGGCTGGTGCTGCTCAAGGCCTTGCGGCCCGATCTGAGCATCCAGCCGCTGCGCGGCAACCTCGATACGCGGCTGCGCAAGCTCGACGAAGGCCAGTACGCTGCCATCGTGCTGGCCGCCGCTGGCTTGAAGCGCCTGGGCCTGGCCTCGCGCATTCGCCACGCCTTTGAGCCCATAGACATGCTGCCCGCGGCCGGGCAGGGCGCTTTGGGCATAGAGGTGCGGTCCGACCGCGCTGATCTGATCGCGGCACTGGCTACCTTGGCGCATCAGCCGACCTGGCTGGCGGTGACGGCCGAGCGTACGGTTTCGCGCGCCATGGGCGGCAGCTGCTCCATGCCGCTGGCAGCCTTCACCAGCGGCCCGGCCACCGAAGGCGTGGGCCACGATATGCAGCTCAAAGCCGCCTGGGGTGACCCGGCGACGGCCGAGTCGGCAACAGGCGTACCGCTAAAGCCCTTGGTGCAAGTCCAGCAAACGGCCGTGGTGAGCAGCTTTGAGCAGGCCGAGGCGCTGGGCGACGCGGTGGCGGCGCAGCTGCGTGCCGCCGGCGCGGTCTGGGCTGGCAAGGACCTCAGCCCTTGATGACGGCCAGTGGCGTGGCTGCGGCCAGCGTCATAGTCACCCGGCCGGGGCCTGACGCGCAGCACTGGGTGCAGCAGCTGCAAGCAAGCGGCGTGACGGCCGAGGCCTTGCCCCTGATAGAGATTGCCGCAGCCTCCAGCGCCGCGCAGCAGCAGGCGCTGCAACAGGCCTGGCAATCCCTCAGCGGCTACGCTGCCTGCATGTTTGTCAGCGGCCATGCCGTCACCCACTTTTTTAAGCCAAATATGGCTCTAGCCCAGGTGGAACGGGCGCAGTCGGCTATAGAAACAATAGTAAGAGAGCTGCCAGCCAGCCTGCGCTACCTGGCGCCCGGGCCGGGCACGGTGGCCGCCTTGGTCGCCGCCGGCATTGCGCCCGCGCAGATTGATGCGCCGGCGGTCGATGCCAGCCAGTTTGACTCGGAAGCCTTGTGGCAACAAATTGGCCAGCGCGACTGGCAGGGGCTAAGGGTGTTGATCGTGCGCGGCCAAAGCGAAGACGCGGCGGGCGCCGCCGGTTCCTCGGGCCGCGACTGGCTGGCCCGCCAATGGCAGGCCGCCGGCGCGCAGGTGGATTTTGTCGGTGTCTATCAGCGCTGCGTCCCCAGGCTGAGCGCGGCCCAGTTGCAGCGCGCCCGTGCCGCCAGCAGCGACGGCTCGATCTGGCTCTTTAGCAGTTCCGAGGCTTTGCTGAATCTGCTGCGCCAGCCTGAATTGGCCGGGGTGGACTGGCGCCTTGCCCGTGCCGTCGCCACGCATCCCCGCATTGTGGACAGCGTGCGGGCCGCCGGTTGGGGTGTTGTAGCGGCGTCACGCCCGGCACTCAAGGACATCAGGCAGATGCTGGGCTCGATAGAATCACTTTATTCATGAGCGACAGTCACCCAGCCTTGCCCCAGCCCTCCATGCCCGATGACATGCCTGTGATCGCACGCGCCCCTCAGCCGCAAACCAGTGAGCCGCCGGCCGCATCGCCGCAGGCCTGGCTGGTGCCGCGCAGTTGGGCGCTGCTGGTCACGGCGCTGGCCGCGGCCGGTTTGCTGGCCAGCGGCCTGTTGTGGGAAAAGCTCGGCAGCATTCAGCAAGAACTGGCGCGCCGCAGCACGGATGCGGGCGCGCAGGCGATAGAGGCCCGCACGCTGGCGCGTCAGGCCCAGGAGGGTACGCGCGAGCTGTCAACCCGGCTGGCGATCCAGGAGTCCCGCCTCAGCGAAGTCAGCCTGCAGCGCGGCCAGCTTGAAGAGCTGATGCAAAGCCTGTCGCGCTCGCGCGATGAAAACCTGGTGGTCGATATGGAGTCGGCACTGCGGCTGGCGCAGCAGCAGGCGCAGCTCACCGGCAGCGCCGAACCCTTGCTGGCGGCGCTCAAGTCGGCCGACCAGCGTCTGGCCCGTGCCGCCCAGCCTCGCCTCAACCCCTTGCAGCGGGCCATGGCCCGCGATATGGACCGCATCAAGGCGGCCAGCCTGACCGATGTGCCGGTACTGATGCTCAAGCTCGATGAATTGGTGCGTCTGGTCGATGATTTGCCGCTGGCCAATGGCATGGTGGCCAATAACGCCCCGCGTCCGGTAGTTTCCCCTGCACCGGCCGCGCCTGTGGCCCCGGCTGGTGGCAAGCCGGCCGCCGACAAGACCTGGTGGCAGGGACTGATGGACAAGCTGGCGCTGCAGTCCTGGCTGCGGCCGGCGCTGGATGGCCTGCGCGAAGAAGCCCACAAATTGCTGCGCGTGAGCCGTATCGATCAGCCCGAGGCGGCCCTGCTGTCGCCCGAACAATCGTTTTTTCTGCGGGAAAACCTCAAGCTCAGGCTGCTCAACGCCCGTCTGGGCCTGCTGTCGCGCCAGACCGAAACGGCACGCGCCGATCTGGCCAATGCCAGTGTCTGGCTGGGCAAGTACTTTGATCCGGCCTCGCGCAAGACCCAGGTCGCCGTGCAGTTGCTGGCTCAGGTGCAAGGCCAACTGAAAACCAGCGAATTGCCGCGCCTGGACGACACCATGGCCGCGCTGGCCACGGCCGCCGCCGGCCGCTAACCCTGTTCACACCGCAAAGGCTGACAGCTCTCTTATGCGCGCCGCTCTCTGGTTCCTGGCCCTGTTTGGCGTCGCCGTCGCCGTGGCCCTGTTTGCCGGCAACAACCAGGCGGTGGTCACCATCTTCTGGCCGCCCAACCGCATCGATATTTCCTTCAACCTGCTGGTGCTGCTGCTGGCCGGCTTGTTCCTGTTGCTGTACCTGGCCTTGCGCGCCAGCGCCGCCGTGTTCTCCCTGCCCGCCGAAGCCAAGCGCTGGCGCGCCCAGCAAAAAGAGCGCGCCATGTACGGCGCCCTCATGGATGCGGTCGCCAATCTGCTGGCCGGACGCTACATCCGCTCCGGCAAGGCGGCGCAAAACGCCCTGGCGCAGGAAAACAGCCTGGGGCTGATGGTCGATCAGGCCGGTCATGGCCACGGCCACAGCGCCAGTCAGGCCGGCCAGTTGCGTTCGCTGGCTCACCTGTTGGCCGCCGAAAGCGCGCAGGCCCTGCAAAACAAGGCCTTGCGCGACCAGCATCTGCAATTGGCACTGCGCAGCTCGGCCCAGCGCCATGCCCAGGAACTGCGCGAGGGCGTGCAGTTTCGCGCCGCCCGTTGGGCCCTGGAAGACCGTGATGCCGGCGCTGCCCTGGAATGGCTGGGCCAGCTGCCGCAGGGCGCCGCCCGCCGCACCCTGGCCCTGCGCATGAAGCTGCGCGCCGCCAGGCTGGCGCAGCAGACCCGGCAGGCGCTGGAAACCGCGCGCCTGCTGGCCAAGCATCGAGCCTTCTCGCCCAGCGCCGCGCAAAGCATTGTGCGTGGCCTGGCGCTGGAGCTGCTCAATGACGCGCATGATCCGGCGCAACTGCAGCAGGCCTGGTTCTCGCTGGACGATAACGAACGCGCCATGCCCGAGCTGGTGGTGCATGCGGCTTCGCGCCTGATGGCACTGAATGGCGATGCCGCCATGGCCAGGGCCTGGCTGCTGCCGGTGTGGGAGCGCATGATGGCGCCCAATTCGGATCTGGGCGATAACCTGCGCATCAAACTCATTTCCGTGCTGGAAGCCGGCCTGGAGTCTTTGGATGCAGCCTGGCTGGCGCGCATCGAAGCGGCCCAGCTCAGCCGGCCGCGCGATACCACGCTGCAATACCTGGCCGGCATGGCCTGCCTGCATCGCCAGCTTTGGGGCAAGGCCCGCCAGTTGCTGACGCAGGTAGCCCCGGCTCTGCAGGACAAGACCCTGCATCGCAATGCCTGGCGCGCGCTGGCGCTGCTGGCCGAGCAGCGCGAGGACGAAGCCGCTGCCGCGCAAGCCTACAAGCAGGCCGCGCTGCTCTAGGCTGCCAAGCCCCGTTCGGGCGGCAGCCGCCGCTAGTGCCCTGCAAGCCGCTACACGGCTTGATCTCCACTGATTGATGTTCCTAGCCCCTGCGGGTTGCCGTACCGGCCATTGAGCGCAAGCTCAGGGCCTGCAAAACCACGGCTGTGCTTAGAGCCTGTTCACGATCTCACCCCAACCCGCCGGGTAAGTGCCTTGTCGGGTGGTCTGCGGTGTTGCGATGTTTGCGCATAGCCGGGCTATTGGCCGCGCACCGTGCCCTGCATCCCATTCCGAAAAGACACTTGCGCGGCCCCGTAGAGATCGTGAACAGGCTCTTGGGCCCCGAACAGCTGCATGACCTAGCCTGTGGCCTACACCAGGCACCAAAGAAAAAAGCCCGCATGGCGGGCTTTTTTCGGGGGCTCAAACGAGCTTGGGATCAGCGCTTAGCGAGCGGACTCTTCAAACGGCAGGGGCATGGTGCCCAGATTGCGCTTGGTCTCCACCAGCACCAGCGGGCCTTCGTTAGACACCACGGGGGCCGGACGTTCGCGCGGAACTTGCACTGGCTTGACTTCGGCGGCGATGGCGGCTTTCGCCTCGGCAATCTTGGCCGCATCGGAGTTGACCCACTGCAGACCGGAGGCCTGGGCCACCTGAACCAGATCCTGCAAAGGCAAGTCGTAAGACTGGACCTTGGGCAGGCCGCCCGTGGCCGCGACCACTGCTGCGGGAGCGGCTGCTGCCACTGCCACTGCTGGTGCGGGCACTACCGGCGCTGGCACGGGAGCCGGGGCTTGCACGGGTGCTGGTGCCACCACGGGTGCTACTGATTCAGTAGCTACGGGCGCACGATCCTGCTGGGCTGGAGCCTTGTTTGTCTCTGAAGCGTCGGCTTGGGCGGGGGCGCTGTTTTCTGCGCCAGTCTCGTTGCGCTGCTCGCCACGTTCACGGCGATCGCGGCCATAACGGTCGCGGCTGCGACGTTCGCGCGGCTGGCGCTGCTCTTCACCCTGCTCGTTGACAGCTTCTTGGGCTGGTGCCGCAGTGCTGCCCATCTGATCCAGCGTGACAGCGGCCTGTGGCGCGGCATCGGCGGCCAGCGGCTTGACGGCTGGCTCCAAGGCTGCGGCGTTCTGGCCTTCCGCGCCTTCGGGACGATCGCCACGGCGCTCGCCGCGACGGCCACTGCGCTCGCCACGTTCACCGCGTTCACGGCGACCTTCGCCGCGTTGCTGGCGCTCACCGTCACGGCCGGCTTCCGGTGCCGCACGCTCTTGGCGCGGCTCGACTGCATCGCCGCTCATGGCCGCAGCCATGGCAGCTTGATTGGCCAATGCCAGATCCTGCTCTACGGCATCGCGCGGGATGCGTTCAGCGCGTTCGGCGCGCTCGCCACGTGGGCGATTGCGGTCGCCGCGGCCTTCGCGGTTTTCATTGCGTGGCTGGGCTTCGTTGCGGCTTTCGCTGCGGGCTTCACCGCGTGGCTCGGCGGCTGGGCGCTCCTGGCGGGCGCCTTCGCCGCGGCCATCGGGCTGGCGCTCGCGGCGTTCGTTGCCGCGGCCTTCGTTGCGGCCCTCGTTGCGGTTTTCACCGCGGGCTTCGGCTGGGCCCTCGCCACGAGCTTCGCCGCGGTTGCGACCGCCGCGACGGCCATCACGGCCAGCGCGCTCGCCGCCACGCTCGGAGCGTTCGCCACGGCCATCAGGACGGCCGTCCTGGCGGGCCTCACGTCGGCCTTCGCCGCGCTCGTCTTTTTTCACTTCCTGGGCGACAGGCACTGGCGCCGGTGCCGGGGCGCCGCCCAGCAGTTTCTTGATCCAGCCAAACAGGCCTTTTTCGGCCGGAGCCGGTGCTGCCGCAGGGCGGACTGGCGCCTTGGGGGCTGCAGGGGCCGCGACCGGCTTGGGTGGAGCCACAGGCGCGGGTGCATCGGGCAGCACGCCCTTGATGATGGGTTCCTGCTTGTTGTGCTTTTCCTGGCTGCGGCGCGTGACGGTGGTCGGGTCCTCGATTTCCTCGGCCAGTTTGTAGCTGGCGTCGATGTTGTCCAGGCGCGGGTCGTCGTGCTTGAGGCGTTCCAGACGGTAGTTGGGGGTTTCCAGCGTCTTGTTGGGCACCAGCAGCACATTGATGCGCTGCTTCATTTCAATCTTGCTGATTTCCGAACGCTTTTCGTTGAGCAGGAAAGAAGCCACATCGACCGGCACCTGAACCAACACCGAAGCCGTGCTGTCCTTCAGCGACTCTTCCTGGATGATGCGCAGAATCTGCAGCGCCGAGCTTTCGGTGTCACGGATGTGGCCGGAACCACCGCAACGCGGGCAAGGAATCGAAGCGCCTTCGCTCAATGCAGGGCGCAGGCGCTGGCGGCTCATTTCCATCAGGCCGAATTTGCTGATGGTGCCGAACTGCACGCGGGCGCGGTCTTGCCGCAGCGCATCGCGCAAACGGTTTTCCACGTCGCGGCGATTGCGCGACTCTTCCATGTCGATAAAGTCGATGACGATCAGGCCGCCCAGGTCGCGCAAACGCATCTGGCGCGCCACTTCGTCGGCGGCTTCCAGGTTGGTGCGGGTGGCGGTTTCCTCGATGTCGCCGCCCTTGATGGCGCGGGCCGAGTTGACGTCAACCGAAACCAGGGCTTCGGTGTGGTCGATCACGATGGCGCCGCCGCTTGGCAGCTGCACGGTGCGGGCATAGGCCGACTCGATCTGGTGCTCGATCTGGAAGCGGCTGAACAACGGGGCGTCGTCGCGGTAGCGCTTGACGCGGTGCTCATGCTCGGGCATCACGTGGGCCATGAACTGGCGCGCTTGCTCGTAGACGTCGTCGGTGTCGAACAGGATGTCGCCGATGTCGCTGTTGAAGTAGTCGCGGATGGCGCGGATCACCAGGCTGGATTCCTGATAAATCAGGAAAGCGCCCTTGCCGCCCTTGCCGGCGCCGTCAATCGCGGTCCAGAGCTTGATCAGGTAGTTCAGGTCCCACTGCAATTCAGGTGCGCTGCGGCCAATGCCGGCGGTGCGGGCGATGATGCTGGAGCCGGCCGGGTATTCCAGCTGGTCCATGTTTTCCTTCAGCTCGGCCCGGTCCTCGCCCTCGATGCGGCGCGAAACGCCACCACCACGCGGGTTGTTGGGCATCAGCACCACATAGCGGCCGGCCAGCGAGACGAAGGTGGTGAGGGCTGCGCCCTTGTTGCCGCGCTCTTCTTTTTCGACCTGGACCAGCAGTTCCTGGCCTTCTTTGATGACATCGCTGATGCGCGCCTGGCTGACCGGCACGCCCTGGGCGAAGTATTGTTTCGAAATTTCCTTGAAGGGCAGGAAGCCGTGGCGGTCTTCGCCGTAGTCAACAAAACAGGCTTCCAGCGAAGGCTCGACGCGGGTGACGACGGCCTTGTAGATGTTGCCCTTGCGCTGCTCGCGGCCTTCAATTTCGATTTCGTAGTCGAGGAGCTTTTGTCCATCGACGATGGCCAAGCGGCGTTCTTCGGCTTGGGTGGCATTTACCAACATGCGTTTCATGGATTTTCCTTTGTGTTCTTCGTTCTAAATCCCAAAAATGGGCGAACGACGCCAGGAGCAACGCAATGCGAACGTGGGGAATTGCCGGAGAGCTTTGGACTGCACGCTGGCCAACTGAATAATCAGTCAGCCAAGTGGTCTGGGCGTAGGCGCGTGGATGGAGTGAGCAGGGGTCCGGTAGGTGTCTGCTACAAAAAAAGTAGCTACTTGCGCCCGCTGTACAAGAGCTACAGGCTGACTTGTGCCGCAAAGCAGGGCCCAGAGGCGCTGCAGGCAAAAGAAAATCAGACTGACCCGTGTTGTCATCAGAAGGCTACCCGTGAAAGGACTTGATCTCAGCTGGATCCGAATGCAGCCTCTGGTGCGTGACCAGGGGCTGCACACATGGTATTCCGTAGTTGTGTTCGCAAAACGTCGACTCGTCTGCATGGCAATTCCTGTGTCGCGAGGTGCCTGGCACTCGTCGCTGGCGGGCAATTGCCGGCATGGCATCGACTTTCCAGCAAGGCTGTTTGTGGGGCTTTTGAGGGCTTAGCACTCGTGTGGACTAAACTCCAGACAAATCAACCGCTTACAGCGCATCGCTAGTGAAACACATTATAGGGCCAGCTTCAGGCAAGACAAGAAGACCGGCGACTACGCCGCTTCGCACACCTGCAGCTGCCATCAAACCAAAACCATCCGCTCTGCCAAGCCCAGTCAACCACGGGGCGGCAGCCCCTGCCGCGCCCCAGGTGACCTTGGTCACCGTGGACGAGGATTACGCCGGCCAACGGCTGGATAACTTCCTCATCCGCCAGCTCAAGGGCGTGCCCAAAACCCATGTTTACCGCATCATTCGTAGCGGCGAGGTGCGCGTCAACAAGGGCAGGGCGCATGCCGATACCCGTGTTGAGGCCGGGGATGTGGTGCGTTTGCCGCCGGTACGCACCTCGGAGCGGGCCGAGCAAAAAGCCCAGGCCATGGCCCAGGAGGTGGCGCGCCACGGCGCCAGCTCCACCGTGGGCGGCTACGCGCCGGCCGCAGAATTCCCGATTCTGTTTGAAGACGACTTCCTGCTGGCCATAGACAAACCCGCTGGCGTGGCGGTGCACGGCGGCAGCGGCGTCAGCTTCGGCATCATCGAGCAGTTGCGCATGGCCAGGCCAGAGGCCGATTTTCTGGAGCTGGTGCACCGGCTGGATCGTGAAACCAGCGGCATTTTGCTGATTGCCAAGCGCCGCATGGCACTCAAGCTGCTGCAGGAGCAGTTTCGGGAGCGTGAAACCGACAAGGTCTACCTGGCGCTGGTCAACGGCGACTGGCCCGCCAATCACCGCGTGATTGACAAGGCCTTGCACAAATACCTGCTGCCCAATGGCGAGCGTCGCGTGAAAATTGTTCCCAACGACCATCCCGACGCCATGCGCTCGGTCACGCTGGTCAAGGTCAAGTCGGCCATTGCTGCCAATCCGCTGGCGCCGGCCACATCCTTTACCCTGCTGGAAGTCACTATCAAGACCGGCCGCACGCACCAGATTCGCGTGCATTTGGCCGGCGAAGGGCATCCGATTGCCGGCGACGACAAATACGGCGACTTTGAGCTGAACAAGGCCTTACAAAAATCCAGCGCCGGCGCGGCTTCCCTGAAACGCATGTTTTTGCATGCCTGGAGCCTGAAGTTCAACCATCCCAAAACCCGAAAAGTGGTTCAGCTGCAAGCCGCCCTGCCCGGGGAGTTGCAACAGTTTTTGCCGTCCCGGGCCGAGGCAGCCTGAACACCGGTACTGGCCGCAGCGCGGCGACAATAGGCTGATGCACACTCGAAATTTTGACCTGATTGCCTTCGACTGGGATGGCACGCTGTTTGACTCCACCCAGATCATCGTGCGCTGCATCCAGGCGGCGGTGCGCGATGTGGGCGGCACCGTGCCCACCGACCAAGCCGCGGGCTACGTCATAGGGCTGGGACTGATGCAGGCCCTGGCCCATGCCGCACCCGATGTGCCAGCGGAAAAATACCCGGAACTGGGCGCGCGTTACCGCCACCACTATGCCGCCCATTTCAACGACCTGAGCCTGTTTGAGGGCGTGCTGCCGCTGCTTGCCGCACTCAAGGCGCGCGGTCATCTGCTGGCGGTGGCCACCGGAAAATCCCGGCGCGGCCTGGACGAAACGCTGCAAAGCGTGGAACTCAAGGGTGTTTTCGATGCCTCCCGCACCGCCGATGAAACCGCCGGCAAGCCCGATCCGCGCATGCTGCACGAGCTGATGGAGCAGTTCGATCTGCCGGCCGAGCGCGTGTTGATGGTGGGCGACACCACGCACGACCTGCAAATGGCGCTCAACGCGGCTTGTCCCAGCGTGGGCGTGAGCTATGGCGCGCATGAGCCTGACGATTTTGCGGCCCTGTCGCCGCGCTACATCGCGCACTCGGTGCGGGGGCTGCACGACTGGCTGCTGGCCAACGGCTAGCCCGTTGAGTCACCCGGTTTTCGGTTTTTGGCCTTGAATTTCACCTATGAACGAGTTGCTGCCGCTTTGCAATAGCTGCGATCTGCTGGAAGGCGGGGACGCCGTGCCCTTTGACGTCGATTACGCCGGTCAGACTTGCCGCGCTTTTGCCATTCGTTACGAGGGGTTGGCGCAGGCCTATCTGAACCGCTGCAGCCATGTGGCCATGGAGCTGGACTGGCAGCCCAACCGGATCTTTGATGACAGCGGCCAGTGGCTGCTGTGTGCCAGCCACGGCGCGGCTTACCGGCCCGATACCGGGGAATGCGCGGGCGGCCCGTGTCAGGGCGGACTGGTCAAAATCGCGCTGTCGGAAAACCACGGTGTTGTTTATTGGCATGCCGATTACAAGCTCAAGCCGGTATCGTTTTAACAACTCTCTAAACTAGCAACCATGAACGATTCAAACCGCCCCGGTAACACCGACCCTTTCCTGGAACCGAAAAAGGAGCCGGAATTTCAGTCAAATCAGGCTGAAGCCCTTTCTCCACAGGCGCAGGATGCTTCTGAATCGATAGCGAAAAAAGCTGTCGGCACCAACCCTGCCAGCGCTCCCGGCTGGGAACGGGCAACGCTGGAGAAGCTGGCCTTTGCCGCGCTCAATGAGCAGAAAGCCACGCGCCGCTGGAAAACCTTTGTGCGCCTGTCCTGGCTGGCTTTTTTCATTGCCTTGGTGTGGATGGCCTTGCACCGCGGCACGCCGGTGAGCGACGCGACCGTGCCGCATACGGCTGTGGTCGAGGTCAAGGGCGAAATCGCCGCCGGTGCCGATGCCAGTGCCGAGTTTGTCAATGCGGCGCTGCGCGCAGCCTTTGAAGACGATGGCTCCAAGGCGGTCGTGCTCTTGATCAATTCCCCGGGTGGCAGCCCGGTGCAGGCCGGCATGATGAATGATGAAATCCTGCGCCTGAAGGCTAAATACAAAAAGCCGGTTTATGCCGTGGTGGAAGAAAGCTGCGCTTCGGCCGCTTACTACATTGCCGTGTCGGCCGACAAGATATTTGTCGACAAGGCCAGCATCGTTGGCAGCATAGGCGTGCTGATGGATGGTTTTGGTTTTACCGGCCTGATGGACAAGCTGGGCGTGGAGCGCCGGCTGCTGACGGCGGGCGAAAACAAGGGTTTTCTTGATCCTTTTAGCCCGCAAAGCGAGAAGCAGCGCGTTTTTGCGCAGGCCATGCTTGAGCAGATTCACCAGCAGTTCATAGGCGTGGTGAAGGCCGGGCGCGGCGAGCGCCTGAAGGAGACGCCAGAGATGTTCAGCGGCCTGTTCTGGAGTGGCCAGCAGGCGGTGGAGCTGGGCCTGGCCGACCAGCTGGGCAATCTGGACTACGTCGCGCGCGAAGTGGTCAAGGCCGAGGAAATCATCGACTACACGCGCCGGGAAAACGTTGCCGAGCGCCTGGCCAAGCGGTTTGGCGCGGCCATGGGTGAGGGCGCCATGAAGGCTTTCAAGGCGATTCCGGCCATTCGCTAGGCGCGCCCAGTCAGAAAAAAGCCCGCGGCATCCGGGCTTTTTTGCGCTTTGGCCCCTTGAGGCGGTCGGGTCAGCGGCCTATGCAGAAAACCGTCGGCAAATCCAGCGGCGCGCTGGGCTTGTCGCGCTTCCAGCTGCTGGCCAGTGCGCTGCGCGACCAGCTCTTGTCCAGCGTCAGGCCGCAGCTCAGCGCCAGCCGGGTATTGCCCTGCAGGGTTTGCAGCAAGGCCTGCAGCAGGGCGGTGTTGCGGTAAGGCGTTTCAATAAAGAGTTGGGTCTGGCCGGTTTTCAGGGCCAATGATTCGAGCTCGCGTATGCGCTGGCTGCGCTCGCCGCCGTCTTGTGGCAAGTAGCCGACAAAGGCGAAGTTCTGGCCGCTCAGGCCGCTGGACGCCAGCGCCAGCATCAGCGACATCGGGCCGGTCAGCGCGATCACCTGCAGGCCCAGATCGTGCGCGGCGCGCACCACCGAGGAGCCCGGGTCGGCGATGGCGGGCATGCCGGCTTCGCTGACCAGGCCTATGTTCTGGCCTTGCAGGGCGGCGGCGAGCAGGGGCTTGGCGTCAAAGTTGCCGCCATGGTCGCCTTTTTTGTGGACTTCGCGCGGCAGCTCCTGAATTTGTTGTGCTTGCACCGGATGAGACAAGGGCTGCAGTTCGTTGATGCGTTTTAAATAGGCGCGCGTGCTTTTGGCGTTCTCGCAAATCCAATGGGAGAGCTGGGCGGCGATCTGGATGGTTCCCAGGGGCATCACATCCTGCAGCGGGGCTTGCGTGTCGCAGCCGAAATCCAGCGGTGCCGGCACCAGATAGAGTTTTCCTTTGGCGACGCTGTTCATGGCTGGGGATTCCGGTTGGTCAGCAGCGCCACACCGGCGGCCTGGATCATTTTGCAGGTGCGGATCAGCGGCAGTCCTATCAGTGCGGTGGGGTCATCGCTCTCTATAGCCTCCAGCAAGGCAATCCCCAGGCCTTCGCTCTTGGCGCTGCCGGCGCAGTCATAGGGTTGTTCTGCGCGCAGGTAGTTTTCGATCTCCTCATCCGTCAAGTCACGAAACTTGACCCGTACGGCGGCCAGGCTGTTTTGCTCAAAGCCGCTCTCCTGGCAGACCACGGCGACGGCGGTCTGAAAAATCACCGTTTGCCCGCGCATCTGGCGCAGCTGCGCGACAGCGCGTTCATGGTTGCCCGGTTTGCCCAGCGGCAGGCCATTGAGGTCGGCAACCTGGTCGGAGCCTATCACCACGGCATGGGGAAAGGCCCGGGCCACGGCGCGTGCCTTGGCCAGGGCCAGGCGCTGCGCCAGCAGGAGAGGGCTTTCGTCGGGCAAGGGGCTTTCATCAACGTCGGGCGCGGCGACGTCGAAGGGGATGTGCAGGCGCTGCAGCAGTTCGCGGCGGTAGCGCGAGGTCGAGCCCAGTACCAGCGGGCGGCTTGTTACGGCGCTGGCAACGAGGGGGGAGGTGGCAATGTTCATGCTCCGATTCTCTTACACTGCCAGCATGACCAGATCTCTTCAAGCCAACCATCTCAATATCCAGGCCTTCGCCCAAGACGGCGTGCCCCTCGTCGAAACCACTTTGCTACAAAATTTGGAGCGCCTTGCGCAGGAGGCGCATGGGCTGGAGCCGGATTCTGTTGTGAATTGGCAAGCCAGGGCAGAATTGCGGCCGCGTACCGGTGCCGACGACGAGGTCTGGCTGCATTTGCAGGCCACCACGTCGATACCGCTGACCTGTCAGCGTTGCATGAGCGCCGTGGCCACGCCCTTGGAGGTTGATCAGTGGTATCGCTTTGTGGCAGATGAGGACATCGCCATGGCGGAAGACGACCAGTCCGAAGAGGATTTGCTGGTCATGGCACCACAGTTTGATTTGCTGGCGGTGCTGGAAGACGAGTTGTTGATGGCTTTGCCGCTGGTGCCCATGCATGAGGCCTGTCCAGTGGCGCCCACGCTGAGCGCTGGCGAGGCAGAGATTGCGGGCGAAACCACTGAAAAGCCCAATCCCTTTGCCGTGCTGGCGCAACTCAAGAAGAAAAAATAGCCGTTGCTGCAGCGTTCGGCGCTGAATTCGGCGCTGAATTCGGTGCTGAATTTGTCGGTCAATGTGCTGTGTCTGTGTACCGCAAAAGACAGCTAAAACGGGGTCTGGTGAAAATTGTCCGGTATCGGGCTATAATCAAAGGCTTCGCGTACCAATGCAGTGTTGCGGCCCCATACGGCCCAGCTGCTTGGAGTCAAAATCTCTGGTGCGTAATTTACCAACCCTACACCCCCTCAGGAGCGGAACATGGCCGTCCAGCAGAACAAAAAGTCACCTTCCAAGCGCGGTATGCACCGTTCGCACAACGCACTGAACGTGCCAGGTATCGCTGTGGAATCCACCACCGGCGAAATCCATCTGCGCCACCACATCAGCCCCACCGGTTTCTACCGTGGCCGCAAAGTGTTGAAAACCAAAGCCGAAGCGTAATTTCACGCTTTGAGTACTGGCCCGCACTCATACTGCGGGCCTTTCTTTTGTCTAAGCTCCAATTTTTGACTGCACCGGTCGTCTCATGATCAGGATCGCTGTCGATGCCATGGGGGGTGACGTCGGTCCCGCCGTCACCATTCCGGCCAGCTTGGCGTTTCTGGATGCTCACCCCGAGGCCGCCGTGGTCTTGGTGGGTCAGCCGGAAATTTTGGCTGCGCATCCGCTGTACGCCCGGCTGCAGTCGCACGCCCGTTGTCAGATCGTGGCCGCCAGCGAGGTCGTCACCATGGACGACCCGATAGAAATTGCCCTCAGGCGCAAGAAAAATTCGTCCATGCGGGTGGCGATGAATCAGGTCAAGGACGGCGTTGCTCAGGCCGCCGTGTCGGCCGGCAACACCGGTGCCCTGATGGCGATTGCCCGCTACGTGCTGAAAACCATGGATGGCATAGACAGGCCGGCCATTGCTACGCAGCTGCCCAATGCGACAGGCGGTGCCACCACCGTGCTGGATCTGGGTGCCAATGTTGATTGCACGGAAGACCATTTGCTACAGTTCGCCGTCATGGGTTCTGCCTTGGTGGCAGCCATCAGCAACAAGCCCGCGCCCAGCGTCGGCTTGCTGAATATTGGCGAAGAGGCGATCAAGGGCAGCGAAATTATCAAAAAAGCCGGCGAATTGTTGCGATCAGCATCCAATTCTGGCGATCTCAATTTTTATGGAAATGTCGAGGGCAACGACATTTTCAAGGGCACGACGGATATCGTGGTGTGCGACGGCTTTGTCGGCAATGTGGCCCTCAAGGCCAGCGAAGGCCTGGCCAGCATGATAGGCGGCTTTATCAAGGCGGAGTTTTCTCGCAACTTCTTGACGAAAATTGCCGCTATCGTTGCCTATCCGGTCTTAGCTGCATTTAAAAATCGAGTTGACCATAGACGCTACAACGGCGCTGCGCTGCTGGGCCTGCAAGGCCTGGTGTTCAAGAGCCATGGCTCGGCCGATGCCTTTGCTTTCGAGCGGGCACTTAATCGGGCTTATGATGCGGCTCGGAACAACTTGCTTGAGAGAGTTCGCGAACGCATTGCCCACGCTGCTCCATTGTTGGCCGCTGCACGAGTGGCGCCGCTATCCGATGCAGCGTCAGTGGTCTCTTCAACGCCAGTTGACGCAATCGTTTCAACCTCGGCACATTAATTAATGACCCGTTATTCACGCATTACCGGCACTGGTAGTTATTTGCCACCACGCCGACTGACCAACGCCGATCTGGCAGCCGAGCTGGCAAGCCAGGGCGTTGAAACTTCCGATGAATGGATTGTGGAGCGCACCGGCATTCGGGCGCGCCACTTTGCAGCAGCCGATGTGTCCAGTAGCGATCTGGGCGTGGAGGCGGCCAAGCACGCGCTCGAGGCGGCCGGTTTGCAGGCGTCTGACATTGATCTCATCATTGTTGCCACCTCGACGCCGGACATGGTGTTTCCGTCCGCGGCCTGCATTTTGCAAAACAAACTGGGTATTGCCGGTTGCGCTGCCTTTGATGTTCAGGCGGTTTGCAGCGGATTTGTTTATGCCTTGACCGTGGCCGATGCCATGATCAAAACGGGCTCCGCCAACAAGGCGCTGGTGATAGGCGCGGAAGTGTTCTCGCGCATTCTTGATTTTTCCGATCGCACCACCTGCGTACTGTTCGGTGACGGCGCCGGTGCCGTGGTACTGGAAGCCTCGGAGACGCCTGGCATTCTTGCCAGCGATCTGCATGCGGACGGCAAGCATGTCGGCATTCTGTGTGTGCCTGGCCATGTATCGGGTGGCAAGGTGCTGGGTCAGCCCTTGCTCAAAATGGACGGTCAGGCCGTGTTCAAGCTGGCCGTGGGAGTGCTGGAAAGCGCGGCCCGCGCCACGCTGGCCAAGGCGAATCTGACCGATGCCGATATCGACTGGCTGATTCCGCATCAGGCCAATATCCGCATCATGCAAAGTACCGCCAAAAAGCTGAAGATGCCGCTGGAAAAACTGATCGTCACGGTCGACCAGCATGGCAATACCTCGGCCGCGTCGATTCCGCTGGCGCTGGATACGGCCGTGCGTAGCGGCAAGATCAAAAAAGGCGACACCCTCATGCTCGAAGGCGTGGGCGGAGGCTTCACCTGGGGTGCCGTGCTTCTCAACTACTGAGATGAGGGCTTCTTTTCTTAAGCCCGCCCCTGGCAGACAGGTGCTTGCATGAATCTCAGACCCTCTGGCTTGAGCGTCGGGATGGAACGCTCCGCGCTGCTTTTGCTGGTACTGGCCTTTGTTTTGGCCGGTTGGAAAACGATGAGCCGCTTGCCCGCGGCGGGCTTTGTCAGTGTGCCCCAGCAGGCGACAGCGCTGGCGAGCACTCCAAAAGTCATGTCGCAGGCAAACCTGCCTCAGCAGTTGTCGCCCGATGGCAGCTTTCGCTTTGATGCGCAGTTTGTCTCTTCTTCTCCCGGCCAGGCCGTGCATGCGGCCTCTCTTGTCGAATTAGACGATGGCCGTTTGCGCGCGGTCTGGTTTTCAGGCTCCCGCGAAGGGGCGGCAGACGTGGCCATACGCACCGCCGTGATGGATGCGCAGGGCTTGCGCTGGAGCGAGGAAAGCACACTGCTGGACCGCATTCGGCTTCAGCAAGGCCTTTGGCGTTATGTGAAAAAGCTCGGCAATCCCGTGATAGCCCGAGCCCCCGACGGGTCGCTCTTGCTCTGGACTGTCAATGTGTCGCTGGGCGGCTGGGCCGGCAGCTCCATTTCCTGGACGCGTTCCACGGATGAGGGGGTGAGCTGGAGTGAGCCCAGGCGTTTGGTCACCTCACCTTTTATCAACATCAGCACCTTGGTCAAGGGTGCGCCTGTGGCTTATCTGGATGGGCAAATCGGGCTGCCGGTGTACCACGAGTTTGTGACGAAATTTGCTGAAGTCTTGCGCATCAACGCCCAGGGGCAGGTGGTCGACAAAACCCGCATTCCAGGCAGTCGAACCAGCTTGCAGCCCGTGCTGCTCGTTGCCGGGCCTGAGCAGGCGCAGGTCTATATGCGCTCGGGCAATGCGCGAGCCCTGATGGCTTCCGCCACCGGCGATGCCGGCAAGACCTGGTCTGACACCCATGCAACAGCCTGGCCCAACCCGGACTCTGCGCTGGCCGGGGTTGTGACCGGTCACGGCACGCAATGGCTGGCCTTGAACCCGGCTCCCAGCAATCGCGAAGTCCTTGCGCTGCTGCAGGCCAAAACAGGCGCCAGCTTCGATGGCGTACGACCCTGGATCGTGGAGTCGACAAAGAGCACGAAAGCCCGTATTCCCACGGGCGACTATGAGCGTTTGCTGGGTGACGAGCTCAGGGCGCGCGGCGCCAGCGAGGCGCAGACTCAGGCTTATCTGACCAGCGCCAAGCGCCAGCTGTGCGGCGCCGACAGTTGCTCGCAGGAATTTTCCTATCCCTATTTGCTGCAAAGTCGTGATGGTTTCATCCATCTGATTTACACCTGGCACCGTACGCGCATCAAGCATGTTCGGCTCGATCCCCTGCAACCTGTTTTAGCTGCTCCGGCAGTTCCCAGCCATGCTGCCGCCTCTCACTGACTTTGTCGCCTTGCTGGGCATTGATCTGGTGCTTTGCGCCGGGCTGTTGCGACTGTTGAATTGGCGGCGCGACTTTAGTCAGGCCAGTGCCTGGTCCAAATGGGTGGGCGCTGCTTGCTTTGTCATTTTATGGATGCCGGTGGGGGCCGCTCAGTTGCCGCTGCTGGCCTATGTACGGGGCATCAGTTCTGATCTGAGCATTACGCTGGTGGCCTTGGCTGCTCTGAGCCTGGGGCGCCGTCTGCTCGGGCTTGGCGCCTTGGAGAAGCGCGAGCGAATGGCCTTGAATGGCGTGCTCGCTGCGACCGCCTTGTTTTTATATCCGCTTGCGCTGGGCTGGGGCGACTGGGATGCCTATAGGCTGGGCTGGGGTGCGCCAGGCCTGTGGCTGGCCTTGTTGGCCTTGTCGGTATTTTGCTGGGTCCGGGGTCTGCGGCTTTTGCCCATGGTGGTGGCTCTGGCTTTGCTCGCCTGGACGGCCGGGTTGCTGGAGTCGACCAATCTGTGGGACTATCTTCTGGACCCTTGGCTGGCGACGGCTGCGCTGTTCCAGTCGCTGAAGTTTGGCGTCAGACTGTTGCTGACGCGAGGCCGGGGCGCCGGAGCGGCCCTTGTCCGCAGTGGACCCGGATAAGAGCATCAGGCATTTTCTTAAAATGGGTCTTGATACCTCTCAAGGCTTGCTAACCGGAGTAATTATTTGAAATCGTTCGCTTTTGTTTTTCCCGGCCAGGGCTCGCAGTCTGTCGGCATGCTGGACGCGTGGGGCGATCACCCCGTCATCAGGCAGACACTGGAGGAAGCCTCTGATGCGCTGGCTCAGGATGTGGCTCAGTTGATCAAGGAAGGCCCGAAAGAGGCGCTGGCCCTGACCACCAACACCCAGCCTGTGATGCTGGTGGCCGGTGTGGCGGCATACCGGGCCTGGATGGCCGAGACTGGCGCTGCGCCGGCCGTGGTGGCCGGCCACTCGCTGGGCGAGTATTCCGCACTGGTGGCCTCGGGCGTGTTGTCGCTGGCGCAGGCCGCGCCCCTGGTGCGTTTTCGGGCGCAGGCCATGCAGGACGCCGTGCCCGTCGGTGTCGGCGCGATGGCGGCGATTTTGGGTATGGATGCTACTAAAGTGATAGCTGGTTGCGCAGAGGTGACGGGCGCTTTTGGCCAAAATAGCTTGGAAATCGTGGAGGCCGTCAATTTCAATGACCCGATGCAGACCGTCATTGCCGGCAGCAAGGCTGCCGTGGAAAAGGCCTGTGAAGTGCTCAAGGCCAACGGTGCCAAGCGCGCCTTGCCCTTGCCGGTTTCGGCCCCCTTCCATTCCAGCCTGATGAAGCCGGCAGCCGAGAAGCTCAAGGAAAAACTGGCGGACGTTCAGTTTGCGGCGCCCCAGATCCCGGTCATCAACAATATTGACGTGACCATAGAGACGGATGCTGATCGCATTCGGGCGGCTTTGTATCGCCAGGCTTTTGGTCCGGTGCGTTGGGTCGAGTGCGTGCAAGCCATCCAGGCGCGCGGCTTGACTACGCTGGTTGAATGCGGGCCGGGCAAGGTGCTGGCCGGCATGGCGAAAAGAATTGATCCCGCGCTGACGGGCGCCCCCCTGTTTGATCCGGCCTCGTTGGCTGAAGTGAAGGAGATGCTGGCATGAGCGAAGTCAAGTTTGAAGGACAGGTTGCGCTGGTCACCGGAGCATCGCGCGGCATAGGCGCCGCCATTGCCTTGGAACTGGCCCAAAAAGGCCTGAAAGTGATTGGCACGGCGACCAGCGATCAGGGTGCGGCCAAAATCAGCCAAACCCTGGCCGCATTTCCCGGCTGTGGTGGCAAGAACCTGAATGTGAACGACGCGGTGGCCGCAGAGGCCTTGATCGACGACATCGTCAAGGAGTACGGTGGTTTGCAGGTGCTGGTAAACAATGCCGGCATCACGCGGGACATGCTGGCGATGCGCCTCAAAGACGACGATTGGGATGCCGTGATGGACACCAATCTCAAGGCAGTGTTTCGCATGAGCCGCGCTGTTATGCGCACCATGATGAAGCAGCGCTATGGCCGCATCATCAGCATCACCTCGGTGGTGGGCGCTTCGGGCAATGCCGGTCAGTCCAATTACGCGGCCGCCAAGGCCGGCGTGGCTGGCATGACGCGCGCGCTGGCGCGCGAGCTGGGCTCGCGCAACATCACGGTCAATTGCGTGGCGCCGGGTTTCATTGAAACCGACATGACGGCCCACTTGCCTGAAGAGCAGCAAAAAGCCCTGCTGGGCCAAATTCCGCTGGGCCATCTGGGTAAGCCACAAGATATTGCGCACGCCGTGGCGTTTGTCGCCAGTCCGCAAGCGGCTTACATCACGGGTCAGGAAATTCATGTCAATGGTGGCATGTATATGTAGTGCCAGCCGCTGACCTTGCCGACCTTGCGGGTTTCGCGAGGCGGCTGCATGGCAGTGGTAAAACACAAAAAATCGTCGCCGGTTTTTATCCGTCCGGCCCGGCGCTTAGGGCAACAACTCTAACGCGGTAAAATCACGGATTAATTTACAACCCTCAGAGGGATCTATGAGCGATATCGAAGCACGTGTTAAGAAAATCATTGCCGAGCAACTTGGCGTGGAAGAAGGTCAAGTCACCAGCGAAAAAGCCTTTGTGGCCGATTTGGGCGCTGATTCGCTGGACACCGTAGAGCTGGTCATGGCCCTGGAAGACGAGTTTGGCATTGAGATTCCGGACGAAGATGCCGAGAAAATCACCACCGTGCAAAACGCGATTGACTACGCGAACACCCATCAAAAAGCCTAAGGTTTCGCGCCTTTGTCGTTATCAAACCTGAAAAGCCATTCGCGGTTTTTTCAGGTTTTTTTCAGGATTACTGAATGAGCCGTCGTCGTGTCGTCGTGACAGGTCTGGGTTGTGTCAGCCCGGTTGGAAATACCGTTGCCGATTCCTGGGCCAGCTTGCTTTCCGGAACTTCGGGAATTGATCTGATCACGGGTTTTGATGCAAGCAACTTTGCTTGCAAATTTGCCGGAGAGGTCAAGGGATTCAATATCGCGGATTACATCCCCGAAAAAGAAGCCCGGCATATGGACCGCTTCATTCATCTGGGCCTGGCCGCAGCGTGCCAGGCCGTGGCCGACAGTGGCTTGCCAACGGGCGAGGCACTTGACTATGAGATGGCGACGCGCATCGGTTGCAACATCGGCTCTGGCATTGGCGGCTTGCCCATGATCGAGCAGACGCACACCGAGTTGACGAACCGCGGCCCACGCCGCATTTCGCCATTTTTTGTGCCGGCATCCATCATCAACATGATTTCCGGTCATGTCTCCATCAAGTTCGGCTTCAAGGGCCCCAATATTGCGGTTGTCACCGCTTGCACCACCGGCCTTCATGCCATCGGCCAGTCGGCCCGCATGATTGAATATGGCGATTGCGACGTGATGATTGCTGGCGGCGCCGAGTCCTGCGTCTCGCCTCTGGGTCTTGGCGGTTTTGCCGCGGCCCGAGCCCTGTCTACCCGCAACGACGACCCCAAAACAGCCTCGCGTCCCTGGGATAAGGACCGTGACGGGTTTGTGCTGGGCGAGGGCAGTGGCGTGGTGGTGCTGGAAGAGTACGAACACGCCAAAGCGCGTGGCGCGAAGATTTACGCCGAAGTCATTGGCTTTGGCATGAGTGCCGACGCTTATCACATGACGGCGCCCGATATTGATGGTCCCCGTCGTTCCATGGTCATGGCATTGAAAAATGCCGGTGTGAATCCCGATGAGGTGCAATACCTTAACGCCCATGGCACGTCCACGCCGCTGGGCGACCTGAACGAAACCAATGCCCTCAAGGCGGCATTCGGCGACCATGCCAAAAACATGGTGGTCAGCTCTACCAAATCCATGACCGGCCACTTGCTGGGTGGCGCGGGTGGCATAGAGTCGGTGTTCACCGTGCTCGCTCTGCATCATCAGAAGATCCCGCCCACCATCAATATTTTCAACCAGGATCCGGAGTGCGACCTGGACTACTGTGCCAATACCGCGCGCGATGCCAATATTGAAATTGCGGTCAAAAACAATTTCGGTTTTGGCGGCACCAATGGCACGCTGGTCTTCAAGCGTGCCTGACCTGGTCTGATTGTTCCCGTTCAAGCGCACCAAGCTCCTGACTGTCTTGAGTCTTCATAACGCCCCGCCGGTTGTCTATCCGCTGGGGCGTTCGCGTTTTCTGGGCCGCTTTCTGTTCGCGCTGTGGTTGGCTGGCTTGTTGTCGGTGCTGCTGTGGTTTGAGCAAACCCGCTTGTTCGATTGGCGCATGCTGGTGGGCTTGGTCGCCGTAGTGGGGGCTGGCTTGGCCGCGCGTCGTGGCTGGACTGGCGCCGCCCAGGCAGGTCAGTTGGCGTGGGATGGTGAGGTTTGGCATTGGGAGCCGGGCAGCTATCAGATTGGTAGCGCCGAACACGAGGTTTCCGTGATTGCCGATTTTCAGCAAGCGTTGTTGCTCCGACTCGAAAACCAGTCCGGTGGCCGTTTGTGGCTGTGGCTGGAGCGCAATGCCATGCCCGAGCGCTGGCTGGATTTGCGCCGGGCTGTGTATTCACCGGGCAAGTCGTCCGCTGCCCAGTTGCCGCCACACGATTTATTGTCTGCGGAGCCCGCGTTATCGCCGTCTGCGGCTGTGGCAGTATCGAACGCTATGCATTCTGTCAGGCGAATCAAGTCATGAGCACCGAGCTTCCCCCGCTGCCGGCCGAGAAGGCGACAGACAGCGACGCCATGCTGGTCGAGCGCGCTGTCGCGGGTGATCAAAAAGCGTTTGAACTGCTGGTCATCAAGTACCAGCGACGCATTCAGCGTCTGATAGGGCGCATGGTTCGTGATGTCGATCTGGTCGAAGATATCGCCCAGGAGACCTTTATCCGGGCCTACCGGGCCTTGGCGCAATTCAGGGGTGAGGCCCAGTTTTACACCTGGCTGTACCGGATTGCTGTGAATACGGCCAAAAAGGCCTTGATGGATCTCAAGCGCAACCCAACGGTATCGGAAAACACCTACAAATCGGCGGATGACGATGAAACTTCTCCGGTCGAAAACGAACTAACCAGTTCAGAAACGCCGGATGCCGTGTTGGCGAGCAAGGAAATAGCGGAAATTATCAATGCCGCCATGGATGCGCTGCCGGAAGAACTGCGTCAGGCCATCACCTTGCGCGAAATAGAAGGTTTGAGTTACGAGGAAATTTCGGATGCCATGAGTTGCCCGATAGGCACGGTGCGCTCCCGTATTTTTCGGGCGCGTGAAGCGATTTCGGAGAAGGTCAAGCCTTTGCTTGAAAACCAGTCGGGCAAGCGTTGGTGACGGGCTTGGCCAGGCCAGACAGCAGCACCGCTGAGTCGTTGATGAACCCATGAATCAGGGCTAGTTTTCAGATATTTGATACCGGCAGATTTGCTGCCCAGGAACACCATGAACCCGTCTATGCAAACCCCTGAACTCATGTCGGCCCTGGTCGATGGTCAATTGGAGCGCGATGAATTGGCTGCTGCCCTGCAGGCTTGCCAGCACGACGAGTCGGCACTTTCGAGCTGGAGTACCTACCACCTGATTGGTGATGTGTTGCGCGCGCCGGGTCACAGCGCTGCCCCCGTGACGGTGGCGGCTGAGCGCGAGTTTGTCAGCCAGCTCAACCGGCGCCTGGCGCAAGAGGCACCACTGGCTTCGGCGCTGGGTGCGGCTGAGCCTGTTGCCGCGGTGCCGATCATCAAGGCGGTGCCTGCCTCGCACTCCCTGCAGCGCCGCGGCCCGGCCTCCAATGATGGCAATTTCCGCTGGAAGCTGGTGGCTGGCCTGGCCTCACTGGCAGCCATTTCCGCGATTGCCTGGAATACCTCAGGTTTGCTGCCAGCAGCGCCTCAGCTGGCCCAGGCCCCCGGGGGGGCGCAGCAGGTGCTGGTGGCTTCGCCACAAGGCCCCATGGTGCGCGATGCCAGGCTGGAGGAATTGCTGGCAGCGCACAAACAACTGGGCGCTACTTTTGCGTTGCAAGAGCCTTCTGGCTTTCTGCTCAACACCACTTTTGAAATGCCGCAGGCTGCAGGCCGTTAAAAGGATTCTGAGTTGCGGGACACTCTTCATATGCTCATGAATTTCAAGTGTTTTAGGGCTCTAGCCCTTATTGCATATGCGCTGACAGCTATTAATTATGTAGCTGCGCAGAGCCCCGCGCAGTCTTCGGCCGCGCCGGCCGAATCCAGGAGCCTGAATGACTGGTTGCTACGCATGCATGAGGCATCAAGAAACCGTGCCTACATCGGAACCTTTGTGGTGTCATCGGGCGGGATCATGTCCAGCGCCAAAATCTGGCATGCGTGCGAAGGCAATCAGCAGGTGGACAGGGTTGAAACCCTGACGGGCTCGCCGCGCTCGATCTTTCGGCATAACGATCAGGTACTGACCTTCATGCCTGAGCACAAGGTGGTGCGTAGCGAAAAGCGCGAATCCCTGGGGATGTTTCCCCAATTGTTTCAGTCTGCCGACAGCCAAATCGCCAATTTCTACAAGGTCAAGCTGGAAGGGGCCGATCGCGTGGCCGGCGTCGAGGCCGACGTCATCAGGCTGGCTCCCAAAGACAAAATGCGCTTTGGCTATCGTGTCTGGACCGAGCGCAAAAATGGTCTGGTGGTGAAGCTGCAGACGCTGGGCACCGATGGCCAGGTGCTTGAGCAGGCTGCATTTTCAGAGTTGCAGCTGGACGCGCCGGTCAAAATGGACAATCTGATTCAGATGATGGGCAAGGTCGAAGGCTATCGCGTTGACAAGCCCGTGCTGCTCAAAACCACTGCGAGCGCCGAAGGCTGGGTGCTGAAGGCGCCGGTGGCGGGCTTCAAGACCATGAGCTGCTACAAGCGCCCGGTGCTGGCCGCCACGGCGGCGGGTGCGGCGCCCGAGGAAGCATCTTTGCAATGGATTTTCTCCGATGGCCTGGCGGCGGTCTCCATCTTCATCGAGCCTTTTGATCGCCAGCGCCACGACAAGGCCTCTAGTCTTTCTCTCGGGGCAACCCAGACCATGACCAGGCAGCTTGATGCCTACTGGATCACCGTCATGGGTGAGGTTCCCATGAGCACCTTGCGCCTCTTTGCCAGCGGACTGGAACACAAGAAGTAATAAAACCGGTGTTTGCCGCCGCAATGCCACCAGAAGTTTGCACAATACAAGAGTGCTCAGCGCGCTCTTGCTTGCCTGATTCCGTTTTTTGTCGATGAGTCGACTTGCCTGACTTTCCCTATTTATGAAAAGGCTGATGATGCTTGAATTGAACTGGAACCCTTTGCGCCCTTTTCTGGCGGCGAGTCTGATGGCTGTTGTTGCCACGACGGCCGTGTTGCCTGTCGCCCCGGCGTGGGCGCAAACTCGAACGCTGCCAGACTTTACCGATCTGGTGGAGCAGGTGGGGCCGTCGGTGGTCAACATCCGTACCCTGGAAAAAGTCAAGGCATCGGGCGCGGGCGGCGTTGACGAACAAATGCTGGAGTTTTTCAAGCGCTTCGGCATTCCCGTGCCACCCAATCTGCCGCGCGCTCCGCGCCCGGATCGCAATCAGCCGGATGAAGAGCAGCCGCGTGGCGTAGGTTCGGGTTTCGTTCTCACGGCCGACGGCTTCATCATGACCAATGCCCATGTGGTCGATGGCGCTGATGAGGTCATCGTTACCTTGCCTGACAAGCGTGAATTCAAGGCCAAGATCATTGGAGCCGACAAGCGCAGCGACGTGGCTGTGGTCAAGATTGAGGCCGCTGGCCTGCCCGCCGTGAAAATTGGCGATATCAATCGCCTGAAGGTGGGCGAGTGGGTGATGGCGATCGGATCGCCGTTTGGCCTTGAAAATACCGTGACGGCAGGGATCGTCAGCGCCAAACAACGCGATACCGGCGACTACCTGCCTTTCATCCAGACCGATGTGGCCATCAACCCTGGCAATTCGGGCGGCCCCCTGATCAATATGCGGGGGGAAGTCGTGGGTATCAACAGCCAGATTTACTCTCGTTCCGGCGGCTTCCAGGGCATCTCTTTTTCGATTCCCATTGACGAGGCAACGCGCGTGTCCGATCAGCTGCGCAGCAGCGGCAAGGTCACACGCGGCCGCATCGGCGTGCAGATTGATCAAGTCACCAAGGAGGTGGCAGAGTCCATAGGGCTGGGCAAGGTTCAAGGCGCTTTGGTGCGCGGCATTGAAAGCGGCGCGCCTGCAGAAAAGGCCGGCATTGAAGCCGGCGACATCATCATCAAGTTTGATGGCAAGTCGATTGAAAAACCCAGCGACCTGCCGCGCCTGGTCGGTAACGTCAAGCCCGGCACCAAGTCCGTGGTGACCGTGTTCAGGCGCGGCGCCACCAAAGATCTGACGGTCGTGATTGCCGAAGTCGAGGCGGACAAGCCCGCTCGCAAAGCTTCGGATCCGGAGTCTAAAGCGCCAGTGACTGGGGCGGCACAAGCCCTGGGCATGGCGGTCAGCGAGTTGACTGATGCGCAGAAGAAGGAGCTCAAGATCAAGGGCGGCGTCACTGTGGATGCCGTTGAAGGTGGGGCGGCCCGCGCCGGACTGCGTGAAGGCGATGTGATTGTGGCGGTTGCCAACACCGAAATCACCAACGTCAAGGAGTTCGAAGCTGTGCTGGCTAAAACGGTCAAGTCCAAGGCCGTGACGGTGTTGATCCGACGCGGCGAGTGGGCGCAGTACGTGGTGATTCGGCCAACGCGCTGATTGATTGAGACCTGTGGCACGGGTCTGTGACCGGTCTTTCGGGGGCTGCGCTGGATGGTTCTGGCGCCTCCTTAAACCCTCATTGCCGAGCTTATTTCTCGTCGCGCTGTCGTTGCGAGAGCGTTAAAAAATATATTTAAGTAGGAAAATGATCGAAAAAATGTTGGTGCTCGCTAACATTTGCAATTCATTTAATAGTGGATTTGGTTATAATTCATAGGATCTTTGTGATTTTTTGGCATATGTAAGTGCTTAAAGGTCACGATTTGTGTTTGATTTGGACTGTGCAGGCTTGATCCACAGCTCACCCACAAGTTGTCCACGGTGAAACAGTATAAAATTGTGCATAAGTTGTGCATAAGATTCCTGTTGCTAGTCTGCAACGTCAAAAATATGGCCGTTTTGGGGCTGTTCGTGACTGGCTTTTTGCCTACAATGAAGTCCCAACTATCGCAGTTGCCATAGATTGTTGGTTCAGGGCGCGTCACCACTCGACGCGCCCTTTTTTATGGTCCTTGCGAAGAATCCCCAATCTCTTCGTAATATTTTCAAGTACTTAGGCGTTCTCGTTGATGAATCACATCAGAAATTTTTCGATCATTGCGCATATTGATCACGGTAAATCCACTCTCGCAGACCGCCTAATTCAGCGCTGTGGTGGCTTGCAGGATCGAGAGATGAGTGCGCAGGTGCTTGATTCAATGGACATCGAAAAAGAGCGTGGGATAACCATCAAGGCGCAGACCGCTGCGCTGAAGTACAAGGCACTCGATGGCCAGATCTACAACCTCAATCTGATCGATACACCGGGCCATGTCGACTTCTCTTATGAAGTGAGCCGGTCGCTCTCCGCGTGCGAAGGTGCGTTGCTGGTCGTCGATGCCAGCCAGGGTGTTGAGGCGCAGACCGTGGCCAATTGCTATACCGCGCTGGACCTGGGTGTGACGGTTGTGCCGGTACTCAACAAAATGGATTTGCCGCAGGCCGACCCCGACAATGCCAAGCAGGAAATCGAGGATGTGATTGGCATCGATGCAGCTGACGCGATTCCCTGCAGCGCCAAGACCGGCATGGGCATTGACGAGATTCTGGAAGCCGTTGTGGCCCGTATTCCGCCACCCAATGGCAATCCCGATGCGGCCCTGCGCGCCATGATTATTGACAGCTGGTATGACGCCTACGTGGGCGTGGTCATGCTGGTGCGCGTGGTGGACGGGCGGCTCGCCAGGGGCGACCGCATCAAACTCATGGCCAGCGAGGCGACCTACAACGCCGAGCAGTTGGGTGTTTTTACCCCGCACAATGAGCCGCGCCAGTCACTAGAAGCCGGCGAAGTGGGTTTTGTGATTGCCGGTATCAAGGAGCTTCAGGCGGCGCGCGTGGGCGACACCATCACCCTGATCAAGGGTGGCACGGGTGGTGCGGCTTTCACCGCCACGGAGGCCTTGCCCGGCTTCAAGGAAATCCAGCCACAGGTGTTTGCGGGTCTTTATCCCTCGGAGGCAAGTGAGTACGAGTCGCTGCGCGACGCGCTGGAAAAACTCAAACTCAATGATGCTTCGCTGCATTACGAGCCGGAAGTCAGCGAGGCCCTCGGTTTTGGCTTCCGTTGCGGTTTCCTGGGCCTGCTTCACATGGAAATCGTCCAGGAGCGGCTGGAGCGGGAGTTTGACCAGGATCTGATCACGACGGCACCCAGTGTGGTGTACGAGGTGCTCAAGGCCGATGGCGAGCTGATCAAGGTTGAAAATCCCTCGAAGATTCCCGACGGAGGGCGCATCAACGAAATCCGTGAGCCCATAGTCACCGTGCATCTTTATATGCCGCAAGACTATGTGGGTGCGGTCATGACACTGGCCAACCAAAAGCGTGGCGTGCAGATGAACATGGCCTACCACGGCAAGCAGGTCATGCTGACCTACGAGATGCCGCTGGGCGAGATCGTGCTTGATTTCTTTGACAAGCTTAAATCCGTCTCGCGCGGCTATGCCTCGATGGATTACGAGTTCAAGGAATTCCGCGCCTCCGACGTGGTGAAGGTCGACATTTTGCTGAACGGCGACAAAGTCGATGCCCTTTCCATCATCGTTCACCGCAGCCAGTCGGCCTACCGTGGACGGGCCGTGGTGGCCAAGATGCGCGAAATCATTTCGCGTCAGCAGTTCGACGTGGCGATCCAGGCGGCCATTGGCGCCAATATTATTGCCCGTGAGACAATCAAGGCGCTTCGTAAAAACGTGATCGCCAAATGCTACGGCGGCGATATTTCACGCAAAAAGAAGCTTCTCGAAAAACAAAAGGCGGGTAAAAAACGCATGAAACAAATCGGTTCGGTGGAAGTGCCCCAAGAGGCTTTCCTGGCCATATTGCAGGTAGAAGATTAATGCGCGGTGCAATGAGTTCCATCACTGCGGTGGTGTTGGCGGCCTTTGTCGGTTACGGCGCCGCCTGGTATTTTGGCGTGGTGGAAGGCAACTTTTCCCTGCTGCTGTTTCTGGCAACCGCGGTCACTGGCATCTACTGGCTGGCTGAGCGGTTTTACTTTTTGCCGCAACGGCGCCAAGCCGTTGTCGCGCTTGAAGCCAGCGCAGCAAAACGCCAGGCCGAGTTGGCCAAGATGGGTATCAACCAGGTCGACGACAACACCCGCGAAGCAAAAACCAAGCTCATCATGCAGCCCTGGTGGCTGGACTGGACCGCCGGTTTGTTCCCGGTGATCGTGGTGGTCTTTCTGTTGCGCTCCTTCCTGTTCGAGCCCTTCAAGATTCCTTCGGGCTCGATGATTCCAACCCTGTTGGTCAACGACCTGATTCTGGTGAATAAATTTCACTATGGCGTGCGCCTGCCCGTCATCAATACCAAGATTCTGGATAACCATAGCCCGCAGCGCGGCGACGTGATGGTGTTCCGTTACCCCCCCAAGCCCAGCCTGGACTACATCAAGCGTGTGGTTGGCGTGCCCGGCGACGAGGTGGCTTATCTGAACAAGAAGCTCACCATCAACGGCAAGCCTTTGCCCAAGACGCCCTTGGCCGATTTCTTCGATGTGGACGCACTGCGTTACGCCAAGCAGTTTGAGGAAACCAACGGCGACAGGACTTATCGCCTGCTCAACGACGACGACCGCCCAGCCTTCATTGCCGGTGCTGACAATTTTCCCTACAAGGAAAACTGCCGCTACAGCAGCGAAGGCGTGGTCTGCAAGGTGCCAGAAGGCCAGTACTTCATGATGGGCGACAACCGCGATAATTCGCTGGATTCCCGTTATTGGGGCTTTGTTCCCGAGAAAAATATCGTGGGTAAGGCCTTTTTTGTCTGGATGAATTTCGGCAATCTCAAGCGTATTGGCGGTTTCCAGTAGTTCTGCGGGGTGACGCTCTCGCAGCGCTCTCCCCATCAGTACTCATCGTGGTTTTGTCTTTGTTCTCATCGCACAGGAAAAAAATGAAACATCAGCAACGTGGCATCTCCTTCATCGGTCTTCTGTTTGTCGGTGGCGTACTGGCCTGCGCCGGTATCCTGGTGGCCCAAGTAGTGCCTACGCTGATAGAGTTTCAAGCCATAACCAAGGCGGCCAGCAAAGCCGCCGCTGGCAGCACGGTTCCCGAAGTGAAGTCCATTTTCGACAAGGCCGCGCAAATTGATGATATTCATTCGATTTCCGGAAAAGACCTGGAAGTGACCAAGGAAGGCGACAAAACAGTCGTCTCTTTTGCCTACACCCGGGAAATTCACATGGCGGGTCCCGCCTTCTTATTACTCAAGTACAACGGTCGATCCAAATAAGTGCGAGCCAGTGCCACCTCAAGTCCAGAACTACTGGCATTGCAAAAACGTCTGCAGCACGATTTTGCCAATCCCAAACTGCTTGCGCAGGCGCTGACGCATCGCAGCTTTTCCGCTGATCACAACGAACGTGTCGAGTTTCTGGGCGACTCCGTCCTGAATCTGGCGGTGGCCGGCCTGCTGTATGAGGAGCTGAGCCAGTTGCCCGAGGGCGATCTGTCCCGCGTGCGAGCCAATCTCGTCAAACAGGACACCCTGCACAAGCTGGCCGTGGTGCTGGGCCTGCCCGACCTGCTGCGCTTGGGCGAAGGCGAGGCCAAGTCGGGCGGGCACAAGCGCCCCTCCATCCTGGCAGACGCGCTGGAAGCGGTGATAGGCGCGGTCTACCTGGATGCTGGCTATGACAAGGCCGACGAGTTGGTGCGTCGCCTGTTCAAGGACGTGGAAATCAACCCCCAGATGCAGGCGATCGGCAAAGATCCGAAAACCGAATTGCAGGAGTGGTTGCAAGGGCGCAAAATGAATCTGCCCATTTACCGGGTGGTTGGCACCATGGGCGCGGCGCACAAGCAGACATTTGATGTGGAATGCGAGATCGCCGAATACGGCCGGGCCGAACGCGGCATCGGAGGCTCGCGGCGGGCCGGCGAGCAGGCGGCGGCGGCTGCCATGCTGGCATTTGTCAAAACATTGAAATCCTGAATCTGCGTTTCCGACGTGACACGCCGCAGCCCAACACCATTGAGTCAAAATTATGAGTACAGCTAAAAAAGAGCCCAAGCAAGCGGCGGCCACGCCATCGGCGCAACCCATAGAGCCGGGTCAAGCCCCCGATGCACTGGAGGCCATGCTGGCCCAGGCCTTGTCAGCGCGGGGCGCGGCTGAGCCAGCGGCCGAAAAGCCCCCCGTGGGTGAGCAGCGTTGCGGCCTGATTGCCATCGTCGGCAAACCCAACGTGGGCAAATCCACCTTGCTCAATGCACTGGTGGGCCAGAAGGTCAGCATCACCTCGCGCAAGGCGCAGACCACGCGCCACCGTATCACCGGCATGCGCACCGTCAACTCTACCCAGTACGTCTTTGTCGACACCCCTGGCTTTCAGACCCGGCATGGCAATGCCCTGAATCGTTCGCTGAACCGTACGGTGGTGGGCGCCGTCAATGATGTGGACCTGATTGTTTTTGTCGTCGAAGCCGGCCAGTTCAACCTGGCCGATGCCAAGGTGCTGGCGCTGCTGCCCCCCAAAACGCCGGCCATCTTGCTGGCCAACAAGTTTGACCTGATTCACCGCCGCGCCGAAATCGCCCCCTGGCTGCGTTCCATGCAGGAGCGCCACGACTTTGCCGAGTTTGTGCCCATGTCGGCCAACAATGCCAAGGACATTGAGCGACTGTTCGGCATTTGCGAAAAATACCTGCCGGTGCAGCCCTGGATGTATGGCGCCGACGAGCTGACCGACCGCAGCGACCGCTTCATGGCGGCCGAGATCATCCGCGAAAAGTTGTTCCGCCTCACCGGTGATGAGCTGCCTTACACCTCGACCGTGGTGATTGACCAGTACGGGGAAGAGGGCAATCTGCGCAAGATCGCCGCCACCATCATTGTCGAGCGCGACGGCCACAAGGGCATGATCATTGGCGAGAAGGGCGAGAAGCTCAAGCGCATAGGCACGGAAGCTCGCCATGAGCTGGAAAAGCTGACCGGCGGCAAGGTGTTTCTGGAGATCTGGGTCAAGGTCCGCTCCGGCTGGGCCGACGACGAAGCCCGTGTCAAGACCTTCGGGTATGAATGAGGCCCCCACGGTCGCTCACTGCGTGTAGCTCCCTGCCCCCCGAGGGGGCTGCTGCGCCTGCGGCCCGGCGGAGCCGGTTCCGCGGCCCCTGCTGGATTTTGCTCGCTGACTTGGCGATGAGCTGTGGATCTTTTGCCTGACACCTATGGCCAGCCTACGCATCAGTAACGAGTCCGCCTATGTGCTGCACCGTTACGACTGGAGCGAATCCAGTCTGATTCTGGAAGTGTTTACCCGCCACTATGGGCGGGTGGCGCTGGTGGCGCGCGGCGCCAAAAAACCCAGTTCCAGCTTCCGGCCGATTTTGCTGCCCATGCAGGCCCTGCACATTGCTTTCGGCGGCGATGCAGAAATCCGCAACCTCAAAAGCGCCGAATGGCAGGGCGGTCATGTCATGCCCACGGGAGACGCCTTGCTGTCGGGCTATTACCTCAATGAGTTGCTGATGCGTCTGTTGGCCCGCGATGACCCGCATCCCGTGCTGTTTGACGCCTATTCGGCCACGGTGCAATTGCTTGCCAGCCAGAGCATGGACACGCTGCAACTGGCGCTGCGGGCTTTCGAGCTGCGTCTGCTGCGCGACATCGGCTTGCTGCCCTTGCTGGATGCCGAAACGGCAACGCTGGCGCCACTTCAGCCTGACACCCGTTACGTTCTGGTCGCCGAAGCCGGCCTCAGGCAGGCCCATGACGACGACCGCGTCAGCCTGCCTGGCGCGCAGTGGCAGGCGCTGCAGCAGGCGCTCACTGACCAGTCGCTGTTTTCCGATACCGTGCGTGCCTGTATCCCTGGTTTCAACGAGCTTAAATCCCAGTTGCGTGCCATGCTGCACTACCATTGCGGTGTGAAGGTCCTGAAAACCCGGCAAATGATGATGGACCTGCAAGCCCTTTAACGACCCGAGTTCATCGCCATGATCACCGCCCAGACCCCCCAAAAACAGCTTCCCTCAAGCGCTAAAAAAACGGCCTTGTCGGTCAATATCAACAAGGTCGCGCTGCTGCGCAACACCCGCCACCTGGACATTCCCAGCGTGACGCGTGCCGCCGAGCTGTGCCTGCTGGCCGGTGCCCAGGGCATCACTGTGCATCCCAGACCCGACGAGCGGCATATCCGGGCCGATGATGTGTACGAGTTGGCGGCGCTGATGAAGGACTGGCCGCACTGCGAATTCAATATCGAGGGCAATCCCTTTCATAACCTGATGGATTTCGAGCGCAATTTGTCCGCCCGGGGCTTGCCGCTGCACCAGTGCACCTTTGTGCCGGACAGCGAGAGCCAGTTCACCAGCGACCATGGCTGGACCTTTCCGGATGACGCCGAACGCCTTCGGCCGCTGATAGAGCAAGTGCATTCACGCGGCGTGCGGGTCAGTCTGTTCATGGACCCCATTCCCGAAGCCATGGCCATGGCCAAGGCGGTGGGTGCCGACCGGGTGGAGTTCTACACCGAAAGCTATGCCCGGGCCTGGTCTGGCAAGGAAAAACACAAGGCTTTAGAGCAGTTTTCGCAGGCTGCACGAGCGGCACATGCTATTGATTTAGGAGTGAATGCCGGCCACGACCTGAACCGCGACAACCTCACGGAATTCCTGCGCGCCGTGCCCGGCGTGCTCGAAGTGTCGATAGGCCATGCGCTGATTGCCGATGCGCTGGAGCTGGGCTACGCCGCTACGGTGAAGGATTACCTGCGCTGCATCGACGAGGCGTTCCCCGTCGCTTGATGGACACGTTGTTGCATCTTCTTTTCTTTGTCAGCCGGGGCCGCGGGTCCGGCTTTGCCGGCCCGCAGGCGCAGCGGCCCCCTTGGGGGGCAGGGAGCGACACGCAGTGCGCGACCGTGGGGGCGACGTCCATATGATCTACGGCATAGGCACCGACATCTGCGACGTGCGGCGCATACGCGCCAGCCTGGAGCGCCATGGCGAGCGCTTCGCCCAAAGAATCCTCAGCGATGGCGAGCTTGTCACCTGGAAGAGCCGCAGCGCGCGCTGGCCGGATCGCGGCGTCAGCTACCTCGCCACCCGTTTTTCGGCCAAGGAGGCCTTTAGCAAGGCCATAGGCACAGGCATGCGCCTGCCCATGAGCTGGCGCCTGTGCGAGATTGCCAAGGCCGCCAGCGGCAAGCCCGAGATCGTCCTGCATGGCGGGCTCAAGACCTGGTTCGAGGCCCAGCAGCTCAGCGCCCATGTCTCCGTCACCGATGAAACCGATTACGCCGCCAGCTTTGTGGTGGTTGAATACGCAAAACAAACCCTTTAAACCCATGACTTCCCACGTATCCGAACACGCTCCCCTGATCATCGATATCGCCGGCCTGACGCTCAGCCCGGCCGACCGCCGTCGCCTGCAGCACCCGCTGACCGGCGGCATTGTGCTGTTTGGCCGCAACTGGCAAAACCGCCAGCAGCTGAGCGAACTCTGCGCCGAGATCAAAAGCATTCGCAACGACTTGCTGATCTGTGTCGACCATGAAGGCGGCCGCGTGCAGCGTTTCAAAACCGACGGTTTCACCCATTTGCCAGCCATGCGCGCCCTGGGCGAATGCTGGATCAAGGACCAGCTGGCCGCCACCAACGCCGCCACCGCCTGCGGTTATGTGCTGGGCGCCGAGCTGCGCGCCTGCGGCGTGGATTTCAGCTTCACGCCGGTGCTGGATCTGGACTTCGGCGCCAGCGGCGTCATTGGCGATCGCGCCTTCGGTCGCGACCCGCGTGTCGTGACCATGCTGGCCAAGAGCCTGATGCACGGCCTGCTGCAAAGCGGCATGGCCAACTGCGGCAAGCATTTCCCCGGCCACGGCTTCGTCAAGGCCGACTCGCACACCGAGATCCCGGTCGACAAGCGTAGCCTCAAAGCCATTTTGGCCGACGACGCCGCGCCCTACGAATGGCTTAACACCACGCTCAGCAGCGTGATGCCGGCGCATGTGATCTATCCCAAGGTGGACGCCCGCCCCACCGGTTTTTCGGAGAAGTGGCTGACCTACATCTTGCGTGGCCAGCTCGGTTTTGGCGGCGCCATTTTTAGCGACGACCTGAGCATGGCCGGCGCGCGCCTGCTTGATGGCAAGAAAGTGAGCTACACCCAGGCCGCCATCGCCGCGCTGAACGCCGGCTGCGACATGGTGCTGCTGTGCAACCAGTCGGTGGGCCAGGGCAAGCCGGTGGACGCCTTGCTTGACGGCATGGCCGAAGCCTTGCTTAAAGGCCAGTGGGAGGCGCTGGAATCCAGCGAGATGCGCCGGCTTGACCTGCTGCCCACGACGCCGGCTCATGAGTGGGACGAGTTGATGCTGCACCCGGCTTATATGCACGCCATGAGCCTGATTCCCTGAAGGCGGCGCCCGGCCAAAGCTTGCATGCTACTGATTTGGTAGCTGCTTGCACTTGTCCCTATTGGGCTGGAGGCCTTTTTTGCTTAAGAATCAGGGTTTCTGGAGCGGTGGCGGTTTCTGAGGTATCGTGTTTTCTCGTTGCTTTGCCCCTTCATTCGGCTTTGTTTAACCGGGAGTGCTCAACATGAAATCAATCCAACGCAGGGCCGTCATGCTGCTGGCCGCAGCCTTGGCGATGGGCGGAGCGCTGGCGCAGTCGGCGCCGGTGCGTGTCGGCTCCAAGATAGACACCGAGGGCAAGCTGCTGGGCAACATGATCGTGCTGGTGCTGGAGGCCAACGGCATCAAGACCGAAAACAAGGCCTCGCTGGGCAACACCAAGGTGGTGCGCGGCGCCATCACGGCCGGCGAGATTGATCTTTATCCCGAATACACCGGCAATGGCGCCTTCATGTTCGGCGAGGAGTCCAGTCCGGTCTGGAAGAACGCCAAGGCGGGCTACGAGCGTGTCAAGACCCTGGACTACGAGAAAAACAAGATCGTCTGGCTGGAGCCTGCCCCTGCCAACAACACCTGGGCGATTGCCGTGCGCAAGGATGTGGCCGCCGCTGGCAAACTCAAGACGCTGCAGGATCTGGGCCCCTGGCTGAGCGGGGGCGGACAGTTCAAGCTGGCTGCCTCGGCAGAGTTTGTGGAGCGCTCCGACGCCTTGCCGGCTTTCCAGGCCGCTTACGGCTTCAAGCTCAAACCCGAGCAGCTCCTGACGCTGGCCGGTGGCGACACGGCGGTCACCGAGCGCGCTGCGGCCGAAAAGACCTCGGGCGTCAATGCCGCCATGGCCTACGGCACGGATGGCGCGCTGGCGGCACTGGGCCTGGTGGTGCTGCAAGACCCCAAGGGCGTACAACCGATTTATGCGCCTGCGCCTATTGTTCGGGAAGAGGTGCTCAAGAACCATCCCAAGATCAAGGAGGTGCTGGCGCCGGTCTTCAAGCTGCTCGACGGCCCCACGCTGCAAGGCCTGAATGCCAAGATTCAGCTGGAAGGGCAGGACGCCAAAAAAGTCGCGGCCGACTTCCTTAAATCCAAAGGCTTGCTGAAGTAAGTCCGCCTGGTGTCGCATGCGGCCCTTTCGGCTAAGCGTTTGAACGGCGACAGCCTGCAGCGCGGCGCAGCGCCAGCCGCGCGCTGGAACCCGGCGCTGCTGGCGTTGTCGCTGGCGCTGGCGGCCGCGCTTTACGGCTTGCCCTTTTTGAGGTCCGCGCCGAATCGGCTGGTGTCGGGCGAGCCGATTTATTTTTTCGCGCTGCTGCATGGTCCGGCCTGGGTGCTGGCGGCGCTCCCGGCCATGCTGCTGTGCCTGTCTTTCTGGCCCAGCCGCCGCGCCGCCGACTGGGCGGCTGTGGCCGTGTCGTCGCTGCTGATGCCGGGCCTGGTTTGGCTGGCGGCCGCTCAAGCCGGTCTGATCGCGCAAACCCAGTCGCCGCTGGCCCGCACGTCGCTGGGCGGCGCTTTCTGGCTGGGTCTGCTGTTGGCCGGACTGATGGCTGCCGATGCCTTGCAGCGCCTGCATGCCGGGCGCGCGCTGCGCCTGCTGGTGCTGGTGGCGGTGCTGCTGCCGCTGTGCCAGATGCTGTGGGCCGGCTGGTGTGACGAGCTGTCCATCATGAAGGAATACGCCAACCGATCCGATCAGTTTGTGCAAGTGCTGGCGCGGCATTCGCAGATCGTCGGCCTGGCAATCCTGTTCACGCTGTGCCTGGGGCTGCCGCTGGGCTGGGCGGCTTACCGCCATGGCCGCGTCGGCAAGGCGCTGTTCCCACTGCTCAACGTCATCCAGACCATTCCCTCGATTGCGCTGTTCGGCCTGCTGATGGCGCCACTGGCCCTGCTGGCTGCCAGCTGGCCGGCCTTGGCCAAGGCCGGCATCAGCGGCGTGGGCCTGGCGCCCGGCGTGATTGCGCTCATCTTGTACAGCCTGCTGCCCGTGGTCAGGGGCATGCTAGCTGGCCTGCAGCAAGTGCCTTCCGGCGTGATCGAGGCAGCCCGCGGCCTGGGCATGCCGGGCTGGCAGATTTTCTGGCTGGTCGAAGCGCCGCTGGCCCTGCCCGTGGTGCTGGGCGGCGTGCGCACCGCCACCATACAGGCCGTGGGCCTGGCGGCGGTCACCGCCTTGATAGGCGCAGGCGGGCTGGGCGCCATCATGTTTGAAGGGCTTTTTGCCAATGCGCAAGACCTGGTGTTGCTGGGCGTGCTGCCCATCATCCTGATGGGGGCGCTGGCCGATCTGGGTTTCAAGGGCTTGATAGGACTGAGCCGCTTTGCCCTGCCGGGTGTGACGGTTTCTTCATGATTGAATTTCAGAATATTTCCAAGACCTACGCCACCGGGGTGCTGGCGATTGACGGGCTCAGCCTGAAGATTGAACGCGGTGAGTTTGTGGTACTGATAGGCGCCTCGGGTTCGGGCAAGTCCACCATGCTGAAGATGATCAACCGTATGGAGAGCCACGACGCCGGCAAGATTCTGTTCGATGGCCGCGAGATCTATAGCTTCAAGGTGCGCGAGCTGCGTCTGCGCATGGGCTACGCGATTCAGTCGGTCGGGCTGTTTCCGCACTGGACGGTGGCGCGCAACATTAGCGTGGTGCCGCGCATGCTGGGCTGGCCGGCGCAACAAATCAGCGAGCGCGTGAGCGCACTGCTGCAGCTGTTTGACCTGGACCCGGCCATCTACCGGACCCGCTTTCCGCACCAGCTTTCGGGTGGCCAGCAGCAGCGGGTCGGCGTGGCCCGTGCGCTGGCGGCCGATCCGGCGGTGCTGCTGATGGATGAGCCCTTTGGCGCGCTGGACCCGCTGATACGCGCCTCGCTGCAACTGGAGATGAAGCGCGTGCACCGCAGCTCGGGCAAGACCATCGTGATGGTCACGCATGACGTCGATGAGGCCCTGCGCCTGGCCACCCGCATCGTGCTGCTGGACCAGGGCCGGGTGGTGCAGACAGGTACGCCGCTGGAGCTGCTGACACAGCCCGCCAGTTCGCTGGTAGTGGACTTTGTTGGCCGCAGCGACATAGGCATCAAGCTGCTGTCGCTGCAGTCGGCGCAAAACCTGGCCAGAGCCGAAGCGCCGCTGGCGGGAGCCAGCCTGCCGGCCGAGACCACGCTGCGCGAAGCCGTGTCCTTTTTGGCCATGCACCGGCTTGCAGCGGTGAATTTGGTCAGCGACTCGGGTGTGCATGGCGGCGTGCTGCATGTGGCTGATATTTTCAGTCCACCGGCAGACCAACCGGCAGATCGGCATGGCTAGGCCGGCCAGCGACAAACTGCTGTGGGCCGTGCTGGCGCTGGCCGCACTGGTCATCGGCCTGCCGCATTCGCAGCCGCTGTTTGCGGCGCTGTTCCCTCAGCTCGAAAGGCCGGTGTACACGCAGGAGCCCTTTGCCCAGCTGCTATGGCAGCACATCGAGCTGGTTGGTGTTTCCAGTGCGGTTTCCGTGCTGTTGGGCACGGCGCTAGGCCTGTGGATCACGCGCCCGGCCGGTCAAGCGTTTCGGCCCATGGTGGAAATCGTGCTGTCCATGGGTCAGACCTTTCCGCCCGTCGCGGTGCTGGCGCTGGCCGTGCCTGTGCTGGGTTTTGGCGAATTGCCGGCACTGATGGCGCTGGCGCTTTACGGTCTGTTGCCGGTGCTGCAGGGCACGGTGACGGGGTTGCAGTCCGTGCCCGAAGCCGTGCGCCAGTCGGCCAGCGGCATGGGCATGTCGCCCTGGGAGCGTTTGTGGCAGGTCGACGTGCCGCTGGCACTACCGGTGTGGCTGGCCGGCGTACGCACCTCGGTCATCATCAACATCGGCACGGCAGCCATCGCCTCGACCGTGGGCGCCAAAACCCTGGGCTCGCCCATCATCGTCGGCCTGAGCGGCTTCAACACGGCTTATGTGCTGCAGGGCGCGCTGCTGGTGGGCATGCTGGCGGTGGTGACGGATATGGCGTTCGAGCGGCTGGCGCGGCACCTGGCCGTGCATTGGTCATAGCGATACCAACACGCTCGCTGCCCTGAAAACCTCTGTCTGCCCGCTCTAGCGTGCGGCAGGCAGGGCGTCCTGGTAATTCACCAGTATTCCCGGATGTAGCAGATCGGCACGGACTTCCTGGCGCGCCTTGGCGGCGTTCCCTTCCTGCAGCGCCTTGATGAGGTTGGCGTGGTGTGCAAGACCAACCGGGTCGAAATGCGTCGCGGCGTTCTTCGCCGCCGTCAGGCTGAAGGCAATGACCGGGGACATCCTGAGCCATAGTGCTTCGATCAGTGACAGCAGGGGCTCGTTGCCGGCGACCCTGTAGATCAGGAAGTGGAACTCCATGTTCAGCGCCACGTACAGGGGAAACTGCTGGTCTGCCAGAGCCTGTGCCATGGCTTTGTCCAGCGTGATCAGCTGGTCGATGTGGTGTTTGGACATGTGCTCGGCGGCCTGCGACGCGGCAAGGCTCTCCAGTTCCACCCGCAACTCCAGGATCTGCCTGACCACCAGCGGCGAGAGCACAGGAACCCGCGCCGAACGATTGGGCAGCGCCTCGAAGGCGCCCTCGGCGGTAAGGCGCTTCAGGGCTTCACGCACGGGCATTTCGCTGGTGCCCAGCATCTCGGCCAGCTTGGCCAGTGTGACCACTGTCCCCGGATAGAAAACCCCGCCGAGAACCGCCGTTTTCAGCGCCTGGTAGGCACGGTTTTGCGTCGTGTCTGTTTTGAATTCGGACTTCAATGGCGCCAACCGGAACGAGGGGAGCTCGTCTTTTTTGGTCTTGTGAGGCTCTTTCTTGGGAGCATCCGATTTGTCGCGCGTTCGGTTGATTTCCATAGAACTCAATTATTGCCTTGTGTGATGTTTGTCAACAACCGAGGGTAAGTCCTCAATCAGATACTTTGATCTTATTCCATATCTGTGATCAAATTAAATAATTCTGTGATCATATTTAAATAGTTTGATCGTAAAAATTTGATGAGCAATATGGGTCGTCTTGACCTCTGATGAAAGTCGCCGATGAAGCTGCAAAACAAAGTGGTGGTGGTGAGTGGTGGCTCCCAAGGCATAGGTCAGGCCATCGCTTGCCTCTATGCCAGGGAGGGTGCGCAAGTGGCGGTGCTGAGTTCGTCCAGCCTGGACAAGGCGCAGACGGTCGTTGAGCTGATCACCTCCAGGGGCGGGGTGGCCAAACCGTATGTCTGTGATGTCCGTGATCCGGCGCAGATCAAGACCTTGCTGGCCGATGTCGAGCGCGAGCTGGGGCCGGTAGACATCCTGCTGAATGCGGCAGGTGTCTTTTTCCCGACGCCCGCAGGCGATACGCCGGCCGCAGAGGCGGCCAAGCTGGTGGATATCAACCTGATGGGCACCTGGAACATGGTCAGCGCCGTGGCCGCCGGCATGAAGCAGCGCGGTTGGGGCAAGATCATTTGCTTGGCATCGGTCGCGGCCGTCTATGGTGTGCCTGGCTTTGCTTTGTACTGCGCATCAAAGGCGGCCATCGTGCAAATGGTGCGCGCGCTGGCTTTGGAGCTGGCACCGCACGGCATTCAGATCAATGCGATTTCACCCGGCAATACGGCAAGCCCGATGAATGCTGCGATGCGCAGCGACCCGGCGGCCATGAAGGCCATCACTGCGGCCACACCTAGCGGGCGTGCGTTTTCCGACGTGGAAGATATCGCGGCGGTTGCCCTGTTTCTGGCCAGCGATGACAGCCGTGCTATGCATGGCAGCTGCCTGCTGGCGGACGAAGGCATCTCCGCCGGCATGGCCGCGCAGTGAGTACGGCCATGCAGCAGTCCGTCACGGAAACCGTACTTGTTACCGGCGGCGCCGATAGCGTCGGCCGGGTGATCGCCGAGGCGTTCGCCGCTGGTGGCCACAAGGTTCACATCTGCGACGTCAACGCAGAAGCGCTGTCGCAAACGCTGGCCGCCAACCCTGGCATGCAGGGAACGCTTGCCGATGTCAGCGACCCCGCCGCGGTTGCCAGGGTATTTGCGGAATCTCGCCAGTGGCTGGGCGATGTCAGCGTGCTGGTGAATAACGTGGGCATTGGCGGGCCGCGTGGAAACATCGAAGACCTGGACGTGGCGCAGTGGCAGAGAACGCTGGACGTGAATGTGAGCGGCATGCTGTATTGCATGCAGCAAGCCATCCCTGGCATGAAGGCTAAGCGGCATGGCGTGATCCTGAATTTCTCCACCGGCTCCACCCGCACGCGCTTGCCCATGCGCACCGCCTACGTGGCATCGAAGTTCGCGGTCGAAGGGCTGACCCTGAACGCCGCCCGCGAACTCGGTCCCTTCAACATTCGCTGCAACGCGATCTTGCCGGGTGCCATCAACAACCTGCGCATGCGAAAAATCATTTCCGACCGGGCCGCCGTGCTGGCGCTTCCCATCGACGAGGTGACGCGCGACGTCCTGAAATACATCTCGATGAAGACCATGGTCGAGCCCTCAGAGATCGCTGACATGGTGCTGTTTCTTGCATCGGGCGCGGCAGCAAAAGTGACGGGTGAACTGGTATCTGTCAGTGGCAATGTTGAATGGGAAGAATGATGATGAAAAAAGTAGTGTTGACCTGTGCCGTAAGCGGCAATGCACCGTTTAACCCCAAACACCCGGATTTCCCGATTTCACCGGCGGACATTGCACGCAACTGCGTCGAAGCCGCCAGGGCGGGCGCTTCGGTGGTGCATATCCATGTGCGCGATCAGGTCACCAAACTGGGCTCGCGGGACCCGCAGCTGTTTCGCGAGGTGGTTGACCGCATTCGCGCCAGTGGTGTTGACATTGTGATCAACCTGACTTGTGGGCACGGCGCATTCTTTCTGCCCGATCCCGAGGACGAATCGCGCGGCCTGCCTGGCAGCGACATGCTGCCGGCGGCGCAACGCATGGTGCATCTGGCCGACTGCCTGCCCGAGATTGCATCGCTTGACATCACGACATGCAACCAGGAAGAAGGTCCGGTGGAGTTTGTGTACCTCAACACAACCCGCACGCTGCGCCAGATGGCCAAGGCTTTTCAGCAGCTGGGTGTCAAGCCCGAGCTTGAGGTGTTCAGTGCCGGCGACATCCTGTTCGGCAACCAGTTGGTTCAAGAGGGCTTGATCAGCGGCGTGCCGCTCTACCAGATGGTCTTGGGCGTGAAATGGGCCGCACCGGCCAGCGCGGAAACCATCCTCTACCAAAAAGGCTTGCTGCCCGTGGGTGCCCACTGGGCTGCTTTTGGGATAGGGCGCAATCAGATGCCCATGGTGGCGCAGGCCGCGCTGCTAGGCGGCAATGTGCGCGTCGGCCTGGAGGACAACCTCTATCTGTCACGCGGCGTCTTCGCCACCAATGCGCAACTGGTCGAGCGTGCCGCCAACATCATCGAAAACATCGGTCTGAGCGTGGCCACCCCGGCCGAGGCGCGCGAGCAGCTGGGCCTGACCCGGCGCAACTGATTCCATCCGTCCGCACTGTTTTTAAAGGGAACTAGTCATGCGTTTTGCCGTCGACACCGGGGGAACATTCACGGATCTCATCGTCGAGGACGATGGCGGCGAGCTGCACATGTTCAAGGCCTCGACGACAGCGGCCGATCCGATTCGCGGCGTGATCGATGCCCTGAGCGTGGCGGGAAAAGGCTTGGGCATCAGCCTGAGGACCTTGCTGGGCCGCGGCACCATGTTCATCTATGGCACCACGCATGCCTTGAATGCGGTGCTGACGTCGAACACGGCGCGCACCGCTTTCCTGACAACGGCTGGCCATCCCGATATCCTGACACTGCGTGAAGGCGGGCGCGCGGACGCCTTTGATTTCACCGTGCCGTTTCCCCAACCTTATGTTCCCAGGTCGCTGACCTGGGAAATGGGGGGGCGCATTTTGGCCGATGGGCGTGAGCTGGCGCCGCTTGACGAGGCCTGCGTTATAGAAACCATTCAGGCGATGAAGGCGCGCCAGGTAGAAGCGGTCGCGGTATGCCTGCTCTGGTCTATCGCCAACCCGGCCCACGAGTTGAGGATAGGCGAGCTGCTGGCGGCTCACATGCCGGGCATTCCCTTCACGCTGTCACATCGGCTCAACCCGACACTGCGTGAATACCGCCGCGCATCTTCTAGCTGCATTGATGCCTCTTTAAAACCGATGATGACCGCCTATCTGGCTAGCTTGTCCGAAAGGCTGGCCGCCGAGGGCTTTTCTGGACGCACGCTGGTGGTGACTTCCCAGGGCGGCGTGATGGATGCGGGCCAAGCGGCCGCAGCGCCCATCTACCTCGTCAACTCAGGGCCATCCATGGCGCCGGTTTCCGGGCGGTATTTTGCCGATGTTGACGAGCAGACCGATACCGCCATCATCGCCGACACCGGTGGCACCACCTATGACGTCAGCCTGGTCAGGCGCGGGGTCGTGCCGTGGACGCGTGAGTCCTGGATCGGCCAGCCTTACAGCGGCCACATGACTGGCTTTGCCTCAGTCGATGTCACCAGCGTTGGCGCGGGTGGTGGCTCGCTGGCCTGGGTAGATGACGCGGGCATGTTGCGCGTCGGCCCGCAAAGCGCGGGCTCCCTGCCGGGTCCGGCCTGCTATGGCCGTGGCGGCGAGCGGCCCACCGTCACCGATGCGTCTGTGGTACTGGGTCATCTGGATCCGGAATTTTTCCTCGGTGGTGCCATGAAGCTTGACCGCATGGCGGCTCACCGCGCCATCGAACAGCATGTGTCGGGCCCGCTGGAGCTATCGGTTGAAGAGGCGGCCTGCGCCATCATTGAACTGGCGACCGAAAACATGGTGCAGGCCATACTCACCATCTCGGTCAACCAGGGCATTGATCCCGGTAGCGCGATCCTGATCGGCGGCGGTGGTGCAGCGGGATTGAACTCGGTGCTGATCGCCAGGCGCCTGCAGTCACCCAGGCTATTGATTCCTCAGGTTGGCGCCGCACTGTCGGCCGCTGGGGCGGTGATCTCTGATTTGTCGATGCGCTTTCAAGGCATGCTGTACACGCGCAGCAATGCGTTTGACCACGACGCGGTGAACCGGGTGCTGGCCGGACTGGAGGCACAGTGCGAGGCCTTCATTCGGGAGCAGGCCTATGGTTCCGATCAACACACGGTTGAATTCTGGGCCGAGGCGCGCTATGCCGACCAGGTCTGGGAAATCAATGTCGCCCTGCCGGCCAGCCGCATCCACGGTACGGCTGAACTGGCGGCCTTGATGGAGACCTTTCATCGCACCCATGAAGAGCTTTTTGCGGTGCGCGATGACGCGGCTGAGATTGAAATCATCGGCTGGGGCGCAACAGTGGCTTGCCGGGTTCGCGGTGGCGCAAGTGGCCTGCAGCTCAAAAGCAGCGCCGATGTGGCGAAGCCGCCGCGATCGCGCCGGGCCTATTTTGCGGGGCATGGGCATGTGGATGCCGCTGTCTACCGCTTCGAGTCGCTCCAGTCGGGTCAAGAACTGCGCGGTCCGGCGCTCGTCGAATCTTCGTTCACAACGGTGGTGATCAATCCGGGCGCCACGGCGCAAAAGCGGGCCTCAGGCTCGCTGTCCATCGTGCCTGGCCATGACTGAACGCCAAGGAAATTTCATGTCAAACACCACCAGACCTTCGAGTCAATCCAATGGCGTCAGGCTGGCCCTGCTGTCCAACCGTTTCGAAGGCATCGCACGCAAGATGTCCAACACGCTGCTGCGTTCGTCGCGCTCCGGCGTCATCAACATGGCGCGCGATTTTTCGTGCTGCATTGTGACGCGAGAGCACGAGTTGCTGGCCGCCGCCGAGGGGCTGCCCATACATGTGCTATCGGGTCCTGACCTGATGGCGCGTTCCATGCTGGAGTTTCATCCCCGGATTGAACAAGGCGATGCTTTCTTGCACAACTCGCCCTATCACGGCTGTTCGCACCCGGCTGATCACACCATTCTTGTTCCCGTCGTCGACGCGCAAGGCATCCATCGCTACACGGTGCTGGCCAAAGCCCACCAGGCCGATTGCGGCAACTCGCAGCCCACCACCTACATGGGTACGGCCAGGGACATCTATGAAGAAGGCGCGCTGATTTTTCCCGCTGTGAAAGTGCAAACCGGCTACCAGGATATCAACGACATCATCCGTATGTGCCGCATGCGTATCCGCGTGCCAGAACAATGGTATGGCGACTACCTCGCCATGGTCGGTGCCGCGCGCATCGGTGAACGCGAGTTGCTGGCGCTGGGCGAAGAACTGGGTTGGGACAAGCTGCACGCCTATGAGCAGGACTACTTCAACTACAGCGAAAAACGGATGGTGGCAGCGATTCGCTCCATGCCTGAAGGCCGCGTGACACGCACCAGCATCCATGACGCCTTGCCCGGAATGAATGAGGAGGGCATCCCCATCCGTGTCGATGTGAGCGTGTTGGCAGAGCAGGGGCTGATCGAGGTGGACCTTCGCCACAATCCGGATTGCCTGCCGGTCGGACTGAATCTCTCCGAGTCCTGCGCCCGCACATCCGCGATGGTGGGTGTTTTCAACAGCATCGATCATTCGGTACCCAAGAATGCCGGTAGCTTTCGGCGCCTGAAGGTGCAGCTGCGCGAAAACTGCATCGCGGGCATTCCGCTTCACCCGACCTCCTGCTCCGCTGCCACCACCAATATCGCCGACCGTGTGGCCAATGCGGTGCAAAGCGCCATAGCCAGTCTGGCCGATGGCTTCGGGCTGGCCGAGTGTGGCGGCGTGATTCCTGCGGGCGGCGGTGTGGTCTCCGGCCTTGATCCGGTCACGGGCAAGCCCTTCGTCAACCAGGTGATCATTGGCGTCACAGGCGGCGCTGGCGCTCCTTCAGCCGACGCCTGGCAACTGATTGGCCATGTCGGCAACGCCGGAAAAATGTTCATAGACAGCATTGAACTCGACGAACTGCGCCAGCCCTTGTACATCCACCAGCGGCGCTTCCTCCAAGACACGGAGGGCGCCGGCAAGCATGTAGGCGCGTCCAGCCTGTATTCGGAGTTTGGCCCTGTCGGGCAGAACAGCATCAACGTCGCCTATGGCTGCGATGGTGCCGTCAACGCGGCACAAGGCGCGCGCGGCGGCCTGTCCGGGTTCAAGGCCAGCCAGGGCAAGCGTGGCGCCGATGGGCAGACACAGGTCTTGCCTGCCTGGGGCCAGGTCACGCTGCAAGCGCATGAGCGTGTGTTTTCTTCGTCCAGCGGCGGCGGCGGCTATGGCCCGCCACACCTTCGCGATCCCGCAAAGGTCGCGCATGAGGTGGCCGAACGCTGGATCAGCGCGGATCGTGCGCATGTCGTCTATCGCGTGGTGCTGCGGCAAGACGGCTCGCTTGATGCTGCACAGACCGCAACGTTACGGCGTGCTTTGTCTGCCGATTCGCCCGAGGCGCTCTGACGCCAGGTCTTTTTCCACCCTCCCTCAACGCCAAGGAGTTTTCGTGAACCCATCGACCGTCCCTGTGTCCCGTTTTCATTTGAACCGCGTCAATGCCGCGCTTCAGTTACTGACCCTGGCTGCCATCTCGATGGGCGCCGTGGGAGCCCATGCCCAGTCATCCGTCAGTATCTCGGGTGCACTGGACGGTGGCATTGCCTACGTCACGACCGACAGGTATTCGCAATTCCAGACTGCCAGCGGAAGCATTGCGGCGAGCAGTCTGGTGTTTCAAGGAAAAGAAGATCTGGGCGGCGGCTATGCCGCCAGCTTTTTGCTGCGCTCCCTGTATGTTCTTTCAACCGGAGCCACCTCGGGCAGCAAGCTGTTTGGTTCTGAAGCCAAGGTGGGGCTTGAAGGCCCATTTGGTAAGGTCGAATTGGGGCGGTTGTTCAGTCCGACGCACCAGACGCTGGTGTTCAAGGCACCGTCGCAGTCCAATTTCGCCGGCGCCTTCAACCTGGCCATTGGCGGCTACTCTCCTTATTGGGACAATTCCGTTCGCTACACCAGCCCCGGTTTCAGCGGGGTGAATTTCATCGCCCAGCACAGCACCAGCATCTTGGATGCGGAATCACCCGCACCCAACAAGAAAAATGGCGTGGGCACGGCCCTGGCGGTCAACTATGTGCAGGGCGCTGTCGACCTCACCGGTGTCGTCGAGCAGGTGGCTACCCAAAAGCTGCCGGCAACTGACTATTCGGTGACCCGCGGCACCCTGATGGGGACCTACGACTTTGGTGTCGTCAAGGCGCATGCGGGTTATCTCAGCGAGAAATACTCTGGTCAGGGCGTGCCGCTTGATTTCAATCTGAGCATTCTGGGTGCTAGTTTGCCGATTTCGCCGGCGCTCAAGTTGAGCGTCGAGTTTGGTCACAAGCGTTTCCAGAATTCGCCGAGCAAGACTGACTTCGTTGGTCTGGGTATTTTTTACAGCCTGTCCAAACGCACCGTGGTTTACTCGGAGATTGCCGACATCCGGAACAAGGGCGTTTCCCGTCAATCGGTATACCGGGGCATCACGGTGCTTCCTGGCGAAAACACCGCCGGCTACACGGTCGGCATGCGTCACACCTTCTGAAGCATGCGAAGGCTTTTCGTCCCGAGTTCTGATTTAGTTCGGCAATCCCCTACCGGAGGTTCACATGAAGCTCTCTAAGCGCTTGTTCATGGCAGTCCTTGTTCCCTTTGTGCTGATTGGCCTGGTGCCGCAAGCCCAGGCGGAAACCTGGCCCTCAAAACCCGTGCGCATCATTGTTCCGTTCGGGCCGGGCGGCACGGCCGATGTGTTCACCAGGCTGATGGCCCAGCATCTGCAGACCGCGCTGGGACAGGCCGTTGTCATCGACAACCGGCCCGGTGGCAACTTCGCCATAGGCACCGAAGCCGTGGCCAAGTCGCCAGCCGATGGTTACAACCTTGTGCTGGTGACGAGTTCCCACACGCTGGTGGAGGCGCTTGGCGTGAATCGGCAAAAGTATCAGTTGATGCGTGACCTCACGCCCGTCGCCGCCTTGAGCAATGCACAAGGTGTGCTGGTGGTTCACCCTTCGGTGCCGGCGAACTCGGTCAAGGAACTGATCGCACTCGCCAAATCCCAGCCGAACAAGCTGAACTACGGCTCATCCGGTACGGGCAGCATGCTGCATCTGGAGGCCGAATTGTTCGACTCCATGGCCGGAACCAAAATGACCCACGTTCCTTATAAAGTGGGCAGTGGCGCGCGCATAGATCTGCTGGCAGGGCGTTTGCAACTGATGTTCGACACACTTGACGGTGCCGCACCTTACGTGCGCAGCGGAAAGTTGCGCGCACTCGGAACGACGGGCAAGACCCGGTCGCTGGCCTTGCCAGACGTGCCTACATTGTCCGAAGCAGGCGTGCCCGGCTATGAGGTACAGGTGGTGATAGGCCTCATGGCGCCGGCGGGTACGCCCAAACCGGTTGTAGACAGGCTCAATGCCGAGATCAACAAGATCATCACGCGGCCTGATGTGCGTGAGGCATGGGCCAAGTCGGACGGCCAGGTGCTGGTGATGTCGCCCGAGGAACTTGGCAAGACTCTCAGCGCTGAAGTTGAAAAATGGACCGATCTCGTCAAGACTGCCAACATCAAGCTAGATTGAGCCACCAACAGTTTGAGGGAAATCCATGAAGACAACAGCCGCCACGTTTGCCATTGAGGGCCATTGCGATGCGGCGTTTGCTGCGCTGGCGCAGGCTCTGGAGCTCAATATGGCTGCCGGGCAGGAAGTTGGCTGCGCGGTCGCCGTGGTGATCGATGGTGAAACCGTCGTCGACCTGTGGGCGGGTCATAGAGACCGTGCCCGCAGCCAGCCCTGGACGGCTGACACCATCACCGACATGAAGTCGGTGGGTAAATCCATTTATACGCTCAATATCCTGCGTTTGGTGGGGCTTGGGCAGATGCAGCTGGATGCGCCGGTGGCGCAGTACTGGCCCGCATTTGGCCAGGCGGGCAAGGAAAGCATCACGGTTCGCCTTCTCCTGGGCCATCTCGCCGGATTACCGTATCCCGATGCTGCGCCGCTGGGCTCGCTGTACCAGCCCGGTGTCGTCAACAAGGCGCTGGAAGCGCAGGCGCCCGAGTGGCCACCCGGCACGCAGGCCTGCTATCACTCCTTCACCTTTCCGCTTTTGTGTGCCGAGCTGCTCAGGCAGGCGACGGGCCGCAGCGCGCGCGATCTGCACCGTGATGGCATCGCGAGACCGCTGGGTGCTGAATACTGGCTGGGCCTGGAAGATGCGCAGCATGGCCTGTGCGCCGACTACCTGGAAACGCCGGGCACGCCCAGCCTGGAAGGGATGAAGCGCAACCCCGATTCGCCGCTTTATCGCGCATGGCGCCCCTTGCCGCGCGAGGAAGACTACAACTCAGCAGACTGGCGGCGTTACGCCGGTCATGGCAATGCCCGCGGCATGGCTCGCATTTACGCCGCGCTGGCCTGTGGCGGTACCCTGGATGGCTACGAGGTGGTTCATAGAGACGTGTTGGCGGAGGCCACGCAACAAGGCGGCTGGGAGGGCATGGATTACATGACCAAGCGCCCTTTCAGCATGGGTCTCGGTTTCATGCGCGCTGGCCCGGCATTTTCGATAGGGCAGGGCAAAAGAAACTTTGGTCACCCCGGCATGGGCGGCGCCATCGCGTTTGCCGATCCGGACCGGCGCATGAGTTTCAGCTATTGCCCCAACCGGATGTCACCCGTTGCCGACACCGGGCCATGGGCTAGCGCCCTGATCCATGCGACCTATGCTTCTTTAGCCTGACCTTGCCGGTGTCCGGCCCGGGCGGCTATTGAGTCGTTGCTGGCGTGCAGCGGTTTCAGGCCGCAGGCCATTCCAGTTTGCCGACGGCGTCCAGGTGCGTCAGGTACACGCGCAGATCGAACTCGTACTGGTGGTAGTTGGGTTCCATATAGGTGCAGAGCTTGTAAAAAGCCTTGTCATGGCCTTTTTCCTTGATGTGCGCCAGCTCGTGCACCGTGATCATGCGCAGGAACTCCAGCGGCACTTCCTTGAACAGCGTGGCCACGCGGATTTCCCGTTTGGCCTTGAGCTTGTTGCCCTGCACGCGCGAGACGGTGGTGTGCGTGCCCAGCGCATGGGCAATCACGTGCAGCTTGCTGTCAAACGCCACCTTGGAGAGCGGCTCGGCGCTGCGCAGGAAGTCGTTCTTGAGGCCCATCACATAGTCGTACAAGGCCTTGTCGGTACGCACGCCATGCATCTGGGGGTATTTTTTCAGCAGCAGCTCGCTCAGCTTGTCCTGCTCCAGCAGGCGCTGCACCTGTTGCTTCAGGCTGTCGGGGTAGGCCGACAGGTATTTCAGCACGGGGGTCGTCATTTGCTATTAAATAAATAGCTGGCTGCGACCATCCAGTATGCGCTACAGCCATAAATCATGTAAATTTTCAAGCTTCGCGGCGCAGCGCCGGAAACAGGATCACATCGCGGATGCTGGGGCTGTCGGTCAGCAGCATCATCAGGCGGTCTATGCCCACGCCGCAGCCACCGGTGGGTGGCATGCCGTACTCGAGGGCGCGCACGAAGTCGTGGTCGTAGAACATGGCTTCATCGTCGCCGCTGTCCTTGGCCGCGACCTGGGCATTGAAGCGGGCGGCTTGCTCTTCGGCGTCGTTGAGCTCGCTGAAGCCGTTGCCGAACTCGCGGCCGGTGATGTAGAGCTCAAAGCGCTCGGTCACTTCCGGCCGGCTGTCGTTGGCGCGTGCCAGCGGCGAGATTTCCGTCGGGTGTTCCATGATGAAGGTCGGCTGCCAGAGCTTTTCTTCCACCAGTTCCTCAAAGTACAGCACCTGCAGGCTGGCCAGCGAACGGCTGGAGAGCCGGTCTTTTTCCTCGTTCATGCCCAGCTTCTTGAGGGCGTTGATCAACCAGACCGTGTCGTCCACCTGAGCGCCGGCCTCGGTGTGCTTGACGATGGCTTCGCGAATCGTCAGGCGCTCAAAGGGCTGGCTCAGGTCGACCGGTTTGCCGGCATAAGTCAGTTGCAGTGAGCCGCAGACTTTCTCGGCCGCATCGCGAATCAGGGCCTCGGTGAAGCTCATCAGGTCGGCGTAATTCCACCAGGCCGCGTAGAACTCCATCATGGTGAACTCGGGGTTGTGGCGCACGCTGATGCCTTCGTTGCGGTAGCTGCGGTTGATTTCAAACACGCGCTCAAAGCCGCCGACGATCAGGCGCTTGAGGTAGAGCTCGGGCGCGATGCGCAAAAACATCTCCTGGTCCAGCGCGTTGTGATGCGTCTTGAAGGGCTTGGCATTGGCGCCGCCCGGAATCGGGTGCAGCATGGGGGTTTCGACTTCCAGGAAGTCGTTGGCCACCATGAACTCGCGAATGCCGCTGACGGCCTTGCTGCGCGCCATGAAGCGCTTGCGTGCGGACTCGTCCATGATCAGGTCGACGTAGCGCTGGCGGTATTTGACTTCCTGGTCGGCCATGCCATGGAATTTGTCGGGCAGCGGGCGCAGGCTTTTGGTGACCAGGCGTATGCTGCTGGCGTTGATCGACAGCTCGCCGGTCTTGGTGCGAAACAGCGTGCCGGTGGCGGCCACGATATCGCCCAGATCCCAGTGCTTGAAGCTGCTGTGGACTTCCTCGCCCACGCCTTCGTTGTTGATGTAGAGCTGGATACGGCCGCCCGAGGGGCCAAAAGTGGCGTCCTGCAGGGTGGCGAAGCTGGCCTTGCCCATCACGCGCTTGAGCATCATGCGGCCCGCCACGCTGACCGTCACGGCCAGCTCGTCCAGCTCTTCCTTGGTTGTCTCGCCGTACTGCTCAAAAATGCTTTGCGCACGGTGTTCCGGCTTGATGTCGTTGGGAAACGCCACCCCTTTGCCTTCGGCCTGTGCCTGGCGCAGCGCCTTGAGTTTTTCGCGGCGCTCGACGATCAGCTGGTTCTCATCTTGCGCCACGGGGGCGGCGGCGGTGGGCGAATTTTCTTGTTTGGACATAAGGGTGGTGCTCAGGAAAGAGGGCTAAGAATGTCGGGCGCCAGCGCTGTCAAAAAAGAAGCGTAAAAAGCGCCGAATCTTTGATTTTAAGTTTTTCGGGAGAGCTTCCCGTTTGGCGGCCAGGAAAGACCTGTTTAGCGGGAAGTAGGGACCGGGCAGACGCCGGCTTTCAGAGCGAAATGCCGGTGCGATCCAGGATGTCACTGACCAGTTCCAGCCGCAGCAAGGGGTTGTCCAGCGCCATCAGGCGCTGTTTGAGCTCCACCGGCATGGGCAGTAGCTCACACCAGCGATTGGCGACCCAGCCGCAGTCGTCCATCTGGTAGGGCGGCAGCACCGGCATCTGGTCGGCGGGCAGCTCGCGCTCCTGCAAGTTTTTGATCAGCTTGCCCAGGGCAGCGGCGGTTTTCTGCAGATCGTCCGGAATGCTGACGCGCTGATCGTCTTCCAGCTGGCTGACGTCGGCAATCCACAAACCATGCTTGAGCTTTTCCTGGCGTGAGATTTCAAAGCGTTGCGTACCGACGCAGCGGATCATCATCAGGCCGGGCTGCGGCACCACCAGCTCGGTGATGGTGGCCAGGGTGCCGACGGCGCTGAAAGTCTCGTGCGCAAAGCCGTCGCCGGTTTGCGCCTCATCCCGTCGCCGCACTTCGGAGCCTTCGGTCAGCGCGACCACGCCGAAAGGCGCGCCGGTTTTGTGGCATTTACCAATCATGTCCAGGTAGCGGACCTCAAAAATCCGCAAGGGCAGCAGGCCGCCAGGGTAAAGCACCGTGCCCAGCGGAAACAGCGGTAGAGAGATCAGTTTCAGGGCTTCGGACATGCGTCAGGCTTCAAGTGGCAAGGTGGCACATCACCCCAGGCGGCAAGGGCTGACGCTGGCAAGGTCCGTCGGTCGCTCAAGGGTGGGGTGATCGTGCTCAGCTGACGGCATCGGCCGGCTGCTTGAGCAGCATGGCCAGCGAGCTGGCCACGGTCTTGCGCAGTTCGCGCCGGTCGCAGATAAAGTCGACCGCGCCCTTGGTTTGCAGGAATTCGGCGCGCTGAAAGCCTTGAGGCAGGGTCACACGAACGGTGGACTCGATGACGCGCGGGCCGGCAAAGCCGATCAAGGCCTTGGGCTCGGCAATCACGATGTCGCCCACGAAAGCAAAACCGGCGCTGACGCCACCCATGGTCGGGTCGGTCAGCACGCTGATGTAGGGCAGGCCTTTTTTCGCCAGGCGGGTCAGGGCGGCATTGGTCTTGGCCATTTGCATCAGGCTCAATAGGCCTTCCTGCATGCGCGCGCCGCCGGTGGCGGTGAAGCAGATGAAGGGTACTTTTTGCTCCATGGCCGTATGCACGCCGCGCACAAAGCGCTCGCCCACCACGCTGCCCATGCTGCCGCCCATGAAGTCGAATTCAAAGCAGGCGACGACGACGCCAATGCTATGCACCGCGCCGCCCATCACGATCAGCGCATCGGTTTCCTGGGTATTTTCCAGGGCCTCTTTCAGGCGCTCGGGGTATTTGCGGCTGTCCTTGAACTTGAGGGCATCGACCGGCAGCACTTCCTGGCCAATCTCGTAGCGGCCTTCGGCGTCCAGAAAAGCATCCAGCCGTGCCCGCGCGCCTATGCGGTGGTGGTGGCTGCACTGCGGGCAGACGTTCTGGTTTTTTTCCAGATCGGCCTTGTAGAGCACGGCTTCGCAGCTCGGGCATTTGATCCACAAGCCTTCGGGAATGCTGCGACGCTCGGTCGGGTTGGTGTGGCTGATTTTTGGGGGGAGTAGTTTTTCTAACCAAGACATGGTGTCGGTCCTTGTTGAGTCGCGCGGGCGCTAAGCCTGGGTCGCTGGACGAGTGCGTAATTATGCGCTGGCTTTCGTCCGCGATCAGTCAGTCCAGGGCGGTACGGATTTCTTTCAGAAAGTCATGAGCCACGGCGGCAACCTTGTCGCGCGGCTGGTTTTCAATCAGCTGGATGATCTTGCTGCCAATCACCACGGCGTCGGCCACCTTGCTGATGGCCTTGGCGGTGACGGCATCGCGGATGCCAAAGCCCACGCCCACCGGCACTTTCACATGCTGGCGAATCCGCGGCAGCATGGCTTCGACGGCTTCCACATCCAGCGCACCCGAGCCCGTCACGCCCTTGAGCGAGACGTAGTAGACATAACCGCTGGCGACTTCGGCCACCTGCGCCATACGGCTGTCGGTGCTGGTGGGGGCCAGCAAAAAGATCAAGTCCATGCCGTGCGCACGCAGCCTGGCGGCGAACTCCACGCACTCTTCGGGCGGGTAGTCGACGATCAGCATGCCGTCGACGCCGGCAGCGGCGGCGTCGCGCACAAAGGCGCTGTCGCCGCTGGCCTGCCGGTGCTTGATGTCGTAGCGCTCGACCGGATTGGCATAACCCATCAGCACCACGGGGGTGGTGTTGTCCTGGCTGCGGAAGGCGCGCACGATGTCCAGCACCTTGGCCAGGCCGATGCCATTGGCCAGGGCCTTTTCGCCGGCCTGCTGGATCACAGGGCCGTCGGCGCTGGGGTCGGAAAAGGGCACGCCCAGCTCGATCACGTCGGCGCCACCGGCCACCATGGCGTGCATCAGTTCGGGCGTGACATCGGCGAAGGGGAAACCCGCCGTCACATAGGGAATCAGCGCCTTGCGACCCTGGCTTTTGAGTTGGGAAAAGGTTGCTGCGATGCGGCTCATGATGGGGTCCCCGTGCCTTGGCCGCCCTTGACGGACAGTCCGCGCATGGATGGGCGGTCGTAGAAATCGGCGCCGGACAGGTCGGCTACCGTGCCTATGTCCTTGTCGCCACGGCCCGAGAGGTTGACCAGAATGCTTTGCTCGGGGCGCATGGTCTTGGCCAGCTTCATGGCGTAAGCCACGGCATGGCTGGATTCCAGCGCCGGAATGATGCCTTCGGTGCGGCACAGATAGTGGAAGGCCGCCAGCGCTTCGGTGTCGGTGATGCCGACATATTCGGCCCGGCCTATGTCCTTGAGGAGGGCATGCTCCGGGCCTACGCCGGGATAGTCCAGGCCGGCGCTGACGCTGTGCGTTTCGGTGACCTGGCCGTCTTCATTTTGCAAGACATAGGTGCGGTTGCCGTGCAGCACGCCGGGCAGGCCGCGCTGCAGCGAGGCGGAATGCTTGCCGCTGTCCAGGCCTTCGCCAGCGGCTTCCACGCCAATCAGTCGGGTGTTTTCGTGCGGGATGTAGGGGTGGAAAATACCCATGGCATTGCTGCCGCCGCCCACGCAGGCGACCACCGCGTCGGGTTGTCGGTTTCCAATGAACTCCGGCATCTGCGCAAGACACTCTGTGCCTATGACGCTCTGGAAGTCGCGCACCATCATGGGGTAGGGGTGGGGGCCGGCCACCGTGCCTATGATGTAGAAGGTGTTGTCGACGTTGGCGACCCAGTCGCGCATGGCCTCGTTGAGCGCATCTTTCAGCGTTTTGCTGCCGCTTTCGACCGGCACCACAGTGGCGCCCAGCAGGTTCATGCGATAGACATTGGGGCTTTGGCGTTTGACGTCTTCGCTGCCCATGTAAACCACGCACTCCAGGCCATAGCGGGCGCAAATGGTGGCGGTCGCCACACCGTGCTGGCCGGCGCCGGTTTCGGCAATGATGCGGGGCTTGCCCATGCGGCGCGCCAGCATGGCCTGGCCTATCACGTTGTTGATTTTGTGCGCGCCGGTGTGGTTGAGGTCTTCGCGCTTGAGGTAAATCTGCGCGCCGCCCTGTTCGCGGCTCATGCGCGCGGCGTGGTAGACGGGCGAGGGGCGACCCACAAAATGGGTCAGTTCGGAGTGAAATTCCGCGAGAAATTCCGCATCGTTCTGGTATTTGGCGTAAGCCGCTTTCAGCTCGTTGATCGCGTGGGTCAGGGTTTCAGAGACGAAACTGCCGCCGTAAATGCCGAAGTGACCGTTGGTGTCAGGTTGGTGATAGTCGAACATGATGAATGGGTTTCTTTGCAAGTTGTTCGTCGGCAGCGCGAACGGCTGCGACAAATTGAAAGATGGCGTCGGCGCTTTTGATGCCTTTGGCAATCTCGACGCCCGAGCTCACATCAACGGCCAGCGTTTTACAGCGCGGCCTGACTTGCAAAATGCCATCGATCACGTTTGCAGGCGTCAACCCACCAGACAAAACGAGGTGAGCGTTGACGCTTGGAGGTAGAAGTGACCAATTGAATGTTTTCCCGCCGCCGCCATAACCCTCGACATGGGCGTCGAGCAATATGGCTTGGGCAGCCTTGAAGTCTTCTGCGTATTTTACGAGATCGAAGCCTGTCCCGGCGGCGGCAGCACTTTCACCCAGGGGAATGCGTGCGGCGCGCATGAAGGGCCGGCCCGCCCGCAAGCAGTCTTGCGGCGACTCATCACCATGAAATTGGAGCAATGCGCTTGGTAGACGGGCGCAGTCAGCTACTATTTTTGTAGCGCTGGCGTTAACAAAGAGCAGTACAGGAGTGACAAAAGGCGGCAGACGGCGGGCCAACTCGGCGGCGCGTTCGGCCGTGATATGGCGAGGGCTGGGCTCATACATGACAAAGCCGACCGCGTCGGCGCCCGCCGCTACCACGGCGTCCACGTCTTCCTCGCGCGTCAGACCACAGATCTTGATGCGGGTGCGCAGAGGGTGTGAAGGGGTCATAGGCCAGCCCCCGATGGAGGACAGCGCAGAAGCTCTTCATTCCAGCCGGGGCCGCGGAACCGGCTTCGCCGGGCCGCAGGCGCAGCGGCCCCCTCAGGGGGCAGCGAGCCACGCGAAGCGGGGAGCGTGGGGGTTACATATTTCATGGCAGCCAATCATAGGCCGCAGTACGCGCCGGCAAGCCGAAATGGTCTTCATAGACCGGCCCCAGAAAATACAGACCATGGGGCGAGAAGGTGGGGGCGGCGACGTCACGGCTGCGTGCGGCCAGGACTTGGTCCAGCCACTCTGGCGCATGCTTGCCCTGGCCTATGGCCACCAGGCAACCCATGATGTTGCGGATCATGTGGTGCAAAAAGGCATTGGCCTCAAATTCGAAGCGCCAGTAGCACGATGAGTCCGAGCCGGTGCGCCGGGAGATATCTATCCTGCTGATGGTTTTGACTGGCGTCTTGGCCTGGCACTGGGCGGCGCGAAATGAGCTGAAATCGTGTTCGCCTATCAGGTAGGTGACGGCGGTTTGCATCGCCGCGCTATCCAGGGGACGGTAGACCCAGCCGACGCGCCCGGCTTCCACACTGGGGCGCACCGGGGACTCCAGCACCACATAGGCGTAGCGGCGCGCAATGGCGCTGCCCCGGGAGTGGAACTCATCCGGGACTTCACGCGCCCATTGAACCGCGATGTCGGATGGCAAAAATGCATTGACGCCGCGCACCCAGGAGCGGATGTCACGCTGCAGCAGGGTATCAAAGTGCACCACCTGCAGCAGCGCATGCACGCCGGCGTCGGTGCGGCCGGCGCACATGACACGCACCGGTTGGGCGGAAAACTTGCTTAAAGCCAGCTCCAGCTTGTCCTGAACGGTGTTGCCCGAAAGCTGGCTTTGCCAGCCTTCGTAAGCACTGCCGCCATAGCTGATACCGAGTGCGATTCTCACGGAAAACTCCACGCCGGCGAGCGCAGGGCGCTCGGGCCCGCGCTCACGACAGGGCGTTGAGAAACGCCTGTACCTTGACCTTCAGGGGCCCGCTGGCTTTGCTCAACACCTCATCGGCCAGCGATTTGGCACCATCCGGATCCCCCAGGGAGCGGAATTCTTCAGCCAGCAAGAACTTGATTTCAAGCGGGTCTTCGGGCGAGGCCGTCAAGGCATGCGCAGGTGCTTCTGTCGAAGGACCGAGATCCAGTGACAGCGCACTCAGATCGAACTCAAGCATGCCGTTGTCGGCGTGTGTCTGGGCGGGTGCAGGTTTGACGGGCTCGGGTGCTGCAAAAGGCTCGGACGTGAAACTCAGTTCGTCGGTGGGGAAGTCAAGCCCCGGGTGGGAAAGGTCAACTGCGGCGGCCGGATCAGCCACTGAGGCCGCAGGCAGTTCCGCCGTCGCGAGGTCGAAATTCAAGTCCAGGTCATCAAAGACCGGGTTTGGTGAAATGGCGGCGGGAGTGTCGACAGCATGCTCTGGTGCGGCAGGCGCAAAGGCTGAAATGCTGGCCGGGGCGGTGTGCAAACTCGGCTCATCGTCGGTCAGAGAGAAATCCAGGTCAAGATCCAGATCTATGTCGGCGCTAGCGGCCGTAGCAGCGGCTGCCGCAACTGACAGCGTTTGAGGCTGGTCCAGCGGCGCCGTGACTGCTGTTTTGACGGCGGGGGCTGCGTTATTTGCATGCGCGCTGCCGGTTTGGTACATCGGGTTGGCAGGATCCAGGTCGCGACCGATTTCCGAGATATAAGCCCACTCGGGGCCGAAACCCTGCGTCAGGTTGAAGGCCTCCACGGCCACGCCTTCAAACGCCTTGCTGTCGCGACGTTTGCCGTAAATTTCGAGCAGCTTGGCATGGATGGCAACACGCGTGGGGCTGGTGTGCAGGGCTTCCTTGAGGATTTCCTCGGCTTGCAGATCGCGTCCGTAGGCCAGGTAAACATCGGCTTCGGCGACCGGATCCACATCGCCTGCTGCATCCAGCTGGCTGGAAGAGTAAGCCAGCGACGAGCCCGTGACGTTGCTTTCACTGGTGTCAATGCGCTGGCCACCGCTGGCGCCGAAGAAAGAGTCGGGTTGCAGGCGGCTTTCCAGGAAGGAGCTGTCCACTTGACCATTCTTGTTGCGCTGGCGGTAGCGGTACAAGCCCAAGCCTGCCAATAGCGCCAACAGGCCCGCTGCGCCAGGCAACAGCAAAGGATTGTCGAGTACGCTGTCAATCAAGCTGGATTCCGGTTGCGGTTGGGCACTCGGTACGGGTTTGGGGGCTGCCACGGCGACGGCACTGGCCGGCGAAGCCGCGGCACTGGCTGCCTGCAGGGCGGGCACTGGCTCAGCCGCTGGCGTTGCCGCGCTGCTGCTCGGGGCTGAACTGGGCACGGCGGCGGGGGCCGCTAGGACTGAAGTGGCTGATACGGCCGCTACAGGTGCGGTGGCCGTACTGGCAGCGGTAGGAGGCGCGCTTAATTTATTGAGATCGTCGATGTTTTTGGACAGCTCCGCCATGCGGCTGGCGGTGTCTTTGGCCTGCTTGTCCGTGGCAATCTTGTCCTCGAGCGTGGCGGCGGGCTTGCCTTGAATCGCTCCTTTGGAGAGGGTCAGCTTGTCGGGCGTGGCGTTGGCTGGCGCGCGGTCTTCAACCTTGGCTTGCACCTTGCCGCCGGCTTGGCGGTCTGCGCTGGCGACTTGCGTGGCCGGCACGTTTTCTGCCAGTTTGCGGCGAAATGCGTTGAAATCCTTGCTTTGGGCAACGATGGTCTGGCTGGCCTCACCAGGGGAGACAGCGCTGGCGGCTTCCGCACTGGGAACATCCAGTACCGCGCCAGACTTGATCCGGTTGATGTTGCCGCCAATGAAGGCCTCGGGGTTGCTCCTGAGCAAGGCTACCAGCATCTGGTCCAGCGAGACGCTGGCGGCCTTGTTTTGTGCGGCAATCTTGCTGGCGGTGTCTCCGGCTTTCACGGTGATTTGTTTGTCGCCAGCAGCTGCTTTCTCAATCTGGATCGGCTTGGGGGCAGGCGCTTTGGCTAGCGGTGCAGGGCGGGCCGCAGGTGCTGGCTGGGTGGCCTGGGGTCTGGCGGGTAGCGTTGCAATGGGGGCTACGGGTCGTGACAGCATTGGGGCGGTAGGTGCCGCCGCAATGGCGCTGTTGGCGCGCAAGTTGGGCGGGTCGAACAGCATGGTGTAGTCGCGGCTGATGCGTCCCGAGGCCCAGTTGGCCTGAAGTATCAGGTCCACGAAAGGCTCGGTGATGGGCCGGCTGCTGCTCAGGCGCAGATAAGCCCGACCGTCCGCACGGCGCTGCAAATTGATTTCCAGTCCGGTCAGCGCAGTGGTGTATTCAAGCCCCGCAGCCTTGAAGCTATCCACGGGGGCTACGCCTGCTCGCAGGCTGGCGGCCTCTTCTGTCGTGATGTCTGGAATGTCAATTTCTGCGCGCAGAGGCTCACCCAGGGCAGATTGCACCGTGATTCGGCCCAGTGCCAAAGCATGCGCCTCCAGGCTCGCCACGCTACCCAGCAACGCAATGGCACTTGCCAAGGCGCCAATACGCCAACGACCGCGATTATTCATGGGGTTTTGAGCCTCCGGTGCTCGGTCAACATGTAACTTAATTCTGGTTAAACGCACAAAAAGCCTTGATGCGAATTTTCGAAAAACAACCTTAACATCAAGGCATTAGGCTGACAAGCTAAGACATCGCTTAAGTTTTGACACGACGATTTAGCACCAGATTGCAAGTTTTAATTGTTGTCTGCTGACAACGTCTTGTAACAGTTGCTGGCGAGGATTGACCGCTGGTTGCGGCCAATCCTTTTGCCAGGTTCAGGCCTGTAACAGGATGCGCAGCATGCGGCGCAGCGGCTCGGCGGCACCCCATAGCAACTGGTCGCCGACAGTGAAGGCACCCAGGTATTCTGGCCCCATGGCCAGCTTGCGCAGGCGGCCGACCGGAATCTGCATGGTGCCGGTGACGGCCACAGGTGTCAGGTCTTTGATGGAGGCTTCGCGCGTGTTGGGCACCACTTTGACCCATTCGTTATCGGCGGCGATCATGGCTTCGATGTCGGCCAGCGGCACGTCTTTCTTGAGCTTGAAGGTCAGCGCCTGGCTGTGGCAGCGCATGGCACCAATGCGCACGCAAAAGCCATCGACCGGCGTTTCGGCCGTGCCAAAGCTCGCGCCCTGACCCAGAATCTTGTTGGTCTCGGCGCCGCCCTTCCATTCTTCCTTGCTCATGCCGTCGCCCAGGTCCTTGTCGATCCAGGGGATCAGCGAGCCGCCCAGCGGAACGCCGAAGTTGGCGGTTTCACCGGTGCTCAGCGACTGCTGCTTGGCCAGGATGCGGCGGTCGATTTCCAGGATGGCCGATTTCGGGTCGTCCAGAAGCGCCTTGACTTCGCCGTTGAGCGTGCCGAATTGCGTCAGCAGCTCGCGCATGTGCTGGGCACCACCGCCGGAAGCGGCCTGGTAGGTCATGCTGGTCATCCACTCGACCAGGCCGGCCTTGTACAGCGCGCCCACGCCCATCAGCATGCAGCTGACGGTGCAGTTGCCGCCCACCCAGTTGTTGCCGCCCTTGGCCATGGCATTTTGGATGACGGGCAGATTCACCGGGTCCAGGATGATGACGGCGTCGTCGTTCATGCGCAGCGTGGAGGCGGCGTCAATCCAGTGGCCGGTCCAGCCGGCAGCGCGCAGCTTGGGGAAAACCTCGCTGGTGTAGTCGCCGCCCTGCGCGGTGATGATGATGTCGCACTTCTTCAGGGCCTCGATGTCGTAGGCGTCTTTCAGCGTGGTTTCATTCTTGGCCTGGGCCGGGGCTTTGCCGCCGGCGTTGGAGGTCGAGAAGAAAACCGGTTCGATCAGCTCGAAGTCGCCTTCGGCTTGCATGCGGTCGATCAACACCGAACCCACCATGCCGCGCCAGCCGACGAGTCCTGTGAGGTTGCCTTTGAGTTTCATGGGATTGCCCTTCAAAAAGTACGAAAAAAAACGGCTTTTTGGTCCGGCTCATCGAGCCAGCGGGCACGACGAACCGGGCTTGCTAGCCTTTAATGGTGGTCGTTTTGGTGATCTGGATCAAAACCGGCGCCGCACGTCCCGCACGCAAGGCGGCGAGGCAGTGGGAAATGGCGGGACTTTGATACATGGTTGAGATTGTAGCCAGGCTTGCCATCAGGCCGGCCTGGGCTTTTGGGCAAACCACCGTCACAACGTGGATTTGAGGTGGTTTGCTGCGAAAAAACGTCAGTTCAGCGCCTTCACCACCGCGTCGCCCATTTCCACGGTGCCGACACGGGTGGTGCCTTCGCTGTAGATGTCAGGCGTGCGCAGGCCCTGGCTCAGTACGGCGTCCACGGCTTTTTCAATGCGGGCGGCGGCTTCTGGCTGGTTCAGGCTGAAGCGCAGCATCATGGCGGCGCTCAAAATCGTCGCCAATGGATTGGCCACGCCTTTACCGGCGATGTCGGGCGCGCTGCCGTGGCTGGGTTCGTACAAGCCCTGGTTCTTGGCGTTCAGGCTGGCCGAAGGCAGCATGCCTATGGAGCCGGTCAGCATGGCAGCTGCGTCGGAGAGGATGTCGCCAAACATATTGCCGGTGACCACCACGTCGAATTTCTTGGGTGCCTTGACCAGCTGCATGGCGGCGTTGTCCACATACATGTGGTCCAGCGCGACGTCGGGATACTCTTTGCCGACCTCTGTGACGACATCTTTCCAGAGCTGAAAGGTTTCCAGCACATTGGCCTTGTCGACGCTGGTCACGCGCTTGCTGCGCTTGCGGGCGGCCTGGAAGGCCACATGGGCGATGCGTTCGATTTCTGGGCGCGAGTAGCGCATGGTGTCGAAGGCTTCTTCGCTGCCCGGGAAGTGTCCGTCTGGCGAAACCCGGCGGCCGCGCGGCTGGCCAAAGTAGATATCTCCGGTCAGCTCGCGAATGATCAGGATGTCCAGGCCGGAGACCAGCTCACGCTTCAGGCTGGAGGCGTCCACCAGCTGCGGGTAGCAAATGGCGGGACGGAAGTTGGCGAACAACCCCAAGTTTTTGCGCAGACCGAGGATGGCTTGCTCGGGCCGCAGCGGGCGGTCCAGCGTGTCGTATTTCCAGTCGCCGACCGCGCCGAACAGCACGGCGTCCGATTCCTTGGCCAGCTTGAGCGTGGCCTCAGGCAGCGGGTGGCCATGGGCGTCGTAAGCGGCGCCGCCGACCAGGGCGGTTTCGGTTTCAAAACGAAGATCCAGCGCCTTCAGGACCTTGACGGCCTCGGCGACGATTTCGGTGCCTATGCCATCACCCGGGAGAATTGCGATTTTCATGGTTACTATCTTTTTGGTAGCTGCTTGCACCCGTATCTATTGGGTTAGAGCATTATTTGATCTATAAATGGCGAAATTTCAGCCGGCAACGGTGTGCGCCAGCCAGGGCTTGGTCGCCAGACGCTCGGCCTCGAAGGCCTTGATCTTGTCGCTTTGGCGCAGGGTCAGGCCGATGTCGTCAAAACCGTTGAGCAGGCAGTATTTGCGAAAGGCCTGCACGTCAAACGGCAGTTCCTCGCCCTGTGGCTTGACGATGACCTGGCGCTCCAGGTCCACCGTGAGCTTATAGCCGGGGAAGGCCAGGGCTTCGTCAAACAGCTGGGCCACCTGGGCTTCTGGCAGGACGATGGGCAAGAGGCCGTTCTTGAAGCTGTTGTTGAAAAAGATGTCGGCGTAGCTGGGGGCAATGATGCAGCGAAAGCCGAACTGGTCCAGCGCCCAGGGCGCGTGTTCGCGCGAGGAGCCGCAGCCAAAGTTCTTGCGCGCCAGCAGGATGGACGCGCCTTTGTAGCGCGGCTGGTTCAGCACGAAGTCGGGGTTGGGCTTGCGGCTGGCCGGGTCCTGGCCGGGAAAGCCGGCATCCAGGTAGCGCCATTCGTCAAACAGGTTGACGCCAAAGCCGGTTTTTTTGATCGACTTGAGGAACTGCTTGGGAATGATAGCGTCGGTGTCGACATTCTCGCGGTCCATGGGCGCGACCAGGCCTTGGTGTACGGTGAATTTCTGCATGATGCGGGCCTTGTTCAGGAGAATTTGCGGATGTCGACGAAGTGGCCGTGCACGGCCGCGGCGGCGGCCATGGCCGGGCTGACCAGATGGGTGCGGCCGCCGGCGCCCTGCCGGCCTTCGAAGTTGCGGTTGCTGGTCGAGGCACAGCGCTCGCCCGGCTCCAGCCGGTCGGCATTCATGGCCAGGCACATGGAGCAGCCGGGTTCGCGCCATTCAAAGCCGGCGGCCTTGAAGATCACATCCAGGCCTTCGCGCTCGGCCTGTTCCTTGACCAGGCCGGAGCCCGGTACCACCATGGCCAGCTTGATGTTCTTGGCCACTTTCTGGCCCAGCTTCTTGACGACGGCGGCGGCTTCGCGCATGTCTTCGATGCGGCTGTTGGTGCAGGAGCCGATGAAGACCTTGTCAACGTAGAGGTCGTTCAGCGCCTTGCCCGGCTCCAGGCCCATGTAGGTGAGTGCACGCTCAATCGCGCCGCGCTTGTTGGCGTCTTTTTCCTTGTCGGGATCGGGCACCCGGCCTTCAATGGACAAGACCATCTCGGGCGAGGTGCCCCAGGTGACTTGCGGCAGGATCTGGCTGGCATCGAGCTCGACCACGGCGTCAAATGTCGCGTCGGCATCGGAGTGCAAGGTCGCCCAGTACTGAACGGCTTGGTCCCACTCGACGCCCCCCACAAACTGGCCAGTTTGTGCATCCGTTCCGGGCGCCAGCAGGCGGCCCTTCACGTAATCTATGGTTTTCTGATCAACCGCCACCAGGCCGGCGCGGGCGCCGCCTTCGATGGCCATGTTGCAGACCGTCATGCGGCCCTCCATGCTGAGCTCGCGGATGGCAGCGCCGGCGAATTCTATGGTGTAGCCGGTGCCACCTGCCGTACCGATTTTTCCAATAATCGCCAGCACGATGTCCTTGGCGGTCACGCCGGGGGTGCATTTGCCCTCGACCTTGATCAGCATGTTCTTGGCTTTTTTGGCCAGCAGGGTTTGCGTGGCCATGACATGCTCGACCTCGCTGGTGCCGATGCCGTGCGCCAACGCGCCAAACGCGCCATGGGTGGAGGTGTGCGAGTCACCGCACACCACGGTCATGCCGGGCAGGGTGGCACCGTTTTCGGGGCCAATCACATGGACGATGCCCTGGCGTTTGGACATGAAGGGGAAAAAGGCGGCGGCGCCGAATTCCTTGATGTTGGCGTCCAGCGTGGTGATCTGCTCCTTGCTGACCAGGTCGGTGATGCCGTCATAGCCCAGCTCCCAGCCGGTGGTGGGCGTGTTGTGGTCGGCCGTGGCGACAATGGAGCTGATGCGCCAGACCTTGCGGCCGGCTTCGCGCAGGCCTTCGAAGGCTTGCGGGCTGGTGACTTCATGCACCAGGTGGCGGTCTATGTACAGAATGGCCGTGCCGTCTTCTTCGGTGTGAACAACGTGCTCGTCCCAGATCTTGTCGTAAAGGGTGCGTCCCATGGGTTTTCCTTCGTGGTCTCTTCGTGGTTTATCGAATAATTTTAGGCCGCCGGGTGGGCAACCGCCAGCGCGGCGGGCTGGCCCAGCGTCAGGTGATCGACCAGCAGCCGGGCGGTCAGCGGCAGGGTGGAGAAATCGCGCGCCACCAGCTGGATCTGACGCGTCGCCCAGTCATCCAGCAGGGCCACGGATTGCAGTTCACCGACACCGTGCATGAGCTCGAAAGCGCGCTGCGGCATCACGCCGACGCCCAATCCGTTGTGGATCATGCGGCACATGGCGTCCAGGCCGGTGACGTGAATGCGCAGCTTGATGGTGCGGCCGACGGCGGCGGCGGCCTGGCGCATGGCCAGGTAAATCGAGCTGTTGGAATGCAGGCCGACCTGGTCGTAATCCAGCGCATCAGCAAAATTGATAGCGCCTTGCGCGCACAGGTCATGGCCTTTGGGCACGATCAGCACCAGTTTGTCGCTGCGGTAGGGCTGTGTTTGCAGCTCGCCGGTGCCGTGGGCGGTGTTGCAGATGCCGAGGTCGGCCGCGCCTTCCTGCACGGCGCGAACCACCTCGGTGCTCAGATGCTCTTCCAGGTCAATCTTGATCTCGGCGTGCTGGCGTATGAAGGCGCCCAGGTCTTCGGGCAGGAACTGCACGATGGCTGAAATGCTGGCGTGTACCCGCACATGGCCGCGCACGCCGTTGGCGTATTCGCTCAGTTCGCCCTGCATTTTTTCCAGGCTGAAGAGCACCGTGCGCGCATGGTGCAACAGGCTTTCTCCGGCCGGCGTCAAGTCCACGCCACGGGTGTGGCGATACAGCAGCGGCGTGTCCAGCGTGCCTTCCAGGTCCGACAGGCGCTTGCTGACGGCCGAAGCGGCGATGTACTCGCGCTCCGCCGCCTTGCCTATGCTGCCCAGTTCGCACACCGCCACAAAGAGCTGAAGCGAGGTCAGGTCTATGCGGCGGGCGAAATTGCGTTCTGAGCTTTTGGCGGTCATGGGTATGGCGTCGTCGTGATTGACGATGATGTATCGATATTTTGCAGTCTTATTGATTCCCTTGTCATCGCAATCGGAGATGACTGGCTTGCCAAATCCGTCTTTTGGCCGTATTGGCAGAGAATTTTTAATGTTTTATGCCTCTGGCCCTTGTCAGGCATGCGCTACAAGCTATAAAAAATATAGCGGTAGATATTCAGTGCCAAGGCGTTAAAAAGCCCGCCGGATGCTGCCATCGGGCGGGCTTTGCGTCAGATCAGCGCCGGAGCGATTTAGCGCTTGGCCATTGGCACAACGTCACGCGACACCGAGCCGGTGAACAGCTGGCGCGGACGGCCAATCTTGTACTCAGGATCGCCAATCATTTCGTTGAGCTGGGCAATCCAGCCGACGGTACGGGCCAGCGCGAAGATCGCGGTGAACAGCGGCACGGGAATGCCGATGGCGCGCTGCACGATGCCGGAGTAGAAGTCGACGTTGGGGTAGAGCTTGCGGGACACGAAGTAATCGTCTTCCAGCGCGATCTTCTCGACCTGCTTGGCCAGCTTGAACAGCGGGTCATTTTCCAGGCCCAGTTCGGCCAGCACTTCGTTGCAGGTTTCCTGCATCAACTTGGCGCGTGGGTCGTAGTTCTTGTAGACGCGATGACCAAAGCCCATCAGCTTGACGCCGGACGATTTGTCCTTGACCTTTTCCATGAACTCGCCGACCTTGCTGATGCCGCCCTGGCGCTGGATGTCTTCCAGCATGTTCAGGCAAGCTTCGTTGGCGCCGCCGTGCGCCGGGCCCCACAGGCAGGCCACGCCAGCGGCAATCGCCGCAAACGGGTTGGTGCCTGACGAGCCGCACAGGCGCACCGTGGAGGTGGAGGCGTTTTGCTCGTGGTCTGCGTGCAGGGTGAAGATGCGGTCCATGGCGCGTTCCAGCACCGGATTGACCTTGTACTCAGCGCAGGGCGTGGCAAACATCATGTGCAGGAAGTTGCCGGCGTAGCTCAGCTCATTCTTGGGGTACATGTAGGGCTGGCCCACGGTGTACTTGTAGGCCATGGCGACCAGGGTCGGCATCTTGGCGATCAGGCGAATCGCCGCGATCTCGCGGTGCTCCGGATTCGTGATGTCGGTGCTGTCATGGTAGAAGGCCGACAGGGCGCCGACCAGACCGGTCATGATGGCCATGGGGTGGGCATCACGGCGGAAGCCACGCAGGAAGAACTGCATCTGCTCGTTGACCATGGTGTGGTTGGTCACGCGGGCGGTGAAATCCTTTTTCTGCTCGCCGTTGGGCAGCTCTCCGTAGAGCAGCAGGTGGCAGGTTTCCATGAAGTCGCAGTTGGTGGCCAGCTGCTCGATAGGATAGCCGCGGTACAGCAGTTCGCCCTTGTCACCGTCGATGTAGGTGATGGCGGACTGGCACGACGCCGTCGAGAGGAAGCCAGGGTCGTAAGTGAACATGCCGGTTTGGGCATACAGCTTGCGAATGTCCACGACATCTGGACCGACACTGCCCTGATAAACCGGCAAATCAACACTGGGGCTGCCATTGCTGAATGACAGGGTGGCTTTGTTGTCAGCTAGCTTCATATCTCGCTTCTTTCTTTCATATCAAAATAGGACGGGAACGGAGTCAAAACACCGGTACCGAGGGGCGCAGCAACTGCAAAACTTCAAGCGCTTCCGGCGTCGAGGCACTGGCTTGCGCATCCGCCTCCGAAAGCTGGCTGGGCTCTTTCCTTTTTAGCAGAAGATCCAGCAAATCATTGTCAGACAAGTCCATCAAATCGCTCAGACCTTTGGCCTGTCTGACGCTGAGGCTGGCCTCGTGACGAAGAAAGAACCGCTCGATCAGCAGGTCGTTTTCCAGCAGGCCGCGGCGGCAACGCCACTTCAGCTTGCTGAGAGCCCGCTCATCAATCAGTACGTCTGTTGTGTTCATGAGACCCGTGCCAGAAAGTGCGATCAAACCGTGCGCAGGACCATCATTTCCTTGATCTTGCCAATCGCCTTGGTCGGGTTCAGTCCCTTGGGGCAGACGTCGACGCAGTTCATGATGGTGTGGCAGCGGAACAGGCGGTAAGGGTCTTCCAGATTGTCCAGACGCTCGGCCGTGGCCTCGTCGCGGCTGTCGGCCAGGAAACGGTAGGCCTGCAGCAAGCCGGCCGGGCCGACGAACTTGTCCGGGTTCCACCAGAAACTAGGGCAGCTCGTCGAGCAGCTGGCGCACAAGATGCACTCATACAGGCCGTTGAGCTCTTCGCGCTCTTCGGGGCTCTGCAGGCGCTCTTTTTCAGGCGGTACGTTGTCGTTGATCAGGTAGGGCTTGATCGAGTTGTACTGCTTGAAGAACTGCGTCATGTCGACGATCAGGTCGCGCACCACCGGCAGGCCGGGCAGCGGCTTGAGCACGATGGTGCCGGGCAGCGTGTTCATGTTGGTCAGGCAGGCCAGGCCGTTCTTGCCGTTGATGTTCATGGCGTCGGAGCCGCACACGCCTTCGCGGCAGGAGCGGCGAAAGCTGATGGACGGGTCCTGCGCCTTGAGCTTCATCAGGGCATCGAGCAACATGCGTTCGTGGCCGTCGAGTTCCACCTCGATGGTCTGCATGTAGGGCTTGGCGTCGGTATCCGGGTCGTAGCGGTAGATCTGGAATGTGCGTTTGGTCATGTGGGTTCTCGCTTCTTTTCTCGTCGCTGGGCCGTGCTTAGAAGGTGCGCGTTTTCAGCGGCACGGACTCGACGGTCAATGGCTTCATCTGCACCGGCTTGTAGGCCAGGCGGTTGCCTTCGCTGTACCACAGGGTGTGTTTGTGCCAGTCGGTGTCATTGCGGCCGTTTGGATGCTCTGGCGTGTCGCCGTAGTCGTCCACGGAGTGGGCGCCGCGGCTTTCCTTGCGGGCAGCGGCCGACACGATGGTGGCTTGGGCCGCCTCGATCAGGTTCTCGACTTCCAGCGCTTCGATGCGGGCGGTGTTGAAAATCTTGGACTTGTCCTTCAGGCCGATGCTGGCCACGCGTGCCCGCATGGCGGCGATCTTGCTGACGCCTTCGTCCAGGATGGCCTGGGTGCGGAACACACCGGCGTGCTGCTGCATGGCGGCGCGGATGTCGTTGGCCACGTCCTGGGCGTATTCGCCGTCGGTGGCGTTGTCCAGGCGGGCAATGCGGGCCAGCGTCGCGTCGGCGGCATTAGCCGGCAGCGGCTTGTGCGTGGGGTTGGCCTTGTTGAACTCGACGATATGGTTGCCGGCAGCTTTGCCGAAGACCAGCAGGTCGAGCAGGGAGTTGGTGCCCAGGCGGTTGGCGCCGTGCACGCTGACGCAGGAGCATTCGCCCACCGCGTACAGACCGTTGACGACCTGGCTGTTGTTGTTGGCGTCTTGCGTGACCACCTGGCCATGGATGTTGGTCGGGATGCCGCCCATCTGGTAATGGATGGTGGGCACCACGGGAATGGCTTCCTTGGTGATGTCCACGTTGGCGAAGTTGTGGCCGATTTCCAGCACCGAAGGCAGGCGCTTGGCGATGGCATCCACGCCCAGGTGGGTCATGTCCAGCAGGATGTAGTCCTTGTTGGGACCGCAGCCACGGCCTTCCTTGATTTCCTGGTCCATGGAGCGCGAGACGAAGTCACGCGGCGCCAGATCTTTCAGGGTGGGCGCATAACGCTCCATGAAGCGCTCGCCGTTGCTGTTGCGCAGAATAGCGCCTTCGCCGCGGCAACCTTCGGTCAGCAGCACGCCGGCGCCGGCCACGCCGGTCGGGTGGAACTGCCAGAACTCCATGTCTTCCAAAGGAATGCCGGCGCGCGCCGCCATGCCAAGGCCGTCACCGGTGTTGATGAAGGCGTTGGTGGATGCGGCGAAGATTCGACCGGCACCGCCGGTGGCCAGCATGGTGGTCTTGGCTTCGAAGATGTGAACGTCGCCGGTTTCCATTTCAATGGCGGTGACACCAACCACGTCGCCGGCTTCGTCGCGGATCAGGTCCAGCGCCATCCATTCGACGAAGAAGCTGGTTTTTTCCTTGACGTTTTGCTGGTACAGCGTGTGCAGCATGGCGTGACCGGTGCGGTCGGCGGCGGCGCAAGCGCGTTGCACCGGCTTTTCGCCGTAGTTGGCGGTATGGCCGCCGAAGGGACGCTGGTAAATCGTGCCGTCCGGGTTGCGGTCAAAGGGCATGCCCATGTGTTCCAGGTCGTAGACGACCTTGGGCGCTTCGCGACACATGAATTCGATGGCGTCCTGGTCGCCGAGCCAGTCGGAACCCTTGACGGTGTCATAGAAGTGGTAGTGCCAGTTGTCTTCGGACATATTGCCAAGCGAGGCGCCAATACCGCCTTGTGCGGCCACGGTGTGCGAGCGCGTCGGGAAGACTTTGGACAGCACGGCGACGTTCAGGCCGGCGCGGGCCAGTTGCAGTGAAGCGCGCATGCCGGAGCCGCCGGCACCGACGATGACGACGTCAAATTTGCGCTTGGGGAGTTGGGAAGTTGCAGTCATGATTTTTGTTGAGGTCTTGGTTGTCGGATGCAGTCAGGGGCGGCTTATAGGCGCCACAGGACCTGAATGCCCCAGGCAGCGCAAGCCACCAGCCAGACGATGGTGAAGACCTGCAGTGACAGGCGAAGTCCGACCGGCTTGACGTAATCCATCCAGATGTTCCGCATGCCGACCCAGACGTGATAGAGCAGGGCGATGATGACGGTGAAGGTCAGGGCCTTCATCCACTGCGAAGAAAAGAGACTGGCCCACAGGTCGTAACCGATGGGGCCCTGGCTGAAGACGATGCGGACCAGCAGCAGCACGGTGAAGAGGGCCATCAGGACCGCCGTCACGCGCTGGGCCAGCCAGTCACGCAAACCGTAGTGGGCACCGGAAGTGATGCGCTTGTAGCCGTAATTGACAGACATGGTGTGCTTTCCCTGAAATTAGTAAAGGCCGAACAGCTTGGCGCCCAGCACCAGCGTGAGAGCAATGCTCAGTGCCAGCGTGGTCAGGGCGGAAGACTTGCCGAATTCTTTTGTGACGGCCGAGTGGCTGGCGTCCATCCACAAGTGGCGGATGCCGGCGATGAAGTGGTGCAGATAGCCCCAGATCAGGGCCAGTGCCACCAGCTTCCAGATGAAACCGGGCAGACCCAGCATGCCGATGTTGAAGGCGGCCTTGAATTTTTCGAAGGAAATTTCCGAGGAGATCGAGGTGTCGAACATCCAGATGACGAAGGGCATCAACAAAAACATGATGACACCGCTGGCGCGGTGCAAGATGGAAACCCAGGCCGCAGGCGTCATGCGGTAGGTGGTCAGGTCTTTGAAGGCGTTAATGTTGCGGTACTCAGGCCGCTTGGGACGCTGAGGGGATGCCAGCTCTGTCATTTTTTTGGACTTTCGTGGGGGTAACTGGGTAGTAACTCATAGGGCATACGGTTACCAATCGAGCATTTTAATTCTATTGCAATGCAGCAAAGTTATTTGTCAGCCAGGCGCTTCTCGACTATTCCCCTCAACTAAGCTCATTCTTGTAATGGTGGGTGTCGGTGCGGTACAAACCGCGACGCAATTCCATTGGCAAGTCGTTATAGGTATAGGCGATGCGCTCTACGCTCAGCAGCGGTTCGCCGATAGGCACTTGTAGCCATTTGGCCGCTGTCGCATCGGCGGCAAGCGCGCGGATTTTTTCTTCGGCGCGGACCATGCGCACGCCGAACTCGGTTTCAAACAGCGCATACATGGGGCCGCGGTAAGTGGCCAGCCGGTCGGCCGTCAGGCCCTTGAACGGGCCGCCAGGCAACCAGACGTCTTCCAGAATGGTGGGCGTGCCCTGAAAAGCCAGCACGCGGCGCAGCTGCAGCACGGCATCGCCGCTGCGCAGGGACAGCGGGCGGGCGATGTCGGCCGGAGCGCGCAAGCGCTTGCAGTCAATGATTTCACGCTCTGCCGGGCCTTCGCTGCTGGCGTCGCCGTTGTCCGGCATTAGGCGCAAAAAGCGATATTGCACATGGTGCTCTGCATGGGTGGCAACAAAAGTGCCCTTGCCCTGGCGCCGCACCACCAGGTTTTCGGCGGCGAGCTCGTCAATCGCCTTGCGCACCGTGCCCTGGCTGACGCGAAAGCGTGCCGCCAACTCCATCTCGCTGGGAATCGGTTCGCCCGGTTTCCACTCGCCGGTCTGCAGGCTTTGCAGGATTAGCGCCTTGATCTGCTGGTACAGCGGGCTGAAGGCCGGGGTGGCGCTCGCGACGGCGCTGACCTCGTTGGCAGCGGCGATCGTGTCGAGCAGTAATGTGGCGGAGTTGACCATACAGGAGGGTTTAAAACGGCGCTTGGATGGGCTTGGGGCGCGCCCTTGGGCCAAGCTCGAATCATATCTTATATAAGACATAAGACAAATTGACGAGGCGTGTTTTTCAAGCGTAAAATCTTGGGCTGAGCCCAACGCGTCGCCTGTCCATTTTTGAGGTGACTCCGGAGCCGAGCGACCGGCCCCGAGCCAACCGAAAAGTCCCAGACTGACGCCAGACATCTCACTTCATTCCCTCAGCCAAGCAATTTCTAACTTTCCTGGAGTCATCAATCATGAGCAAAAAACCCGTCCGCGTTGCAGTTACCGGTGCAGCAGGCCAAATTGGTTACGCATTGCTGTTTCGCATTGCTTCTGGTGAGATGCTGGGCAAAGACCAGCCGGTCATCCTGCAACTGCTCGAAGTCCCGGTCGAAGGCCCGCAAAAAGCGCTCAAGGGCGTGATGATGGAGCTCGACGACTGCGCCTTCCCCCTGCTGGTGGAAATGACCGCCCACAGCGACCCTATGACCGCCTTCAAGGATGCCGACTACGCCCTGCTGGTCGGCTCGCGCCCACGCGGCCCCGGCATGGAACGTGCCGAACTGCTGGCCGTCAACGGCGCCATCTTCACGGCACAGGGCAAGGCGCTCAACGCCGTCGCCAGCCGCAACGTCAAGGTGCTGGTGGTCGGCAACCCGGCCAACACCAACGCCTACATCGCCATGAAGTCGGCGCCTGATCTGCCGCGCAAGAACTTCACCGCCATGCTGCGCCTGGACCACAACCGCGCTGCCAGCCAGATCGCTGCCAAGACCGGCAAGCCCGTGGCCGACATCGAAAAACTCACCGTCTGGGGCAACCACTCGCCCACGATGTACGCCGACTACCGCTTTGCCACCATCAATGGCGAAAGCGTCGCCAAGATGATCAACGACCAGGAATGGAACGCCAACACCTTCCTGCCGACCGTCGGCAAGCGCGGCGCCGCCATCATTGAGGCGCGTGGCCTGTCGTCGGCGGCCTCGGCCGCCAACGCAGCCATTGACCACATGCGCGACTGGGCCCTGGGCACTAACGGCAAGTGGGTCACCATGGGCATTCCGTCGGACGGCCAGTACGGCATTCCGAAGGACACCATGTTCGGCTTCCCAGTGACCTGCGAAAACGGCGAGTACAAGCTGGTTGAAGGTCTGGAAATCGACGCCTTCAGCCAGGAACGCATCAACAAGACCCTGGAAGAACTGCAAGGCGAACAAGCCGGCGTGGCGCACCTGCTCTAAGCCAAGACCCGCCAGCATGCTCGACTGGAACCCCGCGCTCTACCGTCGCTACGAAGACGAGCGCACCAGGCCCGCACAGGAACTCCTGGCGCGGATACCGCTGACCGAGGCTGCCCGCGTGGTCGACCTCGGTTGCGGGCCGGGAAATTCCACCGAACTGCTGGTCAAGCGGTTTCCCAAGGCCCAAGCCCTGGGAACCGACAACTCTGAAGCCATGCTGCTCAGCGCGCGCGAGCGCCTGCCGCAGGCCCGCTTCGAGTTGAGTGACATCGCGACCTGGGCGCCGCCATCCACGGATGAAGCGCCCAACCTCATTTACGCCAACGCGTCGCTGCAATGGGTGCCGGATCACGAAAAGTTGATCCCGTGCCTGTTCGACGCTTTGGTACCGGGCGGCGTATTGGCCGTCCAGATGCCCGACAACCGCCAGGAGCCCACCCATCGCCTGATGCGCGCGCTGGCGGCCCAGGCGCCGTGGGCCGAGTCCATTGGCGATGCCGACAGGTTGCGCACCCGGCTGCTGGGCCTGGACGCCTACTATGACCTGCTGGCACCGCATGCGGCCCATGTCGATGTCTGGCACACGATTTATCAGCACCCCATGGCCAGCGCTGCGGCCATCGTCGAATGGGTGCGTGGCACCGGCCTGAAGCCTTTTGTCGACAGGCTCTCGCCTGCTCTGCAGGCCAGTTACCTGGCCGAATACGAGCGCCGTGTCGACGAGGCCTATCCGGCACGTGCCGACGGCAAGCGGCTGCTGGCTTTTCCCCGCATGTTTATGGTGGCTCAGAGACCTTTATGACAACCCTTTCTACCCATCCCGCCGATGTCTTGCTGGGCGCGCAGGCCGGTGCCGTGCGCTTGCCGGTGTGCGACCACTACAGCGGCGTGGAAGCGCGCATGCGCAAGAGCCTGCAATTGCAGGCCGAGATGATGGAAGAGTTTGGCGCCTGCGTTTTTGATGTGACGCTGGACTGCGAGGACGGTGCGCCCGTCGGTGGCGAAGCCGACCATGCGGCCATGGTGGTGGCGCTGGCCGCGCTTGCCAGTGACAAGGCCCGCGTCGCCGTTCGTGTGCATGCGGTGGATCACCCGGCCTTTGAATCCGACATGGCGGTCATTGCCGGCAAGGTGGGGCACAAGCTGTCTCACATCATGGTTCCCAAGGTCGAGTCCGTCGCCGGTGTGATCAAGGCCGAGCAAGCGCTGTTGGCGGCGTCGGCCGGCCATCTGCCGCTGCATGTGCTGATCGAGTCGCCGCTTGCCGTGCGCAACGCCTTTGACATCGCCGCCCATCCCCGGGTGCAGTCACTGAGTTTTGGCCTGATGGATTTTGTGTCAGCCCATGGCGGTGCGATTCCGGCCGGGGGCATGGGCAGCCAGGGCCAGTTCAGCCATCCGCTGGTGGTGCGCGCCAAGCTGGAAATCGCCTCGAGCTGCCACGCCAACGGCAAGGTGCCCTCGCATTGCGTGGTCACCGAGTTCAATGACACGGCGGCCATGATGCAGGCTGCGCGCCGCGCCAGCCGCGAGATGGGCTACACCCGTATGTGGAGCATTCACCCGAACCAGATTCGTCCCATCCTGGAGGCTTTTGCGCCTACCGCGGATGAGATTGAAGATGCTACAAAAATAATAGCTTCTGCCGCCCGCGCTGATTGGGCTCCCATTAGTTTTGATGGTAAATTGCACGACCGTGCGAGCTACCGCTATTTCTGGCAGGTGCTGGAGCGTGCGCATCAGACCGGCCGAGTACTTCCCGCCGAAGCTCAAACCTATTTCCAAGCCCTTTCTCACTGAGCTCTAACCAACCACGAGAGTCGTATGACATCCACCCTCACCACCACCCTGGCCGCCACCCTTTTGGTGGCAGCTTCCAGCCTGGCCATGGCGCAAACCACGACCACCACGACCAAGCCTGTCGCCAAACCGGCTGCCAAGGCGGCCGCCAAGCCACAGGCGAAAAAGCAACCCGTCGTCAATCCCAACAACCGTGTCAACCTGAAGAGCGCCGCCAAGAACGTGGCCGCTGGGATTGAAGCGGCCGAAGCCGCGATGACGCCTGCTGAACTGGCGATTGCCGAGCGTGTGTACGTGGGCCTGCTGCCTTGCGAGCTTGGCGCTTCGGTCACGCTGACGGCAGACACCAAAGTTCCGGGCTATTTCGACATGCAGGGTAAAAATTTCAAATACCGCATGTTCCCAGTGGCCACTACCACGGGTGCGATTCGCCTGGAAGACCAGAAGGCCGGCGCGGTGTGGCTGCAGCTGGCCAACAAGTCCATGCTGATGAACCAGAAGCTGGGGATTCGCCTGGCCGATGAGTGCATGAGCAAGGATCAAGTGACCGTGGCCGAGGCCCTGAAGCTGAACCCGGCACCCAGCATTCTGGATGCACCGAAGCCAGTGGCTGGTGCGAAGTAAGCCGCCAGCGCATTTTAAAAACCCCGATTTCCCCCACGATTTTGAAGATTGGAGAAGCCCTTATGTCATCTGAGTTCTTGCAAAGCTACCGCAACCATGTCGCCGAACGCGCGGTGTCGGGTATTCCTCCGCTGCCTCTGTCGGCGCAGCAAACCGGTGAAGTCATCGAGCTGCTGAAGAACCCGCCCAAGGGCGAAGAAGCCTTTCTGGTCGAGCTGATCACCCACCGCGTGCCGGCCGGCGTGGACAACGCGGCCAAGGTCAAGGCCAGCTACCTGGCGGCTGTGGCCCATGGCACGGAAAAGTGCGCGCTGATCTCGCGCGAACATGCCACGCAGCTGCTGGGCACCATGCTGGGCGGCTACAACATCAGTCCCATGGTTGATCTGCTGGACGACGCCGAAGTCGGCGCGGTGGCGGCCGAAGGCCTGAAGAAAACCCTGTTGATGTTCGACCAGTTCCACGACGTCAAGGAAAAGGCCGACAAGGGCAATACGAATGCCAAGGCCGTGCTGCTAAGCTGGGCCAATGCCGAGTGGTTCACCAGCCGCCCCGAAGTGCCAGAGTCCATCACGCTGACCATCTTCAAGGTCGCCGGCGAGATCAACACCGACGACCTGTCGCCCGCGCCCGACGCCTGGAGCCGTCCCGACATTCCGCTGCACGCGCTGGCTATGCACAAGAATGCACGCCCCGGCGTCACGCCCGAAGAGGACGGCAAACGCGGCCCTATCAAGTTCATTGAAGAACTCAAAGCCAAGGGCAACCTGGTGGCCTACGTCGGCGACGTGGTCGGCACCGGTTCCTCGCGCAAGTCCGCCACCAACTCGGTGCTGTGGTTCACCGGCGAAGACATCCCCTTTGTGCCTAACAAGCGTTTCGGCGGCGTCTGCCTGGGCTCGAAAATCGCGCCTATCTTCTACAACACCATGGAAGACTCGGGCGCGCTGCCGATCGAACTCGACGTGAGCCAGATGGCCATGGGCGACGTGATCGAGCTGCGCCCCTACGACGGCAAGGCCTTGAAAGACGGCAAGGTGATTGCCGAGTTCAAGCTCAAAAGCGAAGTGCTGTTTGACGAAGTGCGTGCCGGTGGCCGTATTCCGCTGATCGTCGGCCGTGGCCTGACCGCCAAGGCGCGTTTCGCGCTGGGCCTGCCGCTGTCGACCCAGTTCCGTTTGCCGCAAGACCCGGTCAACAACGGCCGCGGCTTCACCTTGGCACAAAAAATGGTCGGCCGTGCGGTCGGTCTGCCAGAAGGCCAGGGCGTGCGCCCCGGCACTTACTGCGAACCCAAGATGACGTCTGTGGGCTCGCAAGACACCACCGGCCCGATGACGCGCGACGAGCTGAAAGACCTGGCTTGCCTGGGTTTCAGCGCCGACCTGGTGATGCAGTCCTTCTGCCACACGGCGGCTTACCCCAAGCCGGTGGACGTGAAGATGCACCACGAACTGCCCGACTTCATGAGCGACCGCGGCGGCATCCCGCTGCGTCCGGGCGACGGCATCATCCACAGCTGGCTCAACCGCATGTTGCTGCCTGACACCGTGGGCACCGGCGGCGACAGCCACACCCGTTTCCCTATCGGCATCAGCTTCCCCGCCGGTTCCGGCCTGGTGGCTTTCGGCGCCGCCACCGGCGTCATGCCGCTGGACATGCCTGAGTCGGTGCTGGTGCGTTTCAAGGGCGAGATGCAGCCCGGCGTCACCCTGCGTGACCTGGTCAATGCGATTCCTTTGTACGCCATCAAGGCCGGTCTGCTGACCGTGGCCAAGCAGGGCAAGAAGAACATCTTCTCCGGCCGCATTCTGGAAATCGAAGGCTTGCCAGACCTGAAGGTGGAGCAGGCGTTTGAACTGAGCGATGCTTCGGCAGAGCGCTCGGCCGGCGGCTGCACGGTGCACCTGAACAAGGAACCCATCATCGAGTACATCACCAGCAACATCACGATGCTGAAGTGGATGATCGCCACGGGTTACTCGGACGTGCGCACCATCAAGCGCCGCATCGCCGCCATGGAAGCCTGGCTGGCCGACCCGCAATTGCTCAAGGGCGACGCCGATGCGGAATACGCCGCCGTCATCGAGATCGACCTGGCCGACATCCACGAGCCTATCGTGGCCTGCCCGAACGATCCGGACGATGTGAAAACCCTGTCCGACGTCGCCGGCGCCAAGATCGATGAAGTTTTCATCGGTTCGTGCATGACCAACATCGGCCATTTCCGCGCCGCTTCCAAGCTGCTGGAAAACAAGCGCGACATCCCTGTCAAGCTGTGGATGGCACCGCCGACCAAGATGGACGCCAAGCAGCTCACGGAAGAAGGCCACTACGGTGTGCTGGGTTCGGCTGGCGCGCGCATGGAAATGCCAGGCTGCAGCTTGTGCATGGGCAACCAGGCGCAGGTGAAAGAAGGCGCGACGGTGTTCTCCACCTCGACGCGTAACTTCCCCAATCGTCTGGGCAAAAACTCCAACGTCTATCTGGGTTCCGCCGAACTGGCCGCGATCTGCTCCAAGCTGGGTCGCATCCCGACCAAGGGCGAATACATGGCGGACATGGGCGTGTTGACCGCTGCCAGCGATGAGGTCTACCAGTACCTGAACTTTGACCAGGTCAAGGACTACACCGATCTGGCCGATACCGTGAAAGACGGTGCGGCTGCTTAAGGTCTGATGCCTGCATGCCGGCGATTTCTTGCGGCATGACTTGACTAGCCAGCCCTACTGCGAAAGCAGTGGGGCTTTTTTTATCGTGAAGCATGAATCGCAATGGCCTTAGCCCTTGCGCTCTACAGGGTTGTCGTTAAAATCTAGACGAAAGTAATTCGCATTTGTATTACGCTTTTCTGCGTGATGCACGCAGCGCCGAATTTCTGGAATCTTTATTCAACAAAGGTCACTTCATGAAATTGTCTTTATCCTCTTTGGCCAGCGCCCTGGCGCTGGGCACGGCCCTGATTGCCGCACCGCTGGTGTCGCTGGCGCAGGGCGCGCCTGCCGTCACGCCCACGGCCGAAGGCATCGTGATTTACAACGCGCAGCACGCCAGCCTGACCAAGGCCTGGGCCGAAGCCTTCACCAAGGAGACCGGCATCAAGGTGACCTTGCGCAATGGCGGCGACACCGAGCTGGGCAACCAGATCGTGCAAGAGGGCGCGGCCAGTCCGGCCGATGTGTTCCTGACCGAAAATTCGCCGGCGATGGCCCTGGTGGATACGGCCGGTCTCTTTGCACCTCTCGGTGCGGCCACGCTGAGCCAGGTGCCCGCCAATTTCCGCCCCGCGCACGGCCGCTGGACCGGCATCGCGGCGCGCAGCACGGTGTTTGTCTATAACAAGGCCAAGCTGACGCCGGCACAACTGCCCAAGTCATTGATGGACCTGGCGGGCCCCAGCTGGAAGGGCCGCTGGGCAGCGTCGCCGGCCGGTGCCGACTTCCAGGCCATCGTCAGCGCGCTGCTGGAGCTCAAGGGCGAAGCCGCCACGGCCGCCTGGCTCAAGGGCATGAAGGAAAACGCCGTCATTTACAAAGGCAATGGCGTGGTCATGAAGGCCGTCAATGCCGGCCAGGTGGAAGGCGGCGTGATTTACCACTACTACTGGTTTGGCGATCAGGCCAAGACCGGTGAAAACAGCAATAACGCCGCGCTGCATTACTTCCGCCAGCAGGATCCGGGCGCCTTCGTCAGCATTTCCGGTGGCGGCGTGCTGGCCTCCAGCAAGCACCAGGCCGAGGCCCAGGCCTTTGTGCACTGGCTCACTGGCAAGGGCGGCCAGGACATCCTGAAGACTGGCGATGCTTACGAATATGCCGTGGGCGTTGGCGCAGCTTCCAATCCCAAGCTGGTGCCGCTGGCCGATTTGCAATCGCCCAAGGTCGAGCCCTCCAAGCTCAACAGCAAAAAGGTGAGCGACCTGATGACCCAGGCCGGCCTGCTCTAAGGCCAAGGTCTCAACCCTGTGTGACGCCCACCGCTGGTGGGCGTCACACCGTTTTCGTTTAATAGCTCTGACTGTTTTTTGTGAGTGCGATTCCCCTCCCTGCCAGCGTCGATACCTCCGCTACGGCCTTCAGCCCGGACCTGCCGCTGGTCCGCCGCAAGCCCAGGCGCGGCTGGTCGCTGTCCTGGGTGGCCAGCCTGGCCTTGCTGGTGTCTTTGCTGGCGCTGCTGCCCTTGGGCTTTGTCGTCTGGGTGGCTTTTCAAACCGGCTGGGACACCGCCTCCGCCCTGATTTTCCGGCCCCGCGTGGGCGAGCTGCTGCTCAACACCGGACTGCTGGTGGCCTTCACCGTTCCCCTGTGCGTGGCGCTGGCACTGGCCCTGGCCTGGCTGACCGAGCGCAGCGACCTGCCGGGTGCGCGCATCTGGGCCTGGCTGGCGGTGGCGCCGCTGGCGGTGCCGGCTTTTGTGCACAGCTATGCCTGGGTCACCGTGCTGCCAGGCCTGCACGGCTTGGGCGGCGGCGTGCTGGTGTCGGTGATTGCCTACTTCCCGTTTGTGTACCTGCCGCTGGCGGCGGCGCTGCGCCGGCTCGACCCCGGCATGGAAGATGCCGCCGCTTCGCTGGGCCTGAGCCCCTGGGCGGTGTTTTTTCGCGTCGTACTGCCGCAGCTGCGGCTGGCAGTTTGCGGTGGCTCGCTGCTGATAGGCCTGCACCTGCTGGCCGAATACGGCCTTTACGTGATGATCCGCTTCGACACCTTCACCACCGCCATCGTCGATCAGTTCCAGTCCACCTACAACGGAGCTGCGGCCAACATGCTGTCTGGCGTGCTGGTGCTTTGCTGTTTTGCGTTGCTGGGGCTGGAGTCGTCGGCGCGCGGCAATGAACGCTATGCCCGCGTCGGCACCGGTGCGGCGCGGCTGCCGCTGCGCCGCCGCCTGGGGCGCGCCACCTGGCCTTGCCTGCTGCTGCCGGCCTTCACCACGGCGCTGGCGCTGGGCGTCCCGCTGCTGACCTTGCTGCGCTGGCTGCTGGCCGGTGGTGCCGAGGTCTGGCACCTGGGCGAGATAGTCCCGGCGCTGGGCCAGACCCTGGCGCTGGCGCTGGCCGGGGCCTTGCTGACCACCCTGGCCGCCGTGCCCATGGCCTGGCTCTCCATCCGCTCGCCGGGCCGGCTGCAGCGCGTGCTGGAGGCCTGCAATTACCTGGTCGGCTCGCTGCCGGGGGTGGTGGTGGCGCTGGCCCTGGTGACGGTCACGGTGCGCGTGGCCATGCCGATTTACCAGACGGCAGTCACGGTGCTGCTGGCCTACATGCTGATGTTTTTGCCGCGCGCGCTGATCAGCCTGCGCGCCGGCATCGCCCAGGCGCCGGTTGAGCTCGAGCATGCCGCGCGCAGCCTGGGACGCACGCCGGCCCAGGCCTTGTGGGCCATCACCCTGCGCCTGGCCGCGCCTGCTGCGGCGGCCGGCGCGGCGCTGGTCGGCCTGGGCATCACCAACGAACTCACCGCCACCCTGATGCTGGCGCCCAACGGCACGCGCACACTGGCCACCTCCTTCTGGGCCTATAGCAGCGAGATCGACTACGCCGCTGCCGCGCCCTATGCCTTGATCATGATTTTGCTTTCGCTGCCCATGACCTGGCTGCTCTACACCCAATCGAAACGGAGCGCCGGACGATGACTTCCCTGGATCTTCACGCCGTACACAAACACTATGGCCCGGTGCATGTGCTGGACGGCATAGGCCTCAGCGTGGCCGCCGGCAGCCGCACCGCCATCGTCGGGCCGTCGGGCTCGGGCAAGACCACCTTGCTGCGCATCATTGCCGGCTTCGAGGCGCCCGACGCCGGCCGCGTCACCCTGGGCGGTCAGCTGCTGGCCGACGGGCCGAGCGCGGTGCCGGCGCACAAGCGCGGCATTGGTTTCGTGCCGCAAGAGGGCGCCTTGTTTCCGCATCTGACGATTGCCGATAACGTCGGCTTTGGCCTGGCGCGCAACACGCCGCAGCGCGCCGAGCGGATTGCCGAGCTGATGGACATGGTGGCGCTGAGCCGCGCCATGCTGGCGCGCCGCCCGCATGAGTTGTCGGGTGGCCAGCAGCAGCGCGTGGCGCTGGCGCGGGCGCTGGCGCAGCGGCCCCGGCTGATGCTGCTGGACGAGCCTTTTTCGGCGCTGGACACCGGCTTGCGCGCCAGTACCCGCAAGGCCGTGGCCACGCTGCTGGGCAATGCCGGCATCACCACCATTTTGGTCACCCATGACCAGTCCGAAGCGCTGTCCTTTGCCGATCAGGTGGCGGTGATGCGCGAGGGCCGGCTGGTGCAGGCCGGTCCGCCGGCCGAGTTGTATTTGCGCCCCAGCGATGTGACGACGGCCAGCTTTCTGGGTGAAAGCATTGTGCTGCCGGCGCAGCTGGCGGGCGGCTGGGCCGACTGCGCGCTGGGACGCATTGCCGTCAATGACCGCCAGCGCGGCGGCGCGGCCCAGATCATGCTCAGACCAGAGCAATTGCAGGTGGTGCAAGTGCCGGCCAGCAGTGCTCACGGCACAGACGCCAGCGGCTGCTACGGCGCGGTGACGGACACCGACTTTGGCGGTTCGGTTTGCGTGCTGTCGGTGCGCCTGCTGCGCGGCAGTGCTGCGGCCGTCGTGGCCGGCGCCGACGATCTGGCCGAAGCGGCGCCCTTGCTGGTGCGTACCTCGGCCTTGCAGGTGCCGCCGGTGGGCGCCATGGTGCGCATCAGCGTGGCCGGCGACGCGCATGTTTTCAGCGCCTGACAGGCGCTGGCGCCCGCCAGTCTGCCGTGAATTTTGATAAATAATGCCTGCAGCCCTTGCAGGTATTGCGCAGGCAGCTATTAAATAAATAGCGAATCCTGATTTGTGCTGGCGCGAGCCAGGCGCGCCAAGCCGGTTTCGTGGCGCATGGACTGCAGCAGTGCGGGGCATCAACGCATGGTCTTACGAGGTGGCTCCGCGCCTGCCAGAATGTAGGCTGCCGGTTTAACAAAAAGGAGTCTGCCATGGCCAAGTCGCCAACCCTTGCGCGCCCCCCAGTTCACGCTTTCGCCTCTACCCTCAAGACCTTCACCACGGCTGCTGGCAAGAGCGCCAAGCTCTACTCCCTGCCGGCACTGGCCAAGAAGTATCCCAAGGTGGCGCGCCTGCCGGTATCGATTCGCATCGTGCTGGAGTCGGTGCTGCGCAATTGCGACGGCAAGAAGGTCACGGCCGAGCATGTGGAGCAACTGGCCAACTGGGCAGCCAAGGCCAAGCGCAGCCAGGAAATTCCCTTTGTCGTTTCGCGCGTCGTGCTGCAGGACTTCACCGGCGTGCCGCTGCTGGCCGACCTGGCCGCCATGCGCAGCGTGGCGCTCAAACTCGGCAAGAACCCGAAACGCATAGAGCCGCTGGTGCCGGTCGATCTGGTGGTGGACCACTCCATCATGGTCGACTACTACGGCAAAAAGAATTCGCTGGACCTCAACATGAAGCTCGAATTCCAGCGCAACCGCGAGCGCTACGAGTTCATGAAATGGGGCATGCAGGCCTTTGACACCTTTGGCGTGGTGCCACCCGGCTTTGGCATCGTGCACCAGGTCAATCTTGAATACCTGGCGCGCGGCGTGCACAAGACCAAAGGCGGCGTGTACTACCCCGACACGCTGGTCGGCACCGACAGCCACACCACCATGATCAACGGCATTGGCGTGGTCGGCTGGGGCGTGGGCGGCATAGAGGCCGAGGCCGCCATGCTGGGCCAGCCGGTATACTTCCTGACGCCCGATGTGGTGGGCATGGAGCTGACCGGCCGGCTGCGCGAAGGCGTCACCGCCACCGACCTGGTGCTGCGCGTGACCGAAACCCTGCGCCGCGAAAAAGTGGTGGGCAAGTTTGTCGAGTTTTTTGGTGAAGGCACGCGCACGCTGGCGCTGCCGGACCGCGCCACCATTGGCAATATGGCGCCCGAATACGGCGCCACCATGGGCTTTTTCCCGGTCGACGAAAAAACCATCGACTACTTCAAGGGCACGGGCCGTACCAAGGCCGAGATCGAAGCCTTCGAGGCCTACTTCAAGGCGCAAGGCCTGTTCGGCGTGGCCCAGGCCGGCGAGATTGATTACTCGCAGGTGGTCAAGCTGGATCTGGGCGATGTCACGCCCAGCCTGGCCGGCCCCAAGCGGCCGCAAGACCGCATCGAGCTGGGCCAGGTGGCGCAGCAGTTTGAAGCGCTGTTCAGCAAGCCGATTGCCGACAACGGCTTCAACCAGCCCGCCGCCATGCTGGCCACGCGCCACCTGATACGCCGCACCGACGAGGGGCGCCAGGACACCTTGCCCGCCGCACCGCCGACGGCCGTGGGTGCTGCGCGCTCGGTGGTTGAAATGGAGATCAACCGCCCGACGCTGGCGACCGCGCATGAAAGCCATGGCAGCGCGGCCAGCACCAGCGTGAGTGTGAGCGCAGCGGCTTCGGGCAAAAAAGACCTGACGCTGGGCAACGGCGACGTGCTGATCGCCGCCATCACCAGCTGCACCAACACCTCCAACCCCAGCGTGCTGCTGGCCGCCGGACTGCTGGCCAAGAAGGCGGTGGAGGCCGGCCTGAAAGTGCAGCCGCATATCAAGACCTCGCTGGCGCCGGGCTCGCGCATCGTGACCGAATACCTGACGGAAACCGGTCTCTTGCCCTACCTGGAAAAGCTCGGCTTCGCGCTGGCCGGCTACGGCTGCACCACCTGCATAGGCAATGCCGGCGACCTGACGCCCGAGATCAACGAAGCCATCAGCAAGAGCGACCTGGTGTGCGCCGCCGTGCTGTCGGGCAACCGCAACTTTGAAGCCCGCATTCACCCCAATCTGAAAGCCAACTTCCTGGCCAGCCCGCCGCTGGTGGTGGCCTATGCCATTGCCGGCACGGTACTGCGCGATTTGATGACAGAGCCGGTCGGCAAGGGCAAGGGTGGCAAGGATGTCTACCTGGGCGACATCTGGCCGACCAGCGAAGAAATTGAAAAGCTGATGAAGTTCGCCATGAACGGCAAGGCTTTTCGCGCCAACTACGCCAAGATCAGCACCGAGCCGGGCAAGCTCTGGGAAAAGATCAAGGGCGTGACCGGCACCTCCTACACCTGGCCGACCAGCACCTATATCGCCGAGCCGCCGTTCTTTAAGGATTTTGCTATGGAATTGGAAGCGCCACCCGCAAAGGGGACGGGCGCTGCAAGCCAAAAAGATGCAAATTCCGTGAAGGGCGCGCGCATCATGGCCTTGTTTGGCGACTCCATCACTACCGACCACATCTCGCCGGCCGGCTCCATCAAGGCCAGCTCGCCCGCCGGCCTGTGGCTACAGGCGCACGGCGTGCAAAAAGCCGACTTCAACAGCTACGGCGCGCGCCGCGGCAACCACGATGTGATGATGCGCGGCACCTTCGCCAATGTGCGCATCAAGAACCTGATGATCCCGGCCGGCAAGGACGGCTCGCGCGAGGAGGGTGGCGTGACGCTTTACCATCCGCACCAGCGCACGCCAGACAGCGTGATCCACAAGATGCCGATCTATGACGCCGCCATGAAATACATGGAAGAGGGCACGCCGACGGTGATTTTTGCCGGCGAAGAGTACGGCACCGGGTCCTCGCGCGACTGGGCCGCCAAGGGCACGCAGCTGCTGGGCATCAAGGCCGTGGTGGCCAAGAGCTTTGAGCGCATTCACCGCAGCAATCTGGTGGGTATGGGCGTGCTGCCGCTGCAGTTCAAGCCGGGCGATTCCTGGCAGAGCCTGAAGCTCACCGGCTCCGAAATCATTGATGTGATCCCGCACCCTCAGCTCAAACCGCAGAGCGAGGCCAAGCTGGTCATCCACCGTGCCGACGGCACTCAGCAAGAGGTCACGGTGATCCTGCGCGTGGACACGCCGATCGAGGTCGACTACTACCGCAACGGCGGCATCCTGCCTTACGTGCTCAGACAATTGTTGGCGGCTTGAATTGGCAGTGTTGAGAACGAATCACTTCTTTGCAGGGTTGCCCCAAGCAAGCATAGCGCCCCTGGGGGACACAGCGCTGCACCCAGTGAACAAAGGCGGGGGCGCTTCATCCAAGCAGGGGCCGCGGAACCGGCTTTGCCGGGCCGCAGGCGCAGCGGCCCCCTCGTGGAACACAGCGCTGCACCCAGTGAACCAAGGCGAGGGCTCTTCATTCAAGCAGGGGCCGCGGAACCGGCTTTGCCGGGCCGCAGGCGCAGCGGCCCCCTCGGGGGGCAGAGAGCTACACGCAGTGAGCGAACGTGGGGGCCATAAATGATCCGCCAAGCCCTGATTGCCGGTGGCGGCATAGGCGGTCTGGCGGCGGCCTTGGCGGCTTCGCGTGCCGGCTGGGACGTGCGCCTGTTTGAACGCGAGCCGGCCTTCAGCGAGTTCGGCGCCGGCATACAGCTGGGCCCCAATGTGCTCAGGGTGCTGAACGGCTGGGGGCTGACACCGGCCTTGCAGGAGGTGGCCGCCTTTCCCGAGCGGCTGCAGGTGCGCTGCGCGCTATCGGGTCAGACCTTGGCGGAACTGCCCCTGGGCGAGGCGATGCTGCGGCGCTATGGCGCGCCTTATGCCACGCTGCATCGCGCCGACTTGCAGCAGTTGTTGCTGCGGGCGGTGCAACAAAAAACCGATACCCGGCTGCAGCTGGAGCGCCCGCTGCTGTCCTTCAGCCAGCAGGCCCAGGCCGTGACGGTCAAGACCAGCCGTGGCCCGGAGATAGAAGGCGATGCGCTGATAGGCGCCGATGGCGTGTGGAGCACGGTGCGCCAGCAGTTGCTGGGCGACGGCCTGCCGCGGCGCACCGGCCATCTGGCTTACCGCGCGCTGCTGCCGCAAGCCCAGTTGCCCAAGCGCTTGCGCAGTCAGCAGGTCACGGCCTGGCTGGGCCCGCGCCTGCATGTGGTGCAGTACCCGGTGCGCGGCGGCGAGTGGCTCAACGTCGTCGCCATCGTGGAAGGCGAAACCGCCGCCGAACCGAACTCGTGGGACCACGGCGCCAATGCCGCCGAGCTGGCCGAGCGGCTGGCCGGCAGCTGCACGGCGCTGCAAGACCAGGCGCAGGCCATGAAGCGCTGGCGCTTGTGGACGCTGCACGACCGCGCGCCCATGCAAGGCGCGCAGCAGCAGGCCGTGGGCCGGGTGGCCTTGCTGGGCGACGCGGCTCACCCCATGCTGCCCTACCTGGCGCAGGGTGCCGGCATGGCGATAGAGGATGCGGCCGAACTGGGCCACACGCTGGCCCAGGCGCTGGACCCGGTTTTCGACGTGCCCACCATGCTGCAACGCTATGCCCTGAACCGCTGGCAGCGCAACGCCAGGGTGCAGGCGCGGGCGCTGCGCAACGGCCAGATCTTTCATGCCCAGGGTTTGCTGCGCTGGGGCCGCGATGCTTCGCTCAGGCTGCTGGGCAGCAAGCTGCTCGATATGCCCTGGCTTTACGGCATGACGGCCAAAGTGCTTTGATTTGCTCTTGAAGTAAATCAGACTGACTGGCGCCCTAGGGCTATTCAAGCGGCTCGCTCCATACCCGACATCGGCTGGTCGGGTGTCGGCAATGTGGCGTCGAACAAGGGCAGCCATCGCGCGTTAAGTGCAAAGCGGTAAAGATCGACCGGCATGGGCGTATCCGGTATCGCATCCCGGGCCATGGCCTTACGCGGTTTGGGTGCCATCGAGGCCAGCGTCGGAACTGGCGACGTGTTTGGCAGATCTTTCGGATAGCCCCTCATGAAGGCGAGTCCCAGCCAGCAAGGCCACGGTCGCGAAGCAGCTCAGCTAGAGCTTGAGGCCCAAATCGGGTGACGGCGCGGTATCGGGCAATGCTGATGGCGACTTCAAAACGTGCGTCGATTGGATCTGGACTCATGAGAGGCGCTTTAGGGTGTGATCAGTCCACCGAGAATCACGGCGCCGGTCACTCTGGCGCGATCGGCGCCAGGCGCGGCAGGGACGTGCCGCCGGCCTTGGCGAGCGCCAGGTGCTCGGCCTCCTTGTGCTGCCGCCACCAGGCCAGCATGGTATTGAAGTCGCCATCGAACTTGTTCTGTTTCAGCGCCTCGAAGAGGCTGCTGCAGGCCATCGCGGTGCCCCTGTCGATGAGGTCGATCGTCGTCGCGTAGTCGCAGATCCAGAAGGCTTTCTCGAGCTCGGCCAAGCGCAATTCGGCGCCGATGGGCGCTTGCGCGCTGCTCGGTGCGGACCAGCCCGCCGCGCCAGCGACGATCAGCACTACGGCGGCGGCCTTCATCGCCGGCGAGCGCCGGCCCGTGGTCGCGCGGTAGAGCCGCTCGGTGACTTCCCGTTCCTCGTGACGTGTGGTCTTCATGCTGTTCTCCGGTAGTTTCAAAAGGTGTGGCCCGTTGGCAATGGCGCGCACTTACATCCCGCAGGCGACGATGAACGCTCCGGGCAAGCCGGAATCGTGCGCGGTGCTGTGTTGCCCCCCCACCGTGTGATCGAGCCGTTCAAGGAAGAACCGTGCTGCGGCATCTGTTTCGGTCTCGGCATTGGCCAGGGCGGCTACGGCTGTGTCAACGTCGGTCACGCCTGAACCGTAGGAGGCAACGAAGCGTCCACCGAAAATCACGGTGCCGATCAAGCCGCCAATTCTTAGCGCAATGGAAACGAGAGGCCGGCGCTGCCGTTCGCGGTCTACGGCATGGGGTTTCTTTGTCATATGCAACTACTGGTAAGAAGTGTCGTGGTGAAGCCGTTCGTACCTCGTGAATGCGATGCGCCGCCACAATGAGCACCGACTGCCTTGGGCCGGTTGTGAGCTTAGGCGTTCACCCTGGCCGCCGCGTCATCGGAAGCGATGATGCGGGGAGTCCTGTTAGGTGAAGGCGGATCTCGCCTGGACTGCAATCTCACGGGCAACCCGTGCAAGGCGGCCTATGGCGCTTGCGAACTTCGTTTTTTCCTGCTAGCTTCAATGCAATATCAAAAGGTTCATGGCAGGGTGCCTCGACATCCTTCGGTAGAAAGGTTTTACCGTGACCGGCCTGGAAGGAGTTTCCGCGCAAGAGTTTTCCGACCTGATCTGTGTGATCTATGACTGTGCGCTCGATCCGCAGCGCTGGGCGGCTACTTGCCGAAAGGTTGCAGATCTCTGTGAAAGCACAGCGGGCGGAATATGCGTTCATGATCTGCGGCACGCGCAAAATGACCAGCTGTTCGTATTCGGATACCAACCGGAATTCCTGGAAAAGTTGAGAAACCACTACGCGGAAAGTCCCATGGCCGCTGCGGATATCGTCTCGAACATCGGCGACGTCAGCGCCCTCTCCATGGAGCGCTACCAGTTGCTCGAAAGCCGGTTCTATTTAGAGGTGCTAAAGCCATTTGGACTGGTGGATATGATCTGGTTTCCCGCGTTGCGGACCGGGGCGCGCATGGCTTCCATGCATGCCTCCCGGAGCGAGAAGGCTCCGCATTACCAAGAGCGTGATGTCAGTCTGTTCAAGCTCCTCTCTCCCCATGTATGCCGTGCGCTCGCCATCTCCTATGTGTTCGATATCAGGGCGCTGAGGTCGGAGATGCTGGAAAAGACGCTTGATGGACTGGTTGCCGGTGTTTTCCTCACGGCGCGCGACGGCCACGTCGTTTATATGAACCATGCTGCCGAGCGCCAGATCAAAACCGGCCATTCGATTCGCCTCGTCAACAATCGGGTTTCTCCCACCGATTCCGCGGCTCGCGCTGCACTGTCGAAGGCGATTGAAGAGGCGGCGCGCGACGACGCCGATATGGGTGTGAGCGAGCACTCCGTGGCGATTCCAGATGGCGTCGGCGGCGGCTACGTTGCGACCCTCCTGCCGGTTAAGAGCGGTCAGCGCCGCGGCATACTTGCACCGTTTGCAGCAGCGGTCGCAGTGTTCGTGCAGGATCCCGTTCAGGCGTCACTCATGCCGGGAGAGGCCTTCGCCAGGCTGCATGGGCTCACCGGCGGCGAACTGCGCGTGCTGCTGGCGCTTTCCCAGGGGCTGGACGGCATGGAGGCGGCCGACATGCTCGGCATCAGCGAATCGACTATTCGCACCCACCTACAGCACATATTTTCCAAGACCGGCACGTCCAGGCAGGCCGACCTCCTGCACTTGCTGCATAACTCGATGCCACCGATTCATGCCCTATCAACGGTTGCCCATTGATTACAGGGAGTCTGATCGCAACGGGCTGCACAGTCGGCTTGCGGGGTCTCATATGCATCCGACCGCTTGGGGGCGTCAAGAGCGGGTCATGAACGACCGTTGGCTGAAAATCTATCGGGTTGCCGGTAAGCCGACATCGCCGACCGGCAGCGCCGGGCCAACATCTTGTGTAGATGGCAGATGGCAGATGCAGGTGGAAGCGCTTGGCACAGGGCTCGGGCCTTAGCCTATAGACGCTTCAAGAAGGCAGTTGAACTCACGCGCGAAGTCGACCGAGACGCGCGCGTGTACGGCGCCCTGCTGGTCGAAGAAGCGCTGCTTGCCGGCAAGGCCAAAGACACCTTCGTGCCAGATGTTGGGATGGATATAGAGCCCTTGCGTGCCGTCGAAGCTAAAGCAGACAAAGCGCTCCGGCGTCACATCGTCTCCGGGAAGAGCCAGGGGAACGTAGAAGGGCCGGCGCTCCAGCGGAAAGAAGAGTTGACCACCGTCGGGGTGATAGTTCGCATGCCACAGCAGCATTCTTGCGGGCGGCCTATCGTGCTCGGTGCTTGCGAGCTCGGGCGCAACGGCGTAAGCCAGGATGTAGTTGCCGCCGACGGCTTCGTTGCTGCCGTACAGAATATCGCCTCGCCATTCGCTGATGAACACGCCTTCGGTCGTGCCGGCCTCGTCACCGGTGTCAGCATCCACCGGCCTGGTGCCCTGGGCCGGCCAGCGGACGATCTCGACCTGGCACTGGGCAGGATCGTCAACCAATCGGCCATAGCCGCTTAGCGTGGCGTCCGTGGCCGCCACCAGTGGCATGGAGACGCAGCGCAAATTCGCTGGCAGTTGCGGGTTCAGGTAGTCGATGGGAGCCTGCATGTTGGTGTCCGTTCGATGGTGCTGGTGAGCGGGCTTGTGACTCACAAGCTTGGAATTCAGCGGCCGCAGGCGGTCGACTGGAGTGAGGGGCGTCATAGTGCTTTGGCCCGAACTACTTCTGGATGCGCGCGCTAAAGAGTACCCGCCCTGCCAGCCATGAACCCATGGGGTATAGCGCGCGAAGCAGCAAGCGATCGAGCTTGGCGAAGAACTCGAGCCGGTCAGGAAGCAGTCGGGTAGCAATGAAATTGAAGTGCTTGAAGAACTCCGGTTCTCGTAGGGGCTTGGTGGTTTCTTTGAGATCCATTTCGCTGAGTTTTCGTTCGACTTCGGTGATGTAGGGCTTGCCCGGGCCGTAGATCAATTTGCGTAGACGTGGATAGAGGATCTTCTCCACCAAGGCGCAGTGACGAATCTTGTCGGTGATGGAGTGGGAGTAAATTTCGTTGACGATGAAGAGCGCATCGGGTTTTGCCACGCGATGGATCTCTTTCATGGTCAAGGCAATATCGACGTGGTGAAGAATGTCTCTGGCAAGGACATAGTCAAAACTTGAATCCGTGTACCGCATGCGCTCGGCCGGCATTTCCTGGAAATCTATGGTCAAGCCTTCGCGAGTTGCCAGGGCTTTGGCAATCTGAAGCGAGTCCGGGCTGAGGTCAAAGGCGCTCACTTTGGCCCCCAGTTTGGAAAGGCGCAGGGCATCGTCGCCAAAGCCACAACCGACCACCAGGACCTGCTTGTCCTTGAGGTCGCAGGTCAGCAGATACGCATACATTTGCCAGTAGGCATTCCACCAGCGCCGCTCAGGCTTGTTCAGCACGTCCCAGGCAAACGGTGCGCTCAGGATGCGCTGGTGCTCCTTGGCATGCTCGCGGTGGTAGTCAAGTTCCCGTTGCTGGCGTTCGGTGAGTTCTGTGTTCAAAGGATTCTCCAAGACACTGACTTCATGGTGATGCCCAACTTCGAGAGATCCGCAAAGCCTGCTTGCCGGCCTAGGGTGAGGTCAATGGCTGGATAAGTGCACGGGCATATGGCACTTTCCAAAGTCAGCGCCCCTGTTTTTCGGTCCACCTGGCTGCTCTATCGGTGGCAGGAGCACATTCCCTATCGCACTATAGCCTGCAGGCCCAGATAGCCGAAACATCTTTGGTGCAGGCTGGGTGCAAATGGGCCTCAGTCACGGTCCGGCGCGCCCAGCGGAAAGTAGCTGCGGTAAGGGCGGGCTTCGTCCACGGCACGGGCGACGGATGGGTGAGCCAGCAGGCGGGCGCGATAGGCCCGCAGGCTGGTGTGGGCGGGTGGAATTTCATGGGCCCAGTCGGCATAAAAAAGTGATGGGGCAGCGGCGCAATCCGCCAGGGTGAAGGTTGCGCCACATGCCCATTCGCGGCCGGCGAGGCGCTGGTCGAGCCAGGCGTAGATATTGTTAAGTAAATCACGCGCCTCGGCCACGCCGTAGGCATCGCGCTCAGACGCCGGGCGACGCTGGTCCAGCACGATTTTTTGCATAGGCGTCATGACGTAGTTGTCGAACAGGCGATCGAGCATGCGCGCCTCTAGGCCAGCGTCGCCATCCGGGATCAGGCGAACAGGGCCGGGATGGTGGGCCTGCAGATACTCGATGATGGTGCTGCTCTCCAGCATTGCGCGCCCCTGATCCAGCAGTAGCGGAAAGCGTTTGAGCGGCCAAAGCTGCGCGAGCTCAGCGTTGGCTGCAGCCTCTTCCAGCCTGCGGTACTCGAATGGCGTGGCATTCTCGTAAAGGGCAATCAAAACCTTTTGGCAGTAGGACGAAAAAGGGTGGGCGTATAGCTGCATCTATTCTTCTCCTTGGGTGTTTCACCATCCTCGGTACTAGAAGTGGCCAAGGCCTGAGTAGTTTGTCAGGCCTTTTGCTGTGCCAGATGGTAGGCAACCAGTGCGTTGGCGTGGCCGTGTCCCATCTTGTGCTCGGACTTGAGAAAGGCCACTTGCTCCATGTGCTTGCTGTCGCGTACCGAATCGAGGAGCTTGAACCAGTGCGCTACCGGCTTGTCATAGGTCTTTTCGATGGATGGAAAGTAAGAAGCTGGACCTTTGACTTTCGTGTCTGCCGCCATGTTGAGATGCCTTTCCTTGGTGATGTTTGGAAGAGGTTTAACCTTGATCTATCTGGCAAAACCGCAAGATAACATGGCTGCTCGGCACGGGAAAGCGCCGCTGTGCTGAACCCGCTTTTTCATCCGATGAGCGGCCCGGCAGGCTGGCCTGCGGGATGCGCGTGATGATTATGAAATGCTATAAAAAAATATAGCTACTAGCGCTTGATGGATAAGCGCTAGAGGTCGTTTTGACTTAAATTTTTCAACAAGGGCGACATCGGCAGCCAGCGGAACGCGGTAGAGCCCAGGGCCAGCGCGGCGCCTATGCTGATCATCACTGCCTGGTAGACATCCAGGCCAAGGCTTTGGGCCCAAGAGGCGACCCAGCCGGTTACCCACTGCATCAGGCCCACGCCCAGAAACATGGCCATGGTGTAGACCGACAGGGCGCGCGCCGTCAGGTCGGGCGCGTAGGACGAGCGCACGTCGGAGTACAGCAGCACCGAGTAGCCCGACAGCACCGAAATGCCCAGCACCAGCACGATGGTTTGCGTGGCGTGGTGCAGCAGCCCGACGCCCAGAAAGAGCGCAGCAGCCATCAGTGACATGTTCACCACCCAGGCGCGGCGGCGCGTCGGGCCTGGGTCTATGCGGCCAAAAAAGGCCGGGCTGAACAGCGATATCAGTGACATGAGCATGGCTATGTTGCCGCTCTCGACCAGGGAAAAGTTGTAGCGCTGGATCAGCATGGGGCCAATCCACAGGCCGCGCAGGGTCAGGAAGGAGGCATAGGACACCATGCCGAGCAACAAGATGCCCAGCGTGTGGGGCAGGGTGAACAGCGCGCCAAAGCGGCGCACCGCAGCGCCCCAGCTTTCGCGCGCTTCGCTTGAGCCGGGCAGGGTGGGCTCGTGCACGCAGCGCCAGATCAGCAGCCACGACAGCGCCGACATCAGCGCCAGCAGCGCAAAGCCCATGCGCCAGTCGTAGCGCTGCACCAGCAAGGCCAGCGGGGTGCCGGTAAACAGCAGGCCCAGGCCGCCCACGCCCATGCCAACGCCAGACAGGAAGGCAAAGCGCGAGCTCGGGAAATGCCGTGAAATGAACACGGTGCAGGCCAAAAAGGCGGGGGCGCAACCCATGCCAATCAGCAATTGGCCCAGCATCAGCCAGCCGTATTGCGGCGCCCATGCCGACAGGGCGGCGCCCCCAATGGCCAGCGGAAAGACGCTGAGCACGGTGCGGCGCAGCCCGTACAGGTCCATGCCAATGCCGATGAAAAATTGCGTGACCCCAAAGGCCAGTCCGAATAGTCCGGCAAAGGCGCCCAGCGAGGACGCAGGCAGGCCGAAGTCGGTCTGCAGTCCGGTGGCGATGATGGCCGTGACCGTGCGGTAGGACTGGCTCAGGGCAAAGGCGGACAGCAGGGACAGCAGCATGAACCAGAGCATGGCCTTGCCCTGGTCGGGTGCCGGTGCCGGTGCCGCTGTCGGGGGGGCGGCAGCGTCGGGCGAGTCTGGCGAAGTAGCGGCTTGCGACGCCGTGGCCTTGATGGTGGTGGTGGGATGGGCTGAAGGGGGCACGTTCAAAGTCTCCTGCGCGTTCTTCAACGGGCCTTTGCATTGTCGTGTCTTGCGTAGCCGTCGAGCGCTTCTTTTTGCGTATCTGTCATTCCAGATTGGCATCACCTCCTTCCATATCGTCGCTATGCAGATGCACGGCTTTGACGGATATTCAGTCAGGTAAGGGTGGCAGCGTGCACCTTACGACTCCTAGGGCGATGGATTGACCCTGACCCCCGACTTCATACCAATATTTCAGAGACACCATGAATTTCAAGCTCAAGACACTCGCGGCCACGGCCCTCGTTGCCCTGGTTCTGCCTGCCGCCGCGCAGAACGCTGGCGGCACAGACACGCTGACCAAGATGAAGACCAGCGGCAAGGCCGTGCTGGGCGTGCGCGAGTCCTCCTCGCCCATGGCTTTTGCGCTGGGTGCCAACGAGAAATTCGTTGGCTACCATGTCGAGCTGTGCGAGCGCGTGCTGAAAGACATCATGCCGAGCGTCAAGCTTGAATACAGTGTGTTGACGGCCCAGAACACCATGCCACTGGTGCAAAACGGCACGGTCGATCTGGGCTGCGGCCCGACTACCAACAACAAGGTGCGTCAGCAACAGGTGGCTTTCTCGCTCACCACCTACGTGAGCCAGGTGCGCATGGCCACCAAGGCCAATTCGGGCATCACCTCGTTTGACCAGCTGGCCGGCCGCACGGCTGCCGCATCCACCGGCACCACCGCCGTGCAAATGCTGCGCAAGCTGGCCAAGACCAAGAACATCGAATTCCCGACTTTGCTGGGCAAAGACCACGTCGACAGTTTTTTGCTATTGGAGTCTGGCCGTGCCGACGCCTTCGTGCTTGATGACAACCTGTTGGCCGGCGTCATCTCGGGCAGCCGCAACCCGGCGGGCTACCGCATCGTGGGCGAGTCGCTCGGTTCAGAGCCTATCGCGCTGGTGCTGCGCAAGGATGATCCGGCCTTCAAGACCGCGGTTGACGATTCGCTGCGCAAGCTGATGAAGTCGGGTGAGGTCGAAAAGCTCTACAACAAGTGGTTCATGTCGGCGATTCCTCCCAACAACACCAGTCTGAATTTGCCCATGAGCGATGTGCTCAAGCAGCTGCTGCGCGAGCCCAACGACAAGCCGCTGGAAGCCTACGCCGACGCCAAGTAAACGGCGCGCCGCGCTACTGCGCGTGGGCGGTGGCGCAAATCCACTGCCGGAAGGCCTGTAGCGGCGGATAGCTGCTGCGGCTGGCGGGCCAGGCCAGGTAGTAACGCTCGGCGCTTTCTATGGGATGCGGTTGGGCGACGGCCTCTACCAGGTCGCCGCGCTCCAGTTCGGCCTCGATCAGGAAGCGCGGCAGCAGCGCCACCCCCAGCCCCGAGATGGCGGCCTGCGCCGCCACCGCAAACTGATCGAAAAGCATGCCATGCACCTCGGTGACGGGGGTGCCGTGCGCCTGCAGCCAATGCTCCCAGGCATCGGGGCGCGATACCAGGTGTAGCAAGGGGGCCTTGAGCACATCGGCTGGCGCGGCGAAACCATGCTGCTGTTTGAGCGCCGGGCTGCAGGCCGGCACCACCGTTTCACTCATGAGAAATTCAAGCTCGGCGCCCGGCCAGTCGGGCAAGCCGAAATGGATGGCTGCGTCCACCGCCTCCAGCTCAAAATCAAAGCGTGACAGGCGCGTGGTCAGGTTCAAGGTGATGCCGGGGTGCGCGGCAAGAAAACCCGGCAGCCTTGGCGCCAGCCAGCGCGTACCAAAGGTCGGCAAGATGGCCAGATTGAGCGTGCCACCCTTTGGATTGGCGCGAAAGCCCAGCGTGGCGTTGGAGATACGCATGAGTGCGGCGCGAATTTCCTGCGCATAGGCTTCGCCAGCCAGCGTCAGGCGAACGGTCTGGCGTTCACGAATGAACAAGGTGGAGTGCAGCAACTCCTCCAGCGAGCGAATCTGGCGGCTGACGGCGCTTTGCGTCAGATGAAGCTCGGCGGCTGCAGCGGTGAAGCTTTGATGGCGCGCCGCCGATTCAAAAGCTCGCAAGAGCGACATGGGCGGCAGAAAGCGGTGTGATAACAGCATGGTGATCATTCTAAATAGGAATGATCCAGGGCTTGAATATCGTTTGACGCTGCCTGTGCTCGTCAATAGCATTCGCTCAGGATCGATATAAGTTGATTCCAAGGCGGTATGCCACCGGGGCATGCCATGATTTTCCCCAACCGAACCAAGCACACCATGAGCGCGCCTCAATTCGTCAGCAGCAACGATGTCCGTACCCGTTTTTCCCAGGCCATGTCCCAGATGTACCGCCAGGAGGTGCCGCAATACGGCACGCTGCTGCAACTGGTGAGCGAGGTCAATGCCCGTACCCTGGCGGCCCAGCCCGGACTGGCCGGGCAATTGAGCGAGGCCGGCGAGATCGAACGGCTTGACGTAGAGCGTCATGGCGCCATTCGCCTGGGCACGGCGGCAGAACTGGTGACCATGCGCCGCCTGTTCGCGGTGATGGGCATGGAGGCTGTCGGCTACTACGACCTCTCGGTGGCCGGTGTGCCGGTTCACTCAACGGCATTCAGGCCGGTGGCCGATGCCGCCCTGGCGCACAACCCGTTTCGTGTTTTCACCTCGCTGCTGCGCCTGGAACTGATCACCGACGAGGCGCTGCGCCGCCAGGCGGCTGCGATTCTGGCGCGCCGGCAAATCTTCACTGAACGTGCGCTGGCTCTGATAGAACGCTTTGAAAGCGCCGGTGGCCTGGATAGCCAGGAAGCGGATGAATTCGTGGCCGAAGCCTTGCAGACCTTTCGCTGGCATGCCGAGGCGACGGTGGACGGCGACACCTACGACAAGCTGCAAGGGGCGCATCGCCTGGTTGCCGATGTGGTTTGCTTCAAAGGGCCGCACATCAACCACCTGACGCCGCGCACGCTGGACATCGATGCCGCCCAGGCCGCCATGCCGGATTGCGGCATTGCGGCCAAGGACTTGATTGAAGGCCCGCCGCGCCGGCGTTGCGCCATCTTGCTGCGCCAGACCAGTTTCAAGGCGCTGGAAGAAAAGGTCTTGTTCCAGGGCGGCGACGGTCAGCGCGCCGGCACGCACACGGCGCGCTTCGGCGAGATCGAGCAGCGCGGCATCGCCCTCACGCGAGCCGGACGCCAGCGCTACGACCAGCTGCTGGCCGATGTGCGCGATACGGCTATTGCCAACGAAAGCGCGGCCGCCTATGTCCAGCGGCTGGCGCAGGCCTTTGAGTCAATTCCGGACGACTACGACACGCTGCGCCGCCAAGGACTGGGGTTTTTCCGCTATGCGCTGACGCCGCAGGGCCAAGCATCGGCGGGCCTGGAAGGGGATGAAGCCGCCTTATCGTCCGATTCAACGGCCGATTCAGCGTCGCTGGAAGCCTTGATCGCTGAGGGCCTGGTCAGCGCCCATCCCATCGTCTATGAAGACTTTTTGCCGGTCAGCGCGGCGGGCATTTTCCAGTCAAATCTGGGCGGCACCGAGCGCCGGCACTATGCGGCGAGTGAGGATCAGGCGGCTTTTGAGGCGGCTCTGGGCGCGCCTGTGCACGATGAAATTACTCTGTATGAAGAGGCTCAGGCCCGCTCCATAGCTCAGGTCCGCGCGGCCTTGTGCGCGCAGGTCTGCGCATGAGCGCCGTGCCGCTTGTCGCGGGGGACTCGGACGAGGCCTTGCGGGCGGCGCTGCAAGCCATCGTGGGCGAGCGCGGCTTGCTCTGCGGGGCCGACATGGCGGGCTACGAGCAGGGCGCGCGCTACGGCCAGGGCCGGGCCTTGTGCGTGGTCCGTCCGGCCAGCACCGATGAGGTCAGCGCGGTGCTGCGGCTATGCGCGGCGCGGCGCGTGCCGGTGCTGCCGCAAGGCGCCAACACCGGACTGGTCGGTGCCAGTTCGCCCGACAATTCCGGCCGCCAGGTGGTCTTGTCGCTTGGCCGGCTGCGCAGCCGCTGCGAGATCGATGCGCTGGACCGCAGCGTCGCCGTCGATGCCGGGCTGACGCTGCAGGAGCTCAATGCTCGGCTTGAGTCCCATGGGCTGTGGTTTCCTGTCGACCTTGGCGCCAACCCGTCGATAGGCGGCATGGTGGCCGCCAACACGGGTGGCACCCGGCTGATCCGCTATGGTGACGTGCGGCACAACCTGCTGGCGCTAGAAGTCGTGCTGTTCGATCCACCCGGCCAGGTGCTGCGTCTGGGCAGCGCCTTGCGCAAGGACAATACCGGACCCGACCTCAAGCAGCTTTTCGTCGGCACCTCGGGCGCCGGTGGCGTGATCACCCAGGCCACGCTGGAGGTGCATCCGCTGCCGCGGCAGTCGGCTACGGCGCTGGTGGTGCCGGGCTCGGACGCGGCGCTTGGCGAGCTGCTGCAGGCGCTGGAACTGGAGCTGGGCGACCACCTGGCAGCCTTTGAGGGCATGTCGGGCGCGGCCATGGCGGCGGCGATCGATCATGTGCCCAATATGCGCAACCCTTTCGCGCCCGAGGCCTTACCGGAATTCGCGGTGCTGATAGAACTCGAAGCCGGCGCCCTGGCCAGCGTCACCGGCCTGCCTTTGCAGGACATGCTGGATCGCTTTCTGGAAGCGCAATTCGAGCGCGGCACCATCGTCAACGCCGCGCTTGGCCATGCCAGCGCCCTGTGGCAATTGCGCCATGCCCTGAGCGAAGGTGCGCGTGCCCTGGGGCGTGTGGTGGCCTTTGATGTGTCTGTGCCGCGCTCGCGCATCATGGCCTTTCGGCGGGCCGCGCTGGCCATGCTTGAGGCGGAGCATCCGCATTTGCGCGTGACGGATTTCGGCCACATCGCCGATGGCGGCATGCATTTCAACGTGATCTGGCCGCATGAGGCCGTGCCGGCCTATGACAGCGAAGCGGTGCAAGACCTGCGCGACCGGCTCTATGCCCTGGTGGTGGATGATTTCAAGGGCAGCTTCAGCGCCGAACACGGCATTGGCCCGTACAACCTGCGCTACTACCACTGCTACACCGACCCGGCTGCCATCGCACTGGCCGACGGGATACGCGAACTGCTGGACCCCTTGCGCTTATGCGGCGCGGTCGATTTTGGCCCGGACCCGGCGCTTGCCGCGTGCCGGTGAATCTTCTTTCACTACCTCCCTCGCGTCATGACCCACATCCCTTTCGCCACCAATTTTGTCGAGCCTGCCGGTTCGCCCATCCGTGAGCTGTTTCCGTATTTGAGCCGGCCCGGCATGATCTCGCTGGCCGGCGGCTACCCCTCGCCAAGCCTGTTTGATACCGAGGGCTTGCAAGAGGCGGCGGCCAGGGCGCTGTCCGGGCCAGGTGCGCTGCAATACGGCGCCACCGAGGGCCTGCCGGCTCTGCGCGAGGCGCTGGCGCTGCTGTGCGGGGCGCGCGGTATAACCTGCAGTCCGGCCGATCTGATCGTGACGACGGGCTCGCAGCAGGCTTTTGATTTGTTGCTGCGCATATTCATAGCGCCCGGTGACACGGTTTGCGTGGAAACGCCGGCTTATCCTGCGGCCATTCAGGCCCTGCGCCTGGCGGACGCGCAGATCCTGTCGGCACCCGTCGATGAGCAAGGCCTGGACGTGGAGGCACTGGCAGAGCGTTTGCAGCGGCTGCCCGTAGCGCAACGGCCCAAATTGCTTTACACGGTGCCAAGCTTTTCCAACCCCTGCGGCACCTTGCTGCCTGCCGCCAGGCGGGAGGCGCTGGTTCGCCTGGCGCTTGAATATGGTTTTCTGATCGTTGAGGACGATCCCTATGGCGAGCTGGCCTTTACCGATGAGCGGCCCGCTTCGCTGTACGCGGTGGGCCAGCGCATCGCCGCTGAGGCCAATCCGGTGCTCTACCTGTCCAGCCTGTCGAAAACCGTGGCGCCCGGGCTGCGCATAGGCTGGATGATTGCGCCAGCGGACGTGCTGCGTCGCTGCGTGGTGGCCAAGCAGACCATGGACTTGTGCACGTCGCCGCTGGCGCAGCAGATCGCCGCTGAATATCTGGGCGCTGGCCGCTATCCGGCCGGGGTAGAGCGCGCCTGTGCCGAATACAAAAAGCGCATGCTGGCCTTGAGCAGCGGTCTGCGTGCCGGACTGGGCAGCAACATTGCTTTTGTGCAACCGCAGGGCGGCATGTTCATCTGGGCGCGCGTCGCCGTACCTGTTGATGCCAAGCGGCTGTTTGAGGCGGCGGTGCAATGCGGCGTGCTGTATGTGCCTGGCGCCGCCTTCTACCCCGAAAACCCTGATCTTGGAACGCTCCGCCTGTCTTACGCGGCCCCGGATGTCGAGCAGATCAGGGAAGGGGTGGCGCGACTGACCAAGGCCTTTGATCAGGCGAGTACCAGCTGATCCCTGCAAAAGCCGTGCTCAGTCAGTAATTTATGAAAAAAGTGCTTGTAGCCCAATAGCCACGGGCGCAAAAAGCTACTGAATTGGTAGCAAATCTGCTTTCTTGCAGCCCACAAAGCCGTGAGCAGCTTGCAGATTTGCGGAAATAGCACCACCCCATCCTCGGGACGGGGCCGCGCCAACAAAAAAGGCTTCAAAACCGAAGTTCTGAAGCCTTTTGTGCTTTTCTCAGCGCAAGGCTGAGTCAGCTGGGTGGCAACGGCATTTCTGCCGTTGACCGGGTTTGCAGGGCTTAGTAGCCGCCGCGACCGCCGCCGCCGCCGTAGCCGCCACCGCCGGAGCGATCGCCACCACCGTAGCCGCCACCGCCGCCGCCGAAGCCGCCGGTACGGGGAGGACGTGCCTCCATCGGACGGGCTTCGTTCACGGTGATGCTACGGCCGCCGAGCGACTGGCCGTTCATGCCGGCGATTGCGGCTTGAGCTTCAGCATCGCTGCCCATTTCCACAAAGCCAAAGCCTTTGGAGCGACCGGTGTCGCGTTCCATCATGACTTTTGCGCTGGTGATGGAACCGAATTCGCCGAAAGACTGTTGCAGATCTTCGTCACGAACGGTGTATGGCAGGTTGCCGACGTAAAGTTTATTGCCCATGGGGACTCCTCAAAAATACAAAAAATAAAAGCGATGGGGTCCCGAAAGCACAACAAATCTTAAACGTACCGCTGTAGCGCGCGAAACTTGCCTATCACTGTGCGAGTATTTTGCTACCCGCACCTCCGGATTATGCGCCTATCCGGCATTCAATAGGATTTATCGTCTTGTGCGGCCAGCAGGGTCATTGCCCGCCCATGGCTCATGGATGAGTCATAAACCGATGCTGCGTCTGCAGAAATCCGCAAACCGCTGGCATGGTCGTGTGGTCATTTGCTATTAAAAGCGTAGCTTGCTACGCCCTGTTGATGGGCGCTACAGGCCTATTTTCTTTACAAATCCGTGCGCAGCTTCCAGATTTCCGGGAACAGCACCACGTCCAGCATCTTGCGCAGATAACTCACGCCGCCGGTGCCGCCGGTGCCGCGCTTGAAGCCAATCACGCGCTCCACCGTGGTGACATGGCGAAAACGCCAGAGCCGAAAAGCGTCTTCCAGGTCGGTGAGTTCCTCGCCCAGCTGGTACAGGTCCCAGTATTGCTGTGGGTTGCGGTAGACCGTGAGCCAGGCCTGCTCTACGGCCTGGCTTTCAACATAAGGCTGGGTCCAGTCGCGCGCGGTGTGGCTGGCGGGCATGGGCAGGCCGCGCCGCGCCAGCAGGCGCAGGGCCTCATCGTAGAGCGAGGGCGCCTCATAGGCCGCCTGCACCAGCGCCAGCAGGTCGGGGCGGTGCTCGTGCGGCTTGAGCATGGCGGCATTCTTGTTGCCCAAAGCGAATTCGATGCTGCGGTACTGGTAGCTCTGAAAGCCGCTGGATTGGCCCAGGTAGGGGCGCATGGCGCTGTACTCGGGCGGCGTCATGGTGGCCAGCACGTCCCAGGCGTGCACCAACTGCTCCATGATCTTGCTGACGCGCGCCAGCATCTTGAAAGCCATCTGCAGCTCGTCGTTGGCCACATGGCCTATGGCGGCGCGCAGCTCGTGCAGCATCAGCTTCATCCACAGCTCGCTGGTCTGGTGCTGCACGATGAACAGCATCTCGTCGTGCGCCGGCGACAGCGGTTTTTGCGCGCCCAATATGGCGTCGAGCTGCAGGTAGTCGCCGTAACTCATGCTCTGGCTGAAGTCGAGCTGGGCGCGCTCTTCGTGCACGATGGCTTCGGGCAGGGCCGTCGCCGAGGCGGCAGGCGTCGTGGAGGGCGTGTGGGCGTGCGGGCACATGCTCAGGTCACCGCGTTTTGCTGGTTGAATTCGGCGCGTTGCCACTCGCCGCTTTCCAGCACCTGGCGCAGGTGCTCGACCGCGTTCCAGACATCTTCAAAGCCGACGTACAGCGGCGTGAAGCCAAAGCGCAGGATGTCCTTGTGGCGGCCGGTGCCGCCGTCGCCCTTGCGGAAGTCGCCGATCACGCCGCGCGCGATCAGCGCCTGCACGATGGCATAGGCGCCGCTGCCCTGGCCGTTCACGCCCTGGCCTTCATCGCGGGTCAGGCAGACCTGCGAGCCGCGCTGTGCGTGCTCAAGCGGCGTCGCCAGGCCCAGGCCGTGGCCGGCGCAGCGCTCTTGCACCAGCGCAATGAACAGGTCGGTCAGCGCCAGCGACTTGGCGCGCAGCGCGCCCATGCCGCCCAGCGCTGCCGTGGCGTCGAAGGCATCCAGCCCGCAGGCAAGCGCCGACAGGCTGATGATGGGCTGGGTGCCGCAGAGGTAGCGGCGTATGCCGGAGGCGGGCTGGTAGTCGGGCGTGAAGGCGAAGGGCGCGGCGTGGCCGAACCAGCCGGTCAGCGGCTGCCAGAAACGGTCGGTATGGCGCGGGTGCACCCAGACAAAAGCCGGCGCGCCGGGGCCGCCGTTGAGGTATTTGTAGCCGCAGCCAATGGAGAAGTCGGCGTCGGCCGCCTTGAGCGTCACCGGCACGGCGCCGGCACTGTGGCACAGGTCCCAGATGGTCAAGATGCCGCGCGCATGGGCCGCTGCGGTCATGGCCGCCATGTCGTGCATGGCGCCGGTGCGGTAGTTCACATGCGTGAGCATCAGCACGGCGACGTCGTCCTGCAGCGCGGCGCTGATCTCTTCGGGCTCCAGCAGCACGAGTTCAAGGCCGCGCTCCCGGCACACCGATTGCGCGATGTACAGATCGGTCGGAAAATTGCTGCGCTCGCTCAGCACCTTGGTGCGTGCGGGGCCGTCCTGGCGCGCGATATTGAGTGCGGCGCTCAGCACCTTGTAGAGGTTGATCGAGGTGGTGTCGGTGCACACCACTTCATCGGCACCCGCGCCTATCCAGGGCGCGAGCTGGTTGCCCAGGCGCTGTGGCAGGTCGACCCAGCCGGCGTCGTTCCACGAACGGATCAGGCCTTGCGACCATTCGTGCTTCACCACCTCGGCGACGCGGGTGGCAGCGGCCATGGGCGCCACGCCAAGCGAGTTGCCGTCAAGGTAGATCACGCCGTCCGGCAGGGTGAAATGGTCGCGCAGGGTGCGCAGCGGGTCTTGCGCATCCAGGGCGCGGCAGTCTTGCAAAGTGGTCATAAGTGTTTTCGTTTTCTCGGATCAAAGGTCGCGCAGCACGGCCCGCACGGGCGATGCGTCGGCGTGGGTGAGTTTCAGGGGCAGGGCGATCAGTTCGTAGTCGCCCTCGGGCACGTCGTCGAGCACCAAGTTTTCCAGCACACGCAAGTCCAGGCGACGAATCACCTGGTGGCTGGCCAGCAGCTTGCTGTCGGCTGGGTCGATGCTGGCCGTGTCTATGCCCACCAGCCGCACGCCGAGTGCGGCCAGACGCTCGATGGTGTCGGGGGCGTAGGCGCTGAGCGCAGCGTCCCATTGTTCGGGCGCTTTGGCATAGGTGCGCACCAGCACACGCGGTGGCAACTGGTTCACGGCATGGGCAATGTGATGCCATTCGATGAGCGGCCCGCAATCAATCGCATGGATGACACGGCAGGGGCCAATGAAGGCGTCCAGCGCCACCGCGCCGATGGCGGCGCCCTGCGGGTCGTAGTGCAAGGGGGCGTCGGCATGGGCGCCGATGTGGGGCGACAGCGTGATGCTGCTCACGTTCACCGGGCAGCCCGGCGCGATGGTGGCGCACCACTGCTGCTGGTAGGGCGTGTCGCCGGGAAAGACGGGCGCACCCGGGTGGACGGCAGGGGAAATGTCCCGGATTTTCCGGGGCGGTGCAAAGGAGGATGGGTCGGCTCTCTGGCTCATTCCCCAAAGGTAGCACCGCTCAAAATCCCGTGGTGTCGGTTATTTCCAACAGGTTTTAAAATTATTGAAACCTGAAGTATTCGGGGGTGGCCAGGCCGCTTGTTGCGAGGTGGGCGAGGCCGGGAAATCAGCGGCTACTGCACAATATCAGGCACGTCGCGCCTGGCCTCAGTGCAGGCGAGCGGGCGGGCGCCCGATTCGTCCACAGATTCCATCTTCATATCTCAAACCCATTTCCAAAGGCAAGGGCATTCCATGAATTCGAACGATAAAGTCGCACTGGTCACCGGCGCGGGCACCGGCATTGGCCGAGCCGTGGCGCTGGCGATGTTGCAGGCCGGTTACCGCGTGGTGCTGGCCGGGCGCCGCATCGAGCCGCTCAACAGCGTCGCCAAGGAGTCCGGTTGCGACCGCGCCTTGCCGGTGGCAACCGATGTGGGAAATGCCGACTCCGTCAACGCCTTGTTTGCCCGCATCAAGGCCGAGTTCGGGCGCATTGACGTGCTGTTCAACAACGCCGGCGTGAGCGGCCTGGGCGTGCCTTTTGAAGACATCGCGGTAGAGCAATGGCAGAACGTCGTCAACATCAACCTGACGGGCTCGTTCCTGTGCGCGCAAGGCGCTTTCCGGCTGATGAAGGAGCAAGTGCCGCAGGGCGGGCGGATCATTAATAACGGCTCGATTTCCGCCCACGCACCGCGGCCCAATTCGGCCTCTTACACCTCGACCAAGCACGCCATCACGGGGCTGACCAAATCGATCTCGCTGGACGGCCGCAAATACAACATTGCCTGCGGCCAGATTGATATTGGCAATGCCCTGACCGAGTTGTCGGCGCGCATGACCAAGGGCGTGCCCCAGGCCAATGGCGAGATCGCCGTCGAACCCATGATGGATGCCAAGGAGGTCGCCGACGCCGTGGTTCACATGGCGGCGCTTCCGCTGTCCACCAATGTACAGTTCATGACCATCATGGCGACGCAGATGCCTTTTGTGGGCCGGGGCTGATGGCTTTGTCCAGGTCTTGCGGCTCTTTTAGTAAGCCGCGCCAGGGCCCGAAGGTGGTGCGGTGCCGGGCGATTTGAAGTCCGACGCCAGCCGCCGCGCGGCATTGGCGTAGAGCAGCACGTCCACCCCGGTGGCCACAAAAGTGCAGCCCAGCGCCAGGTAGCGCCGCGCCAAAGCAGGGTCAGAGGTGAGCGTACCGGCGGCCTTGCCGGAGGCGATGATGGTTTGCATGGCCTGCTCGATCGCGGCCTGCACTTCCGGGTGGTCGGACTTGCCGCGGTGGCCCATGGACGCGGCCAGGTCGGCCGGGCCTATGAACACGCCATCCACGCCGTCCACGGCGCAGATGGCTTGCAGGTTGCGCAAGGCGGTCACGGTTTCGACCTGCACCAGCAGGCAGATGTCATCGTCGGCTGTGTCTAGGTAGTCGGCACGCGCGTTCCAGCGCGAGGCGCGGGCAATGGCGCTGCCGACACCGCGAATGCCCAGGGGCGGGTAGCGTGTGGCGCTGACGAGGGTACGGGCTTGCTCGGCCGTGTCGACCATGGGCACCAGCAGGTTCTGCGCGCCAATGTCCAGCAACTGCTTGATCAGCGGTACGTCGCCGGCCACGGCCCGCACGACGGGTTGTGAAGGGTAGGGCGCAAGCGCCTGCAGCGCCGCCAGCATGCTGCGCACATCGTTGGGCGCATGTTCGCCGTCGATCAGCAGCCAGTCGAAGCCGGCGGTGGCGCTGACCTCGGCCAGATACGGATCGGCCATGGACAGCCACAGTCCGACTTGCTGCCGGCCGCTGGCCAGTGCGGCCTTGAAAGGGTTCATTCAAGCCGCCCCAGCAATAGGTACTCCATGAGCGCCTTCTGCGCATGCAGCCTGTTCTCGGCCTCGTCCCAGACCACGGACTGCGGGCCGTCGATCACCTCGGCCTCGACCTCTTCACCGCGGTGCGCCGGCAGGCAGTGCATGAAGAGGGCGTCGGGTTTGGCCACGCGCATCATCTCGGTATCTACGCACCAGTCGGCAAAGGCTTTTTTGCGCGCCTCGTTTTCGGCCTCGTAACCCATGCTGGTCCAGACATCGGTGGTCACCAGGTCGGCGCCGGCGCAGGCCTGCATAGGATCCTTGAACACCTGGTAGCTGCTGGCCGAGCGTATGCCGGCAATCGACTGATCGACCTCGTAGCCGCCGGGCGTGCTCAGGTGCACCTTGAAGCCGAGGATTTCGCTGGCCTGCAGCCAGGTGTTGGCCATGTTGTTGCCGTCGCCGACCCAGGCCACCGTCTTGCCCTGGATGGAGCCGCGGTGTTCGATGTAGGTAAAGATGTCGGCCAGGATCTGGCAAGGGTGAAATTCGTTGGTCAGGCCGTTGATGACAGGCACGCGCGAATGCTCGGCGAAGCGGGCAATCTTGGTCTGCTCGAAGGTGCGGATCATCACCAGGTCAACCATGCGGCTGATGACCTTGGCGCTGTCTTCGATCGGCTCGGCCCGGCCCAGCTGGCTGTCGCCGGTGGTCAGATGCACCACGCTGCCGCCCAGCTGGTACATACCGGCCTCAAAGCTCACGCGGGTGCGGGTCGAAGCCTTCTCGAAAATCATGGCCATGGTGCGGTCGACCAGCGGCTGATGCTTTTCGTAGGCCTTGAATTTTTTCTTGATCAGAGCGGCGCGCTCGAACAAGTAGGCGTACTCATCGGCGGTGAAGTCGCTAAATTGCAGGTAGTGCTTGATGGGTTTGAGGGGAGCGCTCATGGTCATGCGCCTTCCTGCAGCAGTTGCTTGATCAGCGGAACCAGAATCGCCACCACCTCATCGGCCTCGGCGATGGTCATGATGAGCGAAGGCACCATGCGGATCACGGTGTCGGCGGTGACGCTGATCAGCAGGCCGTTGTCGGCAGCGCGCTTGACCAGTTCGCCGCAGGGCTTGGTCAGCTCAATGCCCAGCATCAGGCCGCGGCCGCGGATTTCTTTCAGGCCTTTTTCACCGGCCAGTTCGCGAGCGAGCGCCGTGCGCAGGTGGTCACCGACCTTGACGGCATTGGCCAGCAAGCCGTCTTGTTCCATGATGCGAATGGTTTCCACGCCGGCCCGCATGGCCAGCGGGTTGCCGCCAAAGGTCGAGCCGTGGTTTCCGGGTTGAAAAATATGCGCGGCTTTCGGGCCGGCCACCACCGCGCCAATCGGCACGCCCGAACCCAGGCCCTTGGCCAAGGGCATGACGTCGGGCTTGATGCCAGCCCACTGGTGGGCAAACCATTTGCCGGTGCGGCCCATGCCGCACTGCACCTCGTCGATCATCAGCAGCCAGTCGCGCTCGTCGCAGAGCGCCCGAACTTCGCGCAGGTACTCGTCCTTCATGCTGTTGATGCCGCCTTCGCCCTGGATAGCCTCAAAGAACACGGCCACCACATTGGGGTTGTTGGCGGTGGCGGCCTTCAATGCATCGATGTTGTTGAGCGGCACGCGGATAAAACCTTCGACCAGCGGGCCGAAGCCGGCCTGCACCTTGGGGTTGCCGGTGGCGCTGAGCGTGGCAATGCTGCGGCCGTGAAAGGCTTTTTCATAGACCACGATTTCGGGGCGTTCAATGCCCTTGTCATGACCGAACTTGCGCGCCAGCTTGAGCGCGGCCTCGTTGGCTTCCAGGCCGGTGGAGCAGAAAAAGACGTTTTCCAGGCCCGACAGTTCCACCAGCTTGGCGGCCAGGGTTTCCTGTAGCGCCACATGGTAGTAGTTGGAGGTGTGAATGAGCTTGCCGATCTGCTCTTGCAAGGCGGGTACCAGCTCGGGGTGGTTGTGACCCAGGGTGTTGACGGCAATGCCGCCCAGCGCATCGATGTAGGCGTTGCCGTTGACATCCCAGACGCGGCAGCCCTGGCCGTGCGAGAGCGCTATCGGCAGACGGCCGTAGCTATTCATCACGTGGGGAGAGGCGGCTTCGATGTGGTCGGGGAGGGCAGCGGTCATTGATAACTCCGGGGACGGTGGCAAAAAACGGAAGGCCGCGCCAAAATGGGCGGGTCTGAAGTGATTTTAGGCGCAGACTTTACGGCCTTTTGTGACTATCCTGCATCACAGTCATGCGCCGGGGCCGGGTTGCAGCGCCGGCCTGCAAATCTGAGCTGAGTCTTATATAAGATAGAATAGTTGCGCGCTGCAGCATGGGACGCATACCGGCTTCCCGGGCACGCGAAAAACCCTCCACCCGATGGTCTCCAACTCCGCCAAAGAAGTTTTCATTCAGGGCGTCACCCATGATGGCAAAACCTTCCGGCCCAGCGACTGGGCCGATCGGTTGTGCGGGGTGATGAGCCAGTTCCGTCCCGGTGGGCCGCAGCCCGGCAGTCACCTGACTTATTCCCCCTGGTGCGTTCCAACCGTCATCAACGGCGTCAAGTACGTGGTGGTCAACGCTGAACTGCGCGACGCCGAACCCATGGCCTGGGATTTCGCCATCAACTTCGCCAAAGACAACAAGCTGCAAATGGCCGAGGCTTGTCTGCTTCCCGATCCACCCAAGCCCTGAGTGGTCCTGGGTGACCAGGCTCATCCCGATCCAGAAAGTACAGACGTAAAAAAACCGCCGAAAGGCGGTTTCTTACTTTTGCTGCAGCGCACCCTACAAAACGGCGGAGCGGAATTTTGTGGGAAATACCGTCCGGGCGATTTGCCTAAATGTTTAGGCGGCTTTCAGGGCCAGGGCTTTCACCTTGGCAGACAGGCGGCTCTTATCGCGAGCGGCCTTGTTCTTGTGGAAGATGCCCTTGTCGGAAATCGTGTCCACAATGCTTTGGGCCTTGGCGAACAAGTCCTTGGCTTTGTCTTTGTCACCAGCTGCAACGGCTTTTTCGACGTTTTTCACAGCGGTGCGGTATTTGGAACGCAGCGAGGTATTCGCGGCATTGAGTTTGACGTCCTGGCGGACGCGTTTGCGGCCGGAGGCGAGGCGGGGGTTCTTTTTCTTGGGTTTGGCGGTTGCCATAATAAATTTCCTTTAATCCAGGGAGGAGTCTGTGGATGATGCAGCAAAGCCCACGATTATATACCTCCACGGCCGCTCTACTAGCGTGTAGCTCCCTGCCTCCCGAGGGGGCCGCTGCGCCTGCGGCCCGGCAAAGCCGGTTCCGTGGCCCCTGCTGGTGTGAAGAGCTCACCAAATACGGCCGCACGGAACCACAGCTTGCGCGCTGCCGTGACGGCTAAACTCCAGCGGTGTCACTTTTTAAATCCGCCTCCACCGTTTCCCTTTTTACGCTGATGTCCCGAATCACCGGTTTGGTGCGGGAGTTGCTGATTGCCTCGGCCTTTGGCGCCAGCGCCATGACCGACGCCTTCAATGTGGCGTTTCGCATTCCCAATCTGTTTCGCCGGCTGTTTGCCGAGGGGGCGTTCAGTCAGGCTTTTGTGCCGGTGCTGGCGGCCAACAAGGCGCAACACGGCGAGGCGGCGACCAAGCTGCTGATTGACCGGGTGGCCACGCTGCTGAGCTGGTCGCTGCTGCTAACTTGCGTGCTGGGCGTGGTGGCGGCGCCGCTGCTGGTCTGGGCCATGGCCAGCGGTTTGCAGCAGGATCCGCGCGGTTTTGAGGCCGCTGTTTACATGACGCGCTGGATGTTTCCCTATATCGGCTTCATGTCGCTGGTGGCCTTGTCGTCCGGCATTCTCAATACATGGCGGCATTTCGCCGTGCCGGCGGCCACCCCGGTGCTGCTCAACCTGTCCATGATTGCCGCAGCCTGGCTGGGCGCACCCTGGTTCAAGACGCTGGGCATTGAGCCGGTGTATGCCCTGGGCGGAGGCGTGATGCTGGGCGGGGTGTTGCAGCTGGCGGTGCAGGTGCCGGCCCTGCTGCGTCTGGGCATGCTGCCAAAAATTGGATGGAATTGGGCTGTCATCAAGGATGCATGTGCGGATCCAGCTACAAAAAACATAGCAAGATTGATGCTGCCGGCACTGCTGGGCGTCAGCGTTGCGCAAATCTCCCTGCTCATCAACACCCAGATTGCCTCGCACCTGGCGCCCGGTAGCGTGAGTTGGCTCACCTACGCCGACCGCCTGATGGAATTTCCCACGGCCATGCTGGGCGTGGCCATAGGCGTGGTGCTGATGCCGCAACTGGCGGCGGCCAAGGGCGCCAACGACGCGCTCAAATACTCGGCCATGCTGGACTGGGGCTTGCGCCTCGTGGTGTTGCTGGCCGTGCCTTGCGCGGTGGCCTTGCTGACCTTTGCCGAACCACTGGTTGCCACGCTTTACCACTACGGCGCTTTTAGCGACCGTGATGTGCGCCAGACCACGACGGCGCTGATGGGTTACGGCGCGGGCCTGCTGGGCCTGGTGGCCATCAAGGTGCTGGCGCCGGGTTTTTATGCCAGCCAGGACATCAAGACGCCGGTCCGCATCGCGGTGGTGGTGCTGGTCATCACGCAGTTGCTCAATCTGGTGCTGGTGCCCTATTTTCAGCATGCCGGGCTGGCGCTGGCCATAGGCGTGGGCGCGCTGATCAATGCCTTGTGCCTGTTGATTGGTCTGCTGCGGCGCGGCAGTTACAAACCGGCTGCCGGCTGGGGTCGGTTTGCGCTGCAAGTGCTGGCGGCCAGCGCGCTGTTGGCGGTGTTTTTGCTATGGGCCGCCGGCAGCGTCAACTGGATTGGCCTGAAATTCCATTATTTTCAAAGAATTGGCTCTCTAGCCCTTGTGCTTATTGCCTCTGCAGCTATTTATTTTATAGCGCTCTGGGCTTCGGGGCTGAAGCTGCGCCAATTGCTGCGGCACGGATGATGCGGCTTGAGTTAATGTGCCTCGCAGGGGCTGCCGGTTTGTGAGAAAGTAGCGGCATGGAATTAAATTTGGCTGTACCGTCCCCGCTGCAATATTTCTCCAGCCTGGTGCAAAGCGATGCGCATTTCCCCTTGCTGGAGGCCGCCGTCAGCCTGGCTCAGGACGAATACCCGGATCTCGATGTCGAGCAGGTGCTGGGCGACGTCGATCAACTGCTGGCCCGTGTCAAGCGGCGCCTGCCCGTCGATTCGCCCGACCTACAGCGCCTGCGCGCGCTGAACCAGTTTTTCTTTCGCGATCTTGGTTTTGGCGGCAACATCAATGACTATTACGACCCGGACAACAGCTACTTGAACGCGGTGCTGCGCACGCGCCGCGGTATTCCCATCACGCTGGCGGTGCTGTGGCTGGAGCTGGCCCTGGGGCTGGGCCTGAATGCGCGCGGCGTGGCTTTTCCCGGGCACTTCATGGTCAAGGTCAACCTGCCCAAAGGCCAGGTGGTGATAGACCCCTTCAGCGGCCAGTCATTGAGCCGCGAAGAACTGGTCGAGCGGCTGGAGCCGTTTCGCCAGCGCAGCGGGTTGGTGGATGAGTTTGATGTGCCCATGGGCTTGTACCTGCAGTCGGCGCCGCCGCGCGAAATCATAGGCCGCATGCTGCGCAACCTGCAGGAGATTCACCGAACCCAGGAAGACTGGCCGCGCCTGATTGCCGTGCTGGACCGCCTGATCGTGTTGCTGCCCGATGCCTGGACTGAGTACCGCGACCGTGGCCTGGCCTGGGCGGTGCAGGGTGATGTGGCGCACGCGGTGGCGGATCTGGAGATGTACCTGGCGCACGCCGAAGATGCGCTGGACATGGATGTGATTGCCGAGCGCCTGGCCCAGTTGCGCCAGGGCAAGCATTAAGACGCCCAGCGCCAACGGGTCGGGCAGGTTTTTTCTTCAAGTGAGGCGGGGCCTTGTCAGGCCTCATGCCAGAATTCCCCCCATGCCCCCTGTCTTGCACGCTCCCTTCATTACCCGCACGCTGCTGCTTTTGCTCATTGCCGCCGGCGGGTATTTTTTTAGTGGCTTTCTGGTGCCGGTGCTGGCGGCACTCATCATCGGTTTTGCGAGTTGGCCCTTGTACGGCTGGCTGGTGCTGCGCTGTCATGGCAACACCACCCTGGCCGCCAGCTTGGCGCTGCTGCTGGTGACCGGCGTGCTGGTGGTGCCGCTGATGCTGGCCCTGCCTTACGCCTTGCACGAAGCCGGCAGCCTGCTGGCCTGGCTGCAAGAGGCCAATCGCAACGGTGCGCCGGTGCCGCGCTGGATTGAGGCGCTGCCCGTGGTGGGTGAGCGTCTGGCCAGCTATTGGCGCGATCACCTGAGCGCGCCGCGTGCGCTGGGTGACTGGATTCAGATTCTCAGCGGCCAGCACCTGGGCAATATTTACCGCACGCTGCTCACCGCTACCGGCAATGTGTTCAGCTTGGTGCTGACGGTGCTGTTCATGCTGATCACCTTGTTCTTTATTTACAAGGATGGTTTGCGTATCGCGGGCCAGCTCGATGTGGTGGGTGAGCGCATTCTGCCCAAGCGCTGGCAGCATTTTTCACGCGTGGTGCCGGCCACGGTCAGTGCCACTGTCACCGGCATGGGACTGATCGCGCTGGGTGAGGGCCTGGTGCTGGGCATCGCCTATTGGGTGGCCGGCGTGCCTTCGCCGGTGTTGCTGGGCGTCATCACGGTCTTCATGGCCCTGATTCCGGGCGGCGCGCCGCTGTCTTTCACCCTGGTGTCGCTTTATCTGGTGGGCTCTGGCCACTCGATGGCGGGGCTGGGCTTGTTTGTCTGGGGCTCGGTCGAGCTGTTCATCGTTGACAAGACCTTGCGCCCGCGCCTGGTCGGCGGGCCGGTCAAGCTGCCGTTTTTGCCAACTTTTTTTGGCCTGGTGGGCGGCGTCAAAACCATGGGCCTGGTCGGCCTGTTTGTCGGGCCGGTGTTGATGGCTTTGCTGGTGGCTATCTGGCGCGAGTGGCTGCACGGCATTGCACAGGAGCGTGCTGAAAAGCCGGATGTTCCTGCGTCTTGAGTTAGGCAGGAGAGTGACGGAGGGATAGCAAAAAAGCCGCATCAGCGGCTTTTTTGCGTGGTGACAGTCCGAAGATCAGCCGACGACGACCGCTGCGCCTTCGCCGCGATCGGCAATCACGCCGATTTCATAGACCTGCTCGCCGGCATCGCGCAGGGTTTTGGCCGTCGCCTGGGCATTGGCAGCGTCCACCACCACCACCATGCCGATGCCGTTGTTGAAGGTGCGGTTCATCTCGATATCGTCGATGCCGGCAGTGGCCTGCAACCAGGCAAACAGCTCGGTCTGCGGCCAGCTGCCTTTTTTCAGATGGGCAGCCGTGCCTTCAGGCAGCACGCGGGGAATGTTTTCCAGCAGGCCGCCGCCGGTGATGTGGGCCAGCGCCTTGATCGGGTGGGCGGCCAGAGCGGCCAGCACGTTCTTCACGTACAGGCGGGTGGGCTCCATCAGCGCCTCTTTGAAGGGCTTGCCGTCCAGCTTCACGGGGGCCTTGTCGCCGGCGCGCTCAATGCACTTGCGTACCAGGCTGAAACCGTTGGAATGCACGCCGCTGCTGGCCAGGCCCAGCACCACGTCGCCGGCCTTCACGTCCTGGCCGCTCAGGATTTTGGATTTTTCCACCGCGCCGACGGCAAAGCCGGCCAAGTCGTATTCGCCGGCGGGGTACATGCCGGGCATTTCGGCGGTTTCTCCGCCTATCAGGGCGCAGCCGCTCAGCTCGCAGCCCCTGGCAATGCCGCCGACCACGGCCGCTGCCGTATCCACGTCGAGTTTGCCGCAGGCGAAATAGTCCAGAAAGAACAGCGGTTCGGCGCCTTGTACCAGCACGTCGTTGACGCTCATGGCGACCAGGTCTATGCCGACGGTGTCGTGCATATTCCATTCAAAGGCCAGTTTGAGCTTGGTGCCCACGCCGTCGGTGCCGCTGACCAGCACGGGTTCTTTGTAGCGCTTGGGCACCTCAAACAGGGCGCCAAAGCCGCCAATGCCCGCCAGCACGCCTTCGCGCATGGTTTTCTTGGCCAGCGGCTTGATGCGTTCAACCAGGGCGTCGCCCGCGACGATGTCAACGCCGGCGTCTTTGTAGCTCAGGGGGGTGGTGGAAGAGGTAGTCATGTATCGGGGCTTTATGCGATGGAGGGCGTGGAGCGGCGGTCTATCCGGCCGGCAGTGGTCTGGAACCGCCTTGCAAGCCCGATAGAATTCAGCCTTAGATTCTAAAGGTTCCACCCGGGGACCTGTTCCGGGCTGACTCCGGCAAGCTCACCCAAGGCTGTATGCAATTTACTTCTACCCAAAAACGTACCGCTGCCTGGTGCCTGATCACCGCGCTGGTGGTGCTGGCGCTGTGGTTTCTGGGGCCGGTGCTGACACCCTTTGTGGTGGCGGCCGTGCTGGCCTATGCGTTGACGCCTTTGGTGGACAAGCTCGATGACCTGGGCCGGGGCCGGCTGCCGCGGGTGCTGGCGGTTCTGATCGTGGAAACCCTGTTTATCCTGGTCCTGCTGTCTATTTTTCTGCTGGTGGTACCTATCTTCGCCAAGGAACTGCCCTTGCTGCGTGAGCAGCTGCCCTTGCTGGCCGACCGTCTCAACCATTCGCTGGGTCCCTGGCTGTCGCAGTTCGGCATCAAGGTGTCGCTGGATGTTGCCAGCATCAAGGCCTTTGTCCTCAAGTACCTCAATGCCAATGTGGAAGATGCCCTGGCCTCGGTCTTGTCTTCGCTGAAGCTGGGCGGCAGCGTGGCGCTGGCCATCATGGGCAATGTGGTGTTGATACCCGTGGCGCTGTTTTTTCTGCTGAAAGACTGGGATCGGATTGTTGCCCGGGTGGTCGAGCTGGTGCCGCCCAAGCTGCGTGCCTCGTACGACAGCTTCATCGACGAGGCCGACCTGGTGCTGGGCCAGTATCTGCGCGGCCAGTTGCTGGTGATGGGGGTGCTGGCGATTTACTTCAGCGTGGCGCTTTCGCTGTTCGGGTTTGACCTCGCCGTGCCGGTGGGCGTCTTCACCGGCCTGGCCTTCTTTATTCCCTTTCTGGGCTTTGGATTGGGCATGCTGCTGGCGCTGCTGGCCGGCGTGTTGCAGTTTGGCGGTCTTTACGGCCTGCTGGTGGTGGCCGGCGTCTATGGCGCCGGACAAATGGTCGAGAGTTTTTATCTGACGCCTCGGCTGGTCGGCGAACGCATAGGCTTGCACCCGCTGGCCGTTATTTTTGCCCTGCTGGCCTTTGGCCAGTTGTTGGGTTTTCTCGGCGTGCTGATCGCCTTGCCCGCCAGCGCGGTGCTGCTGGTCGGCATTCGTCGTTTACGGGCTAGCTACATGGCCAGCAAGCTGTATCAGGGATGAACACGGTAATGACAGGCATGAAACAGATCGCACTGGACATCGGACTGGCATCCGACCCTTCGTTTGCCAATTTTTTCAGCGGACCGAACGAGGCCGCAGTCAAGCATCTTGAACTCTGGGCCGGCAACCCGCTGCGCTCGCCGGTGCCGACCTATCTGTGGGGCGGAGAAGCCAGCGGCAAGACCCATTTGCTCAAAGCCGTGAGCGAGGCCTTGCGTACGCAAGGTGTCTCCAGTGGCTGGATGGACGCCTCCATGCTGGAGCCGCCGGAGTTCAACGAGGCCTGGTCCGTCGTGATCATGGACGACTGTCACCTCTACACGGCGGTGCAGCAGCGCGCCGCCTTTAACTGGTTTGTGAATGCGCTGAGCACCGACGACGGCCAGCCGCGCTGGGTGCTGGCCGCTGGCGATGTGCCGCCGGCCGATCTGGTGCTGCGTGAGGATTTGCGCTCCCGCCTGGGCTGGGGCCATGTGTTTGCCCTGCAGGCCTTGAACGATGAGGAGCGGCGTGCCGTGCTCAGACGCGAAGCCGATGCCCGTGGCGTGTTTCTGAGCGACGAGGTGATGGACTTCATGCTGAGGCGCTTTTCGCGCGATCTGGGAAGCCTGATGCAGTTGCTGGACAAGCTGGACGGCTACGCCTTGCAAACCAAGCGGGCCATCACGGTGCCGCTGCTTAAATCCATGCTGGAGAGCGAATGACAGCGCAAGTGAAGGCTTCTAGACGCCTGGCCTTGTTTGATCTGGATCACACCCTGATCCCCATCGACTCGGACTATGAGTGGGGCGAATTCACCATTGCCCTGGGCTGGTGCGATGCCACCGAATTCAAGCGCCGCAATGCCGAATTCTTTGATCAGTACCGGGCCGGAACGCTCGATATTCACGACTACGTACGCTTTGCCACGCAAGCCATTCGTGAGCAGGGCTCTATAAAATCAATAGCTGCTCATGACCAGTTCATGGACGAAGTGGTGAATAAAGTCATTACGGAGCAGGCCAGGGCGCTGCTGGAGACGCACCGGGCGGCCGGCGATGAGCTTGTGATCGTTACCGCCACCAATGAATTCGTCACCCGTCCGATTGCCCAGGCCTTTGGCGTGCAGGAGCTGATCGCGGTGGAGCTGGAGCGCGACGCCCGGGGCGAGCTGACCGGTGAAATCCGGGGCACGCCCTCGGCCCGCGAAGGCAAGGTCACGCGCATGGAGCAATGGCTGGCGGCCCGCAACTGGCGTTGGGAGGATGTGGAAACCACCTTCTACACCGACTCCATGAATGACCTGGCCTTGCTGGAAAAAGCCACCTGGCCAGTGGCCACCAATCCGGACCCGCGCCTGCGCGCGCTGGCGACCGAGCGCGGATGGCGCATACTTGACCTGTTTTAGCCAGTTGGGGACAGGGCTTGCCGCCAGGCAATTGCGCTTTGTTCCGCAAAGTTTCAGAAATTCATGATCAAAAAATTTATCGACAAACTGTTTGGAAAATCCGGCAGTGAAGAGTCCGGCGCCAAGCGGGTCAAAAAATCACCGTTCGGCCAGCGCCAGGACATAGGCCCCCAGGAACACGGCATCAATCCCAAGCTGGTCGATGAACGCGCCATGGATGTGGTGCATACGCTCAAACAGGCCGGCTATGAAGCCTATATCGTCGGCGGCGCCGTGCGTGATTTGCTGGTTGGCCTGCGTCCCAAGGACTTTGACGTCGCCACCGATGCCACGCCGGAGCAGGTCAAAAGCCTGTTTCGCCGGGCCTTCATCATTGGCCGGCGCTTTCGCATCGTTCACGTCATCTACGGCCGTGGCCGCGAGCATGAGGTGATTGAGGTCTCGACCTTTCGTGCCCATCTGGATAGCAGCCTGGCCGAGCAGGTGGGCGGCAACGAGCGCACCAGCAAGAATCAGCTGGCTGGCATGAAGCATGCCGTCGATGCTTCCGGCCGGGTGTTGCGCGACAACGTCTGGGGCCCCATGGAGGAAGATGCGGCGCGGCGCGACTTCACCATCAATGCCATGTATTACGACCCCGAAACGCAAATCGTGGTCGACTATCACAACGGCATCAAGGACGCCAAGAAAAAAATCATACGCATGATAGGCAACCCGGCCGTGCGTTACCGCGAAGATCCGGTTCGCATCATTCGTGCCGTGCGTTTTGGTGCGAAGCTCAGTGCGCTGGACTTCAAGTTCGAGGACAAGACCGCTGCGCCGCTGCGCGAGATGAAGGGCTTGCTGGCCGACGTGCCGCAGTCGCGTCTGTTTGACGAAATGCTCAAGCTGCTGCAAACCGGCCATGCGATGGCCAGCATCGCCCAGCTCAAAACCCTGGGCCTGGGCACCGGCATCTATCCATTGCTTGACGTGGTGGTGGAAATGGCCGATGAGCCCTTCCTGAAACTGGCCTTGCAGGACACCGACCGCCGCGTCGGCGAAGGCAAGCCTGTGGCCCCCAGCTTTTTGCTGTCTTGCGTGCTGTGGTCCGATGTGCGCCACGGCTGGGAGCAGCGTCGTCAGCGCGGCGAGCCGGTCATGCCGGCGCTGCAGGATTCGATTGACGAGGCCTTTAATGCCAAGATTGGCGATGTTTCGGGGCGCGGCAAGCTGGGCACCGACATGCGCGAGATCTGGACCATGCAACCACGCTTTGAAAAACGCGTGGGCAGCGCGCCCTATACCCTGCTGGAGCAGCCGCGCTTTCGCGCCGGCTTTGACTTCTTGCGCCTGCGCGGGCAAACCGGCGAGATCGACGCCGCGCTGGCCGAGTGGTGGGAAAAATTCAGCACCGCATATGACGACGAACGCCACGCCATGATTGAAGCGGTGCGCCAGGAACAGTCGAAAAAACCGCAAACTCCCCGGGTTCGCGTGAAACGGGTCGATGCCGATGCTGGTGTGGGCCAGGCTGCGACCGAATTGGCCGACGCACCGCGTGAAGAAGGCGAGGCCGCGCCGGCCAAGAAACGCCGGCGCCGTCGCAAGCCTGTCAACCGCTCTACGCTAGAGGGCGGCGGCGAGCAGCCTGCGTCGGACGCCGCATCCCCTCATTGAACCGGGCGCCTGCCATGCGTAGCGGCCAGGCGGATGCCCTCGCTCCAGCGGGTGTGACGGCCTATGTCGCCCTGGGCGCAAACCTCGGCGACGCAGCGGCGGCGCTGCGGCAGGCGGTGAGCGCCATCAAGGCCTTGCCGCTGACGCAATTGAGGCAAACATCCAGTCTCTATAAAACCGCCCCGCTGGACAGCGATTCCGGCCAAGAGGCCGTCGCGCCGGGCGGCGATTACATCAACGCCGTGGTGGAGCTGCTGACTAGCTTGTCGGCACCGGCCTTGCTGGCACAGCTGCAGCAGATCGAGTTGCAGGCCGGGCGCGAAAGGCCGTACCGCAATGCACCGCGCACCCTGGACCTGGACCTGCTGCTGTATGGCAGCGCGCAGATGGATTCAGCGCACCTGACGCTGCCCCATCCACGTATGACGCAGCGCGCCTTTGTGCTGGTGCCGTTGGCCGAAATTGCCCCGGACCGGGTGAGCGACGCACAGCTCAAGGCCGTGGCGCACCAGGCCATAGAGCGGCTGGGGCCGCTGGCTGGCTAGCTCTAACTAGGGTGCCAGGCGCTCGCGCAGCCAGCCGGCGTCGGCCTGCAGGGTGTAGCGCAGGCGGTCATGCAACCGGCTTTTGCGACCTTGCCAGAACTGCCAGTTGTCGGGTTTGAGGCGGTAGCCGCCCCAATGCGCGGGGCGCGGCGGCTGCAGTAAAAACTTGGCGCCAAATTTGGCGGCATTGGCCACCAGCACACTGCGGCTGGTGATCACTTCGCTTTGCGGGCTGGCCCAGGCGCCTATGCGCGAATCCAGCGGCCGGCTGTTGAAGTAGTCGTCGCTTTCTTCGGCGGAGACTTTCTCCACCACGCCTTCTATGCGCACCACGCGCTCCAGCTCGACCCAGTGAAACTGCAGCGCCGCATAGGGGTTGCCGGCCAGCTCCTGGCCCTTGCGACTGTCGTAATTGGTGTACCAGACGATGCCGCGCTCATCGAATCCCTTGATCAGCACGATGCGGGTGGACGGGCGCAGGTTGCTGGCCACGGTGGCCAGCGTCATGGCATTGGGCTCGGGCACCTGCGCCGCGATGGCTTCGTTCAGCCACTGGTCGAATTGCTGCAGGGGATCGGCGTGTGAGGCGTCTTCGTTGAGCTCGGCGCGCTCGTAGCTTTTACGCAGATCGGCGATGGAGGAGTTGTGCTCTGACATCGTTGAAGTATAGGCATTGGTTAACCCCCGTTCAGGCCTCTTTACGCCTATGTTTAAGTGATTTAAGGGGTTTGGGCTTGCGCTGCGGCCATGGGCAGCTATTGATTTGGTAGCTACGACCGCAGCATCCGCCGCTCGCGGGGGCAGGTTTAGGCGCTCAAGCCCGGGTAATGACGGCGCAGGCCAGCCGCGGCCCGGCGTTTCCGGTGGGCTGGGTGGTGTAGTCGTCGGGGTCGCGATGAACAATCAGGCCGCGGCCCACGATGTCGGTTGCGCCGCCGCCTATCGCGATGCCGGTCGATTCAAAGCTGAACTTCGCCATGCCGTTGGCGTCTGCCTTCAGGCTGCGCAGGTCGCCGGCGTGGTGGGCCATGGCCGTGGCATTGCCGTGGGGCTTGGCGTCGGGGTTGAAGTGGCCGCCCGCGCTCATGCCGTCGCCACTGGAGCAATCGCCTTTTTCATGGATATGAAAGCCGTGCTCGGCATTGGGCTTGAGCCCGGAGATTTCGCCTGAGACCATCACGCCCTGGCCCATCTGGGTGAAGCGCACGCTGCCGGTGGTGGTGTTGCCCGTGGTGGCCTGAAGCTGGGCGAGGGCGCGTGGACCGCTGGACGGGGAAGCGCAGGCGGCCAGGGCCAACAGGCTGCTCAGCAGAGTCAGACGGATGTTCATGATGCAGGTCTCCCGTAAGGTGCGTGATGGGCTCACCACTCTAGGCTTAGTCGCCCAGGCACGCAATGGGCTTGGCCGAATACCTGGCGGGTTAGCGGCTGACCAGCTGCAGCAGCTTGCCCAGCGCCTGATCTTCTATGCCCAGCGTGCGCAGCTTGTCGTAGGTCAGCTGGGCGTAGTCGCGGGTCGTGCCAAAACGCCCGCAGGAGGCTGAAAATATCTGCCGATAGGTGTCTTCGCTGAGCACGCCGGTGTGGCTGGGGCTGCGCTTTGACAGCGTGAAGGCCAGGGCCTTGACATCGCCCTGGGCCGTGCGGCAACGCAGCCATTTGGGGTCATAGACGCCGTTGGGCATTTCGCGCTCCCACAAGGCGGGCAGGGCGGCGGCCACCTGGACTTGCGGGATGCGAAAAACCATGCCCTTGCAACTGCCGCCGGCCAGCAAGCCGAACACCAGGCCAGGGCATTCGGGCGTACCTCGATTGATGCGGCTCCACATCTTGAGCGCGCGATGGTAGCCATGCAAGGTGGCAAAGCGCTCTTCGGCAAACTCGAATTCAGGTCGCCAGATCAGCGAGGCATAGGCGAAAACCCAGAGATCGCCCTGGCCGCCCCATTCATGGGTGACGGCCTGGAGCATGGGGGCCGGGTCGCGGCGTGGATAGGCTAGGTTTTGCACAAGCGCACTTTACAATAGCGGCAAATTTTAAAAAGGGGATAGGTAATGGTTTCTCAAGACGATGATAGCCAGCAGCGCGTGGCCTTGTTCCTGGTGTTTGGCCTGGTGGCGCTGGTGGTTGCCGCGGTGCTGTTTTTTGGTGTCAATATAGGGCGTGCCGGCAAGAGCGCTGCCGCGCCTGCGGCCCAGGTGACCGCGCCGCTGGCCGCTGCGTCTGAGCCGGCCACGCCTAGCGTTGCACAAGCCGCTTCGGATGCGGCCAGCGTCACGGTCGAGCAGGGCGTGGTGAAGTTTTACTTTGCCTCCGGCAAGGCCGATCTGGCCGCCGGCGCCAGCGAAGCCCTGGCCGACGTGGTCAAAGGCGCTCAGGCCGGTCGCAAGTTGCTGATTTCGGGTTTCCACGATGCCAGCGGCAATGCGGAAAAAAATGCCGAACTGGCCAAGCAGCGTGCACTGGCCGTGCGTGATGCGCTGAAGGCCGCGGGTGTGGCCGAAGCACAGATCGAACTGAAAAAGCCTGAGCAGCTGACCGGCGGCGGCAGTGATGCCGAAGCCAGGCGCGTGGAAATCAGCCTGCAATAAGCCTAGCCAGACATGGCCGGGGCCTGGCCCCGATGAAGCAACCCGCAGCGGCCTGGCCCTGCGGGTTTTTTTGTGCCCGTTTTGGTAACCGCAAAGTAACCATGTGGGGCTTAAATGCAGTGTTCACCAGTTACCATAGCGCCTGTAATAAAGTTACATATCGATCCCTGACCAAAAGGTGGCACAGCATGGCTCTTCATTCCGCAATCTCAGATATCACTGCGCGCATCGCAGAACGCAGCCGCGCCACACGCAGCGCCTACCTGGCGCAGTTGCAGGCGGCGGTCACGCGCCCGCCCAGCATGGATCGCATGGGCTGCGCCAACCTGGCCCATGCCGTGGCCGGCATGCCGCTGGACGACCGTTTCAAGGTGGTGACCGAGCGTGCGCCCAATATCGGCATCGTCACCGCCTATAACGACATGCTGTCGGCGCACACGCCGCTGCAAGGCTATCCCGCACTGATCAAGGACGAAGCGCGCAAGCTGGGTGCCACGGCGCAAGTGGCTGGCGGCGTGCCTGCCATGTGCGATGGCGTGACCCAGGGCACCAGCGGCATGGAGTTGAGCCTCTTCAGCCGCGATGTGATCGCCATGGCTACGGCGGTGGCCTTGTCGCATGACATGTTTGATGCCGCGCTGATGCTGGGCGTGTGCGACAAGATCGTGCCCGGCCTGCTGATAGGCGCGCTGCAGTTTGGTCATTTGCCCACGGTGTTTGTGCCGGCCGGGCCCATGCCCTCAGGCATGGCCAACAAGGAAAAAGCCCATGTGCGCGAGCTCGCCGCCCAGGGTCTGGTCGGGCGCGCAGGCTTGCTGGAGGCCGAGCTCAAGTCTTATCACAGCCCCGGCACCTGCACTTTTTACGGCACGGCCAACAGCAACCAGATGCTGCTTGAAGCCATGGGCCTGCATGTGCCCGGCACCGCCTTTGTGGCGCCCGGCGGCGCGCTGCGCGACGAGCTGACGCGCGAAGCGGCGCGTACAGCCCTGGGCATCATCAAGTCGCGGCGTTTTGCGCCCATAGGCCAGATCGTCGACGAGCGGGCGATTGTCAACGCCATGGTGGCCTTGCTGGCCACGGGCGGCTCGACCAACCACCTGATTCATTGGGTGGCGGTGGCGCATTCGGCCGGTATCGTGATTGACTGGAATGATTTTTCTGACTTGTCCGAAGTCGTGCCTACGCTGACGCATGTCTATCCCAATGGCAGCGCCGACGTGAACCAGTTCCAGGCCGCGGGCGGCACCGGGCTGGTGATACGCGAACTGCTGGACGCCGGCTTCATGCACGAAGACGTGCTGACGGTGCGCGAAGGCGGCATTCGCGAATTCACGCGTGAGCCGGCCCTGGCTGGCGCTTCGCTGGCCTGGCACGACGCTGGTGATTCGAAGGACGAAACCATAGTCCGGCCCGCCGCCAGGCCCTTCAGCCTCACCGGCGGGCTCAAGCTGCTGCAGGGCAACCTGGGCCGCAGCGTGATCAAGGTGTCGGCCGTGCCCGATGACCGTCATGTGATAGAGGCCCCGGCCCGTGTCTTTGATTCGCAAGAGGCTTTGCTGCAGGCCTTCAATGCCGGCGAGCTGGAGCAACTGTGCCAGCACAGCGCCGCCAAGGGCCTGGTGTGCGTGGTGCGCTGGCAAGGCCCGCAGGCCAATGGCATGCCGGAGCTGCACAAGCTGACGCCGCCGCTGGCGGTGCTGCAGGGCAAGGGCTACAAGGTGGCGCTGGTTACCGATGGCCGCATGAGCGGTGCCTCGGGCAAGGTGCCGGCAGCCATCCATGTGTCGCCAGAAGCCGTCGCCGGCGGGCCGCTGGCCAAGGTGCGCGATGGTGATCTGGTTCGTCTCGATGCCGTGACGGGTGATTTGAATGTTTTGGTCGCGCCAGCCGAATGGGCTGCGCGACAATTGGCGTCCATGCCGCAAGACTTGCGTCTGAGCAATGGCGTGGGCATGGGTCGTGGATTGTTTGCCGGCATGCGCGAGCGCGCACTGACGGCCGAAGAAGGAGCTTTATCGTGGATGTAAACCTGGACCTCAGCGGAAAACTGACCGCCTTGCAAGTGATGCGGGATGCCCCCGTGATTCCCGTGATCGTGCTGAGCGAGATCGGCCAGGCCGTGTCGCTGGCGCGCGCGCTGGTGGCGGGCGGCATACGCATGCTGGAAGTCACCTTGCGCACACCGCAGGCGCTGGCCTGCATAGAGGCGATTGCGCGCGAGGTGCCCGAGGCGGTGGTCGGTGCCGGCACGGTGCGCAGCGCCGCCGATGCCCAGGCCTGCGCCATGGCCGGCGCCCGCTTTGCCGTCAGTCCGGGCTACACCCACGCGTTGGGCCAAGCCTGCCGCGATGCCGGTCTGCCACTGCTGCCCGGCGTGGCCACCGGCAGCGAAATCCTGATGGCTCAAGAAGACGGTTTGAGCGAACTGAAGTTTTTCCCCGCCATGCAGGCCGGCGGCCCGGCCATGCTCAAGGCCTGGGGCGGGCCCTTTGGCGATGTGCGCTTTTGTCCTACCGGCGGCGTCTCCATGGCCAATGCGGCGGAATTCCTGAGCCTGTCCAATGTGGTTTGCGTGGGCGGCTCCTGGCTCACGCCGGCGGATGCCGTAGCGCGTGGCGACTGGGCCCAGGTGACGGCACTGGCCCAGCAGGCCTGCCAGCTGCAGCGCCGGGCGGTCTGAGCCGGTATTTTTTTGAAATCGGCTGATTTTTAAGCGAAATCAGCCTTTAGCGTATATGGGTAGGGCGCAGACAGCTATTGAAATGATAGCTGTTTGAGCGCCCGCGGTCGGCTAGCGCAGGCCGCCGCCAGCAGCGCCTTCGGCGCGCTGTATCAATTCAATCTTGTAGCCATCGGGATCGGTCACAAAAGCAATCACCGTGCTGCCGCCTTTGACCGGGCCGGCTTCACGCGTGATGTTGCCGCCGGCCGCCTTGATCTTTTCGCCGGCCGCATAGGCATCGGGTACGCCCAGCGCGATGTGACCATAGGCGGTGCCGAGTTCATAGCTTTCCGTGCCCCAGTTATAGGTCAGCTCGATCTCGGCCTGCGCCGGATTGCCCTCGTAGCCGACAAAGGCCAGGCTGTACTTGTACTCGGGGTTTTCCGAGGTGCGCAGCAGTTGCATGCCCAGCACCTTGGTATAGAAGTCGATGGAGCGCTGGAGATTGCCAACGCGCAGCATGGTGTGTAGGAATCGCATGGCTTAATTATCGTGCGTGAGGGAAGAGCTTTGCCGGTGCTGGGTCATGTCCGCTTGGCATTCGTGGTTGGCGGGCTGTTTAAGACTGGTTGCGGACCTTCAGCCAATTCTGGTAAACGACGCATTTCGACCAATTGAAGGTATTCAGCGGCGACAGTTGACCTGCCCAAAGCAGCCGTTAGCGTTACCAGTGACCAGAAACTCAATGGCGCTTTCGCATACTCTGAAGGTGCTGCGAGCATTCTGTGCAATGTTGTCGCGGACGCTGATACGGATAACGCCTAGGTTTTCCCAGACAATGGTGGCATGACATCAACGGTCCTCACGATTTTCGGCCTGGTCTACCTCGGCATGATTCTTGGCGGGCTGCCATTTCTTCAGTTGGACCGCACAGGTATCGCGCTGTTGGGTGCTATCGCGGTCATCGGGAGCGAGGCGCTCAGTGTCGATGAGGCGGCGCAAGCCGTCCACCTGCCGACACTCATCCTGCTGTTCGCCTTCATGGTAGTGTCCGCGCAGATGCGCCTTGGCGGCTTTTACGACTGGGTCACGCGCAAGCTTGCTTCCTTTCCCTTAGCGCCGCCGCTGCTGCTCGGTGCCATGATTTTTGCGGTCGCCGGGTTGTCGGCCGTGTTCAGCAACGACATCGTCTGCCTTGCCGTTACGCCGGTGCTGATCGACGCTTGTCGCCAGCGGCGACTTAATCCGGTGCCCTATCTGTTGGCCCTTGCGTGCTCTGCCAACATCGGGTCGGCCGCGACGCTGATCGGCAATCCGCAAAACATGTTGATCGGCCAGACGCTTCGTCTGTCCTTCGCCGGCTATGCTGCCGAAGCGGCGATTCCGGTTCTCGTCGGTCTTATCGTGACGTGGGGCTTGATCGTGGCTCACACGCGGGGCCGTTGGAGCTGGTCGGGGGACGACGTGCAAGTGGCGGAACGCCGCCAGGAGTCTGAGGCTCTAGACCGGTGGCAGACGGGCAAAGGACTGGCGGTAGCACTGCTGATTCTGCTGTCGTTTCTCTTTACCTCCTGGCCACGCGAAGTGGTCGCGCTGACCGGTGCGGGGGTGCTGCTGATGAGCCGCAAGCTGCATTCGAGCAAGATGCTAAGCCTCATCGACTGGGAATTGCTGATCCTCTTCATTGGCCTGTTTGTCGTCAACGGCGCGCTGCAAAAGTCAGGGCTGCCCGCCCAGGCGGTGGCCGGGCTAGCTGCTGCGGGGCTGCCCCTGGATCAACCTGCGCCGCTGTTCGGCGCGACCTTCCTTTTGTCGAACATCGTCTCAAATGTCCCCGCAGTGATGCTCTTGTTGCCAGTCGCTACGCATGCACTGGCCGGGCCCTTGCTCGCGTTGGTCAGTACCTTGGCTGGCAACCTGTTCATCGTCGGCAGCATCTCCAACATCATCGTCGTCGATGCTGCTGCACGTCGCGGCGTACACATAGACTGGCGCCGGCACGCCAAGATAGGCGTCCCGGTGACGCTGTTCACGCTTACCATCGCGGCGGGATACTTGTGGCTGCGCGTACATGCGGTGCACTAGGCATCGTGGGCGGAGTTGTGATTCCTGCTATCTAGGGGGCACCATTGCGGACGTTCGCAACAGTCGCTTCATGGCCGGATGCAGCAGCAGTGGCCTTGCGTCTAGGTCCGAAATCGCTGTAATCCTGTCTATGAAGGGGAGGTTACGGCGACTGACTGCAAGAGACTGAGCCTGTGTGAAAACGCAAAAAATCTGCCCCCATCAATCGCATCGTGTTGATCAACACTGTAATCCCCAGGATGCTCATGACTCGGCGCATGTTGTAGGCCAAGCAGTGCAGGCTGATTTCAGTACGGACATCAGTTCGGCCTGCAGCTTAATCGATAGATCATGGCTTCTATCAATCATCGCCTTGTGCTCAGCATGCCGGCGGTGAAGAGCACGCCTCCCAAAAAATCCCAATGCCAGTTGGCCGATTTTGGCGTGCAGGGCCTTCAGATCGATCGCATGCTCCGCTGCGTGCTGCTCGGCGCCGAACTCATTTCGTCGTCCGAGTGAGCAACACATCTTGCCGCCAGATGAGGAGTCAGATCACTTCTGGATATCGCCCAGGCAGAGGTATTTCATTTCAACATACTCCTCCATGCCGTGGCGTGAACCTTCGCGGCCCAGGCCCGACTGCTTGACGCCGCCGAAAGGCACATGCTCGGTGGCGATCACTCCGGCGTTGATGCCGACCATGCCGTATTCCAGCGCTTCGGCCACGCGGTAGATGCGGCCGATGTCGCGGCTGTAGAAATAGCTGGCCAGGCCAAACTCGGTGTTGTTGGCCGCGTCTATCGCTTCCTGCTCATGCTTGAAACGGAACACCGGCGCAAAGGGCCCGAAGGTTTCCTCCCGGGCGCACAACATGTCGGCGGTGGCTTCGGCCACCACCGTGGGCTCAAAAAACTGGCCTTTGATGTGGTGGCCGCCGGCCAGCAGCTTGCCGCCTTTGGCGAGTGCGTCATCCACGTGGCGCTGCACTTTTTCAACCGCGGCGTCTTCTATCAAGGGGCCTTGTGCCACGCCGTCTTCAAAGCCGTTGCCGACCTTGAGTAGCTTGACCTTGGCGGCGAATTTTTCGACAAACTGGTCGTAGACGCCGTCCTGCACATAAATGCGGTTGGCGCAGACGCAGGTCTGGCCGGCGTTGCGGTATTTGCTGGCCATGGCGCCTTCCACGGCGGAATCGATGTCGGCATCGTCAAACACGATGAAGGGCGCGTTGCCGCCCAGCTCAAGCGCGAGTTTTTTCACCGAAGGCGCGCTTTGCGCCATCAGGATGCGGCCGACCTCGGTGGAGCCGGTAAAGCTGATGTGGCGCACCACGTCGCTGGCGCAGAATACCTTGCCGACGGCAATCGAGTTGCTGCTGTCGGCCGTCAGCACATTGAGCACACCGGCGGGAATGCCGGCGCGCACCGCCAGTTCAGCGGCAGCCAAGGCCGTCAGCGGCGTCAGTTCAGCCGGTTTGATCACCACCGGGCAGCCGGCGGCCAAGGCCGGCGCCACCTTGCGGGTGATCATGGCCAGCGGGAAATTCCAGGGGGTGATGGCGGCGCACACGCCGATCGGCTGCTTGATCACCATCAGGCGGCGGTTGTTGTCAAACTGCGGCAGCGTTTCGCCATTGACGCGCTTGGCTTCTTCGGCAAACCACTCGACAAAGCTGGCGCCGTAGGCGACTTCGCCCTTGGCCTCGGCAAAGGGCTTGCCCTGCTCGGCGGTCATGATGGTCCCCAAGTCCTCGACGTTGGCCATCAGCAACTGGTACCACTTGAGCAGGATGGCGTGGCGCTCCTTGCCGGTCTTGCTGCGCCAGGCCGGCCAGGCGGCGTTGGCGGCGGCGATGGCCTGCTCGGCATCGGCTGGGCCGAGGTTGGCGACATCGGCCAGTTTGCGACCGGTGGCGGGGTCGTTCACGTCAAACCGGGTGTTGCCGGCGACCCATTGGCCGTTGATCAAGGCGTCGGTTTTGAGCAGGCTGGGGTCCTTCAGCAGCGAAATGGGGGAAGCTTTGGCGGGAACGGTGGTGTCCATGAGGGTGCTCATTGGGTTGAAAAATAGGGGCTATGACTAATAAGGCGGGAAAGGGTAGGAGCCGGATGAGCGGATTCAGATCTCTATGACGCGCCGGGCAAAGCGCTCCAGATAGTTCATCAATTCGTTAGCACCGCGCACGGCCGCCAACTCGTCACCGGTGGCAATGCCCTGGGCCAGCTCCATGTGAAAACGCGCGCCCTCGGCGATCTCGCCTTCGTGCTGGTAGGCATACCAGAAGCGCCTGCACTGAACGATGAGAGGCACCACGCATTTCACGGCGGACCGGTTGCGGCAGGCTTCGTGGTTCACCTCGTCGAGTTCATGGTCGGCCGTCATGTAGGCGTCCAGATTACCGCGCTCCGCCGCCTTCATCATTTTTTCGGCGCAGCTGATGATGGCCTTGCGCTGCAACGCCGTGGCACGCCTGGCTGAGCAGGTCGCGATCAGGCATTCCAGCGCGCGCCGGGTGAGGATCACGTCCAGATGCGCGGCCAGATCGATGTTGGAGATCAGCAAGCCGCGGCGCGGTTGCTGAACAATCAGGCCTATGGACACCATGCGCAGCAGGGCCTCGCGCACCGGCGTGCGGCCTAGCTGGGTACGCTGCGCCAAATCAGCCTCGACCACGGGCGTGCCGGGTTCGAGCTGAAGCGTGGAAATCATGGTTTCTATGACGTCATAGGCGACATCAGCGGCCCGGCGTTTGGGCGGCAGCCGAAGCATGGTCATTGAGGATGACATTGTGTTTTTCCGTATTTCAGCGTTGCAGAAAGGCCTGTCATTTTCCCACCAGGCCGCGCCTGAAAAATGACATGCAGACGATGAAGGTCATACCGATGATGATCGGGAACTACTCCACCTAACGTAGCGAGGTGATTCTGCTGGATGACTACCACGCGGAAGCCTACCATGAGCCCCCAACAGGTGGCCAGTCCGCCCAGTAACGTCATAGGCAGCATTTCCATCGCAGTTGCCAACATCACGTCGTTGACCTCGGCGAGCCGAAGTAGCAGCGCCTTGAGTGAGTCGAGCAAGCCCGAAAACGCTGCCGACAGCATAAAAACGTAGAGCTTATAGCTTTCTGTGGCATATCGATGAGTTGCGGTTTCAGTCTGAGTTGAGGGGAGAAGCGAGAGTCGCAATGCGCGCCGGCGACAGCGGCGACCGCGGCACGGGGGCTTCCCAGCCGTAGAGAAACTGCGCCGCCGCTCCGCACACACGTCCCTGGCAGGCACCCATGCCGCAGCGGCTGTGAAGCTTTGCATCAATCCAGCCACTGCACTGGGTGAGTATGTTGTGCGGCACGTCTTCGCAGCGGCATATCAGCGTGTCGGGCCGGGGAATCTGTTTCAGCGACTCGGCCAGTGCGAACCTGCGATGCAGCTGGTTGGCGAAGGCCTCCCAGCGGGCACGTTCCGGCCAACACCGCTGCGCCGCAGCGATGTTACCGACCGCAGCATGTCCCGCGATGCGGCCTTGCGTAAGCGCCCGTTCGCTACCGCCAAAACCGGTACATTCTCCGGCCGCGTAAACATCAGGCACGCTGGTGGCCTGAAAAGCATCGAAGGCCAGCCCCTGCGCGCCACCAGAAGCCGACGCCAGCAAGCAGCCCAGCAACTGACCAAGCTGGGTGTTGGGAATCAGGCCAAAGCCGCATGCAATGCGGTCGCAGGCTATGTCGATGACTTTGGCGCCCTGTTGCAAGCGGACTGATTCGACGCGCCCGTTACCTTGTGCCGAAACAACATTCGAGGAAGTACGGTAGCTTTTTTCAACAAGCGTCAGTGCCTGAATGGCCTTGCCTGGCCAGCGCGCCAGTTGCGCCGTAAAAGCGGCGAGCGAAGACAGGCTGGCCTGTTCAGCGACGCGTATCACTTGAGCACCGCATTTGCGCGCCGTGGCCGCAACGGCCAGCAGCAAGGGGCCACTGCCTGCAATCACGATGCGTTCACCCGCAACCGGCAGGCCGCTCTTGATGAGGGCTTGAAGTGCACCAGCGCCGGTGACTCCGGGCAGCGTCCAGCCCGGGAAGGGCAGCAGCAGTTCGCGCGCGCCTGTGCACAAAATCAGCTTGTCATAGCGCTGGACCCAGCCGCGTTCGGGGTCTTCCAGCAACAATTCCCGCTCACCCACGAGACCGACCACACGCGTGCCGCAAAGCACGCGCACATTGGCACAGCGCGCGAGCGCCTCGCGCAGCCTCAGCGCCTGTGGCGGGAGCCGGACCGCTGGACCAGCGCGCCAGATTTGTCCACCAGGGGCCGGATTGTCGTCGAGCAGCGTGATGCGTGCGCCGCTGGGAGCTGCTGCCAGTGCGGCAGCCAAGCCAGCCGGGCCGGCGCCGACAATCAGCAGTTCGCAGGGTGACGACAGGATAGGCGCGATAGGTTCGCTGATCGTCGCATTCATGACGCTCGCCCCTGACTGGTTCCGGTCTCCACACGCATTCCGTCGCAGCACAGGGTCTGGCAAGCCAAACGGCGGCGACCGTCTATTGTCAGCCGGCATTCGTGGCAGATGCCCATACCGCAATACGGCGCACGCACTTGTCCGCTGACGGAAAGTCGTGACCACCCAGGCGGCTGGTGTGCGAGGGCGGCAGCTACGGTGATGCCAGCCGGCACACGCAAGGCCTTGCCATCGAGCAGCAACTCCACAGTGGCGCCGAGCGCCGCTGAGGGTGCCTCTGGTGACACGACGTGATAGACAAGAAGAGGCATTTATGGTGTTTTCTGAAAACGGTGCGCGCTGTAGGGCTCTGCATCAAAGGGCAGCGCAGCACCCGTCATCTGTGCCGCCAGCAGGCGGGCGGTGGCCGGGGCCGTGGTCACGCCCAGTCCTTCGTGACCGACAGCCAGCCATAGTCCGTCGCGCTGTGGGTGGCGGCCTATGATGGGAATACTGTCTGGGGTGGCGGAGCGAAAGCCGGTCCAGGTGCGGATGGTGTTGAGATCGGCCAGCGCCGGCAGGTAGTCCAGCGCGCGGCGCAGCATGCGTCCCAGCATGGCGGGCTCCACCGCCGGGTCGATGGTGTCGAATTGGCGTGAGGAGCCGATCAGCAACTGCCCGGTCGGGCGCGGCTGCACGTTGAAGGCGACCGAGGTGCCATCGCTGTGGTGAGCGCTGCTGATGTAACCCAGCTCGACCAATTGGTGATGCACCGTGCCCGGATAACGGTCAGTAATCGCGAGGTGGCCCTTCTTTGGGCGAAGGGGCAACTCCGGGCAGAACCGGGTGGCCTGCATACCGGCGGCCAACAGCACGGCACCAGCGCTGCGCCAGCTGCCGTCCGCCAAGCGCACACGGGCGCCATCGATGGCGGTGACTTCCGCCTGCTCGAAGGCGATGGCACGGGGTGCTTGTGTGAGCAGCCAGCGCGCGGCGCTGGGCGCATAGACCACGCTGTCGCCGTTGACCTTGAGTGCGCCTGCCAGGCTAGAGTGCAGCATAGGCTCGGCCGCGGCCAGCGCGGCGGCATTCAGCAGTTCGCAGCTGACGCCGTGGGCTTGCAGGCGTACTTTCTTTTCCTCTGCGGCAGCCATCTCCGCGTCGTTGGAGGCCAGCCACAGCGTGCCGCAGGAAGTGAAGGCGCAATCGGCATTCATGCGCGGCGCCCAATCGTGCCAAAGCTTCAGCGATTCGTGGCTCAGCGTGAGTTCGGCCGGGTTGTCGTCCATCACCACCAGATGGCCCATGCCGGCGTTGGTGGCGCCGCCCAGGCGGGCGTCCAGCACCAGCACGTCGAGACCTGCGCGCGCGAGTTCATGCGCGCAGGCGCTACCTATGATGCCGGCGCCGATGACGATCACATCGGCGTTCATAGGCTTGCGCCCGCAATGACCTGTGAAGGCATAGTTGCGTTTCCTGTTCTCAATCGGCGAACCAGGTGTCATTGAGGCGGTAGCCTTCGGGAAACGGGTCCTCGGGGTCGGCGCCGTAATAGGACACACCAGTCAACCAGGCACGGCCACTGACCCTGGGCACTACGGCGGCCTGGCTGCCGACTTGTGTCACCGCCTCAATTTGGCAGAGAAACTGCGTATCCAGTATGGAGGTATGGACGAAGGGCTCACCCACTCCCAACTCGCCGCGCGCGTGCATCAGCGCCATGCGCGCCGAGCTGCCCGTGCCGCAGGGGCTTCGGTCCAGTCGACCTGGCGAGACCACCACGGCATTTTTGGCAGTTTTAACGCCGTCCACCATGCTCAGCGGCCCGGCAAATTCGGTGATGTTGATGGTGTGAATGCCTGGGTTTTCCGGATGAACGCTGGGCAGTTGCTTGGCGGCGGCCAGCTTGATGCGCTCGCCCATTTCCACCAGTGAGCGTGCCTCACTGCGGTGAAGCGAAAACCCCAAAGCCGCGGCATCGACAATGGCGAAAATCATGCCGCCGTAAGCCACATTCACCATGACCGTGCCCACGCCCTGAACCTCGACAGGTTTGTTCTGGTGCATGACGAAGGCGGGCACGTTTTGAAACGACACACGCCGACACTTGCCGCCTTCACACTCCGCACGCACACGCACCAGGCCCGCTGGCGTGTCGACGCACAGCTCGGTTATCGGCGTTTGCATAGGCAACATGCCGCTTTCGAGGACGGCGGTCACCGTACACATCAGATTGGAGCCGGACATCGGCGGGTAGTCGTCCGATTCGATGACGATCATGCCGAAGTCCGCTTCCGGTGCAATCGCAGGCGTCACCAGATTGACTGCCGCGTTAACGCTGCCCCGCGGGTCTGACAGCAGCAAGGTGCGCAGCCAGTCCTGCTTTTCCTCCAGCGCCAGTCGTCGCTCGAACATGGACGCCGCACGGGGCGCGATCACACCTCCGGTGATGACGCGGCCCACTTCACCTTCTGCGTGGGCACCAATTACGGTGATGATATTTTTTAAATTCATGAGTCCTCCAGGGGTTACCGTTGACGGTGTTTTTAAACCAGCCAGCGCTACCGCAGCAGCGCCAGCACGTCCTCATGTAGCGCGCGCGGAATCTGCACACCCCGAGCCAGGCTTCGTGCCCGCGCCTCGAAGCGGCGTTGCGAGGGCAGGCGCGCGCCTTGGTCCGTGATGCTCTGGAACAACTGTTCTGCCCGCGCCTGGTCTGCCTGCGCGTCGCCCTGGGAAAAGAAGGCCGGATCGAAGGCAAGAATCAACTCGCCGTGGCAGGGTGTGCCGCCGGCGTCACCATCCAGGGCTTTCGACTCGATGCTGGTCAGATCGCCAATCAGCGGGCCCGCCAGCAATTCGATCATGGTTGACAGGGCAGAACCCTTGTACCCGCCAAAGGTCAGCATGGCACCGTGCTGCAGAACGGTGGCGGGATCAGTCGTCGCAGCGCCAGCTGCATCGATGCCCCAGCCTGGAGGAATGGCACGGCCGCTGCGGCGATACAGTTCGATCTCCCCGCGTGCGACGGCGCTGGTCGCGAAGTCGAAGACATAAGGTTGGCCGCCTGGGCGTGGCCAGCTGAAGGCCATGGGGTTGGTGCCGAAAACCGGTCGACTGCCGCCGGCAGGGGCGACCCAGGCATGGCTGGGCGTCAGCGCCAGAGCTGCCAGGCCTTGCTCCGCGAGGCTTTCAACCTCGGGCCAGAGGGCGGAAAAATGAAAACAGTTGTTGATGGCCAATGCAGCGATGCCGTTGCGCCGCGCCTTTTCGACCAAGTGCTGGCTGCCGATTTCGAACGCGAGCTGCGAAAAACCGTACTGCGCGTCCACAGCCACGACGGCGGCGGAGCGGTCGGTGACCCTTGGTTCGGCATGGCACGACACCTTGCCGTCGCGCAGCGAACGCGTACACATCAACAGCCTGAATACGCCGTGTGAATGGCATTCGTCACGTTCGCCCGCCACGATGATGCGGGCGATGGCTTGCGCATGCGCTGCGGACAGGCCATGGTGCGTGAGAACGCGCAGCGCAAGCGCATGAACCGCGTCCAGCGAGAGGGAAATGGTGTCAGTCATGATGGGGTGTCGCGGTGCAGTCAGGTCCGGATGCCCCAGGCAAACGGATCGTCTTCTTCAATCAGCAGCGTGGCCTCGGCGCTCATGTGGGCGCGGCCGCGCAAGGTGGGAATGACCTGGCCGTCCTGCAGCGCATAGCTGGCCTCGAAACGGCTGCCAATCACGCTGGCCTGCTGCCAGAGCGCACCGGGTGCCAGCTTGCCGTCGGCCGCGAGGCAGGCGATCTTGGCGCTGGTGCCGGTGCCGCACGGTGAGCGGTCGTAGGCCTTGCCGGGGCAGAGTACAAAATTGCGGCTGTCGGCGCCCTGGTCGTCGTCGGCAAAAAGCTCAATGTGATCAATCTCGGCACCGTCGACGCCAGTGACGCCTTGCGCCGCCAGCGCTTCACGCAGCGAAACGCTGTAGGCCGTGAGCGCTTCCAGGTTGTCGCTGGCCACGCGCAGGCCGTGCTGGCTGACCAGAAAAAACCAGTTGCCGCCCCAGGCGACGTCGCCGCGCACCGTGCCGTGGCCCAGCACCTCGACAGCGACCTGGTGCAGGTGTCGGTAAGCCGGCACGTTGCGCACGCTGACCGAGCCGTCGCCATGCAGGGTTGCGGTGACCGTGCCGACCGGTGTTTCGATGCGATGCTCACCGGGCTGGATGCGGCCCATATAAGCCAGCGAGGCCACCAGGCCTATGGTGCCGTGGCCGCACATGCCCAGGTAACCGGTGTTGTTGAAGAAGATCACGCCAGCAGCGTTGGCCGGGTCCACGGGCTCGCACAGCAAGGCCCCCACCACCACGTCGCTGCCGCGCGGCTCCAGCACCGTCGCGGCGCGCCAGTCGTCGTGCTGCTGCGCCAGCAGAGTGCGGCGCTCGGCCATGCTGCCTGGTCCCAGGTCGGGGAAGCCGCCAATCACCAGGCGCGTTGGTTCGCCGCCCGTGTGGGAGTCGATGATCTGGATGCGTTTCATGCTTGTTTCAATCATGCCGTTGAGAATGGAGGCCACGAGGTTTCCAGGGGGAAACAGTGAAAAAATAGGGCAGTTGGCATTGCCCTATTCCTTCAACTCAGTGGCTATGGAAAACAGACTGTATCAATAGCTTACCAATGGAACCGGCGCGGCATTTTTGAAGGTGGACACCGTCACGGGAGCCTGTTTCATATTTCCTTTTTCGTCATAGGCATAGGTGCCGGCAACCCCGTTGTAGCTTGACTTGTAGATTTCGGCGCCGACTTTGATCGGGTCTGTCGAGTTGGCTTTTTGCATGGCCTCGACAATGAACAAGGTCTGGTCGTAGAACGGGGCAGCATACGTGTCCGCTTCAAGATTGAAGCGTTTTTTGTACTTAGCCTTGAATGCGGGACCTTCCTTGGCCTTATCCAGCATGGAGCCGCCTTGCGCGCAGAAAACGGTGTCATTGACCGCATCCGCTGCCAGTTTCCCCATCTCCGGGCTGCACAGCGTGTCACCACCCAGTAATTTGGCCGGCATCCCCAGTTGTTTCATTTGCCGGACTAACGGTGCGCCTTGCGGTGCATAGCCACCGAAGAAAATAGCTTCCGGCTGCTTGGCTTTCAGGTTGGTCAATATGGACAGGAAGTCAACCGATTTGTCCGTGGTGTACTCCTGGCCCACGACGGTGAGGCCCAGGTTTTTCGCCTCCTTGAGGAATTCATCCGCAACACCCTGGCCAAACGCGGTGCGGTCATCAATCACGCCCACTTTCTTGACCTTGAGCACCTTGGCCGCATAGACCGCCATGCTGGAGCCAATCTGGTTGTCGCTGGCAACCATGCGAAACAGGTTTTTGTAGCCGCCCTGGGTGACTTTAGGATTGGTGCCGACGGTGGACATCATGGCGCCACCTTCGCTATAGACCCGCGATGCGGGAATGGCAACGCCCGAACAGTAGGGACCCATGACAAACTTGACGCCGCCATCCACCAGCTTCTGGGCCGCGTTAACGCCTGATTTGGCGTCACACTGGTCATCTTCAGAGTTCAGTTCAAACTTGAGCGCCTTGCCCGCCACCATGATTTTTTTGGCGTTCAGCTCTTCAATCGCCAGACGAACACCATTTTCATTGTCTTTGCCGGCAAACGCATTGGGGCCTGAGAGTGGACCGGTAACGCCTATTTTGACTACTTGCTCCTGCGCATTCGCATGGCCTGCAAGAGCAAGAGTCATAAGTCCAAGAAGAGGAATCATGCTTGATTTGATTGTCATACCTGCCTCCTAAAGTTTCGGGTCGATAAACGGTGGCCGTCAGGCTACCGACTGGTATTGAAGCGGGCGTGTTGCGAGTGCTTTGTTCACGATCGTTTCAATGTATTCACGCTCGGCGCCAATCAGCGGCAGGCGGGGACGGCGCATGTGCTCGGTGCTCACACCGGCCAAGACGTCGATGAGCTTGAGGTTTTGCACCAGCTTGGTGGACACGTCCAGGTGCAGCATGGGTGTCATCCACTGGTAGAGCTTGAGTGCCTCGGCGAACTTGCCGGCCTTCATCAGGTCATACAGCGCCACGGTTTCACGCGGGAAGGTGCAGCCGACACCGGCGAGCAGGCCGTCACAGCCCAGTGCCAGGCCTTCGTAAGCCAGATCATCCACGCCCAGAAAGAGCTGGTAGCGCTCGCCCAGCAGGTTACGCAAGTCGGTGATGCGGCGGATGTTGTCCGTGCTTTCCTTGATGGCGACAATCCATTCGCAATCGGCCAGCTCAACCATGTGCTCGGGCTTGAGGTCCACGCGGTAAGCGACCGGGTTGTTGTAGACCATGATGGGCTTCTTCGCAGCCTCGGCCATGGTGCGCACATTGAGCATCGCCTCGCGGGCGTCGGCGACATAGATGACCGAGGGCATCACCATGTAACCGTCCACGCCGAGTTCATTGGCGCCACGGATGTAGCGCAGCGCTTCGCGCGTGCTGGTTTCCGAGACGTTGGCCAGTACCGGGACGCGACCCGCACTGGCCTTGATGGCGATGTCGGCAACCTGGAGCTTTTCTTCCAGCGTCAAGGTGCTGGCTTCACCGAGCGAGCCGCAGGTAACCAGACCGTGGACGCCGTTGCGGATCTGAAAGTCGATGTGCTTGGCCGTGCCTTCGGCGTCTATGCTTTCATCGGCATGGAACTTGGTCGTGATGGCGGGAAAAATGCCTTGCCAGCGGGGATTC
>NZ_FOKZ01000028.1 GCF_900112285.1 Polaromonas sp. OV174 | reverse complement strand
TGACCTGCTCGGTTTAATCGAGACATTTATAACTAGAAGACGGCAGGTTGCAGGTCTTGGCGAAGTTGCTGCTTGAACTCCGCCGGGGTCAAGTATTGCAGACTGCTGTGTGGACGGAGCTCGTTGTAGTGAATGCGCCAGGATTCGATCAGAACGACGGCTTCGCGGCGTGAGCGGAACCACTCCAGCGACAAGCACTCGTCGCGAAACTTTCCGTTGAAGCTCTCGTCGGTGCCGTTCTGCCTGGGTTTGCCGGGGTCGTTCAGCACGGTGGCGATGCCGCAGCTCGATATCCACTCCAAGATGGCCTGGCTGACGAACTCCGGCCCGTTGTCCGAACGCATGAACAGTGGCGCACCGTGCAGGCTGACGAGCCGCGAAAGCACCTCGATCACCCGCGTAGAGCGAATGGCCCCAGCCACATCGATGGCCAGGCATTCCCGTGTGAACTCGTCCACGACCGTCAAGCACTTGATCTGCTGGCCGCTGGCCGTGGTGTCGAAGACGAAGTCATAGGCCCAGACCATGTTGGCTTTGAACGGCGTGTGGATGCGTGGTCGCACCGACGAGATGCGTTTGCGCGAACGCTTTCTGGGCACCAGCAGGCCCGCCTGGCGCCACAGGCGATGCGTGCGTGACCAACTCAGCTCCAAGCCCTGGCGACGTAGAAACACGCGGATACGGCGTAACCATAGCGGGGATATTGCGCCGAAAGCGCCTTCATCGCCGCGAGCACCGGGGCATCCTTGGCTGGCAGGCGCAACTGGTAGCTTGGCGTGGCACGCGACATACCGATCAGCCCGCAGGCCCGGCGCAGACTCAAGCCCCGTGCGCGCACGCAGGCCAGTTGCTCACGCCGGCCCTGCGGGCTCACCATTTTTATGCGTTGATCTCCTTGAGGATCTCGATGTCCAGCGCCGCTTCCGCCAGCAGCTTCTTGAGACGGCTGTTTTCAAGCTCCAGGGTCTTGAGCCGTTTGACATCGGCCGCCTCCATCTGTCCGAAGTGCTTGCGCCAGGCATAGATGGTGGCCTCGCTGACCTTGTGTTTCTTGGCGGCTTCGGCCACCGTGGTGCGATCCGCTTCACGCAGGATCGTGACCATTTTCTCTTCTGTGAATCGACTCTTTTTCATGAGCTCCTCTTCGGATGGGAGCCATCTTCCTAGAAATTAGTGTCTCGGAGAAACCGGGCAGGTCATCTTCTCAAATTTTATGGCGACAACCGTGTCTTTTTGCTGCTGGTCGATGACCCGCACCGAGACGTTCGGCGGAAAAAAATCGATCCCTTCTGCGGTCATCGAACCTCCAAGCCATGCGTCTTAATTTGCCGCCGATCATTGCGGTCGTGATCACTGGCGCGGCCGGGCCGCCATGCCCTGGAGGATGCAGCCGTTCGTCAAGCCACTGCATTTTTCGACACCATGTCGTCATCTGGCGGCGGCGCCGACTGGTAGCAGGCCCAGGCAAGAAGGAAGAGCAACAGCAAGAAGCGCGGCGAATCTATCAAGGTGTCGGTGAGCCCCACGACCAAAAAGCCGCTTAGCGCGGCAAGTGAGGCTCCGGCAATACTGTTGCTGCTAAAGGCGCTTCTGGCGGCCCCGCCCCATGCCAGGATTAAAAAAGCGCTCATTGCCACCAGCCCGAACCAGCCCTGGTCAAAGAGCACACCGTAGAAGAGACTCTTGACATGCCATTGGAGGTGGCTCTCACTGTTAAAAAACCAGTAATCCAGCCCATGGGAAAAGTCGCCATTGCGCAGCAAGTTGGTGCCATTCGCGGACTCAAGGCGCACGTGGTCAATATCGATGGTCGAGTTGGGTACGTCGTAATAAAGCGAGAGCTTGACAGGTCTTCGGCTGTACCAGGGTCTGATGGAAAGCTCTTGTGCCGTGAACGACGATTCGACACGACGCCAGGCGCCAAACTGTTTACCCAGCTCGATAGACTGTCGGATGCAGTCGTGAGAGGTCAACATCCACTTCTCACAAATGGGGATTGAAATCCTAGCGTCTGGGCGACTGGGGCGCACATCGAGCTTCAGCACGTACTTTTGCCCCGGTTCAATGGATACCAATTGGTCGACGAAAATAGGGTCCCCCGAGCCCAGGCGCAAATAAGTATTGCCCGCTTCGCGTTGCAACCCATAGGTGCCCGATCTCGGGTTGACGGCGCTGCGCCAAAAGCTCGTTTCAGGAAAACGGCCGATCCCCATACCAAACAGTGAGGTCTCCCAGTCGGGATTGCGAATATTGAGTGAATCTCTCCAATGCTCCTGACGCACCGCAAGGTCGGCGCTTACAGTGGCCATACGCGATTGCGCGAACTCGTCATTGAAAATTGGCACGGCTATCAAGAGTATTGCGCCAGCCATTCCAGCAAAAATGCAACCGCTTCGAACAAGTCGCTTCGTTTTGAGCATCGCTGCCACAAGCACAATAGAAACGGCAACCGCGTATGACAAGTAGCCGCCTCGGGAAAAGGTGACCATCAGTGCGTAGGTGGTGGCCACCAGGAGCAAGGCGCCTGCGAGCCCGACCAGCCAGTGTCGTTTCTCAAGCATGAGAGCAATCAAAAAAGGCGTCGCTACCGCAAGAAAGCACTCAATGTATGCGCCTCCAGTTTGCATGGCCGAGATCGGTCCCGTAACGCGATAAGTGTCGGAGAAGTTCAAAAGGCCGCTGAACGCAACTCGTTCCCACAAAACGACTGTAACCGTCAGCGCGAGCCCCAAAGCCATACCCCACGCAAATGGTCGAAGCGCATCAAGTCGCTCGGCCGCAAATCGCCTTGATAGCCCAAAGGTCAAGAATGCCCAAAAAACGCCTTTGACAATTCGCAGTGCGTTGTACGGGCTGTAGTAATTATTGAAGGAGTTGGCATCAGGCAGTTGAAACGGCAGCAAGCCACGCATGGCACTGATGGCAAAACTCAATGCGAGAAGGGTAACCGCCGTGGTAAAGAGGACATCCTTCTGTGATCGGCTGCCGGGCGACACCGGCACTCGACTGTAGGCGACAGCCAAGCAAACCAACAAGAGCGCATCAAATTCATCCAAAAAAAAGCGCCCGCTCCATGGCGCGAGATCAAACACCGGCAACGCTGCAGGAATAATGGCAAACACCCACACGGGCCGATGCCAGACGATGGCCGCGCAGGCAACCAGCACTACGCATACTAATACAGGAAAGGCGGGAAAGGTGGCCGTCCAAACCCCGGTAGCTACCAGACAAAGGAGCAGCCAAACAGGAACTCCCTTCGAGGGCTGTAAACGCTGCCCGCTTGTTTTTATTGGGGGCTCAGCGTCAACGGGCGTTCGTTCTTTCCGAAAAAGTTGGCGCATGAGGCTCACCGTAACCCAGCTTGCGGCGCAGGCGAGCAACAGGTTGGTAGGATCGGGGTGGGCTGGCTGCAAGAAGAGTTTGCTGGTTTCGACGCCCGCGGAAAGCCATAAGGACACGACAACAGCAAACCCGGATGAACGTCGATATGCCCAAGCAAAAAGGGCAACGGGCACGTATGAGAGGCAAACTACCAAAAGGCTCAACAGCGCCTGAGCTTCACCGGCATAGTAGTGGTAATAAAAAGGAACGAAATTGACTTGGGCCAATTGCGTTGCAGCAAAGTTCAAGCCATGCCAGCTTGAAGCAAACCATCGGTTGATGTACAGCAACACGAACAGATAAACCACACTGACTGGAATCGTGTAGCGCCTCAGCATCAAGGCCAAGTGGTCAGCTGTCCACCGATCACCGTATTTGCAAAACGCTACGCCGCAACAGACACCCAGCGCCCTTGAGAGTACTGATAAACCCTGCGAGATACCTGAGTACAAAAAAAACTGCGCAACTTCGATGAAACCGCCTAACAGTGTCCCTACAAGCGCAGCGTGCCGGTAGCTGGTGCCGCTTAAACCCGAAATACGAACCAGCAATATGCCCAACGGTACGGTCAGCACAACTTCAGCAAGCAGGTGAAGGCTGATGACCATGAACCTTGGGGAATCTCCCGCAACCAGCCAACCCCACGCGTTGGAATCAATTTTTGCCTGCAGTTCCGGCCACGACGACAAGATGTCATAAGGAAAAAGCGCGACAGCCAGGTAAACGAAGGCGTACCCCTCAAGTAGTCGCAACTTCAACCGTTGCGGGTCATTCCAAAATGATCTGACCAGTGTGTTGAACCAATCCAGATACCGGATGGAAAGTGCGAGCCCCACAAAGGTGCCCAACCATTCGGACAGGATGTCGTTTAGCTTGACTGTGCGCGGTGGAAAGAAAAGCTGGGCAAATTCAACTGCCACAGCCAGCAGCGCTGAAAAGGCACCAGCAATGGACAGCAACAGCAGCAGGGGCGGTTTTCTGAAAGTTTGCGTCAACAGGTAAGTAGTTAAAAACGCGACCGGAACGAAGAGCGTCCCATTGGCGATCAAGTCGGCATGGAGGTCGACGCTTAATGCGACAAATGGGATTTTTTGAAATGCAGCCCATGCGTCGGCCAGCGAACGGGCATGGTATTGGAGTGGTACCAGGCCGGCGTAGGCAACGAAAAGAACATAGCCGAGCCACAAGAAAAGTGGCACGCTTGATTGGGTGGACGATTTATTGTTCACGTTCAAGGTTCTGGCATAGGATATTGTTGTCAAACGCTTGGCTAGTATTGTCAGTCGGACAATCGACAAACTGCAATGAAATCAGACCGCCTTAAACCACAAATGCCAGACAAAGCCGAAGGGGCGATTTCACGATGGAGTGGAGTGCGTGCTCGTGATGATGCCGGTTCGCGATGGCAAGACTTTGGTTGTCATGCCGCCAATACTACCCGCGTAAATTGCCTGTTAGCCACCGAAAGGCGCCCGACATGATCGCCCGGCGCCTGCTCACTCAAACAGGGACCTCGCTGGCGCTGCTCTTCCTGATGAGTGCGCTGCCGGGCACCGCGCGCGCCGACACCGCCGGGCCTGCTCCGCAGGTCATCCATGCAGGCCCCCATCAAGCTATAAAAACAATAGCTGACACCGCACGGCTGGAAAGGGCTGGAACCACTATTGATGTAGATTCTGGCACCTACGCGGGAGATGTTGCCGTGTGGACGCAGGACAACATCACGCTGCGCGCCGTGGGTGGGCGCGTGCGCCTGCTAGCCCAAGGCGCGGCGGCGGAAGGCAAGGGCATCTGGGTGGTGCGCGCGCACGGCATGGGTGTGGACGGCTTTGACTTCGAAGGTGCGGCGGTGCCCGACCGCAATGGCGCGGGCATCCGGCTGGAGAGCGGTTCACTGCTGGTGCGCAACTGCCGCTTCATGTACAACGAAATGGGGCTGCTCACCAACAACGACCCCGCCACCGTGCTGGACATCGAAGACAGCCATTTTGCCTACAACCAGCGCCCCGACGGGCACAACCACAACCTGTACGTGGGGCGGATTGCGCAGCTGACGGTGACGGGCAGCTATTTTCATCATGCGCACATCGGCCATCTGCTCAAGAGCCGCGCGGCCGTGAGCCGCATCGTCAACAACCGGCTGGTCGACGGCGCCGGCGGCACGGCCAGCTACAAGCTGGAGTTTCCGAATGGCGGCATGGCCTATGTGGCGGGCAACACCATTGCGCAAAGCACGACGACGGAGAACCAGACCCTGATCTCGTTTGGCGCCGAAGGCTACAAATGGCCCCGCAACGAGATCGACCTGGAAAACAACACACTGGTGAACCCGCTGCCGCTCAGTGGCGTGTTCTTGCGGGTGGCGCCCGGGGCCGACGCCATACGCGCCGTGAACAACCGGCTAGCCGGCCACGGCACGCTGGAGTCAGCCGGCCCCGGCGAGTACCACGACAACATTCCTATTGACCTGCGCGACGCAGGTAGACCACCGATCGATTCCACGCATAATCCACTGACAGCAATGACAGCGCCCGTGCCGCGCAAGGCAGCTTCTCTGCCGGACTAGGACCAAAGACTCATGAGCGATGATGTTGGCGACCTGATGCCCTTGACCGACCTGGCCCCTGGCATGGGCTTGCGTTGGGCCGATGAGCCCAACGCCCTGAAGGTGGACCGGTTCGGCATCCACTCCCTATGCTACCGCGTGGACGGCGGCCAGCTGCGTTTTGCAGCGCGTGCCGATGAACTCGCCGATGCCAGCACCGAAATCGACCCGCAGGCGATTTTTGACTACCTGTACTTTCACGCCATCCCGTCGCCGCGCACTATTTACAAAGACATCTACCGACTGCCGCCCGGGCACCGCGCGGCGATGGGAAACGGCCAGCTCACGGTGACGCCCTACTGGCAGCCGCGCTTCGAGGAACAGCGCAAGCCCTCGTTTTCCGCCTTGAAGGATGAGTTCCGGCAACTGCTGCAGCAGGCCGTGGCGGCCCAGCTTGACGGCAGCAAGCCGGCCTGCTTCCTGAGCGGCGGCACCGACAGCTCGACCGTGGCCGGCATGATCGGCCTGGCCAGCGGCAAGGCGGCTGCCTCATACTCGATCGGCTTTCACGCGCAGGGCTACGACGAGATCGAATACGCGCGCCTGGCGGCCAGACACTTCAAGACCGAGCATCACGAGTACTACGTCACGCCCGAGGATCTGGTGCGCAGCATCCCGGCCGTGGCCGCGTATTTCGACCAACCTTTTGGCAACTCCTCGGCCCTGCCCTCTTACTACTGCGCCACGATGGCGCGCGAAGATGGCGTCAGCAAGATACTGGCGGGCGACGGCGGCGACGAGCTGTTTGGCGGCAACAGCCGCTACGCCAAGCAGCGGGTGTTTGGCTGGTATGGGCATGTGCCGGGCCTGCTTCAAAAAGGACTGATGGAGCCGCTGCTGGGCGGGCGCGCGGCGCAGGCGCTGACGCTGACGCGCAAGGCGGGCAGCTATGTCGAGCAGGCCCGCGTGCCCATGCCCGACCGCATGCAGATGTACAACCTCATCATCCGCCTGGGCGCCAGCGAAGTGCTCACGCCGCAGCTCATGGCGCAGATCGACACGACCGCGCCGCTGGCCTTGCAGCGCCGTGTGTGGCAAGCGCCGCAGCAGGCCAGCGCCCTGAACCGGGAGCTGGCCTACGACTGGCGCTTTACCCTGGCCGAAAGCGATTTGCCCAAGGTGCTGGGCGCCACCGGCTGCGCCGGGCTGGCGGTGGGCTTTCCGATGCTGGACCAGCGGCTGCTGGACTTTTCGCTCAAGCTGCCCACCGACTACAAGCTCAATGGGCTGAAACTGCGCTGGTTCTTCAAGGAAGCGCTGCGCGGCTTCCTGCCCGACCAGACCATCGCCAAAAAGAAACAGGGTTTTGGCCTGCCTTTTGGCGTGTGGGCCAACACGCATCCGGCTTTGAAGGCCCTGGCCACCGACTCGCTGCACAGCCTGGCCCGGCGCGGCGTGGTGCGCACTGATTTTGTGCAAACCCTGCTGACGCAGCGACTGCCCGAGCATCCTGCCTACTTTGGCGAGATGGTGTGGATCCTGATGATGCTTGAGCAGTGGCTGGCGGCCAAGGCGCCGAGTTTCAGCGTGCCCGCTTGAGGCCTGGATATGCTATCGAGTAAGTAGCTTTCCGCACCCATAGATAAGGGCTGAAGGCCTGTTTCATGCTTGATTCTTAAAAAACCAACGCACCGTACTGTTCACAAGCGCCGCCTTCATCTGCTTTTTTTTTACCGACCATCCTGATCGGTTTTTTTTGCCTTGGGCGCTTCAGTCATCCGGCGGCGGCGCTCTGGTTATTTGTGGCGTCAATGTTTGTCTAGGGCTACTGGATGCCGGAGTTCACCCTGCTCTTGCTGGCCTCGATTACCGGCAATTTTCTGGTGGGCAAAAAATTTCCTTGCTGGCCAGTGCCGACGATGAGCGCAAGCGCAGGCAGGCCAAAGGATGGATGGTTTTTGGTGTCGCAGCCAACCTCACGCTACTGGGCTACTTCAAGTACGCCAACTTTTTTCTGGACAACTTCAACACGGCAACCGGGTCAAGCTGGAACATAGGCCGCGTGATCCTGCCCATTGGCATCTCCTTTTTCAGCTTCACGCAAATTGCCTTTCTGGCCGACGCCTAGCGCAAGGGCATACGGGAATACCGGTTTGTGCATTACGGCCTGTTCGTCTCGTATTTCCAGCACCTGATCGCCGGTCCGGTGCTGCACCATGCGCAGATGATGCCGCAGTTCAGGGACGCGGCGACCTATCGCTTCAACAGCGGCAACTTCAGCGCGGGACTGGCCATCTTTGCCCTGGGAATGTTCAAGAAGGTGGTGCTGGCAGATGCCCAATAGCAACACCATCGGCGAGTACCTGCTGCGCCGCTGCCGCTGGCGCGACCCCCTACGCCCTCCTGATCGCGGGCGCCAGCACTGCCGCAGTGGCGTTTTTGCTACTGATGAACATCACCCGTGATTCGATCAGTGCTTTTATCTACTTCAACTTCTGAGATGCCGAAAAGCTTTTCCGGTGCTTGGCGGGCATGGCCGGCTTTCTGCTGCTGGAAGTTATTTTCCGGCTGCTGCCGGTCTCCACGTCGACAGAGACGGGCTATTAAATCGACCCGCTCATTCTGAGCTACCCGCCCCATCATCACTGGACCACGTCGACCGGATGGGACTTGCGCAACGCGCAGCGGCTTGAATCCAACAACCGGGGTTACGTTGCCGACCACGATTTTGCGTAGAACGACAAGACAGTGGCCTTGATCGGTGACAGTTTTGTCGAGGCTTCCATGCTCGCCGCCCCGGACCGACCCGGCGCGCAGCTTGAACGCGCGCTAGGCACGCGCCCCGTGTCTGCCATGGGCAACCCCGGCACCGCCCTGGTCGACTATGCCGAGCGCATCCGCTTTGCGCATACGCATTTTGGCGTGCGCGATTTCGTGGTGCTGATGGAGCGTGGCGATGTCTAGCAGTCCCTGTGCGGCTCCGGCAATATCAATGGGCCCTGCCTGGACGGGGCCACCTTCGCGCCACGCCTCGAAAAGCAACCGATGGATCGATGGGTGATCCGTGGGGCGCGGATGTCGGTACCCGAAGGTAAAAAATGAAGGCAAAACCTCAACGCCAATCATGAGTACCGTTCAGCATGCGCATGGCGTCGGAATTGCTGATCAGAAGAGCCGGAATATGCACTCTGGAGTCAGGCGATCGGTCCGCGGCAAGCGATCGCCGCAGCATCGCCCGCCCAGATCGATGGCGGGCTCACAGCGCCCCCTGCCGCCGCGCCTTATGTGGACGTCGTGACGGCCACTTTCTTCCAACGCACCAAACCGTACACGACGGGACGCCTGGTGATTGTGATTGACAGCAACAGGAGCGCGCTGTCGCAAGGTCAATCGTAAGCACGCGGTGATCCCATCTTGAATCGATAGACATGAACGGGCATCGTCCCCACGAAGGAGATCGTGGAGATGATGGATCAAGTGTCGACAGTGACGCGCCCCCGGCGGCGCGAGTACAGCGCAGAGTTCAAGGCCTCGGTGCTGGATCAATGCAGGCAGCCAGGCGCGTCGGTTGCCGGGATCGCACTGGGCTACGGCATCAACCCGAACATGGTGCACCGATGGATGCGCGAGGCGCGCCAAAGCCAGATGCTGGCCGATTTGCAGCAGGGGGCCACCGCCTTCGTGCCGCTGCAGTTGCAGCCGTCACCGATGGTTGATGCAGACCCCTGGCCGACAAAGCTCGATGCGCCGCTCGCCAGCCAAAGCGTCGCCGCAGAGAGCATCCGCATTGAACTCACGCGCGCTGGTGGCACGGTGACCGTGTACTGGCCGCTGGCGGCGGCGGCCCAATGCGCGCAAGTGCTGCGGGACTTGCTGCGGTGATCCGCATCGATGCAGCCTGGCTGGCCACTGCGCCGCTGGACATGCGCGCTGGCACCGACACAGCGCTGGCCCGGGTGATCGACGTCTTCGGCGCCGCCCACCCCCACCACGCCTACCTGTTTGCCAACAAGCGCGCCAACCGCATCAAGGTGCTGGTGCACGATGGCATCGGCATCTGGCTGGCTGCTCGCCGGTTGCACCAAGGCAAGTTCATCTGGCCTGCAGCCGGTGGTGTCCTGACACGGCTGCCCACGCACAAAGCCAGCCGGGTTGAGGAGTTACTGCCATATCACTGGCAGCTCATCACTGTCTGAGCAATAACCATGACCGCTGACAGCGGTCAATATGGAATCGCCGCGCGCTTACGGTCAATCGATGCCCGACCCATCACGCACGCGCTTCATGGCGCTGACGGCACCGCAGGTGCTGTCGTGGTCGACACCGAGCCGCTCTTCAAGGCCCATTTCGCCCGCTCGAACCTGAGCCTGGACATTGGCCCTTATAACGGCCACTTCAACCCCCTGGGCGTGAAGCTGGTCACAGCAGCGGCGGCGAATGCTCAGCGCGAGCCTTAGGCAAAAGGCCGGCGGCCTGCGGCGGATGCGATGGCCGGCGGCTTCGGCTTACTACCATTCATATAGCTACTCACGCCCATACAGAAAGGGCTAGAGGCCAATTTAATGCTTAACCCAACAAAAACCGGGTTCCTGATCATGCGCTGCGCAGGTTGGCCAGCATTCGGGCACCGAAACGAAGGCGGGTCTTGTCCCATGGGGTAAAACGCCGCAGTTCCAACGGCTCATCATTTTGACGCGAGGCACCCCACGCGGTGCTGAGCGCGGCATCAAAATCGAGACTGCGCACCACCGCCACTGTTTGGGGTGAGTAGTCTTCACCCGGCTTGCCGTTGGGGTAGGCAAACAGCCCTACGCGCTCGCCGAGCAGTTTTTCGAGAAAGCGCTTGCTGTCACTGATTTCCTGGCGTGCTTGGGCGTCGGTGAGCGAGGCCAGGATGGGGTGAGACACCGTGTGCGCGCCGATCTGCATACCGGCCTGGCGCATGGCCTTGAGCTGTGGCGAGCTCATCATCAGGTCCGATGGCAGCGCCACCCTGGCCAGGCCAGCGATCTGCTCCGTCAGACTGACACGCTGAGCCCGCGCGCGGTATTTGATCTTATCGATCAGTAGCGCAATAGTTGCCTGCTTCTCAGCCAGAGTCGTTAGCGGATACTGCCCCAGCCCGAGCGAAGAACAATCGAGCCGTGCGGCGGTGCTGCCTCTTACCGTCTCGATCAGGGTGTCGTTCCACATGCGGCCGCCATCGAGAAAACCGGTGGCGATAAAAAACGTAGCAGCAAGTCCATGCTGCTGCAGTATGGGCAGGGCCACCTGGAAATTATCCACATAACCGTCGTCAAAAGTGATGCAGGCGGCCCGCGCCGGCAGCGTCCCTGCCTTCAGCTGCATAACAGCCTGATCCAGCGGCAACACGTTAAACCATGACCTGAGCCAGCCACACACCTCGGCAAACCGGCGCGCATGCATCTCGCCAGGAAACAACAAATCGGGTTCAGGCAACACCCGATGAAAGATCAGCACAGACAGGCGGGCTTTTGCGCCTGCGGGGGATGCCCACCCCAGGAATTGCTTCAGCATGATTCAATCCGATTTCGCTGAAGTGGCCAGGCCAGGAATGGTCTTCCAGCCCGGCACATAGACAGGCTCCGTTTGCCAGCCCTTCTTTTCAACCCAAACCCGCGTCAGAACCACCATGACCATGATGTCGTAAGGCAGGTCAAAATAGGCAAGGCTCAAAAACGCACCGCCAACCGCATAGGCGACCAGCGCCACTTGGCTCATGGCACCAAGCTGGTTGCACCACAAGGCCTCTGGCACAGAAAATTTCTGCCGCCTCAGCCAGCCGGCCGAACGCCAGGTCGCTACGAATAAGCCCAGAAATAAAAACAGCCCACCGAAGCCATGATTGCCCAGTACCTGGAAATAAATGCTGTGAGCCGCGCGTGCTAAGTCGTGGTACGGCGAGTACAAGTCAAACAGCTCCTGGCGCGCCGAGTTGAAACCTGCGCCAAACGGGTAATGAAAGGCGCTGTTCCAGGCACTCCACCAGGCGCTGATGCGGCCCATGGCGGACGCGTCCTGTTCGTAGGAACCAATGGTGGCCATGCGTGCGTCCCACGACTCGGGCATGAACATAACGAGTGGAATGACGAACAGCAAAATTGCCACGCTGATGCCCAGTTTGTTTTTACTGTGCCACCAAAAATAAAGCCCCATCACTCCCATTGCCAATAACGCCCCGCGGGATTGGGACCCCAGAGCCGATGCGACACACAGAACCATCGCGGCCGTCATGCCATAACGCACCCATGATTTGCCGAGTTGAAGCTGCAGGAACCTGAGCAAGGGGATGGTCATCACCAGGGCGACCGCAAATTCGTTGTTATCTTCAATGAATGAGCCGGGTGGGCCCAACACGTGGAAGTCACCACCCGATGTAAGCGTAAAAATCCCACCCTTGATGCCCAACAGGGCCAGCGAACCGGCGCAAACCCACATCAACGCGAATATGTGTTGCTTGCTATTGAGCACCGCCAGGGCCAGCAAAATCATGACGTCAATTTTCATGACCTTCTTCCATTGCGCGTAGTCCTCCACTGGTTCAATGCCTGCCCGCCAGGACAACGTCATCCAGAGCATGAACAACACCAGCCAGGTGACGGGGCTCGCCCTGAAGGGCGATTCACTCTCTTTTGTCATGAGTACGCCCAGCAGGGTAGCGGCCACAGTGATCGCAGCCAAGGGCGCGTCATAAGCCAAGCCCCATGTGTAACGGTGCGGGTTCATGATGCTGAGCCAAGTCCATAGCATGATGCCTACCCAGGGCCGGCGCAGCGCAGCTAGGGCGCCCAATAAAACAATGGCGATGACGAGGACGTCACGCATGGCTGATGATGTACCTGAATTTGCCGGATTTCTCGGCAGGGATGTTATCTACGAACTCGACATTCACTGACACGTCAGCTCCCAGGCGCTGTCTGAACCCGCTAATGATTTTCGCTGCGCCATCGGGCGCAAAACCTTCCTCTGTCACCAGCAACACCCGGATAAGTTCCTGTGACTCCTGAACGACCTTGAACGCATTCACACCTGGCAGGTCACGCAGAATGTAGATGAGCGACAGGCCATGCATGACAGTGCCGTCTGCGGCCGTCACAAAATCGGTGCTGCGGCCCTGAATGTCTTGCAGCAGCGGCAAACCACGGCCACAACTGCAGCGCGTGGCGCCCAGCACGCCGATGTCACCCGTGCGGTAACGGATGAAAGGGAAGTCATTGGTAGACAGGTGTGTGACGACGATTTCTCCAGCCACTCCGGGGGGCTGAACTTGCCCGGCGTCGTTGACGATCTCCACCACGGTGTCATCGGCCGTCAGGTGCATGCTGCCTGCGGGGCATTCGTGGGCAATAAAACCTGCGTCTCGCCCACCATAACCATTTGCTACCCTACAGCCAAACACCTTGCTGATCGTGTTGCGCTGCTCGTCGTACAGGCGCTCGGAGGTAACAAAGGCCACCTTGATACCCAGGTCTGTCATGCTCACCCCCCGTTTTTCGGCATGTCGGGCAATATGAGTCAGGGCCGAAGGGTAGCCAAACAGCATACGAGGCTTGACGCTGCGGATGGTGGAAATGAACTGATCGAGTTTGGTCTCGGACATCTCGAACGCCGGCAACAACTGGGTGCGCAGCAGTTTGTCGCGCCAGTGCTTGAAGTGATCCTGCTTGGCCAGTTCGATCGGTGAGCCCCAGACCACGATTTCCGGGTCGCCTATGTCGACACCCCACCAGCGGGTGGCGCGCCACTTGGCGGCTACGTCATGGCTGACGCGTTTTTTTCCAATGAAAAAGACCAGGGGTTCACCGGACGAACCACCGGTGTTGAAGCGCGCCAAGCCCTGTGCTTGGGCATGCCTGAGCGCGTCGGTATTGGCGCGGATGACGGGTTTGGTGAGGAACGGCAGGCGCTGAAGGTCAGCGGTGCTTTTAATACTGGCGGCATCAAACCCTAGCCGTGCGAACAGGTCACGGTAATACGGCACATGGGCGGCCGCGTCTTGCAGGAGATCGCGCAGCCGCTGCAACTGGAATGCCGCGAGGCGATCAGCGGGCCACCACTGGACCTCTTCCATCTGGCGCCGCAGAGCCACCGTGTTGTGGCGCTTGAAGCGCTCATGCACAGGAAACAATAACCTGGAGACGAACGACGTGTACAAAGCCATGTCAGATCCGGTTGGTCAGCGGGTTAGCGCGATGGCCTGCCTGTAAACCCTGGCGAGCACGGGCTGGACGAAAAACCAAGTGTAGCGTTGTGCCTCCTGCAGTCCAGCCTGTGCGCGTTGTTGCCAGAGCGCCTCGTCGGATAACAGAGCCACGCATGCCTCAGCCATAGCAGCCGGGTCCGCAGGGGGTACCAGGGAAGCGGTCACCCCATGCTGCGCCAGGTCGGGAATGCCGCCTACATTGGTGCTGACCACAGGCACACCGCTGGCCCAGGCTTCCAGCACGGAGTTGGGCATGTTGTCGGCCAGGCTTGGGTTGAGCATGAGGTCTGCCGTGCGGTAGAGCATGGCCATCGCATCGCACTCAAGACGGCCGGTGAACTGCACGGCATCCGTCAGCCCCATCTCCTGAACAGACTGGCGCAGGCCTGGCTCATCGGGGCCGCTACCGGCAATGGTCAGGCGGGCTTGCGGAAAGCTTGCTTTTACCTTCTGAAATGCCCGAATGGCGGTCAGATTGTCATACAGTGGCTCCAGGTTTCGCGCTACCAGTAAATGAGCCGTACCCGAGCGAACCAACTCACGGGAACGAAAACGACTGAGGTCGATGATGTTGGGAACAATGCCGGCAGACATGCCAGACCGGGCGAAGACTCTCTGCAAAAAACCCGACGGCACCACCAAGGAGCTGGTCTGGCGCATGGTGAAGCGAACCAAAGCCCCGGCGCGCAGCAGAAACTCGGCGGCCTCGCCACCCCGGTAGTTCACAACCGCAGCGATGCCGCGGCTGCGCGCTGCCCAGACGGCAGGGGCGGCAAACAAATGCCACGACCAGCCGGAGTTAGCCATGATGTGAAAAATATCCACCTGCCCCGCCGTACGGCAAAGCGTCGCCAGATAAGGCATAAGTCTGAACACCGAACGCAACACAGGCACGCGGGCCACCCAGTGCGGCCAATACGGGGCATTGACCTGCACAGTGATGACGGTGGCACCCGCTGCAGTTAACAACTCGGCCAGTTGCCGGGTCTGGTTGGCCATGCCGCCTGAAGGAGGCGGTAACGGACCAATCAGGCCGATGCGCAGTCCAGAAAGGCCGGGCAATGTCATAGTATTTCCGCCAACGAAGCATAGACCCGGGCATAGTTGGACACACTGGCAGTCCAGTTGCGTTCGTCCTCCACAAATTGACGCCCTGCTTCGCGCATGGCTGGCCAGCATGCTTGATCCGCAAAGAGACTGACCACGGCTTGCGTCAGCGCCTCAGTACTGCCGGCCTTAAACAACATGCCGGTCTCGCCATGACGAATCAACTCCTTGTGGCCACCGACGTCGGAGGCGACCAGTAAACGGCCCTGGGCCATGGCCTCCAGCGGCTTGAGTGGGGTGACCAGTTCGGTTAGGCGCATGGAGCGACGCGGGTAGGCCAGCACGTCCACCAGGTCGTAATAACGCTGCACGTCGGCATGCGGCACGCGGCCGGTAAAGACGACCGTATCGGCCACACCCAGACGCTGCGCCTGGGCCTTGAGAGCGTCTTCTTGTGGACCACCGCCTACAAGAAGCACGCGCACCTCCGGCCGCTGAATCAGAATGCTGGGTAAGGCGTCCAGCAGCAGGTCCAGCCCCTCGTAGGCGTAAAACGAACCGATGAAACCGATCACACTGGCGCCATCCAGGCCGAGCCGGGTTTTGAGCGCGGCATCGGGCTGGCCGCCGGGCTCAAACGAGTCGATATCAACCGCATTGGGGATGACCGTGACTCTGGTGGCGTGGATACCGCGGGCCACAATGTCGCTACGCAGACCTTCGCAAATGGTGAACACATGCTGGACGCGCTTGAGCGTCCGGGTTTCAAGCCAGCGGGTCAGGTCATAGCGCAGGCTGCCCTCGGAGGTAGTGCCGTGATCAACCGCGGCATCCTCCCAAAAAGCGCGCACTTCATACACCACCGGAATGCCCAGGCGCTTACCCACACGCAGCGCAGGCAAAGCGTTCAGCACCGGGGAATGAGCGTGAATGATGTCAGGCCGTAGCTGCCTGGCCACCTGTAGCAGACGGTGTTCCAGCTGGCGCATGAGGGCAAATTCACCGACGCCGGGCAACGGGCTGACGGACGCGGCCGGGGTACGGTAGAAATGCCAGCCGTCGACATTCTCCTCCTGCTCCTTGCAATTGATTTGCTTGGAGCTGGTGAGGTGATGGGTGTCCCAGCCGAGCTTGCGCTGCTCGCGCAAAATTGAAAGGGTGCGAAAGGTGTAGCCGCTGTGCAGCGGAATGGAGTGGTCCAGCACATGGAGAATGCGCAGACTCATGGGACGGCCTCCGCGACTGCAGCGACATCAACCTCCGCCACGGGAGTATCGACCACTTGGCGCAAGAAGGCTTCAAACATCAGCAGTGTCCACAGCGGCGCGCTATGGTCGCTGGCACCGGACTGATGGGCGTCGACCAGATGCCGCAAATAAGCGGGATTGAACCATCCGGTGGAAACCAGCCGCTCGCCCAGCACCGCGTCGCGCACGCGCTGTTTCAGGGGGCCACGAAACCAACGCGCAAGCGGCACAGCAAATCCCATTTTTGGCCGGTACAGCACGTCGTTCGGCAGGTAGGGCTCCATCGACTTTTTGAAGATGTGCTTGCCCTCCTGACCATTGATCTTGTGGCTGGATGGCAGGGTGGCGAGCCATTCGACCAGTTCATGGTCCATCAGCGGTTCACGCACTTCGAGGGAATGCGCCATGCTGGCGCGGTCCACCTTGGTGTTGATGTCGCCGACTAGGTAGGTTTTAAGGTCCAGGTACTGAATGAAGGCCAGCGGGTCGTCGGTGCCCGCCCGGGCAGCGTGGCGCTTGAACACCTCCTGCGCGTTGTAGCCAGCGAGTTCGGTTCTGAAACTTTGGCTGAACAGAGCCTCACGCATAGGGCCGCGCAGGATGGAAACGGTGTGAAAGTAGGCCTCAACCGAACTGCGGGCCAGCCCCTCAAACGTGGTCTTGGCGCGAAACATGCGCGGCGCCCAGTCGGCCTTGGGGTAAAGCTTGCCCAGCGTTCCGAACAGCGAGCCACGCATCCCCTGGGGCAGCGCGGAGCGCATGCGATCTTCCATCAGGTGCATGCGATAGCGTCGGTAGCCACCCATGGCTTCGTCGCCACCATCGCCCGACAGGGCTACGGTGACATGTTTACGCGCCAACTGGCAGACCCGGTAGGTGGGGATGGCGGAACTGTCCGCATAGGGCTCGTCATACAAGCGGGCTAGCGTGTCAATAAGGTCGAAATCGTCACTCTTGACGACTTCAAGGCGGTGGTTGGTGCGGTAACGGTTGGCCACCTTCTGGGCAAAGGCGGATTCGTTGAAGGCCGGATCGTCAAAGCCGATGGAGCAGGTGTTGACAGGCTCGGACGACAAGCCGGCCATGACGGCAACCACCGCGCTGCTGTCCACTCCCCCCGACAGGAAAGCGCCGAGTGGGACCTCGGCAATCATGCGTAAACGCACGGACTCCTTGAGACGCAGCACCAGTTCTGCCTGGGCATCGGTTTCTGAGATGGGGTTGTCAAGGCTGAACCTGACATCCCAATACGCCACGGGTTCAACCAGGGGCTGGCCGCGGCGAATGGTGAGACTGTGGGCGGGCGAGAGTTTTTGGGCCTGCTTGAAGATCGTACGTGGCTCGGCGACGTAGCCCAGCGCAAAGTATTCTTCTACCGCCAGCGGGTCGATATCGCGTCGCAGACCGCCGTGCGCCAGGATGGACTTGAGCTCGGAGCCAAACAGCAGGGTGCCGTCGTCGAGCAGCGCGTAGTACATGGGCTTGACACCCATGCGGTCGCGCGCCATGAAAAAGGTTTGCTGGTTCCGGTCCCACAGCGCGAAGGCGAACATGCCGCGAAAGCGCTTGACGCAGTCGGCCCCCCAGGATTCCCACGCGTGGACGATGACCTCGGTGTCGCTCCTGGTATGAAACACGTGGCCGAGTGCCTGCAACTCGAGGATGAGCTGCTGGTAGTTATAGATTTCACCATTGAAGACGACAACCACCGAGCCGTCTTCATTGAACAGTGGCTGCTGCCCGGTGGCAATGTCGATGATTGACAGGCGCCGATGGCCCAGGCCCACGCCAGGCTCGATGTGCAGACTGCCCTCGTCGGGACCGCGGTGCAGCTGCGAATCGTTCATGCGCTGGAGGACGGCCCGGCTAATATCACTGCCGCCGCGGGTGTCAAAGATGCCGGTGATGCCGCACATGGTGTTCAGCTTTTTTGAGGGATGGAAAGGGAGGTCATTTGGCGACGCAGCGACTGGTCGTACACACGCTGGTAGGTGGACACCATGGCCTGCATGCTGAACGTCGCTTGCACACGCTGGCGACCCGTCCGGCCCAGGCTGCGCGCGCTCTCAGGATGGGAAGCAAGCTCCACCAGCCGAAGGGCCATGGCCTGCGGGTCGGTAGGAGGAACGATATAACCGGTTTGCCCGTGCAACACCAAGTCGGCGTTGCCACCGACAGCGGTGGCAACGACCGGCAAAGCGCTGGCCATGGCCTCCAGAATCGTGTTGGAGATGCCCTCGGCCAGCGACGGCAGGGTAAAGACATGCAGACCGCGCAGAATGTCCGCCACATCACTTCGCTCGCCGGGCAGCCAGGCCAGCGCACCCAGGCCTGCGGCGTCGAGCACGGCTTGCGCTTGCGCACGCAAAGGCCCTTCCCCCACCATGACCAGGCGCATGCCCTGCCGCAGCTTGGAGTCCAAAATGATGGCCTGAACAAACGCATGCGCCAGCATGAGCTGGTCTTTCACTGACTGCATGCGCCCTACGGTACCCACTAGCCAGTGTTGCGCCGGATTGAAGGGACAGCCCGCGATGGGTTGCGGCCCATAGGGTGCCGGACTGAAGCGATCGGTATCGACGCCGTTGTAGGCCTGGGTGATGTGTTCTGGCGAAACATGCACCTTGTCCACCAGGTAGTCGGTCAGATCGCGCGACAGGGCCATGTAGTGCTGAACGAATGGTCTGTAAAAACGGCGAACGCGCTGGTAGGTGACATTGCTGCCGTCCAGATCCTCCACGTCACGGCCATGTTCACCATGAATGCGAACCGGCACGCCAGCGGCCCAGGCAGGAACTTGTACCTCGAGTGCCGCGAGGTTGCGGCTGTGCACGATGGTAGGCCGCAATTGGCGGAACAACTTGAATAGTTTGGGATACTTCCAGACGCCGTGGCCCGGTCGCTTGTGCAAGGAGATGAATTCAACATCTTGGCGTTGAATGCGCTGACTGAAATCAGTAACCTCGGTCAGCGCCAGCACGGCGTGCCGATAGGCATCAGAAGGCATGTGATTGATCAGGTTGACAATGCCATTCTCCAGTCCGCCGGTGTCAAAGCGGTACATCACATGAAGTACAAGCGGACGAGTGTCACCTTGCATGCACAGCCTTTGTAAATTGCATTGCTCTTAAAGACGCCAGAGTTTGTACCCAGCGCCCTCAATGGCGCTGCGATCAAATGCGGCCTTGACGTCGATGAACGCGCCACCCTTGACCAGTTTTTTGGAGAAATCCTCCACGCTGAGCGCAGCAAACTCCTTATGCGCCACTGCTGCCACGATGGCATCGGCTCGCGGCAAGTCGTCCCAGGACAACAAGGGCACCCCATATTCATGCACGGCTTCAGCCGACTCGGCCTGCGGGTCTGTCACAAAAACTTCGACGCCATAAGTCTTGAGTTCGTTGATGATGTCGATGACTTTGGAATTACGCAGGTCGCCACAGTTTTCCTTGAAGGTGAGCCCAAGCACATTGACTTTGGCGCCCTTGATGTAGCTGCCACCGGCGATCATGTGCTTGATCGTCTGCTCGGCGATGAACTTGCCCATGCCGTCATTGATGCGGCGCCCAGCCAGGATAACCTGCGGGTTGTAGCCCAGCATCTCTGCCTTGTGGGTCAGGTAATAGGGATCAACGCCAATGCAATGGCCGCCCACCAGGCCCGGCTTGAATTTGAGGAAATTCCATTTCGTCCCAGCGGCTTCGAGCACCTCGGTGGTATCGATGCCGAGCTTGTCAAAGAGGATGGCCAGCTCATTCATAAGCGATATGTTCAAGTCGCGCTGGGTGTTCTCTATCACCTTGGCGGCCTCGGCTGCCTTGATGCTAGACGCACGATGCACGCCAGGCACGATGATGGTTTCATACAGCCTGGCCACCCTTTCCAGCGTCTCAGAGGTATCACCCGAGACAATTTTCAAGATTTTTGTGAGTGTGTGCTCTTTGTCACCCGGGTTGATGCGCTCGGGCGAATAACCGACGAAGAAATCCTGCTTCCACTTCAGGCCAGACTCGCGCTCCAGTACGGGGATACAGACTTCTTCCGTAGCGCCAGGATAAACCGTGGATTCATAGACCACGGTGGTGCCTTTTTTCATGTGGCGACCGACGCTTGTGCTTGAGCCGATGAGGGGGCGAAAATCTGGAATATGGGCGTTATCGACCGGTGTCGGGACGGCCACGACGATGATGTCGGCCTCGGCCAGCAAGGTGGGATCAGCCGTGTACACCGCCTCGGGCGAGGCGCTCATTTCTTCGTCTGACAATTCACGGGAGGGGTCAACGCCTTTGAGGCATGACTCCACTTTGGACACAGCAATGTCAAACCCGATGGTGCGAAAGTGTTTGCCAAACTCCACCACCAGTGGCAGACCGACATAACCCAAACCGATTACAGCAACCACAGTCATGACAAAACCTCCACAGCATTTATGAAGCTAAAGGGCGATCAAAATACTTGTCACTCACTTTTTTTCCGAATCTTCAAAAATAAGTCATTGATGGTGACGTAATTGGTTGTCAAAAAAGACTCCAACACCGCTTCATCGTTTTCAGCATTGCCCTTAGGGGTATAGACAACGATGACCGCAGAGTCATCGCTTCGACCTGTCAACTGATAGTAGGCGCTATAGACTTTGGCTAAGTAGTCACTAGATGTCAACAAGCCATTGACCCAATAGACCTGCCAGACTAGGAGCCGACTGCTGCCTGACTGCTCGGTCAACCCGGGAGCGCGCAACTCAGCGACGCGCAGGTCAACCGGTTCTCCTCCAAGCACAAGTTCACGCCTTGCGCTGGCCACTTGGGCCCATTGGCGGTCATTGCTGGCCACGAGCACATTGTTGGAACTGACCAGTTTGCGACTGTAGTCCTGCTGGCGGTAGTAGCCTAGGTAGAGCCCCACGGTACGATTCTGGCTGGCATAGCTGCTATTGATCTCGGCGGATGGATTCTGGAACCGGGGTTTGAACGCCAATAAGCCTTCATCAACAACCCGCCAATCTGCCGCCAAGGATGCTGGCGCCTTGAGCGATACGAGGCCAGTGCCTTCGCCCTGGTTAATTACCGATAGGGTAATCTGGGGCAATGCCACCAATAGAGCAAAGCAGGCCGTCACCAACCAGAGTGCTTCAGCCGTTGCGGTCGCTTGGACTGGAGAATGCAAAAGGCTTGGGAGGACCCCCTTTTGAGGCTCTGCCCATCGGGCGCCAACGATGAACATCAGCATGATGACGACGCCAAAAAAGACCCAGCCATAGATCAGATGATCAACCCCGACAGCAATCTTATTGTCAGAAAAATGTCCTAGCATGACGATCATGTAGGCACGCAACCAGTTGGCGACGATGGGCACCAGAATGGAAATGAGTACGAAAAGTAGACGGCGCGTGGTGGACTGGTAGTTGAGATAGGCAAACAAAGTACCCACGGTGAGCGACGCAATCAGATACCGCACGCCACTGCATGCCTCAACCACCGACCAGTTGCCGGAGGGGATAACGAACAGAAGGCCTTCCCGATAGACCGGTACGCCGCTTAAGCGCAATGCAATAACGGTGAAGTTGGCTGTCCACTCCATGAACTGGGGCAAAAGAAATTCACCTATGGGCACTGCGAAAAACAGGAAGCCCAGCGGAAAGAGGATGAGCCGCGTAATTGGCCATCCAAGCGTCGCCGGCACCGCCAGAACCAGCAAGGTCACAAAAGCCAATTGAGTCACTGCGTTAATGGCAACTAAATCACCCAGCAGCCAGACAAACGCCGCACTGGCAACTGGCAGCATGACCAAAAACAAGGGCTGAGGCATCTGCACTGCAATCACCCGGCGTTGACGCCAGATAAGCCACAACGCAATGGGTGGAACCAGAAAGCCGTGGGTAAAGGTTTCTGACCTTGACCAGATCAATACCATCCCGACAGCGGTGTCACGGTACAGAAAAATTATCCAGACAAGAAGCAAGGCCAACGCAAAAAGTGCTCGCGGCCATGAGGACACCACATTGGATCGGTCATTGAGCATGGTTGAACTTGCAAGCTGCGTCATGCGCTTACTCGCTCGGATGGGTTCACATCCAGATATCGGTCGATCTCTGACAAATGGGCTGGCCAACTATAGCTGCTCACTACTCGCTGTCGTCCAGACTGGCCAACCAAGGCAGCCCAAGCAGGGGCATTGAGCAAGGTGTCAATCTTGTCGACGAAATCGTGGGCATCGCCGGCAGACAAAATTTCAGTCCCGTTGTGGACATCAATGGCATCCACACACGACGAAGTCGCCACCACAGGACGCGCCATAGCCATCGCTTCCAGAAGCTTGTTCTGGATGCCTCTCGCCACTCGTAAGGGCGCTACAACAACTGCTGCGTGTTGCAAATATGGGCGAATATCAGGCACTGTGCCGGTGACCACTACCGAGTCAGATGCCAAAGCCAGAACGGATGGTGACGGGCTGCGCCCGACGATATAAAAGCGTGCTTGAGGCCACATCTTGCGCAGTGCAGGAAGAATATCGCTCACAAACCAGATGGTCGCATCAATATTGGGCCAGTAATCCATGGCACCGGTGAACACCAGTGGGATTTCTGCTGGCTGCAACTGTTCACGGATGACTGCCAAGGAAAAGGGCGAAATGCGAGCAGGATCTGGTGAGAAATAGTCGGCATCCACACCGTTGCTCATAGATGTGACCCTCTTGGCGCATTCGGGCGCCATTTTTAGAAACAGCGTGGTTTCGTTTTCCGTGACAAAAAAAGAGTGTTGGGCGCGGGCGGCCACTTGGCGTTCATAGCCCAGTAGTCGTTCGCCTTCTCGACCGTATAGCCAAGACATGGGCCAACTGTGCTTAGTCGCGTACTGTGTCCACTTTGCAGAGTCAACATCGACAAAATCTATGAGAACAGGAGGACCGTTGCCATCCAACATCTCATCCACGTATTGCACCATGACGGATGAAAAAACGACGATAGCGTCAATTTTTTGATCGACCAGTATCTGCCTGACCCAGGATCGCAGACCAGCGTTGCGGTAATACCGCAGGCCGAGCGCCTGTTGGGTAAGCAAGCCGCTGAGGCTGCGGAGCTTAGCGATACGGGGGTGGAGACGGGCAATATGGCTATCCCGGCAGAACTGCCGCACCACCTCAACGTAAGCTTCGTCGGCAGGATCGTCTACAAAGGTGCCCAAATAGACGTGATGCTGCTTTGCGAGGTGTTTGAGTAAATGGTAAGAGCGAACCTTGTCGCCCTTATTGGGGGGATAAGGCAGACGGTGCACCAAGTAAAGAAGATTGCCCATGGTGGTGGGGTCAGCCGAGGTTGCGAACGACAAAAGGACCCAACCAGTTGGCCAGGGAAAGAGGCATGCGCCGCCAAGCGCTGATCATGAGTTGGTATTTTGCGTTGCTGGGATTGTTTTGCGGTATGGCGTCACGCTTGTAAAGGCAATACTGATAGTGCAAGGGTTTCGGCTCAAATCCCCAATTTTTCTTGAACGCATAGGGACCGGTGCCCTGCTTGCTTCGGCCGTAGTCAAACACCTTGAGGCCACGAGCGCAGGCACGGCGCATGAGCTCCCAATACTTGAAGTCATTGGCTGCGAGGTCTCGGGCTGGTTCAAAGTCGCCTGCGTAGTAAGGCAAAACCTCGTCGCGAAAGTAAAAACTGATCACGCTGCTCAAGGGACGCCCATCGGGCGCAACGACGGTGAGTACTTCACAGTCAGAACCAAACACGGTCATCAACGCCTTGAAATACTTTTTTGGCAACGCAGGGGTGCCATGTCGATGAACGTTGTCGGAAAATAGGAGAAAGAACCTGTCAACGGTGTCATCAATTTCACTCGTCAAAGCATTCTTGATGCCTTTGCGCACCATGGCGCGCTGCTTGCGTGGAATGGCAAGCATATTGGCTTCCTCTTCTGCCAGTATTTCTTTGCGAAAGGTAACGTACAGATCCTGGGTGGGCCAGTCGATGTGACGCAGGTTGACGTTGCGTAGTTCAAGATGCGCTACACCGAGCCGCTTGGCGATATGCTGGGCTTCAAGCTCTAGCGCTTCAGCCGCCGGCGTATTGATCGCGGCCACACCGCCATACACCGCGAACGGCAGGCTGGTGAGCGCACTTCCAAACAACCAGCTATTAACATGTCCAAGAGGCAGTACGCCCTGAATACGGCCATCCATCTCTGCGTACAGAAAATAGGTGTCATGGTGAAAAACATCGCGTACGATATTTTGCCAACCGGCACGATGAAAAAATGTGGCCTCGGGGCACATCAGGACGAATGCGTCCCATCGCGCTGCCGTGGCGACGTCTTGTGTGGCTAGGCGCCTTATCGTTAGCAAGGAGTCATCAGGTAACAGCGACATGTTTGGCAAATTTCTCTGGGAAAATTTGATCCATTCGACCCCATTTGAAATCACCCAGTAGTTGATTCAGCCGACTTTCCATGCGGTTAATGTTGACGTAATGCCGAAAGCGCGTCTTGCTGCTGATACCCGCAATTCGAGGCTGGTCGGTGTCAATCTCCCAGGGATGAAAATAGAAGACGCCGGATTCACGATCGTCAGAGTTGACTCGGCCGAGCATCCAGCGTGACAGAGCGTAGGGCAACAATCTGAAATAGCCTCCCCCACTGCATGGCCAGTTACGGTTGAGTAGCCGCAAAGTCGTGATAGGGATTTCCGTCAACCCCGGACGCACCTCGTAGGCAAAGCGCGGTGAGTTCGGCATGCCATAGTGGTCATGTCGAATAGGATAAACACTTGAACTGTAGCGATAACCTGCACGTGCCAAGCAGTCAAAAGCCCAAAGATTTCCCGTTCCAATCGAGAAACTGGGTGCGCGATAGCCATTGACCTCACTGCCAGCCACATCCTCCAGAACTATTTTGGCCAGATGAATATCGGTAAAAAAAGCCTCTTCGGTCTGCTCGCTGGCGCGCTCGTGACCATAGCCGTGACTGGCCAGTTCATGCCCCTCCTGAACGATTTTCCGCACTAACTGGGGGTAACGCTCGGCAATCCACCCCAAGGTGAAAAATGTAGCCTTGGTGTCGCGACGTGCTAGCATTTCGAGAATGCAATCGATGTTGCGCTCTACGCGACATTCACGGGTATTCCACTCAGAACGCGCTATGTACGGTGCAAATGCCGAAACCTGAAAGTAATCTTCGACATCGATCGTCAACGCGTTGATGATGGTGGAGGCTGGCATGCCGATTTTCTAGTTAGTAACTGATCGGAAGGCCATTCAAGCTTACTTTTGTTTTAACCATTGGTACAAGTCCGCCGTAATACGTTCGGCGGCATGCCCATCCCAAAACTCAGGAACACGGCCACGCTTGCCCCGTCCAGCCAGGATTTCTTGTATAGCACCAACAATGACACTACGGTCGCGCCCAACGAGGATGTTGGTACCCTGCTCCACAGTGATCGGACGTTCAGTGTTTTCTCGCAGAGTTAGGCAGGGCACGCCGAGCGCTGTGGTTTCTTCCTGTAGACCACCCGAGTCGGTTAGGACCACAGTAGCGCCTGCCATTAATCCCAGCATTTCAAGGTAGCCCAGAGGCGGCAATAAAACCATACGTGCTGTATCAACCAAGTCGGACAAACAGAAGCTGTCGATATTGCTGCGGGTGCGGGGATGCAGGGCAAGCACCAACGGCAACTTGGTGGCGACCTCCCCCAACACGCGCAGCAAAGCACGCAGTATTTCAGGATGGTCCACATTGGAGGGACGATGTAACGTTACCACGCCATAACCGAGTGGATGACTCAATACCACAGGATTGACATTGTTGGATTGCAGGGTTTCCTTCGCGCTGCGAGCATTTTTCCGCCCCAAAAAAACCGAATCAATCATGACGTTTCCCGCAAAACAAACTCTGCTTGACGGAATGCCCTCCCGCGCCAGGTTATCTCCGGCTGTACGCTCTGTGATGTAGAGCCTGTCAGAAATCTGGTCTGTGAGGATGCGGTTTATTTCCTCGGGCATGGTTCGGTCGTAGCTTCTCAGTCCCGCCTCAATATGCACCACTGGCACATTTTTTTTAACAGCAACCAGGGCGCACGCCAGCGTTGAGTTGACGTCCCCCACCACCGCCACGCAAGAGGGCTTATGTGCATCGACGACGGGCTCGAAATTACGCATAATTTCGGCAGTCTGAATGGCGTGAGTGCCTGGCCCCACTTCAAGATTGATGTCAGGCCGCGGCAGGTGAAGGTCTTCAAAAAAACGCTCACTCATGCCTTTGTCGTAATGCTGACCGGTGTGCACCAACCGTACCGGCAAGGGCGGTACATGGGCTGCCATGGCCCTGAGAATCGGGGCCATCTTCATAAAATTGGGTCGTGCACCAACAACGCAAAGGACCGGCCCAGAAATACTCATTGGTTGCTCTCCTGGCTAGGCTTTCTAACCGCGGCTACGAGTTGTTTCAGCATACCTAGGCACTCAAGGTTGATGCGCTCCAGACGCAGGACACTTCGCTCCAGACGCCGCAAGCGGCTGTCGTACTGTTCGACTTCCAAGCCGTCAACTTGACTAGAAATAGCATCTGCCAATTTCGGCGTAACCTGCAATTTGGCGAAATCAATATCAACTGCCCCGGTCGGTTTCCGAGCTTGAATACCTGCATCGTCCCAACCCGCGCCCTCCCCCTCAATCATATTCTCAGGGACGGTTGATTCATCGTGAATTTCGCAGACTACCTCATTGACATCATCAAGACCAAATGCATCTTTGCTGCTTAGGAAGCCAAGTAACAACAAGCGGTCACAAATCAGGTTGATACGGCGGGGAATACCTCCAGAGGCTTTGAAAACTCCTTCGAAAGCGTCCATATTGAAAGTAGGCCGACCAGAGGAGCCCGCGCACTTCAACCGATGCTCGATATAGCCCCGCGTTTCGTCCAGATCCAGCGGCCCGATATGGCAAGTCGCGGTAACGCGCTGCCTGAGTTGCTGCATGGTAGGGCTTTGCAAAATAGCACGAAACTCGGGCTGCCCAACTAAAAACGTCTGTAGCAGCGCTTGCTGGCCAAACTGAAAGTTGGACAACATACGGAGCTCCTCTACCGCCCGGGCTGTCAGGTTTTGAGCTTCATCGACAATCAGCAGGCAGCGCTTTCCCTGGCTCGTCTGGTTGATCAGATACGCCTCCAGCGCCATCAGTACGTCGGCCTTGGAAACATCTTTGACCCGCACACCAAAGGCAGCACCCACCATGCGCAAGGTATCTTCAGCATCCAACTGCGTGGTAACGAGATTGGCGGCAACAACCTTCATAGAGTCCAGGCTCTCGAGCAGGCCTCGAACTATGGTGGTCTTACCAGCGCCAACCTCCCCGGTGATGACAATAAAACCTTCGTTCCGCTGTACACCGTACTCGAGATAGGCCTTAGCCCGTCGGTGCTGTTTACTACTGAAATAAAAACTGGGATCAGGGTTGAGCTGGAAGGGCTTGCTGCTTAATCCGTAAAAAACTTGGTACATAAATCAGAACCGCACAATCAAGTTGGCGGTAATGGCGTTTTCAACGTAAGGTGAAGTACCTCTGGAAATAACATGACGGACTCCCACAGAAACAGTCGCCTGTTTTCCGACTTTGCCTGTGATGCTGACATTGAGAAAGCGAATTGTGCTGTCTTGCAAACTCGACACCCCTGATGTTCTTTGCTGCGAAGCAAGAACACCCAATGAAAAGTCTGGGGTCAAGCGATGTGCGTAATTAACGCTGAAGCCGCGCTGGCGAACCACGTCAGACCTATTGAAGTCATCGACGCCCGTCGATACGGTGTCAAGCCTGGAGCTTTCGCTTTTCGTGGCAATAAACGTTATGGTGTCTCTCACACCAAGCAGCGCAAACGACAAGTCTTGCCGCCGCTGTAATGACAAAGCTGACGTCAAAAAACTGCTAACAACGACTGCGTTAGGACTAATTCCATTGGCCAGCAAAAAGGCATTGACCAGCTGTGCGCGCGCTGTCGGGTTGGGCTCAAGAGATGCAAACTGGCTGTAAAGGAGGTCGTAGATGGATCCGAGGCTCCCAACAACCGTCTGATTTGGCGTTGCTGACGCATCCTTTATATCGCTGAATCTCCACGCAGTGCGTGCCGTTCGGTGCTCAAAACTAAGGCGATGGGCGTCTCCGAATGAGCGACGGTCGCGAGATGCTGACAACCTTGTCATTTCCGACGGAGACCAGTCTACTCCGACGCCGCTAGTACTAAAATTTTGCTTGTCGAGGGTGGTGTAGTTATTTGCTTCACGCCCTGCATTGGCAGACACCTTCAATTGGGGCGTGATCGAATAGAACAAGCCCAAGCTGAAACGATCCGCGTCGGTAGCGCGGCCAGCGTTGAAATCAACCCTTTGTTGGCTAACATCTGCCGACCAGCCAAGTTTCGTGAAGGCACTGTCGCCCTTGAAATTTACGACACCATCAACCGTTGTGAAGCCCGATGTCCCCGCAGCATCAGTATTCGTGACAGCTCGGCTGTAGCGAGCGTCATAGCTCGCCCAATCGCCCAACCTGCCACGCACATAGGGCGAAATACGGTAATTTGAAACCTCTGTTCGATTGGCGTTTACAGACGTATTGTCAATTGACTGCGTTCCAAAGGCGGACACAGCCTGCTGAGAAATGGAGCCACTTAAATCAATAAATGCCCAGTTATCAATAGCCTCCAGCGTGCCAAACGTATTCAGCGCATTTTGGGATCGATTGGGTGACGCGCCTTCAGAGTACAGAATCTGATTCAAGGCGTAATCAAAATAACCCTTGAGTCGGGCGCCGGCAATATTCATTCGAATACCGGGACTGACTTCGGTAATCAGTGCTGATTTCTTACTGGCACTGCTAAGGTTCACGTTATCCGTCAGGGTCTCAGTGATCGAAACACGCGGCTCAATTGTTACCGTTCGCTCTGAACTTGACTCCAGACCGGACTCTTGAGCATATATGCCACCCGACGCCATAGCCATACCAGCTGCCACCGGCACTAATGTGGCCGTGGTTCGCAGCCCCCTTAAAGAAAGCAGACCATACACCATCATGACTAGAATTGATGCTGAGGGTAGCCAGACTTTCCACTACTCATGTCTGCGCCATATCCATAGTTATATCCACCATATCCATATACCCCTTTAGAAACAGCTCTTGCCTGATTGAGGAGCATCAATTTAACGGGGCACGCCTCAATGGTGGCCAGCGCATGCCGAACCTCTGACTGCAAGGTTCTTTCCGCCTGTACAACCACCACCACTTGGCCCATATGGGTGGCCAAGACCCGCGCCTCAGTGGTGAGGAGAAGTGGCGGTGAATCAAAAACAACGATGCGGTCCTTATAGCGCCTAGCCATTTCATCCAACAGGCGGATCATTGCATCACTGGCCAGCAGCTCGGTGGCACGGGCATGCGGAGTTCCCGAGGGCAGAATGGTCAGCTTATCAATGTTTGTCTTCAATAGCATGCTGGACATGTCCGTGGACTCATCCAATACAAGGTCAAGCAAGCCTTGGCCATCGGGTAAGCCCAACTTTTTCATTACAGAAGGACGTGCAACATCGGCATCTACCAGCAACACCGTGTTGTCCAATTCGGTGGCAATGCTCATGGCCAAATTGATGGCGGTAAAGCTCTTGCCCTCACCAGGCAAGGCGCTGGTCACCATGATCAAGTTGCCATTGACAATGACTGATGCACTTTTCCCCATGGCATTGCTGATGAGCGGACGCTTGATCACTCGGAATTGATCTGCTATTTGGGAACGAGGGGCAGTTGGGCTGACAATACCTACCGCAGAAAGTGCATCCAGATCAATTTCAACATATCGGGAAAGGGGGATGGACTGCGCCTCGATCGCAGACTTCTTGACTGCATCAACCGCAGATGCCAATGGCGGCGAAGTTGGCATATCAACGCCCGCCTGGCGAAGCTGCTCCATACGTTGCGCTGCCTGCTCGATCAAGCTACTCATAATTGAATCATCCTGCCCGTCCTGACATGAAAGACAAAAAGATCATCCCCGCAATAAAAACCGCAAGCAATCCACATGAAGCGCCTAAAAACTTCTTCAACTGAGTCTTTTCTGTCTGCGCAGCGTTCTCGCCCATCACGAGAGTGACTACTCCCAAGAGAGGTAACCCTACCGCATCACGCAGAGAAGATGCATCGTAAAAAACGGGGCGCAGTTGACTTGCGATAAAGGCCGCTGCAAGTCCTGCGCCTAAGGCAACCAACAAGACAATGGGCATCAGCAGCAGACGGTTAGGTGCAACCGGCTTGGGTGAGGCACGAGGTGGGTCGATTAATCGGAAGTCCGCAACACCACCGACACCATCCAGATCGCCTGACAGCGTTGCCGACTCTCTGCGGGTAACCAGATCGTTGTAGTTTCTCTTGTTGATGTCATAGTCCCGATTTAATTGAGCGAATTCAGCTTCAATTTGCGGGGCGGTCTTCATCAATTCACGCGCCCGATTAAAACGCATTTCGTACTCACCAACTCTTGCTCGCAAAGCTGCAACTTGTACCTCAGAGGTGGCCAGCATGCGATTGAGTTCCTGATAGGCAAGGCTGTTGGTCGACGTCACTGCCGGGTTAGCCATCGCAGTCTTGCGCAATTCTTGCACTTCTTTTTGCTTGAGTGCTTCCAGTTCCTTGATCAGACGCCTAGCCCCTTCAACATCAGGATGTTGCTCGGTAAAGCGCTGTAGCAACCCATCCAGATTACGCTTCTGCGCCTCAATGCGTGCATCAATTTCAGGCGTCGATATCGACAAGGCAGATTCTTGAAGAAGACTGCGCGACGTGATGTCCGCATTTTGTGATTTTTCGGTATCCAACTGGCGTTTGGCTGCCTCACGCGCATTTTCGGCCTCTCGCAAATCTAACCGGGCTTGATTCAGTTGACTACTCAAAGTACCGAGCTGCCCAGCCATATCCTTACCGTCGGCAGTTTGGAGTTCAATGTTTTTAACTTTGAATTCCTTCAAACGTTTTTCAGCCTCTTCGAGCTTGGTCACGTAGGTTTTGATCTGTTCATCGATGAATTTCTTGGCCGTATCGGAGTCTTTGCGCGTACCCCCCAGGCTTGATTCGACAAAAATTGATACTAGGGACTGTATGACTCGTTTCGCCTTATCGGGGCTTGTATCTCGATACGAGAGTACGTAAAGGTTGTCGCGGCCCACATTTTTAATTTCCAGCGATTTCATCAAATCATCAATCAGCGCCTCTTGCGCTACCTTTGATTGACTTTTCAAATCAAGGTCAGCCATGCGAATCAACTTTTCAACATTGGGACGACTGATCAGAGTCCGACTGAGCATCATCACCTGTTGTTCTACATTGGGTTGCACCGCCAAACCAGACATCAAAGGCTTCAAAATAGACTGCGTGTCGACAAAAATACGGGCAGATGCCTCGTATTTATCAGGCACTGAAAGCACCACGAACGTACCGATTGCAGTGACGACCCAAGCAACCAGCAGGCCAAGCCAGCGATGCTTCCACATGCCTTTGGCTGCGGTAAATATTTGGCGAATCAGTTCATCCATCAGATAGCGCCCTTCTGATCAGAATGCAAACACGGCAAAGCTTTCATCAAGCGAAGCACGAAACTGGGACGAGCGAGAACTTAAAACCAGCCTTGCGGAATAATCAGAATGTCACCGGGTTTCATTTCCACATTGGCAGATATATCGCCGCGTTTGATGAGATCTTTGAGACGCACGGAATATCGCTTGTCACCTTCCGAAGCACGCGTTATAGATGCCCCATTGCCATCAGCAAAGTCAGTCAAGCCACCAACAGCAATCATGACGTCAAGCAAGGTCATTTTTTGCTTATAGGGCAAGGCTTGGGGCTTGGCTGCCTCGCCTACGACTCGAATTTGTTCGCTGTATGGGCCAACGAAGCTGGTAACTATGATTGTCACAACAGGGTCGCGTACCAATTTGCTTAACGCTTTTTCGACGTCACGGGCGATCTCCATAGATGTTTTTCCCTGGGCGACGAGCTCATCGACTAGTGGCGTTGACACTTTACCATCAGGGCGAACCGGAACCGACATGGATAACTCGGGATTACGCCAAACGATGATGTTTAAGGTGTCACCAGGGCCAACGATGTAGTTGTAGTCCTGAGTGGCCGCGGCAGCCGGTGCGGGTGGATAGTTGGTCGAGTAACCGGCACATGCAGCGAGCAGACTGATTAATGCCCCCTGCGCGACCCAACGAAATGTGGTTTCTATAGTGATAGAAAAATTTTTCAAAGCATATCCCCTGAAAAAACTGCAACCAAACGCATAGGTACGAAATCAGTATATAGCTCATTTGGCCAATCAATCAACTACAAAAAACTGAACCGCCACACACAGTGATTTTCATGAGGAGCGTATTTCCCTTACCCATTAGAACGTCCGCGTAGCGCAAGTCAGAAGTGCCCCGCAAATCCGAACAACGCTATAAATGGAAACTCTGGGTATTACGCTGGGCCCAACGTAGTCCGGCAAGAAACAGGCTGTCATGGCCAAGAAATTAGCGCGGTACACCCGCCACACGCACAGTCCCGCATTCAAGGCCAGGGTGGCTTTGGCCGCATTGCGCGAAGACCAGGGCATTGGTCGAGCCGTGCAAGTAGTTCGAGCTGCCCCCAACCAGATCACCGAATGGAAGCGGCAATTGCTTGAGCATATGAGCGATGCACTCGGTGGTGGCGTAAAAGCAGCCGAGCCGGTGGACCTTGCACCGCTGCACGCCAAGATCGCCCAGCTAACACAGGAGAGTGTTTTTTTAGAGGGCCCGCTCACCAAGGCGAGATTGCTGAGTGCAAAGCGATGATCGGCCGTAGCAACCAATGTCCCATCCTACGCCAGGCCAAGTTGCTGAGCATGAGCCGGCGCGGTCTACTACTGTCCCGACCCATCAGCAATGCAGATCTACGCACATTGACGAGCTGCATCTGGAACCCACTTCATGGGGCGCATACGGGATGATTAACTGGACCGTGAGAGTATCCACGTTGGGCGGAGTCAAATCAGTATACACATACTTCACATGGGCGTTTAGGCTTTGGCGCCCCAGCCAGGCACCAGTAAACGTGCGGCTGGGCAAACGATCTATCCCTACCTACTGCGCCAAGCTGGCTATCACGCGCGCCAATCCGATCTGAGCGCAGTACCCACCTACATCCTGATAGCCCGAGGCTTTTTCCACCTCACCACCGTGGTGCATGTGAGCAGCCACCGGGTGTTGACCCACAAGATGGCGATCACGCTGAAGACTTGCCGCTTCAGGGAGATTCCCCGCTTTTCAACCCGGCGCAAGGCATCCAGCAGAACGGGTGCCGTGATGGTTGCCAGCGGCAACGCGCCAAGATAAAGAAACAGGTCTTTCTCCAGCCCCCTGAGCCACTTTTCGGCGTAGCTGGTTGACCAGGCGTCGCCCATGCTCTTGTGGAACTCACGCGCCACCAGCTCGAAGTGTTGGCCGCCGCCACCGCCGTAGACTGCTTTTCTTCCCGCTTGGCTGCGCTGGGGTCGATGCCGTCCGCCAGCAACTCACGGGCCTTGTCGCGCCGCTGCCGGGCCTTGGCCAGCGATACCGCCGGGTACACGCCCAGGGCTAGGGTCTTGCGCTTCTCTGCGTGGGCGTAATCCATGCGCCAGTACTTGCCGCCCGCCTTCACCAGCAGGTACATGCCGCCGCCGTCGGTGTGCTTGTCGTCAGCAGGTTTGCCGGTGTGCTTTACCGGCCTCACAAAGGTATCTGCCAATGCCATTGATGCCCCTTTAACGGTATCTCTGTTTGAGGTACCGTGAGATACCATCACAGATACCGTATTTTTGACGGTATCTCATGGTATTAGGTGAAATGGCCTGAGACAACAAAAAACCCGCCATACCAATAAACATGCGGGTTCTGAGACTTTATGAAATGACGGCTTGGCCTGTCCGGAGGGGATCGAACCCCCGACCCTCAGCTTAGAAGGCTGATGCTCTATCCAACTGAGCTACGGACAGATATAAAAAAAGCCCACATAGTGGGCTTTTTTTATTTATTGTTGGTCGGAGTACAAGGATTCGAACCTTGGACCCCCTGGTCCCAAACCAGGTGCGCTACCAGACTGCGCCACACTCCGAAGATCATTATTCTAACCGCTCAAAACACCAAATGCACGTTACCGTGCAAATTCTTCTATTCTTTTGTCAAAATTTTTTAGTGCCTATGCCGCCAGCCCCATAGCCAAGGCCTGCCACACCCCTGTAACTGGGATCATTGGCACTGCACAGCGGCTCTCTGGCTGGGATGTCACAAAAGCGGTAGATTTCAATGAAAGAAGGAGTAAAAAATGGCAGTGAGCATCATCAGGCTGGGCACGCCCAGAAGTACTCAAGAGGGGCTACGCATCGGTACTGTGCGCCGGCCACCACGTGGCGTCCCGAAAGCCGAATTTGCGTCGCAAAACTGGTACGACGTGTGGTATCCAAATCTTGCGCCACACGCCGACACCATGAAGCTGGCACAAGCCGCCCAGACAAATCATGACGCCGTGGCCTGGGCTGAGTTTCTACGAAAATTCCGCGCCGAAATGCACGAACCGGACGCCAGTCGCAGCCTGGACCTGCTGGCGGCCCTATCGCACCACGCCCACTTTTCGATCGGTTGTTACTGCGCGGACGAGGCCCACTGCCACCGCTCGCTGTTGCGCGAACTGCTTAGCGAGCGGGGGGCGCTGATCGCGAAATAAGAACCCGTCTTAGCCCCCTATCCCGGCGCAAGCTTTATTAAAATTCAGCTTCATTCCCCGGACGCCCTTTTCCCACACAGACTTCGATGAAACTGACCATACTCGTAGGCACCATGAGCAGCACCGCCAACTCCGTGGCGCAAGCCGTCCAACTGGCCTGCTCAGACCTGGTCGGTGACATCGAGGTTACGCTGATGGATGACCTTGATATTGGCATCTTTGAGGCCGGAAAAGTTGCCAATACGCTTTACCTTATCTGCAGCTCTACTTACGGCTCGGGCGATGTGCCAGACAACGCCCGGACACTTTTTGAGTCGCTGAGCGCACAACCACAATACCTTGGTCATGTGCGCTATGGCGTGATGGCCCTGGGGGACAGTTGCTATCCGCAGACATTCTGCTTTGGCGGCAAGCAATTTGACACTGCGCTACAAGACCTGGGCGGCCAGCGCCTCGGCGAAATTTGGTGTCATGACGCCAGTAGCGGCATTCCGCCCGAAACCGATGGCGCCGCATGGGGCCACTTATGGCTGAGCAGCGCGCTGCAAACTGTCAGCGTCTCTTCCGCCGCCGCCTGAATTGGCAAAAAACTGAGCACCACTCGCCCCATGCTGGGCTTGAGACATACCGGCATTGTCGGGATGCAGCCTCAGGGTCAGCCCTGATAGCCCACCGTGTTTTTTCGGCGCACCATCGCCCGATGTTTTGTGGCAACGGCACTTCCGCCAGCCTCAGACATGGTTCATTCACCCTTTAAATAGGACGCATCACCCATGAAAAAGTTCACCCAACAATGGCTTGCTGTGGCGCTGGCGACAACCGGTTTGATGGCGGCGGCACCCGCGATGGCGGGTAAGACACTTGACGCGATCAAGGCCAAAGGCCAAGTCGTGTGTGGTGTCCATACCGGCCTCGCAGGTTTTTCCGCAGCGGACTCAGCAGGTAAGTGGGCGGGCCTGGACGTTGATGTTTGCCGAGCCATAGCGGCGGCAGTCCTGGGTGATTCCGAGAAGGTGAAATATGTGCCATTGACGGCGCAGCAGCGCTTTACCGCGCTGCAGTCGGGCGAGATTGATGTGCTTTCACGTAACACGACATTCACGCTCACCCGCGACGCCTCGCTGGGCCTGAATGACACCGTTGTGACCTATTACGACGGCCAGGGTTTCATCGTTACCAAAAAGAGCAACATCAAATCGGCAAAACAGTTCAAGAATCAAACGGTGTGCGTGCAATCTGGCACCACTACCGAGAAAAACCTGACCGACTATTCCAAGGCCAACAACCTAAACATCAAGACCGTGGTGTTTGAAAAGGAAGAAGCGGCCACCGCGGCCTACTTTGCCGGTCGCTGCATTTCCTACACCACCGACGCCTCGGGACTGGCGTCGATTCGCAACAAGGTAGCCACCACACCAGCGGATCACGTCATTCTCCCCGACCTGATTTCCAAGGAGCCCTTGGGCCCCCTGGTGCGCCGTGGCGACGACGAGTGGTTTGCCATCGTCAAGTGGGTCATCTACGGACTCATCGAGTCCGAGGAATACGGTATCACCCAGGCTCAGGTTGATCAACTCAAAACCAGCAGCCAGGACCCAGTCGTCAAGCGCATTTTGGGCAGCGGCGAAGACTCCGGCAAGCTGCTGGGGCTGGATAAGGACTGGATGGCCCGTGCCATCAAGGCCACCGGCAACTATGGTGAGATTTTCGAGCGCAATGTTGGCCCCAACTCGGCCCTGGGCCTGCCGCGCGGTATCAACAACCAGTGGAACAAGGGGGGCTTGATGTACGCCCTGCCCATCCGCTGAGCCTACTGCTGCGCCCTTGAGCGTTACGTCGCTGGTGTCTTGCCTGCAAGGCACCAGCGGTTTGCGCAAACGCACGTCGGCCCTGGCGCCGTCACCCTCCCCATTCTGGGTTGCAACGCTGAGTCGTGAATCCCCCAACAGAGGCTTCCATGTCACCTAAAAGCCCACCCAAGAAAAGTAGCTGGTCCTGGCGCAGCCAAGCCTTCAGAGGCTTGGTCTACCAGATCATTGCCATAGCACTGATAGGGCTGACGGTCTGGTTCCTTGTTGGCAACACGCTGTACAACATGCGGGTCCGCGGCATTCAAAGTGGATTCGACTTCTTAAACCAGCCGGCCGGCTTCTCGATTGGCGAGAGCCTTTTCCCTTTTGATTCCTCAGAAAATTACTGGCGCGCCTTTCTGGTCGGTATCACCAATACTTTGCGCGTTGCCGTGGCCGGCATCATTGCCGCGACCGTTCTGGGTACGCTCATTGGCGTGGGCCGGTTTTCCCGCAACGCCCTTGTACGGGGACTGTGCAAGGCTTACGTCGAGTGTTTCCGCAACATTCCGGTTCTGCTTCAGTTGCTGATGTGGTACTTGGTGCTGACCGAGATATTCCCGTCGATTCATGAGGCCTGGAAAGTCGGTCCTTTCTTTCTGAGCAAGGGCGGCGTGAATTTCCCCATCCCCATCTGGGAAGCAGGCCAGGCTTGGGCGGCCGCAGGTCTGGTCGCGGGCATGGCCCTGGCCTGGGTCTATCGCCGCTGGGCCAGGCAACGGTTTGAAGCCACGGGCAAGCCCCCAAGCATGTTCTGGGCACCCCTGGCTATCGTTCTGGCAAGCGGGGTTTTGGGCTGGCTGCTGGGGGGCGCACCCACTGCCATGGACCTGCCGGTCAAGGGCGAGTTCGCGGTGGAAAACGGCGGCGCCCTCACCCCGGAATTTCTGGCCATCCTGATGGGGCTGACGATTTACACCGCCGCCTTTATTGCCGAGGTGGTGCGCGCCGGTATTGCCTCGGTGCCCGCCGGTCAGGCCGAAGCCGCCGCCGCGCTCGGCCTGGATCCTGGCCTGGAAATCCGATTGGTGATGCTGCCCCAGGCCTTGCGCGTGATCATTCCGCCGCTGACCAATCAGTATTTGAATCTGACCAAGAACTCCTCCCTGGCCGTGGCCATTGGCTATCCCGACATCGTCTCAATTGCCAACACCGCCATGAACCAAACCGGACGTGCCGTTGAATGCATTGTCATTTTGATGGCGGTCTACCTCAGCCTGTCGCTGCTCACGGCGGTACTGATGAATTGGTACAACGCACGCGTTGCCATCCAAGAACGTTGATTGGAAACCTGCATCATGAGCGCACCACCCTATCACCTCATTGCCCCTCGCCCCGCCCCCACCAATACCGGAGGCCTGCTGAGCTGGCTGCGCCTGAACCTGTTTGGCGACTGGAAAACCGCGACCGCCACCGTCATCCTGGGAGGCCTCCTGCTATGGTTTGTGCCGCAAATTCTCAACTGGTCGCTGTTCAGCGCGGTCTGGCTACCCGACCTCAAGGCCTGCCGAGCGGCCGAGGGGGCCGGTGCCTGCTGGGGCGTGGTCGCCGAAAAATACCGGCTCATCATTTTTGGCCGCTACCCCTTTGAGCAGCAATGGCGTCCGCTGGTCGCCACGCTGCTGATGCTGGCCATGCTGGTGGCCAGTTGCATGCGGTCTTTCTGGAAGCCCTGGCTGCCAGGACTGTGGATAGTGATGCTGACGGTCTTTTTTGTGCTGATGTACGGCAATGTGCTGGGCCTGAGCAAGGTGCCCACAGACCGCTGGGGCGGCCTGCCGCTGACCATACTGCTGTCCACCCTGTCCATCGTGATGGCGTTTCCGATTGCCCTGGTGGTGGCGCTGGGGCGTCGCTCCAACCTGCCCGCCATACGGGTTTTCTGCACCATTTATGTGGAGCTGATTCGCGGCGTGCCGCTGATTTCAGTGCTCTTCATGGCCTCCTTCATGTTTCCGCTGTTCATGCCTGAGGGCATGACCATCGATGTCCTGCTGCGCGTGCTGGTAGGCATCACCTTGTTTTCCGCGGCCTACCTGGCAGAGGTCATACGCGGCGGCCTGCAGGCCATCCCCAAAGGCCAGATCGAGGCCGCGGCGACCATAGGGCTGTCGTACTGGCAAACCCAGCGCAAGATTGTTCTGCCGCAAGCGCTGGCCATGGTGGTTCCCAACATCGTGAATAGCTTTATTTCCATTTTCAAGGACACTTCCTTGGTCAGCATCGTGAGCCTCTACGAGCTCACAGGCGCACTTGACATGGCCATCAACGCCGATGCCGACTGGAAGCCGTTCAAGCTGCAAGGCTATCTTTTCATTGCCCTGATTTACTTCGTCTTCTGCTTCTCGATGTCACGCTACAGCCAGTGGGTCGAAAAGCAGGTCAACAAAAGCAAGCTGCGCTAAGCACCGCCAGGTCGCCAGCCACCAACCTCCATACCGTCCATGTCTGAACCCATCATCTCCTTCGAAAAAGTCAATAAGTGGTACGGCAACAACTTCCATGTGTTGCGCGACATCGACCTGCAAGTGGCCCCTAGTGAACGCATCGTGGTTTGTGGCCCTTCCGGCTCTGGCAAGTCCACGCTGATACGCTGCATCAACCGGCTCGAAGAGCACCAGCAAGGACGGCTAATGGTCGACGGCGTGGAGCTGATGGACGATGTCAAGGCGATTGACCAGGTGCGCAAAAAAGTCGGCATGGTGTTTCAGCAATTCAACCTGTTTCCCCACCTGACGGTGCTGGAAAATCTGACTCTCTCGCCGATGTGGGTGGGCAAGTTGCCTAAAAAAGAGGCCACGGAAAAGGCCATGCAGCAACTGGAACGCGTGCGCATCGCCGAGCAAGCCAACAAATACCCGTTGCAGCTCTCCGGCGGCCAGCAGCAGCGCGTGGCCATTGCACGGGCGCTTTGTCTGACACCCAAGATCATGCTGTTTGACGAACCCACTTCGGCGCTGGACCCGGAAATGATCAAGGAGGTGCTTGACGTGATTGTGGAGATGGCGGATCAGGGCATCACCATGATCTGCGTCACGCATGAAATGGGCTTTGCCAAAGCTGTCGCCGATCGCGTGATCTTTATGGATCAGGGGCAGATCGTCGAGCAAAACAATCCAAACGATTTCTTCAACCATCCGCAAAGCGAACGCAGCAAGGATTTCCTATCGAAAATCCTGGGCCACTAAGCGGCCAAACGGCAATTTGAAGCACGACCTCGGCGTCCGCTGGCACCGGGGCGCCTAATCCCACATCCTAGGTGAACTGGAATTACAGCTCAGGCGCAATCGCCTCGGCATAGTCATAGAGCGCGCCCAGAATCGCTTCGCCACGCTCGTCGGCGCCTTCTTGCAGCGTGTCGATCTCGGCAAACAGCGCATCCACGCCGCGGGCACCGCCCTCGCCTTCCAGCAGACGCGCCACGCGGTGCGCCTCCCAGCGTTGCGCTTCTTCGGGCGTCAGGGTTTCGGGAAAGTTGCGGGCGCGATAGCGAAACAGCAGCTCCCCCAGGCGGTCGTCGTCAAAGCCGGTGCGGTTGTGCGCCATTTCGGCGGGCGACAAGGCTCGCAACTGGTTGAGGCGCCGGCGATCGCTATTGCCTATGAAGCCGCCGTACAGGTCTTCGTCCACATCGGGCGTGCCCTCTTGGGGGCGATGAAACACCTCGGGCCAGAGCGCGCTCATGTCGGGCAGGCCGGCGGCCTTCTCCGCGTTTTGCATTGCGGCGGCCATGTCCACGCCCCAGCGCGCCGCCATTTGCGGCGTGAGCGTGTTGAGGTTGCGCACCACCATGGGCGACTTGTTGAGGTGTACCGATTTCATCGGCAGCCGGGTCACGCCTTCTGGCAGTTCGGCTGATTTGCTGAACAGACGCTGGCGCAGCGTGGCCACATCCAGCATTGCCAGCTCACTAGGGTCGTGCGCCAAGTCCCAGGCCAGCAGCTCGTTTTTATTGGTCGGATGCGTGGCCAGCGGCCACATCACAGCCAGACAGCCGCGCTCGGACGCAAACATCCCCGAAACATGTAAAAACGGCCTGGCCGTCATGCGACTTGCGGGCAGGCCCAACTCGGCGGCGACACGGTCTTTTTTGTGCAGACCCAGGCAAAAATCAAACAGTTTGGGCTGCGCGGTGCGGATCAGCCGCGCCAACGCGATGGTGGCGCGCACGTCGGACAGCGCATCGTGCGCGGCCTCATGCAGCAGGCCGTTGGCGCGCGCCAGGTCTTCGAGCTTGAAGCTGGGCTTGCCGTCTTCCTTGGTCGGCCAGACGATGCCCTCGGGCCGCAAGGCGTAAGCCATGCGCACCACGTCGAGCAAGTCCCAGCGTCCGCAGTCGTTTTGCCACTCGCGCGCATAGGGATCGATCAGGTTGCGCCAGAACATGAAGCGCGTCACCTCGTCATCGAAGCGTATGGTGTTGTAGCCCACGCCTATGGTGCCGGGCTGAGCCAGCAACTGCTCGATCTGCGCGGCAAAGGAGTGCTCGGCCACACCGTGCTGCAGACAATGCTGCGGCGTGATACCGGTGATCAGGCAGGAGGCTGGATCTGGCAGATAGTCATTGGCGGGCTGGCAATAAATCATCAAGGGCTCGCCGACCTCGTTCAGCTCGGCATCGGTGCGAATGCCGGCAAACTGCGCCGGCCGTTCGCGCCGGGTATTGAGGCCGAAGGTTTCGTAGTCGTGCCAAAGAAAGGTGTACGGAGCCATGGATTGGATTTTCAGTAATTTTTAAGAGAAATAGGCCTGTAGCGCATATGAATCAGGCGCAAGCAGCTATTGTTTTTATAGCATCACAAAAAAGGCCGATAGCGTGATGCTACCGGCCTTTGCCAGCGCTTTTCAGCGCAGTTGAGAAATGGCTGCTGCCAATGACTATTTATTGCTTTGTGTGCAGATGCTGATAATCATTGACCATCATTCCGGTACCTCCAATCCAGGACGGAGCCAAGAACGCACCTCTTCAAAAGTGGCGCTTCGCCAAGTGCCATGCGCACCATGGCAGCCACGTTTGATGTGGTATCCCCGCCCGTCTCTCCTGGCCTCTAGCCAACACTCCGCACCGCCGGGCTCAGGAATCAGAATCTGAACGCCTGGGGGCATGTGAGCAAGGAATGCATCCAGTTGCTGCTCATCCTGCGAACATGCGTACTGCACACGCGAGCCGAATATCTCTCTAGTTGAGGACGTTGCTATTCCTAGTTCATTGAGATTCATAAGGGATATTTGCCTCAAGTAGGCTGACTCGGGGGCATCGTGGAATGTCCGATTTTGGCCGCACTCTGCCAGATGGCTGAACGTCCGGTTCTGGCCGCACTCAGGCGTCCGGGACAGAACTGCGTGAGCTTCAGCTGGGGGCGCTACAGCACACTTCATTGCGCTCCCACGCCGCCTGCTGAAGCACAACGCGGTAGCCATCGAAATCGGCAAACGTGCGACCGCGGCGTTGCCAATACGGATTGAAGGAGGAGACCTCGGTGAATCCGGCGGCAAGCATGGCTCCGGATAGGCGCTGCCATTCCGCAAGGTCCGGTATATAGAAGACGGCAAGGTCATCTACTGTTGGAGCCGGAATTACCGGATGGTCGCGGCAGTGCGTGAACGCGAAGTGGTACGACAAGCCAGGAAACCCAAGTATTGCCGCATCAAACCCTTGGTGGTCTACAAACCGGTCGAGTTCACGCAGGCCGAGGCCATCGCAATACATGGCGAGCGAGCGCTCCACGGAACTGACTGGGCGAACGATGCGAAGCTGAACAGTCATGCGCAAAAATCTTCCATAGACGAATTGAATCTGCACCGCAAAACAGTATGACACGTGCGTGGTCCAACGCTGCTGCGTGGTTGTGCGCTCACCTCGTTATCCGCGCGAGGGGATTGCCCACCGCTTCCAGTCTGGCTTTGCCGCAGCACTTAATGTCAGCTCCTGGCCGATAGAACCAATTCGCTCTGTCGTGCTCGAGCCGTGTGCGTCACCGCTCCACATGGACAACACCAGAATTTTTGGGGTTACTGGTCAACGATTACCGGCACGGATGATCAACTAGAACGGAATACGCATTTGTGCGCCTGCTACCGGATCTTGCCTGGGTCTGGACCTCACGAACTTGTCAGTTCGGGCTAAGGCATGGCGCGTGCAGGTGCTGCGGGTACACCAACACCGGCCAGGGCCAGGGCGCTGGTGCGAACTATCAGAATTTTGATAGAAAAAGCCTATTTCGGCCGTGGATAGTGCGCAAACAGCTATCGTATTCATAGCATGATCGGCATAGGGGGCCTCCATTCTTGGAGGCACCCCTGCCACACCACCCGGCATGCGGGTCCGCACCGGGCGGTTCGAGCGCTTGAGGTCAGGACAGTCTTGGCACCCCCAGCCCATTGAAGTACGCAATCGTCAGCACGATCTTGATGACCCCATTGCTGTTGCGCCACCAACGGTGGCAGTTTCCCGCCACCTGCTTGGCAACGTCTTCGCTGGCACCCATCGCCTTAAGCCCCCGGTAAATCGTCCTCGGCCGCTTCCAATGCCACAGCTGGATCGCCCTCAGGCGGTGGCGCAACCATTTGTCCAACGTTCGCCAGACTTTTGGCGT